>JAFXOX010000007.1 GCA_017528345.1 Desulfovibrio sp.
CTCAATAGCTCATTTTGCAGGATGTGACATGCCTTCGTCCACGATAACCACTAACTTTGCGGGCATTTCAAAAACCCAAATGCAAAGTTAGAATGAACAAGAAGAGATGCGAGGTATGTGGTTCTTCCCATACGGTGAAGAATGGTGTGCGCAATGGCGTACAGTTGTATAAATGTCAGGAATGCGGTTACCAGTTCCGTGCCGGAACGGCGACCAGCGAAGAGGATTTGTGGAATGCTTATCAGCAAGGGAAGCAGACCATCAAAGAGCTTTCTGTGCGCTTCGGCATGAGTGTAGCCACTGTCAAACGCAGGCTGTATGGCATCAAGCGTGAGTGGGTACAGCCGCCCTTGTCAGGTGGGGGATTCGTGCATTTGGATGTGACCTACTGGGGACGCAGCTTCGGGGTCCTGCTGGCACTGGACGACCAGACTGGCAGGCCCCTTTACATGGCCTTTGTGAGGAGTGAGACGGTGAAGGACTACGAGGATGCAGTGAGCAGCATAAGGGATCGTGGATACTCCATACGTGGGCTGATCATAGACGGCAAGCAGAGCCTGTTCAAGACCTTTTCCGACACCCCGACACAGATGTGCCAGTTCCACATGAAGCAGATTGTCAGGCGCTATCTTACGTTGAATCCCAAGCTGTTAGCTGCAAGAGATTTGAGAGATTTGGTTGGCAGGCTTCACAGATGCGACGAGGCAGACTTCAAGAAGGACTACCAGGACTGGAAGGTGAAGTGGAAGGACACGATTGGCCATAAGAGCCTACACAAAGACGGGAAGATGCATTACACGCACCAGCGCCTAAGGGCAGCTATGAACAGCCTGAACTTCTACCTTCCTTATCTGTTCACTTTCCAACGGGAGGACTGCAAGGGAATGCCAAACACGAACAACAAGATTGAAGGTACGTTCACTGACTTGAAGAAGAACCTGAACAACCATAGCGGGCTGACGACGGGGAACCGCAAGCGGTTCATTTCTGGGTTTTTCTTGGCATTGGAAGGCAATTCGCATGTTTGAAAGCAGAATGAGAGCCGCACACCACATGCGGTTCTCATCCAACTACTGTATGCGTGATTGCATCACAGCCCTATTCCTCATGGAGTTGCTCCCCAGCAGAGCTCCACTATGCTTCAGACTGCGGCACAAAGGTAGGAATTCCAAAGCAGATGGCCAAGGAAACAGCAACAAATGTCATCCTGCAATTTGAGCTATAGAATACCAACCACTCAAAATCATCCTGCAAAATGAGCTATACGCCAAAATTTCATTCTGGAACGGAGGATGCACACTTTCGGCGGTTTGTGCAGGGTTGAGGGGCGAGGGGAAAAGGACTTTCAAGGCGAATTTTGCACAGCCAGGGCGGTTTTGTGCAGTATTTTAGACGAATTTTGGGCCGATTTTCGTTTCCACAAGCACGCCCTATCAGAAAACGGCAACGCCAATTTTTTTTTCGGCGTTGACTTTTTCGAGCCACCGAAGGAGTTTTTGCGGCATATTGAGACTAACCATTTGAAAGCCAGTTATTTGATAAACCCTCTCAAAACTCGCGTATTTTCGGCCAAAAGTTTTCTCGTGGAAAATTTTCGAAATATGAGGGTCTTTAGCCGTTTTTGGGAGGCATCCGTTTTAATATATTTTAATTATCGGGATGGTCTCGCCAGTGTAATGATAAAAAATAAAAAATGTGCAAGAATATGCGAGCCGAAAAACGAAGCGCAGCCCTTCCCCTCATTGTTGGGGAAGGGCTGCGCCGTTTATAAATCACAAATTTATGAAATCGATGGTGGCCAGATGGTGTCGCCATCAGAAAGGTTAGAGCAGGTTCTGGCGCTCTATGTCCTTGAAGTAGCGGTAGGTGCCCACCTTCAGTTCTTCGCAAGCGGCGTCGTCGGCCACGATGATGCCGTGCTGGTGCATCTGCAGGGCGCTGATGGTCCACATGTGGTTCACGCTTCCCTCCACGGCAGCCTGTAGGGCGCGGCACTTGGCGTGTCCGTTCACCAGGATCATCACCTCTTTGGCAGCCATCACGGTGCCCACGCCCAC
>JAFXOX010000085.1 GCA_017528345.1 Desulfovibrio sp.
CGTTCTGCCCCTTGATCCTATGCTGGAGGCCACTCTGACGCAGGATGGCCCGGCCCCGGAAACCCGGATTTGCCCCGTCTGCGGCAGGGTCTTTCTCCCGGATGGCCGCACACGCTATTGCTCTCCGGTCTGTTCCAAGGCCGCGAGGCTGAAAAAACAGCGGGGATATATGCGGAAATACCGGGGCTGATGTGTGAGCATTTGGCCCTCAAAAAAGCCCGTGATTACAGGGCTTTCCGGGGCCACTTTTGGGGTGGGCCGTATGTTTTCATGGCCCACCCCATTTTGGCCCGATACTGCTAACATTTTGAAAGGAGACAACCGTGGAGAAAAACGCTGGCTATACCATACGGCGATCCGTTCTCTTTGAGGGTGGGAGCGGCTTTGCGCTGGGCGAAAACCCAAAGGCCCCGGCCCCGTTTGTGACATGGCAATTCAATGACACGGACAGGGGCCGTTCCTACTTTTGGGGCCATTACCACGCGGACAAGGCCACCGCTGAGCTGGACTTTAATTCCCGTGTGGCTGACCACAAGCGGCTGTATGGGCAGCGGGAAGTCACACCCCGCCCCATTGCCCAGCAGATGCAGGAGGCCGCAAAGCTGGCCGAGGCCGACCGGGGCCAGACGGCTTCGAAAAGGAACGTCCCCGACAAGGGGGACAGATAGGAGGTATCATGGAACATACCAAAAACGCAGAGCTGTCTGTGGAGCAGAATTACAACCACATTGACGGCCTGAACAACAATCTGCCCATTCAACCCCCGGAACGGGAAAAGCCGCTGGACAAGGTAAAGGAGCCGCCCCGCCCCAAGCGGAGCCGGGAGCGTGAGGATCGTTGACCAAGAAGCGCGTCCGCAATGTGCCGATCAATATATGGGTGCGCCCCGATGAGCTGGAAACCATTCAGGAGCGCATGGCGGAGGCGGGCATCCGCAACATGAGCGCCTATATCCGAAAAATGGCGCTGGGCGGTTATGTGCTCCACGTTGACCTTTCCCCGGTCAAGGAGCTGGTTTCCCTCCAGCGGCGCTGTGCAAACAATCTCAATCAGGCGGCGATCCACGCCAACAGCTACGGCGGCTTTTACCCGGATGAGCTAAAACAGCTTCAAAAGGACTATGCCGACCTGTGGGGGCCTCTGTCCGATCTGCTGGCTCAGCTCTCCGCCATCCTGACGCTCTGACACAAGGGGAACGGCCCCGCGCCGTTCCCCGGCTGTCCCTACTTCTGGTCGTGGTGGCCAGAAATACAACAAACGACGGCTGATTCGGCGTGTGCTCATTAGACAGTGACCTAAACGGAAATCGAATCTGTGGAAATTTACGCAGAAAGGAGCCTTTAAAAGAAAGTGGCGGGTAACTGGGCCAAACATCACGGCACCAAAATGATGCCGTGACTTTTAGATATACCGATGCTGGATGATTCTTGACATTAGGTGAAAAAGCGGGTACAATAATTTGGAATATGAATTGAGAGGAGGCTTACGTGTGTTAATTTTTGTACGCTAACAAACAACAAAAAGTCGGTTTCCCGTTCCACATTGTGGGGCTTTTTTGTCGTGCGTACAGATAAACACATGAGCCAGTTGCGATATGATGACACCATCATATCGTCTGTTTTGTCGTGCCTTTTGTGATGCAGGTAAATGCCCGTTGTGGAGCATTTACCTGCTTTTTGTTGCAGAAAAGAAGTTATGCAATAAAAAACAGGAGGTCATATTAAAATGAATACTTGGAAAAAAAGATACCTTACCATTCTGGCAGGACAGGGCATCTCCCTGCTTACCAGCGGAATTTTGCAGATGGCAATCATCTTCTATCTGACCGCAAAAACTAATTCTGCTATGGTCTTATCCGCTGCTACCTTCGTCGGGTTTATCCCGCAGGCCATTCTTGGCCCATTTGCCGGTGCATTTGTTGACCGTCACAGTAGAAAAAAAGTGATGATTGGTGCAGACCTTTTGATCGCAGCCGCAGGAGGGCTGTTGGCGGTGGTTGCTGTATTTATCGATCCGCCCATCTGGATTATCATGCTGGTTCTCTTTATCCGCAGCATCGGAAATGCCTATCACACTCCAGCTTCCAGTGCGGTGACACCACTGATGGTTCCACAGGAGCAACTTACAAAATGCGCTGGATATACTCAGACTATGTCGGCAGTCGTGTCCCTTATCAGTCCGGCCGCTGCTGCTGCTCTTTACAGCGTTTGGCCCCTCAGCTATATCATTATGTTGGATATTGCGGGAGCGGTTTTGGCTTGTGGCATCGTTGCACTTCTGCCTATCCCCAATCCCCCGGTGCAGAAGAGTGAAAGAAAGGCCCGGTTTTTACAGGATATGAATGACGGATACCGGGTCTTGAAGGAAAATAAGCCCCTGTTCGCATTACTATGGATTGGAACAGCCTATATGTTCTTCTTCATGCCAATTGCAGCATTGTTCCCCCTTATGAGTATGAGCTATTTTAACGGCACACCCGTTCATGCTTCTATTGCGGAAATTGCATTTGCAGGCGGAATGTTGGCTGGAGGTATTTTGCTTAGCATTTGGGGCGGCTTCAAGAACCGTATTCTCTCCATCGGTCTATCTATCCTTGTGATGGGTGTAAGCATTGCGGTTTCTGGATTGCTGCCATCCAGTGCATTCCCAGCTTTTGCTGTCTGCTGTGTGGCTATGGGGCTAACCTCCCCTTTCTACGGTGTGCAGAACGCACTGATTCAGGAGAGAATCGCTCCGGAATATTTGGGGCGAGTATTTGCAATGCTGAGCAGTGTTATTTCCTTTGCCATGCCTATGGGGCTGCTGTGTTCGGGCATTTTTGCGGAACAAATTGGAGTAGAAAAATGGTTCTTACTCTGCGGGATTGGAATTATTGCAGTATCTATGTTGGTATTTGTATTGCCCGTTTTGAGAGATTTCGACCGAAAAACAAAGGTCAGTGAGTAAAGAATACGATTTTAAGTCAATGCTGTCGTACTGTGGTAATTCAGTCCACAAAAAAATTTTACTCATTCGATTCGGGCAAATGTGGTGGAATTCCTCCTTTGCTAAGATAATGATAAAAGTCATCTGTGTGCATATGTACAGATTTTTCCATACTGGATTCGCTTGCAACGATAGCTGATATTGTGGTTTTTCCCGTTCCCGGCGAACCAGTAATTATAACAATTCTTCCTTGTTTCATCTATATTCACCCATTTAAATTTTGGATTTGTGCATTTATTCAATCGGCAAATTATGTTGCTTCAAAAAAGATAGCTTATCCCAATATCCTCTCTGAAACAGGATTTTACCATTTACAACTTGGAAAAATCCACAGCCACGCAATCCCAATGGATCTTTCCATTCTAAAATTGCCCATTGCCCATCTTCAAAGATATTCTCTACAATGGCTACCATATCGGCGGTGGCAAATTCTGTTGTAAACATTTCTTTGATTGCGTCTATCCCAATCACGGGGGCATTTGTCACCTGATGATTGGTTGCATTGTCATGGTACAGGCTTACGATTGCTTCTACATCGTGATTATTAAAAGCATCTACCCATTTGCATACTACTTCTTTTGGCCGTAACATTTTCTTTCCTCCTCAAATTTGAATTTGTTGAATTACTATAAGTATATCATATCATTTCACACAATCATAGCCTGTGATTTCAAAGGCAGTAACAGGTGAAAGTGAAGCATCCTTGAGTGCCGATTTTTTCAGAGTTATAATAGACATATACAGGAAATAGGAGGTAAATCCAATGCGGATCATTCTGAAAATCATCGCCGCTCCTTTCGTGCTGGTGCTGACCCTGCTTGTGGCTGCGCTCTCGTTCCTGCTGAGTCTTTCCGCTGGCGTTCTGTCGATCCCCGCTTCTCTGCTGGGCATCCTGAGTGTGCTGATTATTGTTTGGGAGGGCGATATGCAAACAGGCGTCGCCGGGCTGATCATGGCCTTTGCCATTTCGCCCTTTGGTCTGCCGGCTCTTGCCGGGTGGCTGCTGGGCAAGCTGGACGATCTCAACTACGCCTTGCGGGGCTTCATCACAGGCTGATACTTCTGGTCACGGTGGCCAGAAGATGCAGAAACGGCGGCTAACCACAGCCGCCGTTTGCCACATTAGAGAGGAGGGCCGCCCACGGCCACAACCTATATCAAACCCCATAAGCAGGCCGCCAAGCGGACGGCTCTGCAAAGTCTGAAAGACCGCTTCGACTACGGCCTGAACCCGGAGAAGCTGGGGGCGGTGTCCTCCTACCTCTGTGATCCCGCCACGGCCCACGCAGAGTTTATGGTGGTAAAAAATCAGTATGAGGGGGAAACAGACCGCAAGGCCGAGCGCGGCGCGCTGTGCTACCAGATCCGTCAGGCGTTCCCGCAGGGCGAGGTGACGGCGGAGGAGGCTAACCACATCGGCTACGAAACGGCGATGCGCTGGACAAAGGGAAAATATCAATTCTTTGTCTGCACCCATATAGACAAGGATCATATTCACAACCACATTTACTACAACTCCACGGCTTATGACCGCTCCCGGAAGTTCCGCAACTTCATCGGCTCCACCTTTGCCCTGCGGCGGCTCTCTGACCGGGTGTGTCTGGAGCACGATCTGTCCGTCATTTCCAACCCCAAACTCCACAGCAAGGGCCGCTTTCTGCACTATGGGCAATGGCTGGGCGGGGATCAAAAGCTCTCCTATAAGGAGCAGATACGCCTTGCCATTGACACGGCCCTGACCGAGCGCCCCGCCGATTTTCCCGACTTTCTGCGGCGCATGGAACAGGCGGGTATTCAGGTGAAGCGCGGGCGGGGCGGCGTGATCTCGTTCCGAGTGCCAGGACAGGAGCGGGCAACCCGTTTCCGGGCATCCACGCTGGGGGACGGCTACGGCCCGGAGGATGTTCAGGCTGTCATTGAGGGCAAGTCTCCCACCCGCAAGGCCGAGCCCAGGCATGGCTCACGTCCCGCGCCCCAGCGGGTCAATCTGCTGATCGACATTCAGGAACGCATGAGCCACGGCAAAGGCCCGGCCTATGAGCGGTGGGCCAAGGTCTACAACTTGAAACAGATGGCCGCCGCCCTGCAATTTCTGAAAGAAAACAATCTGATGGAATACGACGAGCTGGCGGCCAAGACCGAGGCGGCCACGGATCGCTTTCATGCGCTGGCCGGAGAGATTCAGCAGACCGAGGCCGAGCTGTCCAAGGTATCCGATCTTATGGCTGCTGTGGTGAGCTACGCCAAGACCCGGCCCGTGTTCGATGGCTACAAGGCGGCCCGGTACAGCAAGAAATATCTTGCCGCACATGAGGCCGAGCTTGCCGACTGCCGGGCGGCCAAGGCCGCGCTGGGTGAGCTTTTGGGTGGGGCCAAGCTCCCCAAAATGGACGCACTCAAAAAGTCCCGCTGTGAACTGACGGAAAAGAAAAAAGCCCTTTACGCCGACTACCGCAAGGCCCAACAGGAGATGCGGGAGCTGGTGGCGGTCAAGGGCAGCGTGGATCATCTGCGCGGCCTGACGGACGGCCAGCGCAATAAGGAACAGACCCGATAGGACTGTGACACAGACAAGAGTGCTTCTGGCCACGGTGGCCAGAAGTACAGCGGGTTTGGGGAGCAACCCCAACAAGCATTTTTGCCGCCCCGGTGGGGGCGCAAAAAAGCAAGTGTCCATACACTTGCATTGCTTGCCGCTAACGCGCACCCCCGGAAACCCCACGAAAAAACGGAGGCCGCGCCTTTCCTTACGCTTCCTCCGTTTCTTTCGCTTCTTTAATTGAGCGGATAATGGTTTCCACCAACCGCAAGTCCTTTTCGTCCATAGAGTTGAGCATGATATTGATGCGCTTTTTGCAAGCGTCATCTGCGCTCATGTCTGGATAAAAGAACTGATCCACCGATATATCGAACATTGTCACCATCTGATAAAA
>JAFXOX010000008.1 GCA_017528345.1 Desulfovibrio sp.
AAAAGCATGTCTGAGGTCATACGGGCGAATACGTCTGGTAATGCCCGAGCGTTTCAACATCGTTGCCCATGATGTCTTGATGGCAAAGACTTTTTTCCCCTTGAAGTTGATGAGATTCTGAGCTCCTATCTCCAAGTCTTCCAGCTGCCATTGCTGAAAAATGCTTGCACCTGATAAAAATTGCCGAGCTGTGTTGGAGACGCCAGAACTGTGGCGATGGCTTGTGTCCGCGATGCTTGTACATGCAGGTAGAAGCAGTAGCGGTAGGTGAACAGAAAGCAAAGGAGCAAACATACTGATATAATTATCTTTTTCATGTTTGTTCTTCTGTCCTGCCGGGTAAACGCCACAAATTCGGGGAAATATCAAGAGAAAACCCCTCCGAAGAGGGGCTAAAGTCTTATGGCTGGGGTGGCTGCTGTTGCCGTTGGATGAAACGCCTAGTGTTTGTAGGCCGTAAAGTTTCGATCCAATCCGGGGATATACAGGATCTCGTTGTCAATAAAACCAATCATGGCCTTTAAACCGGCAAACCTGAAAGCAATGATATTTTTATCTTTGAAAATATCCTGAATCCAAGCAAGATCCTTGCCCTTCCCCAGCTTTTCAAAACCATTGCTGTGACGTGCGCCTTGAAAAATTTGCGACCATACCTGTTGAGACATTTCATGCAATTTATCGGCAAAGGCTGCTTTTTCTTCCTTGCTACACTTATCCAGTGAGAATTTCTTGGTTAGATATTTTAAAGAGAATTTTGGTCTACGATCCATATTGGATCGATTAACATTAAGATTTGTTGGGGCAATTCTGTTGACCGCTTGTTCCGCCCTGCCCTTTAAGGTCATTCTGTCACCTGGGTCTTGAAAAATTTTTCCATAGCCTCTTGAGTAATGGTGCCGCCAGGATAAGCGTCTTGCCACGGTGGCTCGCTATGAGAGAGTCCTCAACTTCCACGCAGAAAACTGCCCGTATTCGAGCCAGATGTCGTCTAGAAACTCCATATCTTCTTTGTTGAATCCTTCAGCGGCAACTTTTGGATCGACAGGCGGTATAGGATTGGCATTGTAAGACTTGAAGTCCTGATACAAATCAGAGACAACAGGGCCATGATCCCACGCTTCTATCTTGTCGTTAAAAAGAGGGGTTCCGAAAAGAGCGAGATGAAAGCCCTGTGCGTAGTAGCAGAGCTTCTGTAGCTTTAAATGGGTAATAACATCACCGACTTCGGGGCGTGCTTTGGCGAGAAAGTAATCAGCGACATGTCGTGTGGTTGTCATACTCATAACACCACCCCCAATTCCAGCAGCAGAATGCCACGGTCATAAAGAAGGCGCAAGATGGCATCGCCGCTAATGCAATTTGACTTGGCAAGGTTGGTCAAAAATGCCCTCAAGAGAATGGCCTACCTGAAAGGGGAGATCCAAGCAACAACCTTGAGGCTGGGAAGGGCTGCAAAACACATGTCTCAAGCTCTCAGTATAGGTCCTTGGCAATGGACCATCATATGAGTTGCTGCGCTACACCTCTGTTGCCATGGCACCATTTGCACAGATTTTGGCTTCTGCACAAGGTACGACGGGAGCTTCTTTACGGACGTATTTCCTAGATTTTTCCGAGGACGGTGAGGATCTTAAGGAACTCTGCAAACTTCCATATTTTTGTCCATTCAGATGTTGTGATGCTGGTGATTTGCTTCAACTCTGATGGCTGCCTGAGGTCTTGCCGGACAGTAGAATTCGCAGGCGCCGCAGCCAATGCATTTTTCCGCATGAACAGAGGGCAGTTCACGTTCTCCCACCAGGGATACGGCACCAGTTGGGCAGTTGCGTTGACAGGCATTGCATGAGACATGATCGGTTGTGACCACACAGAGGCTCAGGTCGATTTGCGCCCGACCAATCTGAATGGAGCTTTTTTCCTCCTTGCTGATGGGCCGTATGGCATCTGTGGGGCATATTTCTGAACAACGTACACAGTCGACACGGCAGAAGCCGTGGGCAAAGCTCATTTCTGGCTGTAGAAGCCCCAAACCCCGATCTTGTGAGATGAGAACATGGGACGGACAGCGTGAAACACAGAGCTGACAGCCGGTGCACTTTTGTGTGAAGTGGTTTTGACTTTGTGCTCCCGCAGGCAAAAGGGGAACTTGGCTGAATCTGCGTTCTTTATACCTGCGGTGGAGAATTTCTGCTTCACTTTTTTCTGAAGAGGCCGCATAGGCAGGCGTATCGGCAAGTTTGCTCAGAGCGCAGAAGCCAAGAGCTCCCAGAAAAGCACGTCTTTCCGCAGAAACAGGCTTTGTTTCGGTATGCGTAGGACGTAGATGCAGAGCCGAGAATTTGCAGGCATCAAGGCAATTGTAGCAGGCAACACAGCGGGAGGCATCAACAATCCCCTGTTCAGCATCTATGCAGCCTGTTTTGCAGCTACGGGCACAGGCACCGCAGGATGTGCAGGTCTTGGCATCAATGCGAGGACGAAACAGGGACCAGCGTGACAGCAATCCCAGAAAGGTGCCCACAGGGCAGATCAGAGAGCACCAGATGCGTCCGTAGGTTAACGTACACCACAAAAGGATGAGTAGCGTCACAATGGCAACGGCCACAGTGGCAATACCCTGCATAAAAACGGTTTTCGGCACAAAAAGCAGGCTGTTTCCACCGGTCAGAAAATCAAGACCGTTGTTGCTCAGCACTGCCAAGGGAAGCCCCAGAGCGGTTGCGATGCGGCCAAAAGCACTGTAGGGCTCAAGCAGGGTAAAAAACACAGGAAGTCCAGCCAGCAGGGCCAGTACAAAGAGCAGAAGGAAGGCGTAGCGGATGAGAGGCTGCGCTTTGAGGGGAGTATACCTGCGAGTTTTCGAAAGGCTGCGTAAAAGATCCTGCAGAAGGCCTAGGGGGCAGATCACGGAGCAGTAGATGCGTCCGTAGACAAGGGTCAGGGCAAGGAGAGCTATGACAATGCCAAGGCTTCCCGCAAGGAGGGCCGGTACAAGCTGAATGTCGGCAAGCCAGGCAAGCTTGCGCGCGACAACGCTTCCCTCACTTTGATCAAGGAAGAGGAAACAGAAGCCAACGACCATGCAACAGGCCAAAAGAACGCGTATTTTTTTGATGAGCATATTCAGTGTGAAACCCCATTAAAAAGACACAGGGAGGAAACGCTCCTTCCAGTATTTCCGTGGTCTGTGTGTTTTTTCCCCGTGATGACGGAAAAAAGCCAATCGATCTTCTGAGAACGGTTACGAGGACTCAGGAGGTATCAGCGAAAGCCAGAAGTCAGACTGTCATCAGTTGGCGCTGGAACTGACCAAGTTTTGCCATCTCTGCAGGTATGTCGATAAACTGCGGACACTTGGACACACACTGGCCGCAGCCCGTACAATGGGAGGCTGTGCGCAGTTCGGGAATACGGCGGCTGAGGGACGCGAGATAGTTGGATCTGGCTGCAGCATAGTTGGGATCGCGGTCTGCTCTGGGAACGGCGTCATCGTCGAGAAGATCATTGTGATGTCTGAAGACTGCGGGAATGTCGACGCCATAGGGGCAGGGCATGCAGTAGCCGCAGGTGGTGCAGCGGATATTGTCGGCGACCACAAAGGCTTTGAGCGCCTTACTCAGAGCCTGTTTTTCTTCATCAGAGAGTGGGGTATAAGGGGCAAAGGTACGAAGATTGTCCTTGAGATGCTCAAGATAGGTCATGCCCGAGAGAATACAGAGCACATTGGGAAGACCGGCCACATAGCGGAAGGCCCAGGAGGCGGCTGTGCGTTCAGGAGCAACTGTCTGGAGAATCCTGAGGGCGGCACCGTTCAGGCGAGCCAGACGGCCACCCAAAAGTGGCTCCATGACGATCATTGGCAGATGTTTGGCTGAGATGGTTTCAAACATCCATCTGGTTGGGGCTGGTGTGGGAACCGAACGCTTGACAAAGGGACTGGGGACAAGCTCGTGTAGCATGTCGTGGTAATTGAGCTGCACCATGCAGAAGTCCCAGGGCACGTCGCGCGAGAGCACATACTCGAGCATAGCTTTGTCCCCGTGAAAGGACCAGCCAAGGTTGCGGATGCGGCCCCGCTTTTTTTCTTCAAGCAGGTAGTCGAGTACGCCCTGCTTCTCATAGGTTTCCTGATAGCCGGCAACCTGCGAGAGATTGTGTAAAAGGTAGTAGTCAAAGTACTCCACCTGGCAGTTTTTGAGCTGCGTGGCAAAGATCTCTTTGGCTTGGGCAAGATCCGGCTTGAGATAGCCAGGCATTTTGGTGGCCAGATAGAAGCTTTCGCGTGGATGACGTTTCAGGGCTCGGCCCGTAAACAGCTGCGAGGCGCCGTTATGATAGCCCCAGGCTGTGTCAAAGTAGTTGACGCCATGGGCGAGCGCATAGTCCACAAGCTCAAAGGCCGCAGTCTCATTGATCTTGGGACTTCTCGGCGAATTCTCACCGGCCATGACAGGATAACGCATGCAGCCAAAGCCAAGCAGAGAAACTTTGTCTCCGCAGCCTTTGTTTTCGCGCAGGGTCATTGCCGAGGCTTGGGTCTCCTTATAGCCATCAAGACGGATGTCAGGCCCAGGCCCTATTTTGGAAGACTTTTCACGCATATGATCAGCCCATGTGCCAAGCCCCGCCAAGCCGCCACAGGCGGCCGCAATGCCCGCCAGAACCTTGCGACGTCCCAAAAAAGAATTTTTCTTGCTCATAGTTTTTTGGCAAAGCAGTCTGCTTTGCACCCTCCCAAGATCGCAGCTGACAGCAGCGAAACTGCCCAAGCTGGCTGAATGTCAGTATTTAGAGCCTTACGTGTTTCAGGGAAAAATGTTTGGAGGTGTATGCCAAGTTTTTGCGATCAGCAAAAAGTGAGCCACACAGAGTGGGAATGACATGTTTTCTGCCCACAAAACGTGCGCTTGGCTGATCTTGCAACATTCGCGCACAAGAGAAGGCATCTTTCTCTTTGACATACTTTTGCTCCTTTGTCTCTAGGTCGAGAGGATTAGGCAAAAATACAAGAGGAATAGACTACTTTGGGCTTCGCAGAGGGTGTATCATTGACGAGAAGAGGCTTTGACGAAAGAGAGACACGCATGCTCTGAGCGTTCAGATTTTGCTGTGGCTGCCTGAGAGCACAGGGACAGGGTTTTGCTCAAGGCGGGAAGCTTTTTGAGGGCATCCTATGTGAGCCAAGGCCTGGCCTTGGAAACGTGTGCAAAAGGCCAGGACAAGCGTTGTTTGGCCTATGAGAAACAAGACGGACGTATGCGTGTGTGTTGAGAGCCGTTTTTCCTAATTTGACCAGATTTTGAGGAGTTTTGCGATGTCCTTGGAAAACAGCATCAAGAAATTGGGATTTGGCCTGATGCGTCTGCCCAAAAAAGGCGATGTCATTGATGTGGACGAGGTCAGTGCCATGGTGGACCTCTTTCTTTCCCGCGGATTCACCTATTTTGATACAGCCTGGGCCTATCCAGGCTCGGAGGACGCCATCCGCAAGGCGCTCGTTGAGCGCTATCCCCGTTCGAGCTTTCAGCTGGCCACCAAGAATGCGGCCTGGATCAACTGCGCATGTCGCGAGGACGCTGAAGCACAGTTCGAAACCTCGCTGCAACAGACAGGTGCCGGTTACTTTGATTTCTACCTCCTGCACAATCTTGGCGAAAGCCGAACAAAATTTTTTGAGGACTTCAAACTTTGGGACTTTGTGCAGAAAAAGAAAGCAGAAGGACGTATTCGTCACATTGGCTTTTCCTTTCATGCAACAGCAGAGGAGCTTGAGGCCATTCTGACACAGCATCCTGAGGCGGAATTCGTGCAGCTGCAGATCAACTATGCTGACTGGGAGAGTCCGGCCATACAGTCGAGAAAGTGCTACGAGGTGGCCAGGGCGCATGGCAAGCCTGTGGTCATCATGGAACCTGTCAAAGGTGGTCTTCTGGCAAATCCCCCGGAACCGGTGGCTAACGTGCTTACCTCCGCGAATCCAGACGTTTCTCTGCCATCCTGGGCCATCCGTTTTGCGGCAAGCCTTGACGGCGTACTTACCGTACTTTCCGGTATGAGCAATCTCGCCCAGATGCAGGACAATACAAGCTTCATGGAGCATTTCACGCCGCTGAACGATGCCGAACAGAAGGTTATTGCACGGGCAAGAGATGTGCTTACGTCTTTGCCTGTCATCCCCTGTACGTCCTGTGATTACTGCGCCAAGGTCTGCCCCGAAGAAATCGGCATTTCCGGCACCTTTGCCGCCATGAATATTCTGAGTCTCTATAAGGACAAGAAGTTTGCGCTCAATCAGGAAGACTGGCTTGTGAGGCGGCATGATCGTAAGCGCGCCACAAACTGTGTTGCCTGTGGCAGCTGTGAGGAGGTCTGCCCGCAGCACATCGCCATTCGCAGTGAACTGAAGCGCTCAGCGCAAGCCCTTTTTGGAGAAGCGTAATCCCTGTGCTTTGCCATACGCTTTCTCTCGGTGCATGAAGAAAAGCCCTGTGTATCCTGGCCGCAGGCTCTTGTGGGAGACACGTTGCCGAGAGATTGGGATTGAGCATGACGATTGTCAGTATTTTTTGAGAGCGTGCTATGCAGGCATCGGAAATGTGGAATTTGTGGCATGGCTGTCACAAGAAGAGTGAGGGCTGCCAAAACTGCTATGTGTTTCGCAGGGATGAACAATATGGTTTTGATACCAATAGCGTACACAAGACAGGCTCGTTTTCTTTGCCCATACGCCGCAATCGGCAGGGGCAATATAGGGTAGCGGCAGGGACCTTGCTGTGGACATGTTTTACCTCGGACTTTTTTCTTGCGGAGGCAGATAGCTGGCGAGATGAGGCCTGGCAGATGATGCGTCTGCGCTCAGACCTTTCCTTTTATATGGTGACCAAGCGTCCTGAGCGAATAGAGCAGTGTCTGCCAGAAGACTGGGGAATGGGCTACGAGAATGTAACCATCTGCTGTACCATGGAAAATCAAAAGCGCGCTGACGAGCGGCTGCCTGTGATGGTTGCGCTTACCCTGCGACATAAGGCCATTATCTGTGAGCCTTTGCTTGGGCCCATAGATTTTCGGGGTCGCCTGGGTTCATGGTGTGAACAGGTCAGTGTGGGCGGAGAATCAGGGATGGACGCGCGTCTCTGCGATTATAGCTGGGTACTTGGCATTCGGCAGCAGTGTCTGGCCTGCCAAGTTGCCTTTCATTTCAAACAGACAGGCGCCAATTTTCGCAAGGATGGCCGTATATACCATATTGCGCGAAAAGATCAGCACGAGCAGGCCAGACGTGCCAATATCAACATCGATCCTGTGCACACCTAGCTTTTCAAGAAAAGCGCTAGCTTGTTGCTGCTTGGAATGGCCCGGAAACAAGGTTGCAGACAGGCCGGGAAAAAAGCGTGTGCGCTGAAGCTTCATCATAACGAAAAGACCTGCCCAAGGCAGGTCTTTTCGTTAACTTATCTTGCCGACGTTTCGGGCCATGGTCACTGCAGCCTCGAGGCCTTTCTGCAGATAACAGGCTAGCACATCAATGGCTTTTTGCTGGGCATAGGCGATATCTTCCTGTTCCTGGCCACTGGGTCTTCCAAGCACCCAGTTGATGACCTTACTTTTTTCCAGGGGTCTGCCAATACCGATGCGGATGCGTAGGAATTGAGGGCTTCCGAGCTGGGCACAGATGGATTTGAGCCCGTTGTGGCCGGCGTTGCCGCCGCCTGATTTGCAACGCAGCTGCCCAGGCGGAATATCGAGTTCATCGTGGAGGACAATGAGCGACTCTACGCCCATTTTATGCCAGGCCAGAAGTGGCTGCACACAGCGGCCGCTTTCGTTCATAAACGTTAACGGCTTCACACAGAGAAGATTGGAAGAGACGCGTGGCACATCCGCCTGCCAGAGCTTGCAGGCAAATTTGCTGCCTGAGAGCTCGCGCAGACGCCCCTCCTCCTGGGCCTCCCTGAGCAGATAATCCAGGCTGTCGAAGCCGCAGTTGTGACGGGTATGGGCGTATTCCGGACCAGGATTGCCCAGGCCGACGATGACCGCTTGATACATGCCAATTGCCTACCTTGTGAAAAAAAACAGACCAAGTGCCTGGGCATTTGGTCTGCAGAGAAATACCTGTTATCGAGAAGCTTAACTTGCAGCCGGCTCTTCCTTGGCTTCGCCAGGAGCAGCCGCATCTTCTTCCTTGCTCGGCAGAAGCACGCTGACAACAGCATAGCTCTGATCAAAGACAGCCTTGACGTTATCAGGCAGCTTGAGATCTGTGACATTGATGGTGGAGTTGATATCCATGTCGGTGACGTCTACAACCAGCTTCTTGGGCATATCCAGAGGCTTGCTGCTCAGACGGACACTTTCCCGATATTTTTCCAGGACACCACCCAGTTTCACACCCTTGGCTGTGCCCACAAATTCCACGGGCACATCAACCTTGATCTCTTTATCGAGATCCACGCCATAGTAGTCAACGTGCAGGAAGCATTTCTTGTAGGGATGGCTCTGCACCTGCCAGAAGAGGACAGGATAGGTGTTTTTGGTGCCATTGTCGTCAATTTCAAGATTGAAGACCGTGGTGTGACCAACCTGCTCATAGATCTTTTCAAGAGGCAGGGAAGGGGCCTGTACGCTGATATTCTCACCCTTTGCCGTATAGAAAACG
>JAFXOX010000009.1 GCA_017528345.1 Desulfovibrio sp.
AAAAGATTTGGAGCGAATGAAAAAAATGGGATTCGTACCAGACGAGAGAATCGTTGTTTAGGCAAATTTTCTCTACATAGCGTCAACTCTCTTGTGGAGAGACTGCCGAACTTCATATACCTAAAAAACTGAATGACTGTGTTTAGGAGACACGAGTCGTTGCAGAGAGAAGTCCTGTTTTTTTGCTTCGCCTTTGAGAAAAACGAAGGCCCCGCATGCGGGGCCTTTTCTGCTTTTGCTCAGGTATCTTTGGCTTCTTGAGCGGCAATGAGGTGGCGCGCCAAAAGCTCCTGGCAGAGCCGGCCGACAGGCAGACCGACCACGGTTGTCCAGGCTCCCTGAAGCGCTTGAATAAGAAATGCCCCCTTGCCCTGGACGGCATAGGCGCCTGCCTTGTCCAAAGGCTCACCTGAACGCACATAGGCCTCTAAAACCTGGCGACTCCAGGGGTAAAAGGTCACACTGGCCTCATCGCTGAAGGCAAAGGAGAGATTATTGTGTTTGCCTGGCAGAAGAACGCAGACAGAGGTTGTCACCTGATGCCTTTGGCCTGCCAGCAGCTGCAGCATGGCCAGGGCTTCGTCGTTGTCTCTGGGCTTACCGAGAATGTGTTCATTAATGGAGACGACCGTGTCAGCTGCCAGGATGAGAGGGGTCTCGGCCTTGGGGATGAGGGAAACAACCGCCTGTGCTTTATCCCTGGCAGCGCGGGCAGTATAGCCCTGGGCATCTTCGCCGTGTTTTGGCTTGTCCTCACGAGTCGGACTGGTCATAACCGTATAGGGCAGCCCTAGCTCCTGCAGAAATTGTTGCCTTCGTGGTGAGGCAGAGGCAAGAATGAGATCTGAGGCTAGGTCAAGGCTAAAAAGCTGGCCGTTCACGCATTTACTCGCTCTTGCAGAACAGCCTCTCCGTCCATTTCGTAGACGGTAAAGGTGTGGTTTTCATAGACGGCAAAGGAACGCCGGCTTCCGCCCTTGGGCAGGGAGAGAGAACCGGGATTCCAGAAATGGTAGCCGGAGAGCGTTTCTGCGCGCGGAATGTGGGTGTGTCCCCTGAGAATCACGCAACCTGCGGGAAAAGTCTCTGGAAGTGGCGGTTTTTCGGGAATTCTGTGTCCGTGGCTGGCAAAGATGGCGAGCCCGTCACAGTTGATCCAGGCATTTTCCACAACGGCAAAGGGCAGATGGGCAATATCCACTTCCGCATCGCAATTGCCGCGCACAGCAGTGATGGGACAGGGAAGCTTGCTGATGCGCTCCATGTCACCGAGCACGCTGCGCGTGTCATAGCCTTCAGGAAGGGGGTTGCGAGGACCATGGTAGACCAGATCCCCAAGAAGGACGAGCATATCGGGGGCAAGTTCTTCGGCCTTGTTCACAAGAAAGTTCAGGCTCGACAGGGAGCCGTGCAGATCTGAGGCAATAAGTATACGCATAGGTTCCTTTACTGGTTTTGCTGCCGCTTTTGCCAGTCACTCAGCGCTATGGCTTCACTGGTCAGAAGCACAGGAATCTCTTCTTCAATGGGATAGACACAGGCACAGTGTTCACAGCGAAGTCCCTGTGGGTTTTGCTCACTGCCTTCAAGAAGCAGATCGCCGTGACATTCCGGACAGGCCAGGATATGAAGAATTTCAGCTATATTCATAGTTTTCCTCAAGTCTGAATCCCAAAAAAGCATCGTACAGATTCAGACGTCAATGCAGAAGGTGAAACAAGCGTGTCAAGCATTGATCTGCATACCCATACCGCCTTCTCCGATGGCAGTGACCAGCCGGAGGAGCTTATCAAGCGTGCCAAGGCCTTAGGCCTCTCAGCTATTGCCATAACTGACCACGATACCTGTGCAGGACTTTCCAGGGCCGTTGCCGAAGGAAAAACGAGTGGCGTTGCGGTCATACGCGGCTGTGAGTTTTCCACGATGACAGAGCGGGGTGAGCTGCATATCCTGGGCTACTGGCTGCCGTACCAGCATGCGCCCCTTGAAGGCATGCTGGCAAAACTGCGCAGTCAGCGGGCCTTGCGTAATGAGCGCATGGTTGAAAAACTCTGCTCTCTCGGACTTCAGCTTGATATGGAAGAGGTTCTGCGTTTTGCCGGACAGGGCACGGTGGGGCGGCCGCATATGGCTCAAGCGATGCTGGCCAGGGGCTATGTGCAAAGTCTGCGAGAGGCCTTTGAGCGGTATTTGTCTTGTGGCAGACCTGCCTACGTGCCCAAGGCGGTACTCACGCCGGACGATGTCGTCACATGTCTGGCAGAGTGCGGTGCAACCGTATCCCTCGCTCATCCCTGTGTGTACGGTTATCCTGAGTCCTGGCTTTGGGCCACCATTGGCAGACTTGCCCGTCTTGGACTGGACGCCCTTGAAGCCTGGCACAGTGAACATAAGCCAAGCCATGTGCATCTCTGTCAGGCCTGGGCGCAGGCTCTTGGGCTTGCCGTAAGCGGTGGCAGCGATTACCACGGCAGCAATAAGCCGGATGTTCAGCTTGGAGTGGGCCGAGGCAATCTCAATCTTTCCTGGGAAATGTTGGAGCAACTGATGAACAGGCGCAGAGCCCGAGGTCTTCCCTGCGACCTCTAGAGGCTGCCCTGGGCATAGATGTCTTCAAAATCCTCTGGCGGCAGAGGCTTGGAATAGTAAAAGCCCTGAGCCACGCGGCAAGAACATCTGAGCATCAGATTCACGTTTTCTTCTGTTTCCACGCCTTCCACCACAACATTGATGCCCAGTTGAGATGCCATGGAGACAATGGAGGCAAAGATGATATCACGCTTTTCTTTTTGATCTGACTGTCTCAGGAAGGACTGATCAATCTTCAGAACGTCAATGTGGATGTCTTTGAGCATGCTCAGCGAGGAGTATCCTGTACCAAAGTCATCCATGGAAACCTTGATCCCAAGCCTGGAAAGCTCGTTGACCAGCTCAATAATGGCCTTCTGATTGTCGTAAAAGAGGCTTTCTGTGAGTTCAAGCTCAATGAGGTTGGCCGGAATACCGTACTTGTCCAGAAGACCGGTCAGTTTCTGCACAAATTCAGGGTCTTCCAGGTGCTTGCGTGAGAAATTGACGGAAATGGGCGTACAGTTGTGTTTGAGATCAAGGTGATGGCGGATGAATTCCAAAACCTTGCGGTAGATGAGCATATCAACTTCAACTACAAGACCTGAGGACTCGCAGATCGGAATAAATTCGGCAGGCGAGATCATCTCGCCACTTGGCTTGCGCCAGCGTGCTAGCGCTTCGGCTCCAACGATCAGTCCTGTGACAATGTCCACCTTGGGTTGGAAGAAGGGCAAAATTTCCTCATCGTTGATGGCCTTGAGAATACGGTGTTTCAAGGCCTCATTCTTGATGAGATTCTGGTTGAGAGAATCGTCGTAGAGATTGAGGGAGGTATGAATGTCCTTCTTGATCATGCTCGTGGCAAGGCTTGCCTTGTCGTACATGTCTCGGACATTTTCTTTGGGATTGGTGATGAGGTAGAGTCCACCGGAGAAGGAAATGGACATATCCCAGGATGTTTTCAGCGGCGCAAGCAGAGTGTCATCCTGGAGGGGATTTTCACGGCAGAGCAAGGCTGCAAAATAGTCGCCCCAGAGGTGGGTGAGCATTTCATTGGGGCCAAGTCGCGAGGAAATTTTGCGGCAGACTTCGCGTAAAATGAAGTTACCATGGTCAAAGCCGTAAAAGCTGTTAATGTAGCGGAATTTATCAATGTCAAAGGCCAGAAGGTGCCAACTTTTGGCTTCTGGAGCATTGGCGATGATATTCGGCAGGCTGGCTACAAGCTTGTTGAAGGTATAGCCGCCAGTGATGGGATCATCAAAGGCCAGACGTTCCAGTTCCTGACGTTCTTTCTGCTTGAGATTGATGATGTAGAAGATGGTGACACCAAAGACCAGGCAGAGCGCCAGGAGAATGATGTAGAATTGATGGATGATCTGGCGAGCGTGAGGGGAAATGGCCTCCATGTCGATACTCGTCACAAGAATCCAATCGTGAGCGATCTTGATCTTTTGATAGGCGGAAAAAATTTTGCGTCCGTCGTCTGTCTCGGAAATGAAGACGCCTGATTTGCCCTGGGAAATGTCCGCGCGCAGCTGTTTTTTGCTTTCGCTGTCGTCGTAGATGTTGAGTTCAAGGAAAAGATTGCGGCTGGCGCTATTGTCGTCTTGTGAGGAAATAATAATGGTGCCGTCTGGGGAAATAATGTAGGAGCGGCCCTCAGCCGAGAAAAGAGGCGGCACGATAATGGCGTAGAGTTCTTGGGGAAGGTAGCGTTTTTGCAGGGTCCCAATGACCTTGTTTTGCAGATAGATGGGCACACTACTGATAAAGACCTTGTCGCCATTGCTCTTGTCTTCAAGCATATTGGAGATATTGGGCTTACCGGATCTGGCGCGTCTGAAATACTGGCGATCAGAGACGTCATAGGCTTTTTCGTCAAGGCCAATGTAGACTGTGCCATCCCTGGACGCGACGAAAAGATCCTGACTGCCCAGACCGTGTAAGGCCATGAGGGCAATATTCATTTCGTAGGCATCAATTTGGTCGCCCTGTAGCTTGGAAGAAAGATTGCGGGCGTCAAGCTGCTGATTATTGAGCTCGAGATTGATATTTTTGGCGATACCTTCGCGGTTCTGCTTGGTGATTTCCGTAAGATTCAGACGCGCGTCGGAGGCAAGAAGATCTTGTGTGTGCCGCATGAGTAGCACAACACAGAGAATGAGAAAAAGATCGAAAATGATCGTGGTGAGAAAAAGGCGTCCTTTCTTGAGGAAAGCTTTGGAAATCACGGTCTTTTCCTGGTGTGAAACTGTTATTCAGAGCTGTCTACACGCCAAGCATGTCTTGAAAATAGGAAATGGTTTTCTTGAGTCCCTCATCCAGGGAAATGATAGGCTGCCAGCCAAGGTGCTGTTTGGCCAGAGAAATGTCAGGTCTGCGCTGTTTGGGGTCGTCGCCTGGCAGGGGGCGGTAGTCAATGACGGATGAGCTGCCCGTGAACTGCAGCACTTTCTGGGCCAGCTCCAGTATGGTGAATTCATCTGGATTGCCCATGTTGATTGGGCCTGTCAGCGACTCATCTGTGGCCATAAAGCGGATCATGCAGTCAATGAGGTCGTCCACATAACAGAAGGAACGGGTCTGTGAACCTTCTCCATAGATAGTCAGTGGCTCCTGGCGCAGAGCCTGCACGATGAAATTGGAGACTACACGGCCATCATTGGGATGCATGCTCGGCCCGTAGGTATTGAAAATACGGCCGATTTTCACAGGCACATGGTGCTCCCGCCAATAGGAGAAGAAAAGGGCTTCGGCACAGCGTTTGCCTTCATCGTAGCAGGCACGGATGCCATTGGGGTTGACGTGCCCCCAGTAGCTCTCACGTTGTGGATTTTCCTCAGGGTCGCCATAGACTTCACTGGTTGAGGCCTGAAAAATTTTGCATCTGAGACGTCTGGCAAGCTCCAGCATATTGGCGCTGCCGAGCACACAGGTCCTGATGGTCTGGACGGGATCGTACTGATAGTGAATGGGTGAGGCCGGACAGGCGAGATTGTAGATTTCATCAACCTCCACCTGCAGAGGTATGGTGATATCGTGGCGGATGAGTTCAAAATGGGGATGACTCGTCAGATCAAGAACATTGTCACGTGCGCTGGAAAAAAAATTGTCCACACAGAGGACATCATTGTTTTCCTTGAGCAGTCTGCGGCAGAGATGTGAACCAAGAAAACCGGATCCGCCGGTGACGAGAACTCTTTTACGCTGATGCATGAGGCAGTCCTTTTTCCCCTGATTGATAAAAATTCGGGGGGAATTCAAAAAAGATGCCATACTATAAGAAATTTGCCGGTAACAGGCAACAGACTTGCCACAGATGGAGAGGCAGGCTATGTTTGGCTATGGGACATAAAAAAGTTGAACGTATTGATCCTCTGACTCTGGCTTTGCCCGCTTGCGGGGCAGATAGCCACGCCCATCTTGACGATGAGGCTTTTGACGCTGATCGCTCGGACGTGCTTGCCCGGGCAGAAGCCGTAGGCATTTCAACCATTGTTAATATTTTCCTCAATCCTCTGGAGTTTTCCGCCAAAAAAGGGCTTTTTGCCGCTCACAGCAATGTCGCCTGGGTTCTGGGTATTCACCCTTGTGATGGACTGCGCTTTGGCGAAGATGCCCTTGAGGCTCTGGAAAAGGCGCTGCGTGAAGAGCCCATTGTGGCTCTTGGCGAAATCGGTCTTGACTATCACTGGCCTGATTGTCCGCGTGAAGTGCAGCTAGCGCTGTTTGCGCGCGAGCTTGAGCTTGCTCGCAGTTTACACAAGCCTGTGGTCATTCACTGCCGCGAAGCAGAGGCCGATTGTCTGACTGTGCTTGAAAGCCACGGCTTTGCTGGCTACCCCCTGCTTTGGCATTGCTTTGGCGGAGATCAGTCTCTTGCCCGCAGGCTCCTGCATAACGGCTGGATGATCTCTGTGCCAGGTCCTGTGACCTATCCTGCCAATTCGGCCATGAGATCGGCCATAGCCACCATACCCGACGATCGACTGCTGATTGAGACCGACTGCCCTTATCTTGCGCCCCATCCCTGGCGTGGCAAGCGTAATGAACCGGCCTTTACGGTGTTTACGGCGCACGCTATCGCGGAAATCCGCCAGCAGCAAGTGGAGCAGCTCTGGAAGATGACCGGAGACAATTGTCGCCGTTTTTTTGGTCTTAAAAGAGATCCTCTGAGCTCAGTCTGAGCTCTTGCACAATCCCCCCAGCCAGAATATGCCCTTCTGTTGTTGCCAGGGAAACCAGCTGCCCTTTGGCCGTTGGAAACTGAGGACTGGCAAAGCGGATGTGCAGATTCCCCCCTTCATACACGGCCTCACAGGCCGCAGGTTCCTGCCGGTATCTGACCTTCACCATGAGTTTGTCCGGCCAGCAGCATGGTTCTACAAAAAGGTTCACCTGATCGGCACGCAATGCTTCCATGCCGAGAAGTGTCTGTGGCCCGATGATCAGCGTATTGTTCGCCTGATCTTTTTTGAGCACATAATAGCCTTCAGTGCCGGGCACCCCAAGCCCTCGCCTTTGTCCCTCGGTATAGCGCCACAGACCTTGGTGACGGCGTTTTTTCCCGTTTTTGTGACCAAGAGCGTCGACAAGGACAAGGGGGCCTGACTGGGGCATCTCCAGACCAAGCTTTTGCCAGTGCTCGTTGAAAAAAAACTCAAGTTGGCTTTTTTGTGGTAAAAAACAGACATCTTGACTTTCGGCCATATGGCTTTGTGCCGTAAAGCCACGGTTTGCAAGATATTTTCGGCAGTCGTCTTTGCTCATCGTTGAGAGGGGAAAGCGGAGATGTGGGAGCGAAGAGCCTGCAATAAGGCTTAAAAAGTAGCTCTGATCCTTGCGTTTATCTTTGGCCTGACACAGCAGAAGGTGACCATGCCACGTATCAAGACGGGCGTAGTGCCCTGTGGCTAGTGTTGTATAGCCAAGCTTCTGGGCCGACTGGAGCAAGAACCCAAATTTCAGGAAGCGATTACAGAGAGCACAGGGATTGGGGGTATCACCTCTGTGCCAGGCGAGCAGGGATGGAATGAGAACGTGGTCGCGGAAATTCTGGCGTAGGTCCAGGGTGTGAACGGGAATGGCAAGCTTTTCGAGAGGGGCGCGTAGGCTTTCAGGAAGGGCCGGTGCAGAGGAGAGAAACCTGGCGTGCAGAGCGCAGACATGTTCTCCGGCCTCGTGCAGTTTGAGCAGAGCACAGAGGCTGTCAATACCACCACTGACGGCAACGGCAAGAGTCATACATTGAAAGGGGAAGGGAAAAACCCTTCCCCGGAGACATACTAGATAAGTGAATAGGCTTGCAGGACCTTTTTCAGATCAGCTACGTGGGCTTCTGTCATTTCCACAAGAGGCAGACGCACATTGCCTTCTATCTGGCCCATCAGTTCCAGGGCCTTTTTCACAGGTACAGGATTGGTTTCAATGAACATGGCCTTGTGCAGGGCAAAGAGTTCATGGTGAAGCGCTACGGCTTCAGCCAGATTCCCAGCCTCAAAGGCGTTGCACATGGCGGCCATTTTAGCTGGCACGATATTGGAGGACACCGAGATCACCCCAGCTCCGCCAATGGCCATGAGCGGCAGCGCCGTGAAATCGTCACCTGACAGCACCAGGAAGTTTTTCGGACACTGTTCAATAACCTCACTGCCTTGAGAGAGACTGCCTGTTGCTTCCTTGACGCCAATGATATTGGAAAAATCACGGGCCAAGCGTCCAAGTACCGGCGGCAGCATATTGCAGCCCGTACGACCAGGCACATTGTAAAGGATCATGGGAATGTCACAGGCGCGAGCCACTGCGGCATAGTGCTGGTAGAGTCCTTCCTGGGTTGGTTTATTGTAGTAGGGTGTGATCAGCAGAGCCCCGTCAGCGCCAGCCTTTTTGGCAAACTGTGTCAGGGCGATGGCTTCACTGGTATTGTTGGAGCCTGAGCCGGCAAGCACGGGAACACGACCGCGGACCTGATCGATACAGATGCTGATGACCTCTTCATGTTCCTTGTGCGACAAGGTGGCCGATTCTCCAGTGGAACCACAGGGGACGAGGCCATGAATACCCTGGGCAATTTGGCTGTCAATGAGGGCGCGATAGCTCTGCTCGTCAACCTTATTGTTCTTGAAGGGAGTTACCAGTGCTGTGATGGCCCCGTGAAAGAGTCTGTCCATAAATCTCCCGCCTTTTAGCTGTTGACCAGCTTCTTAAGATCCTTGCCCGCCCGAAAGAGGGGCATACGTTTGCCCTTGACCTCAACGCGTTCTCCTGTCCTGGGATTGCGGCCGGTATAGGGTTCGTATTCCTTGATTTTGAAACTACCAAAACCTCTCAGTTCCACCCTTTTTCCCTTGAGTAGAGCTCTCTTGAGGCTTTCGACAAACACATCCAAAACCTGAGAAGCTTCTTCAGAAGGAATGTTGGCATCTGTGGCAAGTTTTTTGATCAGTTCAGTTCTGTTCATCAGAAAGCCTTTGTGAACGTACTCCCGCCTAGAGATGCGGGAGCTTCCTGCGGAAGCTCAAACAGCACCAATGCGGCGACTTACACTCTCTCCACAGGCGTAGATTCCCGTGCGCCCCACGGTACTATGACTGGTTTCGCCTTCATTTCCTGCCTAAGAGGCGGAGGACTTCTGGCGGATTAGGGGAAATTTTCGACCCACGTTGTTTGCTGGCAGTTGTGGCACCTCAAACGTCATTCGGAAGCTTGGACTGGTTTTTGAACAGTTGATACAGCTTCACAGGCAAGCATAGTTCAATTTTCCTGTATGTGGCAATGCTTTTTTCGCGTTATTGAGCTTGTGAAAAAATGTACTTGCGTTATTTCCCCCATGGCTTAAGGCTTTGGCCGTCAGGACAAGGTTTTTGTGTTGTGGCGATTGAGAATACTGCGCTGGGCAAGCCAGTCTGCCATGGACAGACGAACTTTCTGCAGTTTGCCAGCAAGAGAGGAGAGATCGCGGGCTGCCTGACAGGAGGGCGCATAGAGCAGCAGGGCCTTTTGATGGCAGACAGCTTCTGGCAGTTTGCTGTCGCGGTGGACAAAGCCGAGAAGGACTGGTTCCACATGCAGGAAATGCAGACAGGCAGTTTTTAGTCGGTCATAGGTGCTTTGAGCTTCCTTGGCCGAGGCTGCCTCATTGACGATAATCATGAAGTCCTGCATGCCAAAACGGTTATTGAGGACCTTGATGAGGGCGTAGCCATCAGTCAATGAGGTGGGTTCTGGCGTGATGATAACAATGCGCATGGCGCTCATGGCCGCAAAGGTCTGGACATTTTCTGAAATGCCGGCACCCAGATCCATGAAGATAAAGTCATAGGCCGAAAGCAGTGGTTCGAGCTTGTCTATGAGGATATCACGCATTTCCGGCTTGAGATCGTTGAGCTCGGGAACGCCTGAGGCTGCGGGCAGCACGTCAAAGCCATTGGGCTCCAGATTGTAGAGCACATCAGTGAGCTGGGCTTTGCCCATCAGTGTGTCCTGCAAATTGGCTTCAGGAGTGATGCCGAGAAGTACGTCGAGATTGGCAAGACCCATGTCACAGTCCATCAAAAGGGGCTTGAAGCCAAGATGATAGAGTCCGTAGGCGAGATTGAGCGAAATATTGGTCTTGCCAACACCGCCTTTTCCACTGAGAATGGCCACACTTAAAGTACTGTTCATAACTATCCTACATGCGGCAGCCCTTCACAAGGACACCGCGCGGTCTGAGCTTAGAGAAAGAGAGAAAGAGGCTCTCTGGATGCGTTGATAGCCGGGGTTCAAGGGATCGGCATCAGGAAGTACCGAAAAAAAGAAAACGTTTTTCGTCAGAATGCACCAGCGTGGAGCGTTCATCCAGTGTCTCAGGGCCGATCTGATGAAGGTGGTCCTGCTCAGTGCAGGCCAGATGCAAAGCCTCTGTTGTACGCGCTATGAGCTCCTCTGCCGAATCTTTTTCGCCCTGGGCTATGCTCACAAGACCCATACACAAGAGAACGTCTCGTGTCTTTGAGGATTTGGCATAGGCCTTCTGGACTTCTTCGCAGAAATGGCGTGAGCGTACAGGGCCTGTGCCCGGTAGCAGCACTATGGGCTGGCCGTGGATATCCTGGGCAAGGCTGTCACAAGGCTCAAGATGCTTTTGCAGAAGCTTGTCGACCAGGTCCCAGAGCTTTGCCGCCTTTTCCGTGGGTCTGGGAGAGAGTGTGCAGGCCACAAGGCTAAGTTCTCCGCCTGTCCTGCGCATGCGCACAAGCTCCTGCTCAACCTGAGCCGTGAATTTTTCGGCCACAATGATTTTTTTTAGCTCTTCTCCCAGAAGCTGATCATCGGGGATTTTGCCCAGTGGCAGTTCAGAGACGGGCAGAGCTCCCCACTTGCTTGCCGGATAGGCCTTACAGAATTCCTTCCAGCGCGCCGGTGACATATTGTGAAGCACTCGGGCAATCAGAAGATCGTGGCCGCGTCCTTTGCCCTGTTTTTCCAGTTCTGCCAGCTCCTGGGCCAGAGCTCTGAAATCAATATTTTTGTTCATAGCGCAGAAGAGATGTTACGCGTTGGCGCGGGCATTGTTGACAAGAAAGTCATGTTGCAGATGATCTATGCCGCCATCGAGGATGGCGTCAACATCCGTGTACTTTTTGCCGGTGCGGTGGTCGGTGACCAGACGGAAGGGCTGCAGGGTATAGGTCCTGATTTGGCTGCCAAAGTCAATGGCTCCCTTGTTGGCATAGGCCTGCTGACGCTCTTTGTCGCGTTTGGCTTCTTCCAGAGCGTAGAGTCTCGCCTTGAGCACGCGCATGGCACCTTCGCGGTTATGCAGCTGAGAACGTTCATTCTGACACTGGACCACAACACCTGTGGGTAAATGGGTGATACGCACAGCTGAGCTTGTGGTATTCACACTTTGACCGCCCGGTCCACTTGAGTGGAAAATATCGATACGCAGATCCGATTCTTTGATTTCGATTTGAATGTCATCGCTCACATCGGCGATAACATCAACGGCGGTAAAGGACGTGTGCCGTCTACCCGAGGCGTCGAAGGGAGAAATACGGATCAAACGGTGGGTGCCGCGTTCGCTTTTCAAAAGCCCATAGGCATGAGGGCCTGAAATCCTCAGCGTCACGCGTTTGATGCCAGCTTCTTCTCCCGGCTGATAATCCAGCTCCTCGAGTTTATAGCCATGCTGCTGAGCCCAACGCGTATACATGCGCAGGAGCATTTCACCCCAGTCCTGGGATTCTGTTCCGCCGGCACCGGGATGGATTTCCAGCAGCGCTGCACAGTCGTCATGGGGACCGTTGAGGAAGGTTAGAAGTTCGCTTTCTTCGACGAGTTCACGAAAGGTTCTGAGCTCCTCTTCCAGACTTTCCAGAGCTTCGCTTTCTTCGCTTTCACTGGCCAATTCTAGCCATTCTTCAAATTCTTTGCGACATTCGGCAAGACGTGTCAGTCGTTTGACCTGTTCTTCGAGTTTGCCCTTTTCCTGAAGCAGAGGTGTCATGCTCTGGGGGTTTTCCCAGGCTTCGGGTTTGGCCAGCTCCTGCTCAATGGCTTCAAGTCTCTTTGTACTGCCGGGCAGGTCAAAGACTCCTCCAGAGCGCATCGTAGCGCTTGAGTACAGGCTGACTTTCGGCGCGGATATCGGAAAGGCGTACGGACAGATTCTGTTCAGGCATAATGTAACCTCGCTTGGCGTAAGCATTGCCGCATCACAGTAGCGGCAGCTTCTGGGTGTGTCTACTTTTTTTTGCAGAGTAGCGACAGATGAAAAGAGTGAGCAGGCAGAGCACGGCAAAAAGGGCAAGCTGCCAATGCCAGTTGCGATGCAGAAAGCTTGGCTCATTGATCAGTTTCGCGCGTGCCGGCCAGCTTCCTGCCTGATCGCTAGGACCGGTCGCAACAAGGCGTCCTTGCTGGTCAATGACAGCCGAGATGCCGGTATTGGTAGCTCTGAGTATCCAGCGCTGCTGTTCAATGGCACGCAGGCAGGTCAGATAGAGATGTTGCCAGCGCGCAGGTGTCTGTCCGAACCAGCCGTCATTGCTGATATCAATGAGCAGATTGGCACCTTGACGGACGCGCTCCTGGGCAAGCCAGGGGAAAATGCCTTCGTAGCAGATAAGCATGCCGGCAGCCATTTCGCCATAGCGCAGGGGCCCGCTATTGTGCCCCTCGGCATAGACACCGACACCCTGCAGCAGGGGTTTGAGAAAGTCAAAGTCCAGGAAGGCCGGGGTATATTCACCAAAGGGTACGAGATGCTCTTTATCGTACTGGCCTCTGTCTTCGCCCTGATCGTCGAGAAGAATGGCTCGATTATAGATGCCACGCGGATTGCTGGCAGTTCCAGCGCCTGGGGTGCCAAAGAGCAGCGGACAGGCATGCTCGCGCGCTGTTTGGCGCACAAAACCCTGGAGGAGAAGATTGCGTTCGAAAAAAAAAGGGAGCGCTGTTTCTGGCCAGATGACGAGGACCTTGGGGTGGTCGAGCCTTTGCAGGCCTTCCTGTGTGAGCTTTCTGTAGTGTTCAACGGTTGCCCGCTGCATAGATGGGCGCCATTTCTGATTCTGATCGATATTGCCTTCCACAAAAAGGACTCCCAGACTCATGGGACCCTCAGGTTGTGTCACAAGAGGTGAACCTTTGAGACACAAAAAGCCAAAAGCTATGTGGACAGCAATCAGTGTACAGGCAGCTATGCTCAAGGGCCATTTGGGACGTTGATCAAGACAGAAGGGCAAGATCAGGGGGTGCAAGGCCAGTAGCCAGAAAAAAACAGTACCATACTGGCTGATATAGGCTGCTGATTGCACGAGTGCAGGCCATTGTACCAGGGCCCCTGCTAGAGGCAGCCAGGGAAAACCTGTGAGAGGCGCTGCTATCAGCTCAAGGAAAGTCCAAGAGCAGGCAGCTGCCACAGGCAGAAACCAGGGGGAAAGATAGCGCGCAAGATACAGAAAGAGGCAGTGCAGAGCAAAAAAGGCCGCCAGACAGAAGATCACGGCAAAGGCACAAAGAGCCGCAAAAATCCAGGGAATACCGCCCACACGGTGAATGGGCAGCATCAGCCAATAAAGCACAAGGGTCATGCCTGGAAGATTGCTCACCAAGCCAAGGAAAAAAGCCTGTCTGGCAGATGCCGAGAAAAGACCCATGAGGCTGAGGGCAAGAGGCCAGGCCAGAACCAGGGGGGGGAGACTGGCAAAGTCATTGGGAAAGCCAAGGCAGAGACCAAGGCTAGCGATGACTGCAAGGGCGAGAAAACGCCTGCGTTCCTGGCTGAGGGGGAAAAGACGTAGGCTAAACATGAGGCCTAGGACAGGTCAGCATCTGCGTCTGCCCGTTTGACCGGGATGAGCGCTCTTTCCTCAGGGTGGGCAGGTTCCAGACGCAGACGGTGGATGAGCTTGGCGTCACTGTCAAGCACGGTCAACAGCCAGCCGTGCAGGCTGAAAGTCTGATTGGGGGCGGGAACATTGCCTGAGAGCATGCAGAGATAGCCGCCGATGGTGTCCACTTCATCGTTTTCCAGCTCAAGCCCAAGTTCCGTGAGGTCTTCGAGATTAGCCCGTCCAGTCAGTTCGTAGACATCATCGCCAAGAGCTCTGATGTCTTCCTCCTTGGGAGCATCATGCTCATCTTCGATATCACCGACGATTTCTTCAATGACATCCTCAATGGTAATCAGCCCTGAGGTGCCCCCATACTCATCGAGAGCAATGGCAATATGCTGCTTTCTGGTGCGAAATTCCTGGAGGAGGGTGCGCGTGGACTTGGTGTCAGGAACAAAAAAAGGTTCCCGCATGATGTCGGTAATGGAAAGGCTGCCGCGATTTTCATCCACAAAACAGGGCAGAATGTCCTTGGCATGGACAATGCCCACGATATTGTCGCGTGTTTCACGAAAGACAGGAATGCGCGAGTGGCCTGAACTGACAATAAGTCGTGCCACATCGGCAAGACTGCTTTCCAAGGGAATGCAGTCCATGTCAGTACGCGGGGTCATGGTATCGTGAACCAGAAGATCATTGAAACGCAGAATGCCCAAGAGCATGGATTTCTCTTCTGGTTCAACCTCTCCTTCGGCACTGGCATCAAGTATGGCCTGTTCCAGTTTTTCCTCATTGCTGTCGCGGCAGAAGAGTCTGCTTAAACGCGACCAGATGGTACTGTGCGACTCTGTAGAATCGTCCACGTGAAGTCTCCTTTCATCCCGTGGATGGGTAGGGCTGTTCTAGGTCGTTTTACGCTGTTCTATATCCATTTTTGTAACCCACTGCAATATGGGTCCAATACCGGTTGCCTTCGCCTGATGGAACCAGTTGATATTCTTATTGCCTTTTTCCAGCAACGCCCAGTTTGTGAACTCAATCCCTAGAATTTTGGTGGCATCGTTGTCCTGAGCCTGACGGATATTCGTGATGCGCCCTGTGCAGCAGAAATTGACAAGACGTTCTTCACCATGCATGGATTCATTGTAGACCAGAAGACAGAGAATTTGTCCGTCTTTGACAATGCGTTCATCTTCTGTCGTCGTCTGCAGGCGCAGACCTATGCCCGAGCCCGAAATATCTTCCACATAGAGGGAGAAGATATCATCACTCTCAGCGCCCTTGCGGATCTTGCAGCTGAGAAAGGGGGCTCCAACGTCATTGGTTGAACGAGGCAGGGGATCTGTGGGCGCAAGTAACCAAAGCGCCAGCACCCGTACCGTATTGGGCAGGGGGGCGATGCGGAAAAAAGCACGCTTTTGTCCGATCTCCAGACTTTTGGGAATTTCCGTGCAGACAGTTGAGGATTTCTGGCGTGCATTGATGGCCACAACAGAGACGTGGAATTTGTGAAAATGACGAACGCCCTTTTCGACCACAGAGAAGAAAATATCTGCCTTGGTTGCGACCCAGACGCTGGCCACGTGGTGGAGCACGTTGAAATGAAGGGAATCCCCTTTAATGAGCTCCAGAATACTTGAGTAAGAGACACGGTTACTCTGTTCGCCAAGCTGTATCTCGAAATTCTGGTTTTGCAGCTGGGCCATTTCCAGCAGTTCCCGAATTCTTGCCTTATTGCGCATGGCCTGCTGACGCAGACGGTAGCGGTTGAGCTCACGGAACAGAAAAAAGAGAAAAGGCAGGGCCAGAAACAGGGCAAAGAGCAACAACTCTCCACTGCTCCGCGTGGCGAGAAAAAACTGTAAGGAATCAAAAATACTTGTGTGCTCCACTGCACTTTTCCCTATGTAGACCGTTTTAAGAAAAACTTTTTTAGCGTAATCGGCGTTTTTTATGCAAATGGATTTCTAGACAGTTCAGCGCAGCGGGCGTAACCCCTGAAATACGGCTGGCCTGGGCAAGATTCTGAGGCCTGATGCGCGAAAGTTTTTCAATGACCTCAAGGGTCAGTCCTGGCACTGCACTGTAATCGAGATCCTCAGGCAGAAGGTTTTCAGAGAGATGGCGACTGCGTTCCACAAGCTGCTCTTCACGGGCGAGGTAGCCTGCATATTTGATGTCGGTCTGGACACTGAAGAGAACATCTTCTGGGAGTTCATGCACAAGCTGAGCCGCAGGACTGTTTTCCTGAAGATCCAGAAGCGCCGCAAGCTTTTGCATGGTCATGTCCGAGCGCCGCAGCAGGTCGCGTACATTCTGGCCCTTGAATTCCTCATAGCCGGCATGGGCGCCGATAAATTCACACGCAAGGCGCGTGTGCAGAAGGGTCTTCTGCTCTTCCTTGCGTTGAAACTGCGCAAAGGCCTGCTCATTGACAAGACCCAGTCTGTGTCCTTCTGCTGTCAGACGGGCATCGGCATTGTCCTCACGCAAAAGGAGCCTGTGTTCCGCACGTGAGGTAAACATGCGGTAGGGCTCATTGGTGCCCAGAGTGACTAAATCGTCCACAAGGACGGCCATATAGGCCTGATCGCGTCTTGGGGTGAACGGCGCAAGATCCTTCTGCTGGGCAGCTATGTTCAGAGCTGCCCAGAGTCCTTGGGCTGCGGCCTCCTCATAGCCGGAGGTGCCATTAATCTGTCCGGCCATCCAGAGCCCTGGCAGGTTTTTGCATTCCAGGGTCAGGGCCAGTTGCGTGGGATCGGAAAAATCGTATTCAATAGCATAGCCAGGCCGCAACATCACAGCGTGTTCCAAGCCTTGTATACTATGAATCATTGCTTGCTGAATATCAAGAGGCAGGCTTGTGGAGATACCGTTAGCGTAGATCTCCTGGCTTTCAAGGCCTTCGGGTTCGAGAAAAACGTGGTGACGCTCATGGTGGGGGAAACGGGCCACTTTGTCCTCAATGGAGGGACAGTAGCGAGCGCCTGTGCCCTGGATGACGCCAGTGAAGAGAGGACTTCGGTCAAAGCCCGTTTTGATGATCTCATGGGCACGGGCATTGGTCCAGGTAATGTGACAGGAGACCTGCCTGAGAGCAGGCTTTGGCCCCTGAAAACTGAACTGTGGCAGCGGCTCGTCGCCTTTCTGCTCTTCAAGTTTGGAAAAATCAATGGAACTGCGTAGAAGGCGCGGCGTTGTGCCGGTTTTAAGACGGCCTAGACGCAGACCCAGGGAGGCAAGACTGGCTGAAAGTCCGTGCGCTGCGGCGTCCCCCATGCGACCGGCTGAGAAATGTTTCAGCCCAACATGGATCATGCCCTCAAGAAATGTGCCTGTAGTCAGAAGAACGGCCTTGGCCTGGAAGCGGCAGCCGAGCCTTGTGATCACCCCTGTGACGCGATTGTCTGTTGTGATCAGCTCTTCGACGCTATCCTGCCAGAGACGGATATTGTGCAGAGCAAAAAGGGAATGACGAACATGGCGCTGATAGCTGTCGCGGTCCATTTGGGCTCGTGTGGCACGTACAGCAGGTCCTTTGCTGGCATTTAGGGTCCTGAACTGAATACCAGAAGCATCTGCCCACAGCCCCATCATGCCGCCAAGAGCGTCGATTTCCCTGACCATATGTCCTTTGGCAAGGCCGCCGATGGCCGGATTGCAGGAAAGGTATCCAAGACGGTCAAGGTTGGAGGTAATCAGAAGGACGGAAAGCCCCAAACGGGCCAGCGCGCAGGCAGCTTCACTTCCGGCATGACCTGCTCCGGCAATGATGCAGTCAAACTGTGCCTCATGCATAGGCGTGCATCAAAAGGTGCGCAAAGACGCAGCTGTCGTTTTGTATGGCAGAAATAGAGGCATGTTCATCAGGACTGTGACAGGTATTCAAAAGACAGGCCCAGACCATAGCCGGAAGACCCCGATCTCTGAGCAATGCGGCCACAGTGCCTCCCCCGACACCGCCTACTCGAGCTTTTGTGCCGTAGACGGCTGCAATAGCCTTTTGCAGGTCTAGCACATGAGGATGGCAGGGATCCATAGAGCTTGCTTTTTGCTCATTTTCCACACTGATGGTAACCTCGACACCAAAATCGCAAGCTGTTTTCTGCACAAGCTGTGTGACAGCCGCAAGCACGCTCTGTGGAGAAATGGCTGGCAGAATGCGGCAATCAAGATAAAACGTATCACTGCCTGGCAGAATATTGATGGCCTGAGCATTAGGTTCATGGCGACTGGGGACAAATGTCGAATGAGGCGGGGAAAAGAGTCTATCGTTTTGGGGAAAAAGTGCCGGCAGCTCCTTGTGCAGGGCAAGAACCATAGCTGAAGCTGCGACAAAGGCATTACGGCCTTTTTCAGGCGTTGAAGCATGACATTGCTGGCCTGTAGTTGTCACTTTCAGCCAGAGGGTTGTTTTTTCGGCCACTTCAATCACGTCTGCCCCGGGCTGACCAAAGTCAGGCACTACATAGCAGTCGTTGTCTGAAAAAAGTTCGGGCGCTGTCTTCAGAAGATAATCGAGTCCGTAGTGATTGCCACATTCTTCATCCGCCATGAAGACAAGGCCAAGTGTCTGAGAGGGCGTGATTTTGAGCGACATCAGAGCATGAGCGAGAAGCAGGGACGAGACAATGCCCTGCTGATTATCTTCCACGCCACGGCCATAGAGCAGATCTCCCTGTCTGCGAACCTTCCAGGGATCACTGCTCCAGGCATTGAGATCACCTGCACCGACAACATCCATGTGGCTGAAAATCCACAGGGTCTTTTGACTTTGACCGGGAATGCGACAGACGATATTGGGACGCAGACCAGAACTGACACGGTTATCGATGGCATCAAAACGCCTGCAATCTGTGATCCCAAAGCTTTGCAGCAGCTCTTCAAGCCATGCGGCCTTGGCAAACTCGCCTTCTCCACCGTGTTCCGGCGGCAGGGCGCGCGTGGCGGTTAATGCGCTTTGCCAATCGACAATACGCTGCTCGCCAGTCTTGAGAAGCGACAAAAGTCGGGAAAGATCGTACTCGGCACTTTGGCTCATAAAAAGTCCTAACTGATAGAAATAATTTTGCTTTTTTCCTAGCGTACTTTACGTCCTTGCGCAAGCAGGAAGGCCTTGAGCCAACGCGCCGTAAAAGCTAGCCCTTCAGGGTGACAGTGGTGCGTTCGCCTTGAGTCGGACTTGATTCTTGTGCAGAGGTCGAGAAGTGGCTATATTATATGTGCTAACTACGCTTAATAGGGAGGTGTTATGGCTGATTTACAGGATATGTGGCAGTGCCAGGTGGGCAATTGTGGCTATATCTACAATCCCGACAAGGGTGACCGCAAGCACAAGATCCCTGCGGGTACAAAGTTTGAGGATTTACCCGATGACTGGCGTTGCCCTGTTTGCGGGTCCACCAAGAAAATGTTTCGTCGACTGAGTGAAGTTCAAGCCTAAATGCTTATCTCTGACGAACTTTATCAGCGTCTGTGTGCCTTTGCACTCAGACGCTATTTTTTGGGGTTGAGCCTTGCAAGGCTTGCGACGAGGTTTTTGGCGCGTTTGAGCCCTATACCAGGGATGCCTGCCAAATCTTGCATGCTTGCCTGACAGATTTCTTCAAGGCTTGAAAAATGCTGCCAGAGCAGTTTGGCCGTTGCCTGACCTATGCCAGGAAGAGCAAGCAGTTCACTGGCAAGGGTGCTCTTCCTGTGGGCCCTGCGGTGCCTGCTGATGGCCAGGCGGTGGGTGGTATCACGAATTTTTTGCAGAAAGAGCAGCTCTGGACTGCCCGGATGGATGGGCAGAGGATTGCTTCGACCTGGCAGAAAAATTCGGTCACTGACATTGCCGGCTCTGCGATCAGGTGTCCCGTCTTCTGAACGGGCCTTGGCAATGCCTGCCAGAGGAAAAAGCTCTTCCTGGCCGGCTTCGTGTAAAGCCCGAACTACGGCTGAAATCTGGCCACGGCCGCCATCGATGAGCAGAAGGTTTGGCCAGGGTGGGCCACTTTTCAGGCGCCTGACCATCCATGCGGCAAGAGCCGCATAATCGTCGTTGGCCGCAGGTAGCGCATAGGTCCTGTATTGGTCCGGACACGGCTCGCCGTCTTCATAGACTACAAGACCCACTCGGCTGTCCTGCCCTGATGTGTGAGAGACGTCCACGCATTCTATCCGCTTGGGAATTGTCGAGAGATGCAGAGCTTTTTTAAGGCTAGCGAGCATGGCATTTTCGTCCTGTAATTCTTTGCTGTGAGCGCAATCACGCGCATTGGCCTCGGCAATGGCAATGAGTCGCTTATCGGTGTCATGGTCTGCAAAAGTAAGCTGTACGGGGCTCCCTCGTTGCTCCGTCAGGACCTGAGCAAGCTCTTTGAGCCCAAATGCTCCATAACCTTCCTCGTCGTCAGGGTCCTGAGACCTTGGTAGAAGGATGCGCGCTGCAGGCATTTGTACGACATAGAACTGGCCGAGAAAGGCATGGAGAATGTCTCGGCTATCTTCTCTGCTGAGACTGGGCCAGTAGAAACTGCGTGCATCGCAGATGGCCCCGTTGCGTACAAAAACAAGACCAAGGGCCATGCCTTTTTCAGAAGCCCAGAGACCAATGGCGTCAGTATCCGATTCGCCCGGCAGGACAACAGCCTGCTTTTCCACAGTACGCTCAATGGCTCTGATCTGATCCCGAAAAACGGCAGCCTCTTCAAAGGCGAGGTGTTCTGAAGCCGCTTCCATGCGGCTGCGCAGATCCTGTAAAAGGGCATCAACTCTGCCTTCAAGCAGGGCGCAGACCTGTCCGACAGCAGTGGCATAGATCTTTTCTTCGAGAACGCCAGTGCAGGGGGCAAGACATTGACCGATGTGATGGTAGAGGCAGGGACGTTTGCGATTGCGCAGGGCTCTATCCGAACATCTCCGTAGACCAAAGGTGCGGTGGAGCAGTTTCCACGTGTCACGGGCTGCCTGGGCAGAGGTAAAGGGTCCAAAATAGCGGGCGCGGTCACGTCTGGCCGAACGTACGATTTCCAGTCGAGGATAGGACGTGTTGGGGTCGATGCGGAAGAGGAAGTACTGTTTATCGTCTTTGAGAGCAATATTATAGTGAGGGTGGTGTTTCTTGATGAGATTGGCTTCGAGCAGCAAGGCCTCTTTTTCCGTAGTCGTGGTCAGAAATTCCACGCTTGCGGCATGGGAGAGCATGGCTCTGGTTTTGGCTGAAAGAACGGAACGGAAATAAGAGAGAACACGCCTGCGCAGAATACGGGCCTTGCCGACGTAGAGGATTTTCCCCTGCTCATTTTTGTAGAGATAGACGCCCGGAGCGTTGGGGATGGTGGAGGGATCGGGCTTTTGCATGCTTACGAGGGGAAGGGAGAGGTCTCCCTTCCCGGAAAAAAAGCTTAACGACCCTTGGCTGCACGCTTGGAAGCCTTGAGGGGGTTAACCTTGGCCTGGGCGGCAACTTCGATTTTGGCGTGGGTCGCAAAATTACATCGTCCTCCGGCCCATTTGCTGGCAGGGTTGGGGTAGGAAGAGCAAAATTTTTCTTCTTCAAAATCACGGATGCGATCGCATCCTTCGCACTGATCCACAACGGGTGAAAGGAGAAAACCATTGAGCATCACGCCGTCGGGGGTTTTGCTGGCATTCTGCAAAACAGCCATAGACAACCTCCAGAAGTTAAAGTGATCTACCGCCCTTCGGGCGAAGTCGCAAAGGATCTGAATACCCATGCGCTTGTACTCTTGTCAATAGTTCTCTGCAAATCTTTCACGGGGCACTCACGTGGTCCTTCTTCATCTCTCCTGGTTTTTTAAGGAATTAGGGAAAAATGGTGCATTTGCCAAGACCTCGGCGCAATGCAGCCCATTGCCCGGACACAGGGGCTTTAGCAGGCGCTATTTTACCAAATGGGGGCTAGCTAAAGGTAATAAGCTTCCCTGCCGGAAAGATGTCCTCAAGCCATCTTGCGGATGGAGGCTATGACCTTAGTCACTTCCCGGCAGAGGGACTCGTAGTCGAAGCGGGTGAAGGTCCCGTGGTCGTAGAGAATTTCACCCTCAACCATGGTCAGAACCACCTCATGACCGGATGCCGCATAGACGAGGTGCGAGGCCGGCTCATAGCACGGGACGAGGTTGGGTGCTGAAAGGTCAAGAGCTGTGAGATCAGCCCAGTTCCCGATTTCGAGACTTCCTAGATCGTTGTGGCCAAGAGCTCTGGCTCCGCCGAGGGTTGCCATGTCGAGTACAGTGCTCGCAGGCATAGTTTCCGGATCATTGGCTGTGAGCTTGTGCAAAAGAGCTGCCCTATTCATTTCAAGAAACATGTTCAACTGATTGTTACTGGCCGGGCCATCTGTTCCTAGCGCCAGAGAGAGACCACGTTGGTGCATGAGGGGAATGCGGGCGCAGCCTGAGGCAAGTTTCATATTGGAGCCAGGACAATGGAGAATGGTGGTATCTTTGGCCTGGGAAAGAATGTCAAGATCAGTGTCAGAGCAGACAACAACGTGGGCAAGCTTCGTTGGTCTGCTGAAAAGGCCAAGACGCGACAGATAGGCTATGGGGCTTTGCCCATGGGCTTTCTGACACTGCGCCACTTCTTGTGGACTTTCAGAAAGATGCAGATGCAGGGGAAGATTGAGCTTTTCTGCGAGATGTAAACTTGCGGTGAGGATCTGGGGATCCGTCGTATAGACACTGTGGGGGCTAACGATAACTTTAAGGCGGCTTTCCTGGGCCGTGCTTGCAACGAGCTCTTCGGTATACTGCAGCGCATCCTGCCAGCATGCACAGCAGGCCGAGCTAAAACCGAAGACACCCTCTCCGGCAGTAAGGCGGATGCCGGCGCGTCTGGCTGCAGCAAAGACAGCTTTTTCAAAGATATACATGTCGAGACAGGCAGTGGTACCGCTTGCCAGCATTTCGGCAAAACCAAGAAGCGAGAAAAGTTCTACAAGCTCTGCTGTGAGCTGAGCTTCTCGGGGGAAGATCTTCTGCTCGAGCCACTGCAAAAGCGGCAGATCGTCAGCATAGCCGCGTAGCAGTGTCATAGCCGCATGGGTATGGGCATTGATGAGCCCCGGCAAAATCAGCACATTGCCAAGATCGCTGGTCCTTGTGGCCTGCCAGTTGCACTCAAGTTGTCTGCGCGGCCCGATATCCACAATTTTGCCATCGTTGATGGCAAGAGAGGCATCTTCGAGAATGCGGCGCTGGGCATCCTGTGTCAGTATTTTTTGGGCATGAAGAAGAAGGGAACATTGGCGCATGGACACTATCCTTAATGCTGATTGTTGACGCAAAAGCCGTTGAGCAAGCATCAGGTGGTAGGCCAAAAAAGTCAATGTTGGAAAAAATCGCGCTTTGGTCATCTTTTTTCTTGACGGACTTTGTCTCTCGAGCTATAACGCCTTCTGCCTCTTGTAGGAGCGTAGCTCAGGTGGCTAGAGTACTTCCTTGACACGGAAGGGGTCAGCAGTTCAAGTCTGCTCGTTCCTACCAAATGCAAATATCGGGTTTTACCCGTAAAATACCGTTTTTTCTTTGTTTCTGGTAAAGTGTGCCGGAAGTTCGGGGAGGTGACTACCTCCCCTTTTTTATGTTTGACGCAAAAAACAGGAAAACCAACGGAGGCAGCGTTTCCTCCCTGCTAGGCGGGGATACTGCGCTGAAATGATGAGATGAACGTCCAGGTGGAAGGACAAACGGTAGAGCTTACGTCCGAGATTTCCCTTGCGGAGGTCCTTCAGAAGGTCCTGAGCGGCAAGAAATTCAAAGCTCTGGTGGCGGCCAAGGTGCGCATCGGAGATGATCTAAAACTTATGGATCTCTCCGCAACTTTGCCTGAGTCAGCACAGGAAGTCTTGCCTGTTGCTGCCGACAGCCCGGAAGGACTTGAGATTGTCCGCCATTCGACCTCCCATGTCATGGCTTGTGCCGTCAAGCATCTCTATCCTAAGGCGAAAGTCACCATTGGTCCGGCCATTGCCACAGGCTTTTACTATGACTTCGACGTTGAGCGTCCCTTTTCTTCCGAAGATCTTGCCGCCATTGAAGCGGAAATGAAGAACATTGCCGAGCAGAAAACTCCCTTCGTGCGCAGTGAGCTGTCGAAAGCCGAAGCGTTGGAGCGTTTTCGGGCGCTTGGTGAAACCTACAAAGTTGAGCTCATCGAAAATATCCCCGCAGAGACGGTTTCACTCTATACCTGCGGCGATTTCACCGATCTTTGCCGTGGCCCGCATGTCCCGCATACCGGTTTTACGCGCGTGGCCAAACTCTTGTCCGTTGCCGGTGCCTATTGGCATGGGGATGAGCACAATCCCATGCTTTCACGTATCTACGGTACCGCCTTTACGGATGAAAAAGCGCTGAACAGCTATCTCAAGCAGATTGAGGAAGCCAAACGCCGCGATCACCGCAAACTCGGCAAGGAACTGGATTTCTTTATGTTCCGGGAGGATGTGGCGCCTGGCATGGTCTTCTGGCTGCCGCGCGGCATGCTTGTGCGCACCATTCTGGAAGATTTCTGGCGCAGAGAACACCTCAAGCGTGGCTACGATATTGTTCAGGGGCCTCAGCTTTTGCGTGCTGAAACCTGGCAGCGTTCCGGTCATTATGACCATTACCGCCAGAATATGTATTTTACCGAGATTGATGAGAATCAGTATGGCATCAAGCCCATGAACTGTGTGGGTCATATGCTCATCTATAACAATGCTCTGCGCAGTTACCGTGATCTGCCCCAGCGCTATTTTGAACTCGGCGTGGTGCACAGACACGAAAAGAGCGGCGTCTTGCACGGGCTTTTGCGCGTGCGGCAATTTACCCAGGATGATGCCCACATCCTTTGTACGCCCGAGCAGCTTGAAGGCGAGATTCTCGATGTCATCCGGCTGATTCATGACCTTATGGCGCTGTTTAATTTCTCCTACCGCGTCATGATTTCCACCCGTCCCGAAGACAGCATTGGCACGGATGAAGCCTGGGAACTGGCCACCAATGCGCTGATTCAGGCTGTCAGTCGTGCGGGACTCGAATATGTCATCAACGAAGGTGACGGCGCCTTTTATGGTCCCAAGATTGATGTGGTCCTGCTTGACTGCCTTGGTCGTGAGTGGCAGTGCTCTACCATCCAGGTGGACTTTACCTTGCCAGAGCGTTTTGATCTTGGCTATATAGGGCAGGACGGCGAACGTCATCGCCCGGTGATGGTGCATCGTGCCATCATGGGCTCTTTGGAACGTTTTATTGGCGTGCTCATCGAACAGTTCGCTGGAGCTCTTCCTGTCTGGCTTGCGCCAGAGCAGGCGCGTCTTTTGACCGTGACAGATGCCGCCGAAAGCGAGGCCCTGGCTATGCGTGACAACCTGCGCAAGCTGGGCATTAGAGCAGAAGCCGATCTTCGCAATGAAAAACTGGGCTTTAAAATTCGTGAGGCCCAGGTGGCAAAAATTCCCTACATGCTGGTTGTGGGCGAAAAGGAAGTGCAAGAGCATGCCTGCAATGTGCGCTTGCGCAGTGGAGAAAATGTGGGCTTGAAATCCGTGGAGGAGATTGCGGCCATGATCCGGGCAGACGCGGAGGAGCCCTTCAAGAAAGGAGGAATGTGCTATAGCTTCGCCTAATTTACGACCGCGGCGCGAAATTCCGCAGGACGGAACACGTCGCAACGAAATGATTCGTGCCAGAGAAGTCCGTGTTATTGGGGCTGATGGTGAGCAGCTGGGAATTTTGCCGCGCAATGAGGCCATAGAAAAGGCCAAGGAAGCGGGACTTGATCTCGTGGAAGTTGCGGCAACAACTGATCCTCCAGTTTGTCGCATCATGGATTTTGGCAAATTCCGCTATGAACAGCAGAAGAAAAAGCAGGAAGCCAAAAAACGGCAGACTGTGGTTCAGATTAAAGAAATCAAGGTCCGTCCCAAGACCGACGATCATGACTACGAGACCAAGTTGAGGCATATTCGCCGCTTCATTGAGGACGGCGACCGCTGTAAGATTACAGTGTTTTTCCGTGGCCGTGAGATTGTGCACAAGGACAGGGGACAGGATATTCTGAGCCGTTTTGTGACAGACCTGGCGGATATTGCCAAGGTCGAACAGGAAGCCAAGGCTGAAGGTCGTACCCTGCAGATGTTGCTTGTGCCTAAAAAATAGGATCACCTGCAAGCGTTTCTGCACAGAGGCTTGTTTTACCCATCCCTTTTGTATGAGGAGAAGAGAAATGCCCAAGATTAAAACCCGGCGTTCGGCAGCCAAGCGTTTTGAGCTGACCGGAAGCGGAAAATACCGTCGTCGTCGTCAGAATATGCGTCATATTTTGACCAAGAAAGCCCCTGGTCGCAAAATGCGTCTGGGCAAAGTCACCCTTGTGGACAATGCCAATATCAAGGCTGTGCGTCGTCAACTGCCCAATGGCTAGTTGCTAATCAACGATTTCGTCTCACCATCGGGCTTTCCTCCGCCTAGATGGTGAAAGGAGGTACACCATGCGTGTCAAGAGAGGACTTGCCAGTCATCATCGTCACAAAAAATATTTGCAGGCTGCCAAAGGTTTCCGCGGTGGCCGCAGCCGTTTGTACCGTACTGCACGTGAAGCTGTAGAGCGTTCTCTGCAGAATTCCTTCGTGGGACGCAAAGCCCGCAAGCGTGATTTTCGTGCTCTGTGGATTTTGCGTATCAATGCTCAGGCTCGTGTCAACGGCCTCTCCTACAGCCGTTTTGTTCATGGTCTGAAATTGGCCAAGATTGAGCTCGATCGCAAAGTCTTGGCTGATCTGGCCGTTTTTCAGAAGGAAGATTTCGCAAGGCTCGTCGACATGGCCAAAACCGCTCTGAATTAAGCTGAAATGTGCAGACGGGCAGCTTTGCTGCCCGTCATGACGAACGCGAGGACCTGCATGGATCTTATAAGCGCACTGGAAAGCCTGGAACCGGAACTTGAAAAAGGTCTGGCCCAGGCTTCTTCTTTGGATGAACTGGAACAACTGCGTATCGAATTTCTCGGCCGCAAGGGGCGTCTTGCTCAGATCATGAGCAAATTGCCTCAGCTCGCACCTGAAGAGCGCCCGGCTTTTGGGCAGAAGGCAAATGTGGTCAAGGAACAGGCCAATGCCCGTTTTGAAAAGCGCCGCGACGAGCTTCAGGCTGCCAGGGAAGCTGCGGCCTTGGCCCATTTTGACGCCTCCATGCCCGGGCGCAGGCTGCATACGGGGTCTCTCCACCCAGATACCCTGGTTATGGAAGAAATCTGTGGTATTTTTGGTCGTCTGGGCTTTGATATCGCCCAGGGACCGGAAGTGGAGATCGACCACTACAATTTTGAAGCCCTGAACATGCCCCCGGAACATCCCGCTCGTGACATGCAGGATACGCTTTATATTACCGACACCATTTTGATGCGCACGCATACCTCTCCCGTGCAGGTTCGAACTATGCTTGCACGTCGGCCACCCTTGGCTGTGGTTGTGCCGGGTAAGGTATATCGCAGGGACTCGGATCTGACCCACACCCCCATGTTCCATCAGGTGGAAGGGCTGATGGTTGGTCAGAACATTACCATGGCCCATCTGCGTGGCATTTTGACAGCTTTTGTGCGTGGTGTTTTTGGTCCATCAACAGAGGTTCGTTTCAGACAAAGCTTCTTCCCCTTTACCGAGCCCTCAGCCGAGGTGGATATTTCCTGCTTTCTCTGTGGTGGAGCCGGACATGTGGCACATGAGCCCTGCCGGGTTTGCAAAGGTACTGGCTGGGTAGAGATTCTTGGCTGCGGCATGGTCGATCCGGCTGTTTTTGAGGCGGTGAACTATCCTCGCGATATTAGCGGCTTTGCCTTTGGGCTGGGGGTAGAGCGCATCGCCATGCTCAAATATGGCATTGGTGATCTGCGCATGTTTTTTGAGAACGATCTGCGCTTTTTGACACAGTTTGGCTACTAGTCATGCGCTTGGCTATGATGCTTTGTCTGCTTCTGTGTTTGGCTCCTGCCCCTCAGGCCTTTGCCAAAACGGTCTACACACCCAGAGATTCAGGTACGGAAGCGCCGGGCGGCCCCAGAGCTCCAGAAGGTCTGCCCTCGTCGGGCAGTTTCGGACGCACCGCTGAAGGCGGCATGGGCTATACCGATGCCTATGGCAATACTATCAGCAGTGAACGCCCTGAACCCAAGCCGCGTCAAAGGCTTCCCAGAGGCGCCTATGGAAGTTATGGGCAAAAAGCCCCTGAGCGGCCTTTGCCTGATCCTGCAGGCAGCAGGCCACCCGTTTGGTCTTTTCGGTAATCTGTCAGGCCGTTTTTTTTTCAGACCATCCTCATCGATTTCTTTGTGGGAAACGCTATGCTTCTTTCTCTTTCTTGGCTGCGTGAATTTACTCCGTATGATGGCTCCGCCCAGGCCCTGGGTGATAAACTGACCATGCTCGGTCTTGAGCTTGAAGAGCTCAAGCATCCCTTTGTCGCCCTTGAGGGCATAACGACCGGACATGTGGTTGCCTGCAGTATGCATCCGGATTCCGACCATCTGCACTGCTGTCAGGTGGATGTGGGGGGCGAGGCCCTGCTGGACATTGTCTGCGGAGCACCCAATGTGGCCCAAGGACAGAAAGTGGCCGTGGCAACCGTTGGCAGCCGTTTGCCAGATGGTACCGTAATCAAGAAGAGCAAGCTCAGAGGCCAGCCCTCCCACGGGATGATCTGTTCTGAACGGGAGCTCGGCCTTTCGGATGATCATGCCGGTATCATGGTCCTGCCGGAATCGACGGCTGTGGGCAAGCGACTTGTGGATGTGCTTGATTTGGACTGTGAGGTCCTTGATCTTTCCATTACGCCCAACCGGGCTGACTGCCTCTCAGTCCTGGGCCTGGCCAGGGAAACGGCCATGGCTTTTCACCTCCCTCTGACCATTCCTGAGCTTGTACCTGACTTTGCCTGTGACAGTGAGCCTCTGCCCATTGAAATCAAGAATCCCGAGCTCTGCTGGCTCTATAGTGGACGAGTCGTTTCAGGCCTCACAGTTGCGCCGTCCCCGGCTAAGATCCGTTATCGACTGATGGCTGTCGGCGTGCGTGCCATTTCTAATCTCGTAGATGTGACCAACTATATTCTCATGGAATGCGGTCAGCCCTTGCATGCCTTTGATCTCGACAAATTGGCCGGTCGAAGAATTGTCGTGCGTGCAGCAGGTGAGGGTGAGCAGTTTGTGACCCTTGACGGCCAGAACCGCCTTCTGAATAGTCGCGATCTGTGCATCTGTGACGGTGAAAAACCTGTGGCTCTGGCCGGTGTCATGGGTGGCCTGGACAGTGAAATCACAGAGACAACAAGCAATGTTTTTCTGGAAAGCGCGGTTTTTCAACCGGCAACCATCCGTAAAACTTCGCGCAGGCTGGGCTTGAGCTCAGAAGCCTCCTTCCGCTTTGAGCGCGGCATTGATCAGGAGCGTAGCGTCTGGGCCCTTGATCGCGCCTGCGCCATGATGGCAAGCCTTGGTCAGGGCAAGGTTCACAGGCAGCTCAGTGTAAATCAGCCCAAAGCCTTTGTCCCGGTGGAAATCGCCTTTTCTCCCAAGCAGGCAGATACGACGTTGGGGCTGGCGCTTGGTAGTGATTTTGCCCTTGAGGTGCTTAGGGGGATGGGCTGCCAGGTAAAAGCAGATCAGGAGCCCTGGCAGGTCACACAGCCTTCCTGGCGGCCTGATCTAACGCGGGCTGCGGACCTTGTGGAAGAAGTCGGTCGCGTCTATGGGCTTGATAATATCCCGCCTGCATTACCTGCCATGGAATTTTCTCTGGAGCGGGCGGGTGAGGTGCCTTCGGATTTTGTCTTTTGGCAGAAGATCCGCCACTGGGCAGCCGGCCTTGGCCTCAATGAAGCCATCAATTACAGCTTTGTGGGACATAAGGACCTTGATCTCCTCAATCTTCCCGCAGAAGATCGCATTTCCATCATGAATCCCCTGACTGCGGATCAGAATGTGCTTCGAACGGTCCTGGCTCCAGGCCTTTTGCAATCTCTGCGCAATAATCTGGCGCAGGGGGCACAGTCTGTCAGACTGTTTGAGCTGGCTCACGTCTTTCAGGCAAGTCAAAGCGAGGAAACAGGTGCTCTGGAAACAGGCATGCTTGGCTTGCTTCTCCATGGTCTGCGCCATGACGATGTTTGGCCATATACGCCTGAAAGTGTAGATTACTGCGATTTGCGCGGTTTTCTAGAACATCTTTTGAGAACCCTGCACCTTGGCCCTGCGCGTTTTGAGCCGTTAGGCAGCCATCCCTATCTTTTGCCGGCTGTGACCGTCTTCCTCGGAGATACGCCTTTGGGCTGTCTTGGTCGTCTGACCCCTGCCATTGCCCGTGAGTATCTGGCTCATGAGCCTGTCTGGCTTGCTGAAGTCAATCTTGATCTTTTGAAAAAAGCCTCTGAGAAAGCCACAGTGCATTTTGCCGCTCTTGCCAGTTTCCCGCCTGTGCGCCGTGACATTACCGTCATAGGGTCAGAATCTTTGACAGTTGGCAGCATTTTGGCACACATTCAGTCCATGAAGCTCCCCTATCTTGAAGATCTCGTCTTTGTCAGTGAATATGTCCCTGAGGGTTCTCAGGAGCGCCATCTCTCCTTCCGTCTGACCTTCAGACATCCAAGTCGTACCCTCAAGGACGGCGAAGTGGATAAGGAACGTAATAAAGTGGCTCAATCCTTGGTCAATGCCCTGGGGGTGCGCATCTAGTCCTGCGATCTGCTGATCTTGGGATACGTATTTAAGCCAAGCTTTTTGCTCGTTAACGGCAAGAGCCTTGAGGTGGGCAATGTCTGAAAAGATGTACCGCATTGGCGAGGCCGCAGAACTTCTCAATCTCAAAAGCTATGTCTTGCGCTTTTGGGAGACGGAATTTCCCCAGCTTGCCCCGTTACGGACAGATCATGGTCAGCGTCTTTACTCCGAAGAGCATATTGCGCTTTTGCGCCGCATTAAGCAGCTTTTACATGAACAGGGCATGACCATTGATGGGGCCAGACGTGTGCTCGACGGTACCGCTGTGGTGGATCAGAGCCGGCCTGAAGGGCTGGCCGCAGTGCCGGATAAGGCCTTTATTGGTCTGCTTAAGCAGGAACTTACAGCTCTGCGCCGCATTTTGGCCGGACAAGTCGAGGAAAAACCGTGATCCTCTCACCTTCGCTTTTAAGCGCCAATTTCGCCGATCTTGGCAGTGAATTACAGAATCTGGAAAAGGCCGGCATCAACTGGTTGCATCTGGATATCATGGATGGCGCCTTTGTTCCCAATATCACCTTTGGACCACCTCTTATCAAGAGCCTGCGGAAAGAGTGTGGACTTTTTTTTGACGTGCATCTGATGATTGAAGAGCCGGCACGGTATATTGATGCCTTTGCCGAGGCCGGCAGTGACCTGCTTGTGATCCATGCGGAATCTGACCGCCATCTTGAGCGCACCCTGAGCGCCATTGCCGCACACAAGCTCAAGGTCGGACTTGCTCTGAATCCTGGAACCGATCTCGGGGTCTTGCGCTGGCTGGCAGGCGATCTTGATCTTGTGCTGATCATGAGTGTTAATCCCGGCTTTTCAGGTCAGAAATTTTTGCCCGCAAGTGTGGAAAAAGTTCGCAGCTGCCGTAAGTTGCTCGACAGTCTCGGCTGTTCTCACGTGGTCATTGAGGTGGACGGAGGTGTCTGCCCGGAAAATGCCCAGGAGCTTGTGGCGGCAGGTGCTGATGTGCTTGTTTCTGGCTCCGCCTTTTTCGCCTATCCTCCCTATGCTACACGCAGCCAGGTTTTTCAGTCAGCCTGCAAGCCACGCACAAGTCCTGCAGATGCCTGGAAGACGCGCTATTCCCGCCTTGTCTGATGTCCCTCAGCCTGTTTCGGGCCCGGACTCAGGCGCAAGCCAAACCCTCTAATTGTAGGAAGCAGACCTCATGCCGACTCGCAGACAATTGGCCAATGCCCTCAGAGTTCTCTCCATTGATGCCATAGAACAAGCCAAATCAGGTCATCCCGGAGCTCCACTGGGGATGGCAGAGATGGGGGAAGCTCTTTTCAGACATCAATTGAAGCATAATCCCGCCAACCCTAGCTGGTTTGACCGTGACCGCTTTGTGCTCTCCAACGGTCACGCCTCCATGCTGCTTTATGGCCTTCTGCACCTTACAGGCTATGATCTGCCTATGGACGAACTGCGCCATTTCCGCCAGTTGGGACGAAAGACGCCTGGACACCCCGAATACGGGGTGACGGCAGGGGTGGATATGACGACAGGACCTCTTGGACAGGGGATCGCTTCTGCTGTGGGCATGGCCCTGGCTGAGCGGATCCTTGCCCAAACCTTCAACCGTCCGGGCTACAATCTGGTGGATCATTACACCTACTGCTTTGTTGGTGACGGCTGCCTGATGGAAGGGGTGGCCTCTGAAGCTTGTTCCTTGGCCGGAACCTGGCAGCTTGGGCGGCTCATTGTCTGCTATGATGCCAATCAGATCAGTATTGACGGGCCTGTTTCAGGTTGGTTCACGGAAGATGTGGGGGCGCGTTTCAGGGCATATGGTTGGCAGGTGATCGGACCTGTGGATGGCCATGATTTTGCGGCTTTGGACAGCGCCTTTTCTGAAGCCAAAAAGGATACGGCACGTCCGAGCCTGATTATTGCCCAAACCCATATCGGCTATGGTTCCCCCAAGGCAGACAGCGCCGCCTGTCATGGAGCTCCTTTGGGAGAAGAGGGCTGCGCCAAAACCCGTGAAGCCTTAGGCTGGCCCTATCCGCCTTTTGAGATCCCCTCAGATATCCGAGACGCCTGGAATGCCACAGAAAAGGGAAAAGAGATCGAGTCTGCCTGGCAGGCACTTTTTGCTGACTATGCCAAAAACTATCCGGACCTTGCGCAGGAATTTGAGCGGCGTATGACAGGAAAGCTTCCCGCAGACTGGCAGAATATCGCCTCTCAGCTTATTGCCGACACCTGTGCGCAGGCTGAGTCACTTGCCAGTCGCAAGGCATCCCAGAAATGTCTGGAGATCCTGCTTCCCAAACTGCCAGAGCTCATTGGCGGTTCCGCGGATCTCACAGGCTCTGTGGGTACAAAAACATCGCATTCTGTGCCTCTCACGGCGGACAAGCACGGTAATTACCTGTATTATGGTGTGCGTGAATTTGCCATGAGTGCTATTATGAATGGTTTGGCCGTGCACGGGGGCTTTTTGCCCTATGCCGGTACCTTTTTGTCTTTCAGCGATCAGGCTAAAAACGCCTTGCGTCTTGCTGCCCTGATGCAGGCGCATGCCATCTGGGTCTTTACCCACGATTCCATTGGCGTTGGAGAAGATGGTCCTACCCATCAGCCTGTGGAACAGATTTCAGCACTGCGCATGATTCCCGGCATGGAGGTCTGGCGCCCCTGTGACAGCCTGGAAACGGCCTTTGCCTGGAAACGGGCTATTGAACGCAAGGGACCAACCTGTCTTGTGCTTTCGCGGCAGACCTTGCCCTATTATCAGCGCGATGCGGTGCAGGTGTCTCAGATTTCCCAGGGCGGCTATGTCTTGCGCGACTGTAAGGGCGTGCCGGAGCTGATTATCCTAGCCACAGGTTCTGAAGTTGCACTCGCCTGCGGGGCCTGGGACAAGCTTACGGAGGAAGGCCGCAGGGTGCGTGTGCTTTCTCTGCCCTGTGCTGAGGTTTTTGATGCACAGCCCGAGTCTTTGCGAGAAAAACTTCTGCCTTCCAATGTACGGGCCCGTCTAGCCATTGAAGCCGCATCACCTGAATATTTTTATAAATATGTCGGCCTCGACGGCAAGGTATTGGGAATGACGAGTTTTGGCCTTTCAGGCAAAGCCAAGGATGTGGCCGAGCATTTTGGCTTTACTGTGGATCACGTTGTGAGCCAGGCACGTACCCTTTTGTCCTGAGTGGCGTTGTGGCCTGAAGCTTTGTGCGCGGCTTGATCAAAAGCTTGTGGAGGAGATTATGAAAAAATTTGTGGATTTGGATGTGCGTGGCAAGACCGTGGTCATCAGACAGGATCTCAATGTGCCCATGAAGAACGGCACCATCACCAATGATAAACGCATCCGGGCCGCTTTGCCCACCGTGAAAATGGCTCTGGAAAAAGGAGCCGGTGTCATTCTCATTTCCCATTTGGGTCGTCCTGTGGAAGGGGAATACGCTGAGGAATTTTCGCTCAAGCCTGTGGCAGAACATCTGGGAAAAGCCCTCGGAATGCCCGTATCTGTGGCCAGAGAGCTTTCTGAGGCCAAGGTGCAACCAGGCCAGTGCCTAATCCTTGAAAATATCCGCTTCTTCAAGGGTGAGAAGAAAAATGATCCGGAACTTGCCCAGAAGCTCGCCGACCTTGGCGATGTCTATGTGATGGACGCCTTTGGTACAGCCCACAGAGCCCAGGCCTCCACAGAAGGAGCCGTACGCCGAGCCAAGATTGCCTGCGCAGGACCTCTCATGGTCAGCGAGGTTGAAGCTTTTGGGCGCGTTTTGAATGCCCCCAAACGTCCCCTTGCCGCCATCATCGGTGGGGCCAAGGTCTCAACCAAGCTGGGCGTTTTAAATAATCTTCTGGAAAAAGTGGATATACTCATTGTCGGTGGTGGTATTGCCAATACGTTTTTGGCCGCCATGGGGCACAGTGTGGGGACATCTCTCTATGAACCCGACCTGCTTGAGGAAGCCCGTAAGATTATGCAGAAGGCCAAGGACAAAGGCTGCAAACTGCCTCTGCCCGTGGACGTGGTCACAGCCAAGGAATTGGCCAGTGGGCAAAAAAGTACTGAAGTGGCTGTGGAACAGGTTCCGGCCGATGCCATGATCCTCGATATCGGCAGCAAAACAGAAGCCCTCTATGCCGACATCCTCAAGGATGCCAAGACGGTGGTCTGGAACGGGCCCATGGGCGCTTTTGAGACGGAACCTTTCCACAAGGGAACCGTGGCATTGGCCACAGATCTGGCCAATGGTCAGGCCTTTGTGGTCGTTGGCGGCGGCGACTCCGTAGCCTGCGTGGAAAAATACGCGCTTGCCGACAAGATGGGATATATTTCAACTGGAGGCGGAGCTTCTTTGGAACTTTTGGAAGGCAAAGAATTGCCAGCCATTGCCGCCCTTGAGGCCAGATCCTAGTTTTTTCTTCTGTCTGTCTTTCCTTCTCTCTGACCGGATCGTCTGTGTCAGAGAGATTTTTTTTCAGCGAGGCTGCGTGAGGTTAGCATGCCCTGGCGATGGATTTTTTCTGTTCTGTTGTTTCTGATGCTTTGGAGTGTTACGGCAACAGCAGACCTTGAAGACGTGTCGATCTACCCACACGGCGAGGGCGCTTTTTCCCCTGACAGACCCGAAATCCACGGTGTCTGGAAAGGGCGAAGGCATCTTCCTTTTGAGCAGATGCAAACGCTCTGTTTTGCTGTTGCTGCCTATCTTGATCTGCCCAGAGAAAATGCCGGTCGTTTTCTGCTGGTTTTCTCCTATATGCTATAAAGTAGGCTTCAGCTCACGCTTTCCAGTGCTGTCGTTATCGAAATGATACCACTTCTGATAACAATTTTTTTTGATGCCATTTTTCAGCTCATCCACTGGCACACTTTCTGCATGCAATAGTAGTCCACAGAGAGCCTTTTTTGTCCAAAGAAGTCCATAACATTGCAAAATGATGGTATATTTGTTGGTATCCTGCGCACATAAAAACGAAAAAAGCCCATAAATAGCGGCTTTCATGTCTTACTTCGGTGCCTTGGTGTGGCACCGAACTCAAAAAACCTGATTTTTCAGCCTGCGCAGGTCACCACACAGACAAGAACTGTGCCAATTTGGCAAAAGCTCCCTTCGATTTTCGGCCTTTATTTTGCTATAGCATAATTCATGCCGTATCAAAGCGGCAACATGGTACAAAATGTGCAAAAGCATGTTCTGTACCATGTTCATACAATTTTTTGGCTCGTTTCATGCTAAAAGCAAAATATATACCATATCACCACCATTGCACGACCTGCCAGAAATCCCCTTCACAAAGCCATTTATGAGGGACACGTTCGAGAAGGCCTCTAGCGTGCCCAAAAATGCGTTTTGGCCTGCGCCGTGATGCAACTCTCAGCTTACACCTGTTTCGTTCAAATTTGAGCCATTTCACGCAAAATCATTTGTTTATTTTTTGCACAGACGCGCAGAGCAATGGGACGCCGCGGTCTTTTGCCATATGCCCTCAAAATCCAAACTCCCCCCCTACGTCAGCATTGTTTGACGTCCGGCAGACATGGGAAATCGTCTGGAATCATCGGGAAATCGTCTGGTAACTCTTTCAGATCACATTCCAACAGTATATTTTTCAAATCGTCAAAATCTGGTAAGTCCTCAAAGCCTGCACCTCTAATGTCAGACAAGTCCTCAAGGCCTGCATCATCTATCCCAAAGCTTACTCGCTTCATCATAAACCTCCTTCAACTTTGTTTTTCGAACCGTTCCCTCTTGTCACACACAAACACACATGGCACGCTTGTTTCGTTCAACCTTGGGCAAATTTGACGGCCTGCGCCATGTTGTCTCAGCTATGCCGTACATCTAATGCCGCCAGCACGGCCTTTGCTTCCTGCGCCTTGCCCTTGGCAAATTGCCGAAGGAAGCACCAGCACGCGTACTCGCCTGCGGCGCGAGAACCTGCAAAGATCACGGGTACACCATCCCTCGCCATGATTGCCGTCAGGGTAGCCAATGCCGCCTGCGGCCTCACCTGCGACTTGTAAGCATGAGAGGCAATGTCCTTCCATGAGCATTCAGCGATAACAGCAAAGGCTCTGTAGCCTCTGGCGCGTTCCATTTCCGCCATGAAGCGTCGCCTCTCTCTACCCATGCAAGCCATAAGGTCAGGCAGGCTTTTGCGTTCAATCGCTACCTGCGCTTCAAGCCCTGCAAGGCTGTAGTCACCTGTGGGCAATGCACAACGCTGTACTGTTACGCCTGCACGCCGATAGACTTCTAAATCGAAACTGTATGGCATCTGCTCACGCGTATCGCAAACAACTAGCATGGCCTTGTCTCCCTCAAACGAAAAAAAACATACTATCCCCCCACCCACCCCAAAACGCAGTTTTGGGTAGTGGGGTGGGGTAATAGTTAGTTAGTTCTTAAAAAGAGTACTTAAAAAAATACTTAGGTATATACTTCATAACAATACTTCTGGTTCCCTCATTGCCGGAGAGAAGGGCACTCATTGCCGGAGAGAAGGGCACTCATTGCCGGAGAGAAGACTTCTCATTGCCGGAGATGAAAATCTCATTGCCGAAGACAATTTTTGTATGCACAGAAAAAGCTAAAAGTTCTCTCATTGCCGAAGAAAAGTTTTCTCATTGCCGAGGACTGTCTTCAGCATTGAAAAAAACGTCTGTTCTTTTTTGCCCTTTGCTAACCGCCTTGGCAAATCGCTTTGTGCTTGCAAACACTTTGCTTTGCTTTTTAATCTCATCAACTCTTGCCAGTACCTCACTGACTACGCCGTGCTCACGGTATGGGAGATAAAGCCCATTTTCTCCAGCTCGTATCAAGCCAAGTTTGGTAAGTCTACTTCTAGCATCTCTATATGTTCGGCTTGATTCAATACCACAGAGTTTTATAAAAGTCCCTGTATCGTATGTCACATTGTTAAGCTTAGACCACGGGATTACTGTATATGGAAATTCTTCTTCACATTCTTTTCTATACTCATAATCAACATAAAGATCTTCGCCTTTATCGTTAAAGTATAAGTCATACCCTTTATTATCGTCATATACACCTGGATAGGACATGGCTTGAAGCATAAGATACAAGCGCTTTGCAGACGGCGGAAGTATTGACCATATTCCGCTTCGAATTATGCTTCTAGGTATTGAAAACCAGTCGCTTTTTTTATAGCCTTGCTTTGTTGCTTCAGAATACGTTACCATCTTATACTTATTAGGCTTTCCCTTTGTTATTTTTATAATTTTAGAATTACTAAGCCAATTCAGCGTGAATAGAACATGTTCTTTTGATATGCCAGAATAAACCGCAAGTGTTGCTATTGAAGGGTACGCCATGCCATTTTTGTCGATGAAAGACCTAAGTACTGTATATGTAGAAATATAATAACCAAACAAGAGATTAAAAGGAATGCCATCTTTTATCATAAACCTCCAAGGCAGTAGTACAAAGCCCTTGTCATTTACAAAATCCTCATTCATTGTTTATCCTGTCAAAAAATAGCTTGCAAAGACGTTGTTTATCAGCTATTTTTCGTTGTGTGCTAGTTGTTAATCAAATTTCAGCCCGTCACCTTGTGCAAAAGTGACGGGATTTATTTATATTTTAGTCACCTTGCAACGATAAGAGCAAGCATTTTTCCTAGCCTGCAACCATATTGTCAGACTTAAGCTTGTTCAAAAAATCGTTCAAATCTTCCAAAAACCACAATGTACAGCGCGAGCCTAATCGTTTTCCCTTGGGAAGCTTGCCTTCCTGCGCCAGTTTCCAAAAGTGGCTCTTAGAGACGCCCAAGTACCTCGCCGCATCCTGCGCCCGAAAACCACGCTGAAGATGTTCTGTTGAAGTTGCCTGCATAATGTCCTCCTTTATGTCAGCTTGGATATTTTTTTTGTTGTCTTAGGTATTTCCTTGGACTTCCTCGGTCAAACATAACACAAACAAAGGGGGGACATTCAAGGGGGACATATGGGGGACAAGGGGACATTGTGAATACGGCACAAAAAAAAGAGCCCCTGCATCTGCAAGAGCTCTCGCTTGTTCCGTGGAGAAATCTATTTTCCAACTCTTTGCCCCGCCTTTTTCAGCGCCTCATCTGTGGGCGGGGTCCGTTTCGACCTTAAGAGCAAGGCAATCTGATTTCTGGGAAATCCTTGCGCCAAAAGATACTGCTCTATCTCCTCGCGAGTTTTCCCTGACACAATCAACGCGACCACCATACTCAACAATGGGTATTCCCCGCGCCATTCACCGCCCTGTACGTCCTCAAGTTGCGCCTCGAGAACTTTGATTTTCTCCTCCAATTCTTTGATACGCAGGCCATATCCTTCTCGAACTTCCAGTAAAGCTCGTTCATGTTCAACCGCAAGCTTTCGTTCAAGCTCTGCTTCAGCAATCCTTTTTTCATTCTTTAGCCACGTATCAAGATAGTCAGATGCGTTCATTCTCTCCCTTCTCAATAATAACTAGACATGACAGACAGGCTTATGTCTGCATCTTCGGTATGGGTAGCTATTCCACACCTAGCCAAGCAATATATATCAAGCCTTTTCTACGATTCACCCATAAGTATCTTTTTTATGCCGTCATTTACCTCATCAATGATCTTGACGATGCCAAAAGTTGAGTCTGTGCCCATTTCTACGGTATCGGTATTTGCACTGTCTAACATCTGCCACATGGCAGTAGAACAAAGACTTAGCTTTTGACTATATTCTAAAAGCATGTCTTCACTGTTTTCAATAATCTTTTCCATAAATTTCCCCCATTGTTATATAAACAGATCACCGCTCCACTTTGGCAACTCTTTGCCGTCCTTTAGAGCAAAAAGCGTGTCTTCATACCACTGCATGCACTTCCGCAGTCCTTCCTCATGTGAAGCACGGTTATAGACGGCTTCTATCGCTGATTCTTCGCCCTTATGAGTTAGAGCCTTCTCACTCAAAAGACGCGGTACGCCGGCTTCAGATGCAAGCGTCTTTAGGACTTGTCGCCAACCATGATTGCAATGTTTTGACACGTCCACACCTGCACTTGCCATATTCTCGCGGACATGGCCTTTAGACAGGTAGGGTTTTGCTGATGTTCCCACAGAAGGAAAACAATAAACCGCGTTCAGCCCAAGCGCCGCATATTTCTTGAAAATTGCCAATGTGCGGGCTGGTAGGTATATGGTACAGTCACTTTTTACTTTGTTCCCCTCTACTGCCCTGAGAACGATAGTAGCATGCTCAAAGTCTACGTCTCGCCACTCCAACGCACATAAAGCACCAACTCTCATGCCAACAAATGGCAAAAGCTCCATAACCATCTTCTTTTGTGGCGTCGCGTTTTGGTTGTTTTTCACATACTCATCAATCTTTCTCAGCATATCAGCAATGCCTTCTTTGTCCACGATTGCCGGTCTATGTCCTTTGATTTTGTACGGAAACGCTCTTGGCAGGCTCTCAGCAATACTTACCTCTACATACCCCATATCTTCAGCATGTCTAAAAACCTGTCTCAGAACAATGGCAAGCTGATGTCCTCGTGAAGGCGATCGTGCATATACATTGCGGACAAGTTCGGAAAGCTCAAGCTTGGCTATCTTCGTGATAGGCCGATCTTTAAGTTTGGGGAAAACGTCAAACTCAAGTGCTCTGCGATATTTCCCTTTCGTGCTGTTCCGAAGAGCTATAAGCTTGCGTGCCAACCAGTCTTCGGCTACAAAACCAAAAGTTGTTCTTTTCTCCTCCTCTTCAGTCTTGGCGCTCTGCTTCTCTTCCCTGCGCTTGTCCGCAGGATTGATGCCTTGCTCCAGAAGCCGCCTGCACTCCAGAAGCTTTTCGCGTGCCATACTGAGAGTCAGAGTAGGGTAGCTCCCAATGTGAAAATGGTTTTGCCGGCCTTCAAAGCGATAAGAGACTATCCAAAGCTTGCCACCACTCTTGGTCAGCTTCAGGCTCAAGCCGCCACCGTCAGAGTACATCTGGCACGACTTCCCGCAGGCATCGTCAAACTTGAGCCCCCTTACTCGTGCATCTGTAAGCTTGTTTCCAGCCATGTTATCAGCCCCCTTGAGCGTTATCTCTTCCTCAAGAGGATTGATACCAGACTTGATAACTTTTTGGCAAGATGTCATAACACTACAAAAGACTTGTGAGGACAGAAAAAAGCCCTGAAGTCAGCTTTACTTCAAGGCTTTTTGGATTAAATAGGATTTTTGAGGACTGCATAGTGAGAAACTGCTGGAAATTACCGCGGCGGAATCGGATTTTGGCTACTATGTGCGACAGGTCAAGGGGCCGGCCCAGTCGGTCTGGCAGATTGAACCGGCCACAGCCAGAGATCTGCACGAGCGCTTGCCCGCAAGATCACCTTTGATGTACCGCAAAATCCTGGCTCTGCGAGATCCCCGACTCAGCGAAGAGGAAAATATCGTGACCAACCTTGATTATGGGGCCGCCTTCTGTCTTGGCGTTCTCAGTCTCAAGGGCCTTGATTTTGCTCGTCTCTCCTGTCTTGAGCTGCGCGCTTTGGCCTGGAAAGAGAAGTACAATACCTATCTTGGTAAGGGTACTCTTGAAGGGTATTGCCAGAAGGCCATGCGATATGCCAGGGCGAGCCTTTCCGGTCAGAGTTTGCAAGAGCCTTTTGATCCTGCCCTTGTCAGACAGCCTGACAATATTTTTGCCAAGCGCGATGAGGAGCGCTATCTGCTTTTGCCTGCGGATTTTGACGATAGCGAAATCGGCAGATATTATGCCAGAAAGCTGCGTGAAGAGCCGCAGGTTTTTGCGGAGGTGCCAAGCGCCATTTTGCGAAGTCACAATGTGCGTGAGATTATGGGAAGTCTGACGCTGGAACTGGTGCGCAAGGTCCAGCAGAATCCTGCTTCCATTGGCGAGTATGCGGATATGCCGGAGGAAATCTTTGCGCCGCTGGTTGTGGCTGCCATGAATGAAAATGCCCTCTTGTGCTATCCCAATCTGCCCAAAGCCCTGCAGAGAGATCCTGATATTCTTCGCCTCTACGAGAGCCAGATGCTTTTGCGGCAGAGACTTGGGCAGGGCAGTCCGTAGAATGTTGACCGTTGAAGTCCTGTTATAGTCAGAATACGGCGAAAAATGTTTTAGATATTGCAGGATATGTACTGCTGAGCTATATTTGAGGCGATTAGAGCATGGAGGGGCAACAGTCGTGCGGCGATTTTATCAAGAGAGCTGGCAGGGAATCCCGTTTACCAAGTTTTCCCATCTTTCCTTTTTTCACCTGGCAGGATCCAAGTTTTATTCAACATTTTATGAAGAAATGTTTGCTCGTTACTCAAGCTGGGAGGCTCTGCCTCTGGAGTGGCGAGAAAACAAGCGCAGCAATGCGGAATGGCTGCTTGAGAGAATCAGAGCTCAGAGAGCAGAGGCCGGTGAACGTGCCGAACCGTTCCGCATTCTCTCCATTGGCAGTGGCGTGGGGTATATGGAGAAGCTTCTCTTGGACGCCATGCCCGACGTGGAACTCTACGTCAATGAACCGAGTACTGTTGGCCTGAAATGGTTGCGCAGCTATCTGCCTGCTGATCGGGTCTTCATCGGTTTTCCCCCGCTTTGTCTGCCTTCTGATGTCTACTACGATCTGATCTATCTCTCAGCTGTGGACTATAGCATTTCCACACGAGCCCTCACCCATCTTCTTGATGCCCTTCGTGCTCAACTTGAGCCGGGAGGACAGCTGATCTGTCTCTCCTCTTCTTTTTTGCAGGAGGACTCGATGATCGGCAGTTTTGTCAATGCCATCAAAATTCTCATTCGCGCAGTGCTTCACTATCTGGGCGTTCGCCCTCAGCAGTTCTGGGGCTGGCGTAGAACGCGGCGTGAATATCAGCAGCTCTTTAAGCAGGTTGGCTTTTTTTCCGTGAGTGACGGCTTTGTGGAAAAAAGTCCTGAAACCTACTGGATAGCCGGCAGATAGCACTTGAGGATAGCATGTCGCCACACTGTTCGCTTGGATTGGATATAGGCTCGACAACTGTCAAAGCCGTCGTGCTGGACAGTGCTGGAGATGTCCTTTTCCGCCAATATACACGCCATTTTTCGGATGTGCGCGCTACAGCCATTGCCCTGCTTGAGGAAATCAGCGCCAAGCTTGGCGAAAGCTCTGTGGTCCTGTGTGTCACAGGTTCTGGCGGTATAGCTCTGGCCGAAGAGCTGGGCGTTTCCTTTCTACAGGAAGTTCTGGCCTCGCATCTGGCTATCAGTCATTTTATTCCCGATGCCGACGTGGTCATTGAACTGGGCGGAGAAGATGCCAAGCTGACCTATCTGACAGGCGGTGTGGAACAGCGCATGAATGAAACCTGTGCTGGCGGCACAGGCGCCTTTATTGATCAAATGGGCGCCTTTGTGGGCACAGATGCCCAGGGTCTTGATGAGCTGGCAAGCCACTCCCAGACCATTTATCCCATTGCCTCACGCTGCGGTGTTTTTGCCAAGATGGATATCTTGCCCTTACTCAATGAGGGTTGTGCCAAGGAGGATGTGGCTGCCTCAATTTTGCAGGCCGTTGTCAATCAGACCATCAGCGGTCTTGCCCATGGCCGGAAAATTACCGGCAAAGTGATCTTTCTGGGAGGACCACTGACCTTTCTCCCTTATCTTGGCAAGCTTTTCTGTGCCACGCTGACAGACATGCAAAGCGCGGTCTTCCCTGAATACGGGCAGTATTTCGTGGCCCATGGCGCGGCATTGCAGGCAGCGAGCGAAAAAAGCCGTGCTAGGAAAATGGCTGATTACCTCAAGGTTCTGCGGGCTAAGCCTGAAAGCTCATCCACTGGTCGATTGCCACCGCTCTTTGCCAATGCCATGGAACGCGCCAAATTTGATGCGCGCCACAACAAAAACGGTTTGAGCGTCAAATGGCTTGAAGACGCCAGGGGCCGGGCCTGGCTTGGTTTTGATTCAGGCTCGACAACTATCAAAGCCTGTCTGATCAACGACGACGGTGAACTCCTCTATACCTATTATGCCTCAAATCGTGGCGACCCTCTGCGCATAGCCCTCAAGATTCTTGAAGAGATCTATGCCCGCAAATCGCCGGACCTTGTTATTGCCGGAAGTGGGGCCACCGGCTACGGTAGCGCCCTTTTGTCCAATGCCTTGCGGCTGGATGTGGACGAGGTGGAAACCATTGCCCACTATACGGCGGCAGCATTCTTTGATGCCTGTGTCAGCTTTGTTCTTGATATTGGCGGTCAGGATATCAAATGTCTGCGTATTGCCAACGACGCCATTGATCGTATTTCCCTCAACGAAGCCTGTTCATCCGGCTGTGGCTCGTTTATTGAAAACTTTGCCGACTCCCTGCACATTCCACTCAAGGATTTCGTAGAAGCCGCGCTTACGGCGGAGAACCCCGTGGATCTGGGAACTCGCTGTACGGTTTTCATGAATTCCAAGGTCAAGCAGGCACAGAAGGAGGGCATCTCTCTGGGGGACATTGCCGCCGGGCTCTCGTATTCGGTGATTCGCAATGCCTGCTATAAAGTTATGAAAATCGCCAATCTCAGCGAGCTTGGCGAGCATGTGGTGGCCCAGGGGGGAGCTTTTGCCAATGATGCCCTGCTCAGGTGTCTTGAGCTGGAACTGGGAAAAAACGTAGTACGGCCGGCTATACCGGGACTGATGGGGGCTCTCGGCGTGGCTCTGCTTGCCCGCAGGCGCCACGAAAAGGGCAAAACCTCAACGCTTCTTGGCAGGGAAGAACTTGCGAATTTCAAGGTCAAAACCAAGGTAACGCGCTGCAGACATTGCTCCAACCACTGCCTTCTGACCATATCCACCTTCCCGGGCGGCCGGCATTTTATGTCCGGCAATCGTTGTGACCGGGGAGCCCAGGTTCAGGTTTCCCACAAAGCCAATATGTACCAGTGGAAGTACGAACGGCTCTTTTCCTACAAACCTCTTGAGCAGCCGAGCCGGGGCACCATCGGCATCCCCAGAGTCCTGAACATTTATGAGAACTATCCCCTCTGGTTTACGCTGCTCACCCGTCTTGGTTTCCGTGTCGTACTTTCCAGTCCCTCCAGTAAGGCTTTGTACTACAAAGGCTACGCCACCATTCCCTCACAGACTGTCTGTTATCCGGCCAAATTGGCTCATGGTCATGTCCTTGACCTGCTTGAACAGGGTATCAAGACCATTTTCTTTCCCTGCGTGCCGCGAGAATCCGCTTCAGCCAGTCAGAGTACAGGCGCTTTTAACTGTCCGGTTGTGGCCGGCTATCCTGAACTTTTGCGCAATAATATTCAGGAGTTGAAGGCGTCCGATGTCACTTATCTCTGTCCGTTCTTGCCGCTTTCAGCGGAGAAACTGGCCCATAGACTGCATGAGGTGCCGTTTTTTGCAGATTTTGCCCAGAGTGAACTTGATGCGGCGGTGACCGCGGGTTTTCAGGAGCTTGAGCGTTTTCACGCTGATGTCAGACAAAAAGGTGCCGAAATACTTGCCGACCTCGATAAACATGGGGAACAAGGTATTATTCTGACCGGCCATCCGTATCATGTAGATCCTGAAGTACATCACGGCATTGCCGAATTCATCACGTCCTGCGGTATGGCAGTCTTAACTGAGGATGCGGTGGCACAGGTGCAGCCGATTCCTCAGGGGCTGCGCGTGGTCAATCAGTGGGCTTATCATTCCCGCCTTTATCAGGCCGGAGCCTTTGCCGTCGGCCGTTCCAATCTGGCTGTACTGCAGATCTTTTCCTTTGGCTGCGGGCTCGATGCCATCACCTCGGACCAGCTGGAGGAAATTGTCAGTGGCGCCGGACATCTCTATGCCCAGATTAAGCTTGACGAAGGAACCAATCTCGGGGCCGCACGTATTCGTATCCGATCGCTTTTAGCAACCATGCGTGAAAAACGTGTCGCTATCTGCCACAGCCCCGAGGAGGCCACACAGGGACCGCCGCCTTTTACCGAAGCCATGCGCGAAACCCATACACTGCTCATTCCGCAGATGTCGCCCATTCACTTTGCCTTTGCTGAAGCCATCTTTCAGGGCTCAGGCTATCATGCTGCCCTTTTGCCCACAGTGGATCGGGAAGCCATTGAGCTTGGTCTGCGCTATGTCAATAACGATGCCTGTTATCCGGCTATTGTGGTCATCGGGCAACTTTTACAGGCTGTGCAGAGCGGACGCTGGGATACGCAGAAAATCGCCCTCGTTATCTCTCAGACCGGTGGTGGATGTCGCGCCACCAATTACGCAAGCCTTCTGCGCAAAGCCATGGTTGATGCGGGCCTTGGACATATCCCCATCCTTTCCTTTGCCACAGGTATTCAGGGGCCTGGCATTCGCATGACGCGGGCCATGCTCTTTCGCATGATTATGGCAGGCCACTATGGTGATGCCTTGGCACGTATGATTAACAGGATCAGACCCTATGAATGGGAAAGGGGAAGCGTGCAGCGTTTGACGGAGAAGTGGATTGAGCGGGCAAAAGCCAATATTCTCACTGGCAATGTGCTGAAGTTTGAATGGAATATGCTCTGTATGATCCGCGATTTTGACCGTCTGCCGGTGACAGAGGAAAAGCGCAGGGAACGAGTGGGGATTGTGGGAGAAATATTGCTCAAATACCATCCCGATGCCAATAATCATGCCACCGAGGTCATTGAGGCTGAGGGTGGGGAAGTCGTTTCCACAGATGTCATGGATTTTGCCATGTACTGTCTTTACGATGATATTTTCAATTACCGCCATCTGGCCGGACGCAGACGTGACGCGAGAATGGCCATGCTGGGTATTGCCTTTCTTGAGGCAACGAGACTTGGCACTCGTCTCGCCTTTGCGACGAGCAAACGCTTTTATGCGCCTTCGAGTTTCCGCAGTTTGCGTAAAAAAACAAGAAATCTCATTTCCCTTGGGCAGCAGTCAGGAGAAGGCTGGCTTTTGGGAGCGGAAATGGTGCGCATGTTGGAAAATGGCGTAAAAAATATTCTCTGTGTGCAGCCCTTTGGCTGTTTGCCCAACCACGTGGTCGCCAAGGGGCTGATGGGAGAGCTGAAACGCCGTTATCCCAATGCCAATTTTATTGCCCTTGACTACGATCCGGGTGCCAGTGAGGTCAACCAGATCAACCGCATCAAACTTTTGATGCGGTCAGGCCAGCTTAAGTGAAGTTTGGCTCTTTCTCGTTGACAATCTGAAAAGCCTTCATGGCTTTGACGGTGCCGGCAATACCCTGATATTTCTCCACCCCTTCTACGGTACAGATGAGCATATCCTCGATATCGGTATTGAGGACAATGACGTCTCCCACCTGCATACGCAGCAGCTGATTGCCCGTGATGGTTGTGGTGCCGAATTTGACCACAAGCTCCACGGGTGTTTCCATGAGTCGTTCCTTGAGGCGGTTCATCCATGCATGGTCCACTTCCAGGCGTTCAGTTTGAAAGCTCGCATGCAGCTTGCCGCGGATAGGCTCAATGGTAGCATAGGGAAGGCAGATGATCATGGATCCAAGGGATGTTTCCAGCTCTACTTCGAAGCTGATGATCACCACCACGTCACTTGGTGGTACAATGGTGGCAAACTGGGGGTTGATTTCACTGCGCACGAGTTCGAGTTTGACATCATGCACAGGCCGCCATGATTCTTCCATATTTTCCAGGGCGATTTTGACGATGCGGTTGACGACCGCCTGCTCAATGCGTGTGAATTCTCGGCCTTCCACTTTGGGCTGACTGCCAGCGCCGCCGAAGACATTTTCCACCAGGGCAAAAACGAGGCGTGAATCGACAATCATCAGGGCATTGCCGCGCAGAGGATCCATCTTGAAGATATTGATGGAGGTCGGCACTGGCAGTGAACGCATGAAATCGCCGAATTTGGTCATGTCAATGGAGATGGGATTGAGCTCGACGCGTTTGCGCACGGCGTTGGAGAGCGCATTGGTGCAGAGACGGGCAAAACGGTCATTCACGATTTCCAAAACCGGCATACGGCCGCGGATGATTCGATCCTGGTTGGTCAGGTCAAAAGGCACAATGCCATCGGGATCTTCCGTGATCTCCGGTTCGCTTTCAATCTCTCCGCCTGAAAGCCCTCTAAGCAGGGCGTCCACTTCATCTTGTGCCAGAACCTTGTTCATCTGTTTTTTCGGCGTCCCTAGGGTAAACGCCGCCTCCGTTGTTTCGCGGTATGTGTCTTCTGCAAACTAAGAACGGCCGTACAGCCAAAAACTTGCGGGCAAAAAATACAAAAGACTGACAAGCTAGGCAAGAGCACAGAGCCCTTGCCAAGGACAAAGCATGCGTTGCCAAGTGTCTGTGGTTGGCGAAAACGAGGAATCGCGCAGCGTCATCCTTGAGGGAGAGGCATCTGAGCCCTTGTCTCGGCTGCTCTGGCTTTCAGCCGGGCTTGCTCCTCAGGCGCTGTGCACAGGTCTCGGCCTGTGCGGACGTTGTCGCCTGCGTTTTCTGGGGCGAGCCGTGCCCTGGACAGGGGCAGAAACAGCGGTCTTTTCTGAAGAAGAACTCGCTCAAGGCTGGCGTCTGAGCTGCCGGCATACCCTTGGGGAACTTCAGGAACTTCACGCATCTCCGTTTTTTTTTCTGCCAGGAAATTGCTTCGAGCGGGCTTGTGCCACACACACAGATTCCCTGCCACAGAGAGACCTGCTTCTGGCCCTTGATCTTGGGACAACTTCGGTGTGCTGGCAGCTTGTGACGACAAACGGGGATGTGCAGGCAAGCAATCACTTTCTTAATCCTCAAGCCTGCGTTGGCAGTGATGTGATCAGCCGTCTAGCCTATGCGCAGGTGCCTGTCAAAAGAAAGCAGCTGGCGGAACTGGTACGTGAAGCCATTGTGCAGGATGTCTCCCGCTATACCCGTTTCTCAGAGATTCGCCTGCTCTGTCTGGCAGCAAATACGGCCATGGCTGAAATTTTTCTGGACAGTGATGTCCGTGGTTTGGCCTCTGCGCCCTACAGACTCGTCCACAGAGGCCATGAATACCTGCATCTGCAGAAATTTCCTCCAGTCTATCTGCCACCACTGCCAGGACCTTTTTTGGGGAGCGACGTAAGTGCCGGTCTTGCGGAAATGCTTGCCCGAGATCTGCCTAAACCTTGGCTTCTTGTGGATCTGGGAACAAATGCCGAATTTGCCTTGATGACAGATGAGCTGTATTTGGCAAGTGTACCCATGGGACCAGCTGTGGAAGGCATCGGCATGCGCTGTGGACAATTGGCCGGCGAGGATGTCATCACAGCTTTTACTCTGGGCCCCTCAGGTCTTGTTGGTCAATGCACTCAGCAAAGTCTGGCGCCTTCCGGCATCAGTGCTACAGGGTATTTTTCGCTGTTGTCACAGCTTGTACGGGTAAAGCTTGTCGATGCCTCGGGCCATTTTCTGAGGGGGCAGGCCATGCCCGTTCTTTCCAAAATCAGTGCGAAAGTGAGCCCATATCACGGTGTTGAACGTCTTGATCTTGGCAGCGGTCTCTTTCTTGAGGCCCGTGATGTGGAAGAACTGCTCAAAGTAAAAGCCGCTTTCGCCACAGCTCTGCATTTTCTCCTTAAAGCCGCCGGTTTGCAAGCAAGACAGTTGAGCAAGATTTTTCTCGCAGGCGCCCTGGGAGAACACGTGCAGCCCAAGGATCTTGAAACGCTTGGTTTTTTCCCTCAGGGTCTTGCCGAGAAAATCGTGCCCTGCGGCAATAGCGCACTCATGGGGGCCGCACGCCTTGCTGTGTCGATGCCTTTACGGGATGCGCTTTTTGCTCTTTGCCAAGGGGCACACGTGCTTACCTTGACCGATGAAGCTGATTTTCAGCAGTCTTTTTTTGCGGCCATGCACTTTGGGGCTGACGAACCTCAATGTTATCCATATATTAAAAAGTTGTGAGAATCCCTCAAAAAAATATACCATTTGGCAGCTCAAGAGTGCGCAGCGAGGCCAGGGCAATGGCAAAAAAACAGACAATGATGAAAAAATCGATAGGGAAGACTGGCCAGCCCAAGGCTTGCGCCTTTTCCTGGAAGGTAACTTCTTCCCTGTTTGCCGAGAAGATGGATTCGGTAGCGGCGGATATGAAAGATCTGGAGAACGTGCTTCACGCTGTACGTCCCCTCTCCCCTCACCACAAAAAGACTCTTGCCGAAGATGTTTTTCATCTTTCACGCCTGCTCACGGAGCAGCGCAGAGAGATGGCTCAACCCTACTGGAGCAGCCCCCGGTTTATCAGTGCCTATCTGTACTACTTTATGCCCTGGAATCTTTTGCGTCTTGCGCGCATGTTGAGCACAATGACATTGCCAAAGCCAGACGGCAAACAGACGCTTCTGCTTGATCTCGGCTCAGGCCCTGCAACGCTTCCCTTGGCCCTAGCCCTGGCCAAGCCTGACTTTCGCGAATTGCCTCTGCATATTGTCTGTCAGGACAAATCCCAGCAGATTCTGGGTATTGGCAGGGACCTCCTTGAGGCAATGGTACCTAACTGGAAAGTGACGCTTTTGCCATGTTCCATGGCACAGGTCAAAGCACAATATTCAGCCAAAGTGGGCCATGAACGGCCATTTCTCGTGACTCAGGCAAATCTCCTCAACGAGCTTGTCATCCGCAGGAATAGGCATCAGGGCACAAGAGATGAAAGTCCACTTTCGGAGGATGCCTGGGAACAGGAAGAAAATGTCTCCTTTTTTGAGCAGAGACTTGAGAGCTTTCTTCGTCATGTTGATAGCCTTTTTGGCGAAACCCCTTTGCACCTCCTGTGTTTTGAGCCAGGCACACGTCTTGGCGGCAAAATCATCATGCATCTTCGTGAAAAAGCCCGATCTCTTGGTTTTGCCGTGGATTGCCCCTGCACGCACCATAAGCCTTGCCCACTGATGCAAGGTAAAATGCGGCGCTCGTGGTGCCATTTCACCTGTAAGACGCACTCTGTTCCGGAATGGCTGGCAGATATCAGCCGCAAAGCCTGTTTGAGCAAGGACACGCTCTCTCTTGCCCCGCTTTTTTTGCATAAAAGGAGTAAAAAAACGACCTTGACCGATACAGCCCGTATTATTTCCGCGCCCTTTTCAGTCCCTGGCATTGCGGGTTACGCCAGGTATGCCTGCAGTGCCCATGGGCTTCTGCTTGTGGAAGATAACAAAAGCCTCGTAAGCGGAGCTACCATAAAGCTGCCTAAAGAGCTTGGCAGGGAAAAGGATGCCAAAAGTGGCGCTATTATTGTTCGTTCAGCCGCTTTTGGGCATACGCAGACAAACAAAGTCGGCCAAGCCGCCTCAAAGAACTGATGCGCTGGCCAACACATCAAGTGTTTGGCCTTGGCGTAGGTCTTCTGGCCAGACTCTCTCCTTTTGGCCTGGTCTTGGTCCTTGTGGGTGCAATCCTGCCGGATCTCCTGGATCAGTGCTGGGCAGCTTTACGAGCAGGTTCACGGGCGTCTCAACAAAAACTATTTGCGCGCATGCATCGAGGCATCAGTCATTGGTTTGGCCTGTGGCTTATGCCTCTTTTTTTTGTCCGAGAGCTCCCTGTGTGGAGCGTAGAGGCTTTTCAGGCTCTTTGTTTGGGCGCTCTCACACATCTTCTGCTTGATGCCCTCACTCCCATGGGGATCCCGCTTTTGCCTTTGCTGTCCAAACCCCGTCTGGCTTGTCCTCTCTGCCGTACAGGCTCATGGACAGAAGGCGTTATTTTTCTGCTTCTCTGTTTTGGTCTGGTTTTGCTGCTTGTCCAGCATTTTGCAGCATGGCCTTTGCCGACTATTTCTTGGCGTTTTTGAGGTGAAAGCTAGGCAGGCGTCTTGCCAACGCCTTACGCAGATCTGGTACCAGGAAAAGGGCTGGAGGAACAAAAAGCAGCAGGAAGAGGTTGCCCTGCAGCATAAGGATAACAAAGGCCTTGAGCAAAGGAAAAAACGTGAGGTTTTCCTGAAGCCAGGGGAGACTTTGTAACGCGAGATAGGTGGATGGTATGGCAAGGGTGAGAAGGATGCCTGCAAGCCTGCCAAGGCCGGAGAGTGCATCATTACCATAGCGGTGCACCCAGATGAACATAAGCCAGAGGACATAGGCACTGACACTGATGGAGCTTGTCAGGGCAATGGCCCAGGCGCCGATCCTGGAGCTGAGGAAATAATAGACCGGCACAGCCACGCAGGTCACAATGGTGCCTGTGACGGCCGGAGTTATGGTGTCAGATCTGGCATAGAAAGCGCGTACGAGCACCATATAGAGCATTGTCAAGGGAACTGCGAGCAGCATGATTTGCAGAAGTGGCACACAGGCCAGTGTTTCTGCCTGACCGAAGCGTCCCCCCTGAAAGATCAGCGTAATCACCGACCAGGCACAGGCCAAAAGACCAAAACTGCAGGGAATAATCAGGCATAGCCCCATACGCAGGGCTTTGTTGAGCGTAGCCGCAAATTCTTCGTTTTTGCCTTGGGTGAGCAGAGCCACGAGAAAGGGGTAGGAGGCTACAGCTGCAGCCTGGCCTACAAGGCCAATGGGAACCTGGGCTATGCGGCGAGCATAGTTGAGAAGGCTGACAATGCCTTCGCCCAACATACTGCCAAAAATGCGCAGAAACTGCTCATCAAGCATGATAATGGTCTGGCCGAGCATTAAGGGCAGGGCAATGATGAGAAAACGTTTCAGCAGAGGATGGGAAAAGCAGATTTGTATGGGCATTTCTCTTTGGCGCGCCGTAACAAGCGGTACAAGAAAAGCGCCGAGAAAGGCTCCAAGGGTGACTCCCAGACAATAGCCCGTCATGCCTACTTTCTGGCTCATCGCTTGAAAGGTGGCGTTGGGATTGAAGAGTAGAAGTATGGCCGGAAGAAGCAGTCCTCCCAAAATAATGCAGCCATTGTAGATGAGAGGACTTAGGGCTGGCACGCGAAATTGGCGCCTGAGAAAGAGCAGGGCCGTAAAACAGGCGCCTGTCAGGAAAAAGAATTGGGCTGGCAAAATCAGACGCATGAAGAAGGCAAGGCGCAGTTTCTGTTGAGAGCTAAAGCCTGGAGCCACAATGTCAGCAAGAGGCACGGCCAGGAGCATACTAAGGATTGTCAAAAGCAGAGCGGCCAAGCTTATCCAGCACAATACACAGGAAAAGAAGCGCCAGGCATCCTTCGGATCTTCCTGAAAGCTGCGACTGAGCAGGGGAATGATCGTAATGGACATAAAACCGCCGGCCAGAAGGTAGTTAATGCAGTCTGGGACCACAAAGGCCGCAAAATACATGTCCGCTTCATGACCTGCGCCAAATTGCCAGGAAATGACTTTATCGCGAATCAAACCCATCAGGCGGGAGAGAAGATTGCTGGCGGCAAGGAGTAGGGCTGCTACGCCAAGTCGCTGTGAAGAACTGAGCAGAGACATGATGATCAGCGCAAAAAGACGCTGCCTCCTTGATTGGGCTTGAGAGATGTTAGCGCAGCCGTTGCTTGCTTGCGTCTGCCACAGGCAGAAAATTGATGGCAAGAGTTTGCGGTACAACGGCGATGAGACGGACAAGCAGCGGATCTCCCAGCTGATAGCTTAAGCCTGTGCGGATATTGAAGATGCGCTGCTTGAGGAGATCTACGTGCACAGCTTCAGAAAACAATCTTTTGGCCACAAATCCGCTAATCGGCACATTCTTGAGCTGCACAAAAAAACCGGCTTGCGTGACTGTGCTGACATAGGCTGGAAAATCATGCCCCACTTTTTCCCGCATGTAGAGTATGGCACAGTATTTGTGCAGCATGCGCTCGGCGCTTTGAGCCCGCTCCTCCTGTCGATTGAGGTGGCTTGCCACAATCTGCAGGCGTCTGTGGGCAAAAAGCAGCTCATTACAGCCAAGAGCATACTTGAGGGCGCGGTGCACAAGCAGATCTGCATAACGGCGAATGGGGGATGTGAAGTGACAGTAGCAGGGGGAGGCAAGTCCAAAGTGACCGATATTCTCAGGACTGTAGATGGCCTTGGGCAGAGCGCGCAGGCAGAGGGATGTCACTGTCTGCTCATGACTTTCTCCCTTGCACGACCTGAGGAGCACGGGCAAATCCCTTGCTCTAAGGGCCCTTTGGCGTATCTCTGCTGGTAGAGCCCCACAGCAATGAAGTGCTGTCTCAAGCTGTGCAATCTCTTCCTCTGAGGGCTCAGGATGAATGCGGTAGAGAAAAGGCAGCCCCACGCGTCTGAGGTGCTCGGCACAGGCCTCATTGGCAAGAATCATGAATTCTTCAATGAGTCTGTGGCTTGGAAGATGCTCGCGAAAATGGATATCTGTGACGATGCCTTGGGCATTCCAGCTGTACTCAGGTTCAAAGCTGCGGAGCATCAGACTTCCGCGCAACTCACGCTGCCTACTTAGGATTTCACTGAGTCTGCATGCAGCTTCCAGCATGCGCAAAATGTCATATGCGCGCGGGTGGTTGAACATTTTGGCTTTGACTGCGGGGTCTTCTTTGAGCAAAAGCCCCTGCACCTGTGTATAGCTTAAGCGGGCCTGGGAGCAAATACGCGCTTGGCTGAAGCGGCTTTTTCTGACAAAGCCATCATCTGTGAGTAAAAGTTCGCAGACAATAACAGGCCGCTCTGTCTGAGCTCGCAGGCTTGCCAGATCCGTGGATAGTCTTGGCGGCAGCATGGGGGCCACAGAACCTGGAAAATAAAAAGAATTACCCCGTGTTTGCGCTTCGCTGTCCAAGGTCTGCAAGCGGCTTTTACGAATTTTAGGTACATAGCGGCTGACATCAGCTATGGCTACAAGCAGACGCCAACCGTCTTCGTGTTTTTCCACAGAGATGGCATCGTCAAAATCGCGGGCATCTTCGCCGTCAATGGTGACAAAACAGAGGTCGGTCAGGTCTTCCAGGGAAGCTTTTTCAGAAGGGGTAAGAGCAGAGAGTTGACTTACGTCACTTTGCACGGAATCAGGAAAGGTGTCTGCTATGCCGTATGCTGCCTTGATTTCACGTTCAATGGCTGCAAGATTGGGTGCTTTTTTCCAAGAAGGAGAGTGATCGCCTGCGTGTTTTTGGCGGCAACGCGCTGAGTCCTTGCTGTTTGCATATTTTTTTTGATTGTGATGTTGTGGGATACGCTTTTTCATTAGCTACACAGAGGAAGTGTTTTGTAATTTTAAATTGATTTAAGAACAATTAATTGACGTTTATTTGCCTGGTAATATATGTAGTAGGTAATTTATTTTTTATAATAACATGTATGTGATTTGTGGAGACTTTATTTTATTAGCCTGTCAATGATATAGATCGAGAGCAGTCTCTTTCCTGGGAAAGAAACAAAAGGACAGAAAGCCTGTGACTTTCTGTCCTTTTGTGCGATTTGAATGCGCCGTTTAATCGCGGCTAGAACCAAAGAGGCGCAGGAGATAGATAAAAAGGTTGATGAAGTCGAGATAGAGTGTCAAGGCGCCGAGAATGGCACCACGCTGCACAGCCTCGTTGTCATCCATGGGAGCTGCCATGCCGAACTGACGCAGCTTCTGCGTATCGTAGGCAGTGTACAGGGTGAAGATGAGCACCCCAACGCAGCTGATGATCAGGTCCATCATGGCGTTGGCCAGAAAGAGATTGACCACACTTGCGATGATCAAGCCGATGAGCCCCATGAAGAGAAAACTGCCCAGACTGGTAAGATCACGCTTGGTGACTGTACCGTAGACGGACATGGCTAAAAACATGCCGGCTGTGGAGAAAAAGGCATTAGCTATGGAACCAATGCTGTAGGCCACAAAAATGGTGGAAAGTGTCAATCCATTGATCAGCGAGAAAAGCATGAAAAGCAGTGTCGCTGTCTGCGCACTCATTTTGTGGATGGCTGCAGACAGAGCGATGACCAGTCCAATCTCTCCAACAAAAAGGACAATGGGGATCACAGGGCTAGAGAAAAGTACGGTGACCGCAGTGCTTGTACCCACAAACCAGGCTGTGATAGCCGTTAACACGAGACCTGCGGACATCCAAAGGTATACCTTGGACATATAGGTGGATACGGCATCCGCGGCATAGGAACGGGAACGAGACAGAGAATTGTTCATAATAAATCAGCGCAGAATCCCAGAAGGGGGAAGCCGCACTGCCTCCTTTTGCTAATGTGAACCTGCAGGGAACACAGGCGTAAAAAACTGCCACTCTTTTAGACTATACAGCAGAACTGAATTTTTGCAAGACGCTGGCTATCGAGAATGTGGCTTCCAGGCTCAGAGTCGAGCCTATCACACGTATCAAGATATAGGGGTGAAATCCTCTGTCAATATTTTTATGAGAAATTGAGATTTTTTTAGGATAAGATCGTTCTTGACGCAGAGAAAAAGACCTAGATCTTCTGTTGACTTTTTTTTCAATAGTTAAGTATGTGCAGGCAAACAAAGAACCTGAACACGTTTTTTTGTTGATTGCAGTGACAATGTGTTCTTTATGGTTGCAGAACGTTTTGAACTTGGCTATAAATAGAGCAATGCCGCTGACTGCAAAGCTGCGGCAAGGCGGGCAAACCGTTAGGCGTCAACGTTGACGGTATTTAACGACACATTTTTTTGGGAGGCATCATGAAATCTCTCCGTATGCTGATGTTGGCAGCTGCATTGGTCGTGAGCTATGCGGCAGCTGCGATGGCAGCCCCTGTGAGCTGCAACAAAAAAATTGAGAGCTTTGATTTTGTCGTGGACTACTCAGGTTCCATGATGATGCACAACAAAGACCTCAAGAAAACAAAAGTGCAAGTTGCCAAAGAAGCCTTGCAGCGCGTTAATGCAGCTATTCCTGAGCAGAGCTTTATGGGTGGCCTGCATACGATTAGCCCCAATGGTGTCATTGTCCCGCAGGGTCCCTGGAGCCGCAGTGGAATGAGCTCCGCTATTGATACTCTGAAGGATAGCTTTGATGTCTTTGGCCGTATGACGAGCATGGGTGATGGCCTGCAGACCTATGAACCCTTCCTTTCCAGCATGCAGCGCGACGCCGCTCTGATCGTTGTCACCGACGGTGACAACAACCGTGGCGTGGATTTCGTGGAAGTTGTGCGTCAGATCTATGCCACCCAGCGCAATCTGGTCGTCCACATCATCGACCTGTCCGATACCGAAAATGGTAAGAAAAATATTCAGGCTATTGCTGCCATGAATTCTGCAGCCCAGGTTGTGCGTGCTGAAGAGCTTGTGACCAGCGATGCCGCTGTTGAGCGTTTCGTGACTGCCGTCTTCTGCGGTGAAGCCGAAGTCCTCGTCCTGCGTGGCGTGAACTTTGCCTTTGATTCCTATGCTCTTGACGCCAAGGCCATGGGCATCCTCAATGAGGCCGCTGCAGTTATCAAGACCAACGCCAACAAGAAGGTTGTGCTGAGCGGCTGGACCGACTCCAAGGGTACCGACGCTTACAACCGCGTCCTTTCACAGCGCCGTGCTACGGCCGTGAAGAACTACCTGGCCAAGCAAGGCGTTCCTGCCAGCCGTATGAGCGCCATTGGTCGCGGTAAGTCCTTCAAGTACGACAACTCCAACGAAGACGGCCGTTACATGAACCGCCGTACCGAAATTTCCTTTGAGTAATCGTACGTGATTTGTGATTTTTCCTAAATGAAACCGGGCGGCTTTTGCCGCCCGGTTTTTCCGTACAACGGGTGTTTTCTCAATCATTTCCGGCTAGTTTTGGCCGGGACCAAGGAGGCTCTATGTCCAAGTATTTAGTTTCGGCTTGTCTCAGTCTGCTGCTGCTTTCCGGCTGCGCCGCCTCGCAGGAGAGTGAAAGCACACAGCCTCAGGCAGCGCCTGCGGTCGAACAAACACCGCAGGCAGCTCCAGAGCCAGCTGTGCATGATCAGAAGGGAAAGAAGAAAAACGCGAAAAAGGACCATAAGAAGGAATCCAAGAAGCACGAACAGGCCAGAAGAGCGCCTAAGAGCGAAGCTGAAGTCCGTGCAGCTCTCAAAGAGACAGGCCATCGACTTGTTTTGCGTGCCTCTCGGACCATCACTCCTTCCAAGTCCAACAAGGCTGTCAGACATTCCGGCAACGGCTATGTTGCGACCTATATCTCCATTGATCCTGAAAACTATTCCACAGATATGCGCCCTGCTTCAAAGGCTGGCCAGTATGTCGGCTTTATCCGTTACTCTGAGCAGACCTTTAGCTGCCATGGCAAAACCAAGGCAGAAGCCCTTAAGGCTCCCTGCCAGGCTACTGGTTCACGCAGGCTCAATGAAATGATCCATTTTGATGGCCATGAATGGCGCTATTAGGCTTAGGCCGGAAAGCGAGATGGAAAGGGCGGGTTTCCCCGCCTTTTTTTGTGGAATCAGGCTGAGAAGAAATCTTTGGGCAGATGGGAGATAATATAGTCCACACACGCTTCTTGTGTCGTGGTACTGTTATTGCATGAAAAATCTGACCACTCGTGATAGAGGGCATCTCTTTCCCTGTAGATGTCGGCAAGCGTCTGGCCCGGGGCAATGGCAATGCCACGTTCAGGATTGCCGGCAATACGTTCTTCGACGAGCGCCAGGGGAATGTCTAGGTGGACAATAGGACCGAGGGCTTTCAGGTGCTCCATGGCAGCCTTGTGGTAGACAACGCTTCCGCCTGTGCCGATAATCAGGCGTTGCGCTCTGATGGAGCAGATAACCTGACTTTCAATGGCTAAAAATCGTTCTTTGTCCGTGGCGTCGACGATATCCTGCAATCTGCGCCCGTAGGTGGCTTCAATGAGATGGTCGCTGTCCAGATAGGGCCAGCGTACCTTTTTTGCCAAAAGTTTTCCGATAGTTGTTTTGCCAGCTCCCGGCATGCCGATAAGGGTGAGGCAGGGGATAGCTTTTTCACTACGTTTGATTAAGTCGTTGGCCATGACACGTTCCGGCGTTAGGGGTCTTTTTTTTCAGCCATACTTCCTTCAATGGGAAAAAACAAGTTTTTTCCCATTGGATGAGAAAAAGATGCTACTGCCTGCCCTGTTGCGGGCCATGAAGGAGGCATAGCTATGCTCAAAGAGATTTTTTGCCGTATGCTTCTCTGTCTTGTCCTTCTCCTGCCCGTGCCGGCACTGGCCGAGCCTGGAGAACAAGTTCCTCAATGGACGAGAGATGGACAGCACAATCTGACGCATGAATGGATTGAGCACGGTGGAGCACGTCTGTACTGGAATTCCTTGCTGACACCACGTCAGGTGCGTCTTATGGGCATGCGTTTCAGAGATCCAGCTGACCGTCCTTTGCTCATGATTGATGAACCACCGGCCAAAAAACCGGCACGTTCGAGAAGTCACAGAAGAACAGGGAGACGGGGTGCTGCACATGCAACATCCGCCCCGCAGGCTAAGCCCAAGATCCAGGATAAGCCTGAACATACCAGTGCCAAGCTCGATGTTAAGAATACGCCGAGGGCGGGACAGACAGGCAGGCTTCAGGCAAGCCCGTCTCGGACTGGCAGCGTTCGAACTGGTAGCGCTCAGACTGGCAGCCACCAGAAGGGTCTTGCTCCCCTTAAGCCTGTACCTCCTGTGGGTGTGCCACTGCAGTAGCCAGTAGGCTCTTTTTGAGAGATTGAGCTCTTGACGCAACGGGGTGCGATGTGTATGTTAACCCCCTGTAATCTTCCGAGATCACGTCGTGGTCTCGGTTCTCTGTCTCTTAGCAGGTGCAGATTTTAGGCCTGACACCATGCAGATTTTTGGGAGGTTAAGATATGAAAAGAACCTATCAACCGAGCAAGGTCAGAAGGGCTCGCACCCATGGCTTTCGTGTGCGCATGTCGACTGTCAGCGGTCGTGCTATTATTCGCCGCCGCCGTGCCAAAGGACGGAAGCGTCTGAGTGCCTGAATCAGGCGGGCAGGCTAATCTCTCTCATGATTTGAGATTGCCTCGGCACTTTCGGCTGCGGAAAAGAGCTGAATTTGAGCTTTGCTACAAGAATGGACGAAAATACCATACACCGCATTTTCTTGTTTTTGTCCTGAGCGCAGAAGATCGCCAAATTCCGCGTCTTGGGCTGTCAGTTTCCAAAAAAGTCGGCAACGCCGTTGTCCGGAACAGGCTGAAACGGGTGCTGCGTGAGTTTTTTCGCCTCTATTTTCGTCCATATTCCAGCGTTTCCGTGTCCAAGCCCTCCGTTGAACATTGTGCAGCGGATATCACTATTGTTGTCAAAAAACAGGCGGATGCGACACTGAATCTGCGCCGGACAGAGGCCGAACTGAGACCTCTGTTTGAGCGCATTTTCCATTCTTCTGGCCTGTGTGGTTCTTTGCAGCCCCAAGGGGCCTAAGGCGTGAAAGTCATTTCATTGTTTCGGCAGATCTTCATCCTTCCCATTCGTCTCTACCAAGTACTTCTTTCTCCGATTCTGCCTCCGGCTTGCCGTTATCTTCCCACATGTTCTGCCTATGCAGCGGAAGCCATTGAACGCCACGGCCTTGTGCGCGGTGGCTGGCTTGCCTTGAAACGCCTGCTGCGTTGTCATCCCTGGGGAGGGTCAGGCTATGATCCGGTACCACCTGTGAAGCGAGCGCCTCGTGATCGGCAAAAGTGAGCGAAGCATTTCGACAGAATGAGGTTTTTGTGCCTTCATCAGGCGCGGCTCGAAAATGTTTTCAGATGTTTTTTTACGGCAATCCAAGTGAGATCATATGCAACAAATGCAAGATAACAGCACCAAGAATATTATTTTGGCCATAGTTCTCTGTCTGGTTGTGGTATTCGGCTGGAGTTCCCTCGCGCAGTATATGGGCTGGATACCTGCACCGGACCCCAAGCTCGTGGCAGAACAGGAAGAGCTGGCCAAACAGCAGGCTCAGGAGGAGGCGAAGAGAAAGGCCGAGGCTGATCGTGAGGCTCTTTTGCCGACCTTTACACCTTCTGAAGGTAAGAATCTCACCGTGGAGACTCCGCTTTATACGGCAGTACTCTATTCCGGCGGTGGCGCATTGCGTTCTTTTGCCCTGAAAAATTATCGCATGAGTCTGGAGCCCAATGCCCCATTGGTCAATATTGTCAGTGAACGGGCTTCTGCCGTGGCCCCCCTTGGACTTGTGATTAATAGTCAGCCTTCATGGAGTACCGGTAAATGGGCTCTTGAGTCAGGCATGGATCAGGATCTTCAGCTTCAGACAGCCCAGAAAGGCAAGATCAGCTTGCGCGGAGAAGTGGACGGGCTGAGTGTACAGCGACATTTCACGTTTTCTGCAGACACCTATCTCCTTGAAGAGGAGCTTGTCCTTGTCAATCTCTCCGAGCAGTCACGCACCATTCGGCTGGCCTACACGGTAGCTGCAGATTCCCGTAATGCCGGCGGTGATCGCTATGACGTGATGCGGGTTGCCTGGGACAATAACGGCAGTCTCGACGAGGAATCCTCCTTTGACACCCTGACGCAGCAGGGGCGCATGGAAAGTGGCCGCATGATTTGGGCCGGCGCCATGAGCAATTACTTTTTGGCTGCGGTTTTGCCAGAGAATCCCGACAATAGCGTGATGAAAGGTCGTGCTCAGAATACGGTGTATCGCGCCGCCCTGGAGCAGCCTGATCTTGTTCTCGGGGGCAAGGAAAGTCGTCGACTGAAGGTTCGCTACTGGTTTGGTCCCAAGGATCGCAAGCAGCTGCTTGCAGTGTCTGAAGATCTCGCCAAGAGTGTGGATCTTGGCATGTTCAGCCTTATCGCCAAAGGTCTGCTTTGGATTTTGCAGAATTTTTATGATCTCGTACATAACTGGGGTATAGCCATCATTATGCTGACCTTTGTCATCAAGGCCCTCTTCTGGCCTTTGACAGCCAAGAGTTATGCCTCCATGGAGAAGATGAAAAAATTACAGCCACTTATGGTGGAAATCAGGGAGAAGTATAAGGACGACAAAGAGCAGATGAATAAGGAAGTCATGAACCTGTATAAAACCTATGGCGTCAATCCTGCGAGTGGTTGCGTCCCCATCCTGGTGCAGCTGCCGGTCTTTTTTGGCCTGTATCAGGCACTTCTGACCTTTATTGAACTGCGTCATGCGGCCTTAATTCCCACGCTTCCTGGTACCGATATGCTCTGGCTGGCCGATCTCTCCAGCAAAGATCCGCTTTATATTACGCCTATCATTATGGGCGTGACCATGGTCATTCAGCAGAAAATGAGTCCTCCTGCCAATGATCCCATGCAGCGCAAGATCATGATGTTTTTGCCCATTATCTTTACCTTCCTCTTTCTCGGTTTCCCCTCAGGTCTTGTCATCTACTGGCTTGTGAACAACGTGCTCTCTATCTTCCAGCAGTGGCTGATGATGCGCAAGAATAAGAAAAAGCCGGCGAGCGCTTAGAGCGTGTCTAATATTGCGTGTATGTTTTGATATGGGGGTAATATGGACGCGTTTAAAGAGTTTCAGGGAAAAGATATCAGCGCCGCCATTGCCGAAGCGTGCAGTTATTTTGGTGTGAGTCGAGAGCAGCTAGAGATCGAAATTCTGCGCGATGCTAAAAGTGGTATCTTTGGTATTGTCAGTACGTGTAAAGCTTCCGTGCGTGCGCGGCTTTTGCAGCCGGAAGATGCGGCAAAACCAGAACCTGTCGAGCCAGAGTACGTCAAAGTTCAGGATCAGGAAAAATGCCTCAGTCAGAGCCGTCGCAAGCCTCGCCAAAGCAACGTTAAGCGCGGCATGGTAAAGGTAAGAGCTGAAGAAACTGCCATCCCAAGAGCTCCGCAGCCCGAGAAACAGAACTCAGTGCAGAAAGAGCCGGTTTTTGACCCCTTTGAGAAAACCTTTCCTTCAGAGGATATGCCCGATGAGCTTCCGGAAGGCTTGCCGTTGCTTTCTGCAGAGCAACTTGCTTCGGAGGATTTCAGGGTATTTTTAGAAGAGGTGCTGCAGAAGATCATATCCACGATCATTGGTGAAAAGGTCGCATTGCAAATTGAAGTGTTTCAAAACAGCGTGCGTGTACATATCGATAGCGGCGATTACTCGGGACTGCTTATAGGTCGTGAAGGTCAGACTCTGGTGGCCATTCAGTACCTGACATCGCGTATTCTCACTCATAAGCTGGGAGCTGCTGTGCGTTTGCAGCTTGATGCCGGAGAATACCGTCAGCGTCAGGAGGAAAAACTGCACGAAATTGCCATTGCGCTTGCCGAGCGCGCACGCCAGACTGGCCGATCCTTTTCCACGCGTCCTCTTTCTAGCTATCATCGGCGTGTTGTGCACCTCTGTCTTCAGGATGCTCAGGATATTCAGACCCGCAGTATCGGTGTCGGATCCATGAAGCGCGTTGTGATTATGTGCAAACGTGTGGAAAAAGGTGAGAGCGGAGCTTGTGAGGCATGACAACCATTGCTGCGGTGGCTACACCTCCGGGCAATGGCGCCATCGGCATTGTGCGCATTTCAGGCCCTCAGGCGCTTCCTCTCCTTGAACAGACAATTTCTCCCTGTGCTTCGGGTTTTGAGCATTTCAAACCCTGGGTTTTGCATCGCGCCCGTTTTCGGGCAGAAGATGGTACTTTTCTCGATGATGTGCTCGGCGTCTATATGCCGGCACCTAGGACCTACAGCGGCGAAGACATGGCGGAAATCCACTGTCATGGCAATCCTCTGATTCTTCAGACAGTCTTGTCCCGCCTTTATGATCTAGGAGCCCAGCCCGCCGAACGTGGAGAATTTACCAAACGAGCCTTTTTGCATGGCCGGATTGACTTAAGTCAGGCAGAAGCCGTCGGCGAACTTATTGGCGCCGTTTCCCGATCTGCCCTGGCAGACGGCGTTCAGAGGCTTTGCGGACATCTTTCGCAAAAAGTGGCGGATCTGCGGGCCGAAGTCGACAGGCTGCGTGGCGAGCTTGCCGTAGCTTGTGATTTTCCGGATGATGAAGTGGAGTGCCTGGAGCGTGGCTCTTTCCTTGAGACCCTTGAAGGGTTGGATAAGCGTCTTTCCCAGCTTGTAGAGGGCAGTGAGCGTGGCCGCCTGATGCAGGAGGGTGCCCGCGTTGTGCTTGCAGGTGCCGTCAATGCTGGCAAGTCAAGTCTGATGAATGCGCTGCTTGGTCGTGAGCGTGCTTTAGTGACGGAAATTGCCGGCACTACGCGTGATTTCCTTGAAGAGATTTGTGATCTTGACGGCCTGCCGGTTCGACTCATTGACACAGCTGGCTTGCACGCTTCAAGTCAGGATCCCGTGGAAAAGTTGGGCATTGCCCGCGGTCAGGCCTGCCTTGAGCACTGTGATGCCATTGTTCTTGTTTTTGACCAAAGTCTCTGGCACGGGCGGCAAGAGGCGCTCGTCTGCCCCGATGCCCAGTATGCGGATATTTTAACCCAGTATGAGCACGTCCCTGTGCTCCTAGTCTGGAATAAAACGGATCTTGAACCCACTTGGAGCGGCCCTCCAGCCTGGGCACAGGGCTATGCCAACTGTGCTGTGAGTTGTCTGAACGGTCAGGGACTTGCGGCGTTTTCGCGTCATCTGCACGACCTTTTGCTTGGTACGGAAAAACGTGAAAGTGAGCGTGTCAGCTGCAATGTTCGTCAGGCACTCGCTCTGAAGCGGGCTCGTGTCGAGCTTTCTGCACTGATGAATGATGTTGCGGGGAATATTCCCTACGACCTTTGTGCCGTACGATTGGATCTTTTGGCCGAGATACTTGGAGAAGTGATTGGCGTATCCACACCTGATGAGGTGCTCAAAGCGGTTTTTGACCGTTTTTGCATTGGCAAATGATTATGCTGGAACAGGATCGTCTTCAGAATTTACGCCGGCGTCTGAGCGCTGATGAGATCAATGCACTGCCGCTCTTTCATTACGAAGGGCCGGTGCATCTCATTCGAGATCTTGAAGCTTGGGAAGATGCCCTTGCTGATCTGCGAGGGGCTGAAGTTTTGGGATTCGATACGGAAACCAGACCCACCTTCCGCAAGGGCAAGACGAATGACCCATCGCTTGTGCAGTTGGCTACAGCCAATGCCGTTTATCTTGTGCAGCTGGCCTGGTTGCCCTTCGGCCCTTATCTTGCCGAGCTGCTGGCAGACAGAGCTATCATTAAGGCTGGCGTGGGTATACGCTATGACATGCAGGCTCTGGCAAAACTTTCGACGTTTACGCCGGCGGGCCTTGTGGATTTGGGTGGGGTCGCTAGACTGAACAAGCTCTCGTCGCAGGGCCTTCGGACACTTGCTGCCGCCTTTTTTGGACTGAGGATTTCCAAAGGCTCCCAATGTTCCAATTGGGGCCTTGCCGAGCTGAGCTCACGGCAGATTGTCTATGCCGCTACCGATGCCTGGATCAGCCGTTTAATTTATCTGAAAATGAAGGAATTGACGTTTAATTTTGGGCGTTCAGGCGATCGATCTTCTCAGAAACGTTGAGCAGTAGGGTGCGGGCGTGTGGGAACAAGATCGCAATACCGGGAAAAGTCCCTCTTTTCTTTTTTTCACCGGAGGCTCGGCACTCAGGGCGTTGAGCAGCTGTCTCGCCAGCAGCAATCCGCATTCCATTCACATTGTCACTACCTTTGATTCTGGCGGCAGCACTGCTGAAATCAGACGATGCTTCGCCATCCCGGCCATGGGCGATATCAGGAATCGCCTTTTGGCTCTCGCCGATCCCGGCAAAGTTTCCCCCCACATTCTCGATTTTTTGCAAATGCGCCTGCCCACGACAGGAGAACCAGCCAGCCTTTTGATGGAACTGCAAGCTATGGCCAAGCAGGATCATCCATTTTGGTCAGATACAGAGCCACATGACGTGGCTTTTCTTTGCCATGGGCTACAAGGAATCCTGCAGCGTCTGCCAAAGCATTTCGATTTACGCGGAGCAAGTGTCGGCAACCTTCTTTTGACATCGGTTTACCTTGAGCATGGTCGTGATTTTGAGCCGATGCTGGATTGTTTCAGCCATTTTTTACATGTGCGAGGTCAGGTCCTGCCGGTTGTGGACGAAGCCCTGCATCTTGGCTGTGAGCTTGAAGATGGCTCATTTGTGCTTGGTCAGCACAAATTTAAAATGCTCGGTTTGCGCGTGCGTAGAATTTTTCTCACCGTTCATGAGCGTCTTTTGTCAGAAAAAACAGTCTGTGATGTCTGCCGTCCACCTGCCGCCAAAGGGGTCAGTGCTGGCATTGGTCGGGCTGATGTCATCTGTTACCCCATGGGCAGCTTTTACAGCAGCGTTTTGGTCAATCTTCTGGTACGTGGAGTAGGAAAGGCCATTGCCAGGCGTAACTGTCCCAAAATCTTTATCCCTAACCTTGGCTGGGATCCCGAACTTGGAAACACATCCCTCGTCAGCCAGACGGATATTTTGCTAGAGACCTTACGCCGGGATGCGCCTTTTGCAGATAATCGCGATCTTTTGCATTATGTGCTCTGTGATCCCAAGGGAGACTATCAGGGACGTATGGATGAAGATTGCGCAAAGCGTTTGGCTCAAATGGGGGTTACTCTGCGTTTTGTTCCTCTCACACGTGATGGACGCCTGCATGATCCCCTGCTGACCATCGCGGCTCTTGAGGGCTGCCTACGAGATTACTGTGAGCATCACTTCTGAACTCATCGTGCCGGAGCATCTTTCCGGTCAGCGTCTTGACCGGGTGCTGCTTGCGCTATGTCCAAAATTGAGTCTACGGGCAAGACGCCGTATGACGGAGGATGGTTTGGTCCTTGTGAATGGCAGACGAGCCTGTTGTGCCACAAAGCTTTGTGAGGGCGACAGCGTGTGTCTCTGTCAGAAAAAATCTGTTTCTCACATTTCTTCTGCCAAATTTCTTGCCAAAGACGGGGATATACTCTTTTTTTTCAAACCACGAGGACTGCATACAGAATGCCTTGCCGGCAGTACCCATGCATCTCTCGAAGCGCTTGTGCCTGAACTCTATCCGCAGGCGGAGGACGTTCGACTTGTTCAGCGTCTGGATTTGGGAACATCAGGTATTGTCAGCGCCATCTGCTCAAGAGAGGCGCATGCCAGTTTTCGGACTATGGAAGAGGCCGGCAATGTGCAGAAAAAGTACTTTGCTCTGCTTGAAGGAAAACTTACAAGGCCCCGTCAGGCCAAAATGGCCCTTGATACCAGAAAACGTACACAAACAAAGCTCCAGAGTGCCGAAGCACCCTGGAGCCGCTGGACAAGTTTTATTCCTCTTGCCATATTTGCAGAAGGCTCTCCTCTTCCTCCCTGGCTCAATATTTCTTTCTCAGCCTTTCCCTGTGACCTAACCCTTGCCGGCTGCAGCATTCACAGAGGTGCACGCCATCAGATCCGGGCCCATGCAGCTGGTCTTGGTCATCCGCTATTTGGCGACAGCCTCTATGGAGGCAGGCCTCATGCCGTTTTTTTTCTGCATCAGGCTTTTGTCGCTGTGGGAGAGAGTCGTTGTCTTTGTCTGCCAGACTGGCTTGTGGAGGACTCTCTGCCTTCTGAGATTCTTTCCTGGCTTAGAGGGTTTTGAGAATATCTTCAAGGGTATCGGCAAAGTTCATGAGGTCTTCTTCCTCAATAGTTAGGGCCGGCAGCAGTCTAAGAGTGACATTATGAGAGAGACTGCAGATAAAGCCGCGATGGACGAGTTCCAGCCAAACTTCGGGGCACTTTTCGCCGATTTCAATGCCGATCATGAGACCAAGACCGCGTATTTCTTTAATTTTGCCTGGCAGACGCTCCTGCAGTGCCGCAAGACGCGAACAGAGACTCTTGCCGAGCCTGGCTGCACGTTTGGAGAGATCGTCTCGCTTCATAATGCGTACAACCTTTGTGCCTACAGCAGCCGCTAAAGCTCCTCCACCAAAGGTTGTGGCGTGACTGCCGGCTTCAAAACCCTTGGCAACCTGATCTGTTGCCATCATGGCCCCCATGGGCAGCCCATTGGCAAGTGCTTTGGCCGTGCTCATGATGTCTGGGGTCAGCCCATAGTTCTGGAAGGCCCAGAAGCAGCCTGTACGACAGAACCCAGCCTGTACCTCATCGCAGATGAAAAGAATGTCTTTTTTGCGGCATAGCGCTTCCACCTGCTTGAGATAATGTTCAGGTAGAGGAACGACACCACCTTCACCCTGAACAACTTCAAGCAGCACAGCGCAAGTTTTCTCCGTGATTGCGGCTTCCATGGCCGCAATGTCGTTAGCCGGCACCTGTCGGAAACCCGTTGGCAGCGGCTCAAAGCCGTCGCTCAGGGCCTGTCTGCCTGTGGCAGCCAAGGTTCCGAGTGTTCTACCGTGGAAACATCCCTCGATGGTCAGTATTTCGTAGGCATCGCGTTTTTTGACCTTTTTGGTGTAGCGTCGGGCAAGTTTGATGGCCGCTTCATTGGCTTCAGCTCCAGAGTTACAGAAAAAGATCTTATCGTGATGGCTTGTGGAAAGCATCTCTTCGGCCAACTCGAGCTGTTCTTCCTGGTAGAAGAGATTACTCACATGCCACAGCTTGTGCGCCTGATTTTCAAGCACTGCGCAAATTTCATCATTGCAGTGACCTAGAGCTGTGACAGCAATGCCAGCGAGAAGATCGACATATTCCTTACCATCGGCATCCCACAGATGCGACATTTTGCCTTTGACAATGGCTAGAGGATAGCGGCTGTAGGAGCGTATAAGCAATTTTTCTTCGCGTTCCTTAATACTTGAAAAAATTTGAGACATGCTTTTTCCTTTGAGAGAGACGCTGTTTGAGGACAAAGTGTCCTGTTGGAAACGAAATACTGAGTGCCAGCTGATTTTGTCAAGCGGCAGGCTTTCTACTACTAGTTTGCGGCAGGAAGGGGGAAAAAGCAAGGGGCGTGCTTTGTGTATTGCAGAGCAGCCCTTGGCTAGCGCAATAGTGTGGCGGGAGGCAATGTGGAAAACAAAATAGCGGTGATCGGTGGGGGGCTTGCAGGGTGTGAATGTGCGCTAAGACTTGCTCATGCCGGCATTCATGTTGTGCTCTTTGAACAGAAACCACAATGTCGTTCAGAAGCCCATGTCAGCGATGACTTGGCGGAACTTGTCTGTTCCAATTCGCTTCGTTCGGCAGAGCTGACTAGTGGTGTTGGCCTGCTTAAACAAGAAATGCGTGAATTGGGCAGTGTGTTCATGGAGGCAGCAGATACGTGCCGGGTGCCAGCAGATAAGGCTTTGGCGGTAGACCGTCATGCTTTTTCACAGTATCTGACACGAAAGGTCCTAGCGGAGCAGGGTATAGAGCTTGTGTGCCGGCGTATAGATAGTCTTGATGATCCTCTGCTTGCTCAGGGAAATTTTGACTATGTCGCGATCTGCGCAGGCCCACTCGCCTCAGAGAACCTTTCACGCTCACTTGTCAGCTTGCTTGGGGATGAGCAGTGCTATTTTTACGATGCCATTGCTCCCATTGTCTGGACAGAAAGTCTAGATTTGAGCATTGTCTTTCGAGCTTCACGCTATGCCTGCGAAGAAGCCTCATTTGATCCTGCACAGGCCCAAGGTGATTATCTGAATTGTCCCATGAATAAAGAGGAGTATCAGCGTTTTTATCAAGCTCTGTGTACAGCAGAGACTGTACCGGCGCGGGACTTTGAGCAGCTCAGACATTTTGAAGGCTGTATGCCCATTGAGGCTCTTGCTCAACGTGGAGAGCGAACGCTTGTTTTTGGTCCGTTGAAACCTGTAGGTCTTGTGGATCCGAGAACAGGAAGACGCCCTTATGCTGTCTTGCAGCTCAGGGCGGAAAATGCTGATTTTGAGACATGCAATCTTGTGGGTTGTCAGACACGCATGCGTCAGGCCGAGCAGCAGCGGGTCTTCAGATTGATTCCTGGAATGGCTGAGGCCGAATTTGCAAGACTTGGGAGTATGCACAGAAATACCTATGTTAATGCTCCTTCTGTGCTGAATGCGGACCTCTCATTGCGTAGGCGGCCAAATATTTTTCTTGCCGGGCAGATTACCGGTGTTGAGGGATATGTAGAGTCGGCCGCCTGTGGTTTATGGTTGGCTTGTGTACTGATAGCCCGCTGTCTAGGACATAATCTTGCACAGCCCCCTAGAGAAACAGCTTTGGGTGCTTTGCTTGGTCATTTACAGACTCCCTGTAAAAAATTTCAGCCGTCCAATGTGCATTTTGGATTGATGCCGACACCTGAAGAAAAAATGCGCAAAAAAGATCGTAAACAGGCCTATGCCTTACGGGCGAGAGAGGCTTTTGCCCGCTGGTTGCATGAGAACTTTCCACACTAAAAACAAAAACGCCTCAGGTTTGAATACCTGGGCGTTTTTGTTTTGCAGGAAAAGTATTTTTTAGTCTTTGTTTGGAGTTCCCGTAGGCTTTGCTTCCTGTATGTCAGCCGGAGCCTTGGGAGTATCCTTGGCCTGAGCTGGAGCCTTAGGAGCATCCTTGGCCTCAGCCGGAGCCTTGGGGACATCCTTGGCCTCAGCCGGAGCCTTGGGAGCATCTTTGGCCTCAGCCGGAGCCTTGGGAGCATCTTTGGCCTCAGCCGGAGCCTTAGGAGCATCCTTGGCCTCAGCGGGAGCCTTAGGAGCGTCCTTAGCAGTAGCCGGAGCCTTAGGAGCATCCTTGGCCTCAGCCGGAGCCTTGGGGACATCCTTGGCTTCAGCCGGAGCCTTA
>JAFXOX010000010.1 GCA_017528345.1 Desulfovibrio sp.
ACAGGATAGGTGTTTTTGGTGCCATTGTCGTCAATTTCAAGATTGAAGACCGTGGTGTGACCAACCTGCTCATAGATCTTTTCAAGAGGCAGGGAAGGGGCCTGTACGCTGATATTCTCACCCTTTGCCGTATAGAAAACGCCGGGAACAAGTCCTTGAGCGCGCAGACGACCGCTGGCACCTTTGCCGCTTTCGGCCCGTTTGCTTACCTGCAATGTTTTTTCAATTTTCATCTCTTTCTCCTCATGAACTATCCCTGGCGTACGCTACACTGTGACGCGGGAGCCGTCAGACAATGCTGACAGATAGAATGCTTAAGTAAGTAAGCTGCCTTGCCGCTCTTGGCGGACAAGCGCCATTATCTTCTGCAAAGCCGGAGAACTTTAGCAGAAGACAGGAAAATAGGCAAGATCTTTGGGCTTAGACAAACAGGACGCTGACTGAGGAACCCGTGTGAATATTATGAATGGTCTTGCCGAGCAGGGCAGCCACGGACACGACTTTGAGCTTGGGACAGAGCTCAAGTTTCTCGCCTAGAGGAATAGTGTCGGTGATCAGCACCTGCGAGAGGGCTTCCGTGGAATTGATGCGGTCAATGGCAGGACCGGAGAGCACGGCATGGGTTGCGCAGGCAATAATGCGCTCGGCCCCGTTCTGCATGAGCACTTCAGCGCCAGCGCAGAGCGTGCCGGCTGTGTCGATCATGTCGTCAACAATAATGGCCGTCTTGCCTCTGACGTCACCGATGACGTGCATGGCCTGAGCCTGATTGGGCCGGTCACGGCGTTTGTCCACAATGGCTAAGGGTGCCTTGAGCCGCTTGGCAAAGGCCCTGGCGCGTTCCACGCCGCCGGCATCAGGCGAGATAATGACAATATTCTGCTCATTGGCCTCATGGAGCGCGTCGAGCATCACAGGCACGGCAAAGAGATTGTCCACAGGGCAGTTGAAATAGCCCTGAATTTGGCCAGCGTGGAGATCCACCGTGACCACACGGTCAGCACCGGCCACAGAAATGAAATCCGCCACGGTCTTGGCAGAAATGGGGGTACGCGGGGAAACCTTACGGTCCTGGCGGGCATAGCCATAGTAGGGGATGACCGCTGTGATGCGCTGGGCGCTGGCGCGCTTTAAGGCGTCGAGGAGCAGGCAGAGCTGGACAAGGTTGCGGTTGACATGCGGCGGACAGGTGGGCTGCACCACAAAGACATCATCACCACGAACACTGTCGCCGATTTCAATGCGCAGTTCACCGTCGCTGAAGGTCGTGGCCAGTGTCGGCGTCAGCTGGCAGCCAAGGTGATCACAGATAGCCTTGGCCAGAGCGGGATTGGAAGAGCCTGTGACAATTTTCAGATCGCTGTACATCGCGTATGGATCCCGATGTTAAGAGGGAACAAAGCGTTTGCCGCGCTTTGTCAGAGAAGAATGGCTGGGATGGAAGGGTTCGAACCTTCGCGTGACGGAGCCAAAACCCGTTGCCTTACCACTTGGCTACATCCCAATACAATTTTTTGGCCTATCGTCTGCCAAGCCATTGCCGAAACACCGGCAGACCCTGAGCCGAAAGTTTTTCCGCACAAAGGCGGGCAAACTCTTCTTCTTCGGGAGGAAAAAGGGCATAGAGGGAAGAACCGCTTCCACTCATGGCAACCGCAGACGCTCCCCCATCCCAAAGCTCTTGCTTGAGTGCTGCAAGAAACGGGTGCGCACGCATGACAGGCAGCTCAAGGTCATTATCGAGATTCCAGGCTACTTTTCGGAGCTGCTGCCCGCCATCATCCTCACTAAGAAGAAGGAAGAGCCTACTTGCAAATGATTTTTTTGTCAAGGCTTGAGGGGCTATGTCCCCATTTGCCACAAGCCTGTCATAGTCACCATAGGCCCAGCCTGTGTCAATATGGACAGCCGGCGTGACAAGTACAAGCCAGCAGGGCAGAAAAGCGGCTTCACAGGGAGAGATCTTTTCACCCAGGCCCTGCACGCGGGCGGGTTTTTGCCGCAGAAAGAACGGCACGTCGGCGCCCACGGAAAGCGCTATGTCGGCAAGTTGGGCTGGGGGCAGAGGCGCAGGGAGCGCGGCATTGAGGAAATTGAGCAGGCAGGCCGCATCACAGCTGCCACCGCCAAGGCCAGCTCCCATGGGTATGCCTTTGTGAAGCTCAAGCACAAGGCCCGGAAGCTCAAGCCCCATTTTTTCCATGGCCTGATAGCTGCGCACAAGGCTGTTGTTTTCCCGGGGAATGTGACAATTGTGGCAGATGACCTCCAGACCTTGCTCCGGGCGTGTGTGAATGGCAATGCGGTCGTGTGGCTCCTCCAGAGGATAGAAAAAGGAGTCGAGCTCATGGTAGCCATCGGGGCGTCTGCCTGTGATTTTGAGCCCAAGGTTGATCTTGGGTTTGGCAAGAAGCGTTGTCGTCAATCAGAGTTCCTCAAGGGTCAGGTGCTCATTGGTGAAAACGCAGATTTCTGAGGCAATGCGCATGGATTCGCGCACAATGGTTGCGGCGTCCATGGAGCTGTGGCGACAAAGGGCTCGGGCTGCCGCCAGAGCATAGGGGCCGCCGCTGCCAATGGCGGCAACAGCGTCGTCCGGCTCAATGACATCGCCTGTGCCGGAAAGCAGCAGCAGATGCTCCGTATCAGCCACAAGCAGCATGGCTTCAAGTTTGCGCAGGTATTTGTCCTTGCGCCAGTCCTTGGCCATTTCCACAGCCGCACGCACGAGATTGCCGTGCATCTCCTTGACCTTGGCCTCAAAGAGCTCAAAGAGGGTGAAGGCATCGGCCGTGGCACCGGCAAAGCCTGCAAGAATGCGGTCATCATAGAGTCGGCGCACTTTTCTCGCCGTATGCTTCATGATCATGGACTGACCGAGCGTCACCTGTCCGTCACCGGCCATGGCGACCTTGCCGTCTTTTCGGACGGCCAGGATGGTTGTTGCGTGGGTGTCGAGCATCCCAACTCCTTAGCGTTTCCAGAGCGTCTTGTATTCCGAATAGGTTTTTTCAAGGCTTTTGAATCTGCGCTGATCTTCAGCAGTCTTTGCCAGACCCTTGGCCTTGTTGAAATACTGTTCAGCCTTTTTTTTGTCGCCTGTGTAAATGGCGGCAAGGGTCAAATGCACAAAGGCTCGGGCCGGCTCGCCATGCGCGTTTAAAGCCCGTGCATAGGCTTCATGCACTTCACTTTCCTCAGGCACCTTGCGCAGGACATCCCGGTAGTTTTCCATGGCTTGCGCGGGCTTGCCACTGTCGGCAAGGAGTCTGCCCAGATAGAAGGAGGCCATGTAGTCTGAGGGCGAAAGGGCGAGCGCCTGGGTCAGGAGCTGCTCACTTTCTCTGAGATTGCCCTTGCGGTAGTGAAAGGCTCCAGCTTCTCGCAGAATGAGGCTATCGTGGGGAGCCTGGGTGAGGGCCTTCTGAAAGGCTGCCTGGGCCTGACTGACTTTGTTTAAGCGGGCGTAGACAATGCCGCGGCCCATGAGGGAGAGGGCATCGTTTTTGCTGAAGCGCTGCAGGGCTGCGTCGGTATCGCCGTAGCGTGCCCAGAGCAGGGTCTGAACGCGCAAAAAACGGTGATTGTCTGTTCTGCGCGTGCGCATGGCCTGGGGGAGATGCTCAATGCGCGCGGCAAGACCTGTGATACGGTCACCGATGGCCGGGTGCGTGGAAAGGTAGGTTGGGATACTGGAGCCGCTCATGCGGCTTTTTTGGCGCAGCACCTTGAAGGCTTCGACCATACCCTTGGGATCAATGCCGGCCTTGCAGATATATTGCAGCCCAATCTGATCGGCCTCGCTTTCATCCATGCGCGAGTAGTTGAGCATGGCAGATTGTCCGGCGCCCATGGCACCAACGGCCAGGGCTCCGCCGCCCGGCCCCCCGAGTGCCACACCGGCGATGGCGAGCAGAAGAGAGCCGAAGGTCGTATACTGGGCCCGTTCCATGCGGCTTGCCACATGACGCTGGGTGACGTGGGCAAGCTCATGGGCCAGGACCCCGGCCAGCTGGGCCTCGCTTTCAAAGCGCATGATCAGGCCTGTTAACACATAGACATAGCCTCCGGGCACGGCGAAGGCGTTCATGGTATTGTTCAGAATGACCGTTGACTTAAAGGTGAAAGGCTGAGGCGGCAGCGTCTTGACGAGCTTTGCCAGTAGCTGCTCCACATAGTGGCTGACCTCGGGATCGTCGATGACCGGAAGTTTGGCCCTGATGGTGGCATCAAACTTGCGGCCCATCTCTTTTTCATCCTTGATGGTCACCCCACCGAAGAAAAAGGCAAGGCTCTGTGCCGGAAGGGTAAGACACAGGCAGACTATGAGAAGGGAGATAAACCCCCGTCTTAGGCAAGATCCCATTTCTGACCCTCTGGTGTATCCTGGACAATGACGCCCAGGCCTTCCAGTTCACCGCGTAACTGGTCAGATGTGGCAAAATCTTTGGCCTCGCGGGCACGTTTGCGTTGGGCAAGGAGATCTTCCACGCGGGCAAGATCGAGGCCTGTGCGGCGGATGCGCATGGCTTTGAGATCACTGAAGAAGGTTTTCGCGTCAAGGGTGAAGAGACCCAGATGCGTGCGCCAGAGATGAAGGGCGCGGAGAAAGTCTTCCAGAAATTCCCGGACAACTCTGCTTTTGCGCAGGCGTTTTTCCTCAAGCAGGCGATTGACGTGGCGCACCTGCGAGAAGATGACGCCAAGGGCCTGGGCCGTGTTTATGTCATCGTCCATGGCGCTCATATAGCGTTCGCCGAAGCTCTGCCATTCAGCGCGCATGGCTTCTTCCTCGTCCTTGGGGAGATTGGCGAGCTTGGCATTGGTCGCCAGGACCTGTTCCACATCATGGATGGTCTGGTAAATTCTGCGTTCAGCCCGCTCAGCCTCGTCCATCTCGTCAAAGGTGAAATCAATGGGGCTGCGATAATGCTTGCCAAGGAGAAAGAAGCGCAGGGTCTCAGGCAGATAGGATTCGAGAATATCCCGGATCGTTTTGTAATTGCCCAGGGATTTGGACATTTTTTCGGCATTGATCTGCACAAAGCCATTATGCATCCACAGCTTTGCCAGAGTGGTGTTCAGGCAGGCTTCGGTCTGGGCTTTTTCATTTTCATGATGCGGGAAGATCAGGTCCTGGCCGCCGCCGTGGATGTCCAGGGGAATCCAGGGCGTTGTCATGGCCGAGCATTCAATGTGCCAGCCTGGACGGCCCTCACCCCAGGGACTTGGAAAGCTGGGCTCGCCGGGTTTGGCGGATTTCCAGAGGGCAAAGTCCAGGGGATCTTCCTTTTCGGCATTGACGCCAACCCGGGCACTGGCCCCGGCACTCATATCGTCAAGACTCTGCTGAGAGAGCTCGCCATAGTGGGGATAGCTGTGCACGCGGAAATAGACATCACCGCTGGGTGTGGCATAGGCCTTGCCCGCCTCGATGAGTTTCTGACACATCTCAAGAATGGGTCCGATATAGGCTGTGGCCTTGGGCTCTTCATCGGCACGCAGAACCCCCAGACGGTCCATGTCCTCATGAAAGGCCGCCATATAGGTCTCGCCCACTTCACGCCAGTCCCGCCCTTCCTTGGCGGCACGGTTGATGATCTTGTCGTCGATATCTGTGAAATTGCGGATAAAGTGCACCTGATAGCCCCTCTCCCGCAGGTAGCGGACAAGGACGTCAAAGATCACGGCTGAGCGGGCATGGCCGATATGGCAGAAGTCATAGGCGGTAATGCCGCAGACATAGATTTTGACGAGATCACCCTGGGGAACAAAGGCTTCTTTCTGACGTGTTGCGGTATTATAGAGAAAAAGCGACATGTATTGTCCTTGCTGAGGGGAAACCCTCACTATTTGCTAAAAAGGTCGATGCGGCGCTGATGGCGCCCACCTTCAAAGTTTTCCGAAAAAAAAGCCAGCACAATGGCTCGGGCAAGCTCAATGCCTGTCATGCGCGCACCCAGACAGAGCACATTGGCATTATTGTGTCTGCGGGCAAGTCTGGCGTGCAGTTCTGTGGTACAGAGAGCTGCGCGGATGCCCTGATGGCGGTTAGCCACCATGCTCATGCCGATACCGGTACCGCAGATCAACAGCCCCATGCTGCCTTCGGCTTCCACAGCTTTGCAGGCTTCCTCGGCAAAGACCGGATAATCGCAGCTTTCTGTGCCGTTGGTACCGTGGTCGACAACGGTCAGACCAAGGTCTGCCAGGGCTGCGTGCAGTGATGTTTTGAGTTCTTCCTTGCAAGTAAAACCCGCATGGTCACAAGCAATATGCAGATTGGACATAGTCTGGCGGCAGCCTCAAATGAGGTGCCATCCTCCTTATTGATGGGTGAAGGGTGTTGGCTAGCGGTTTGCGTACTTTTCAAGAGGCAGGAGCGGATAGCCGGGAGGCGCTGAGAGCGTGAGCTGTGATTCTGTGAAGGGACCGGGGTTTTCACGGTTTTTCACAAGCAAAAGGAGTCGTTCGCCCTTGTGGTTGGTCAGATCAAGTTTGTGGAGGTCGCCCTGCTCATCATACTGAAAGTCGATCTTCCAGCCCTGGCCGTGGTTGAGCTGCATTTGATCAAAGGCGCAGACGCGTCCCTGGGTATCAAGCAGAAGGTAGCCTGAGAGCTCCCCATCGAGCACAAAGCCTGGCCCCTGTTTTGTCTCGTCCAGGCGAAGATAGCTTGTCCCAAAGACCGCTTTTTCCCGTCCGGTGAGCAGGTTGGCGAGATCAGGCAGGGAAAAGGGTAAGGGAACGCCCAGCCTGACGCGGGGGGAGGCTGCGCCGTGATGCCAGAAGGCCTTGCCGTCCACAGGCGCAACCAGGAGAAAATCTTCGGGCTTCTGGGAAATTTTGGCAAGAGTCGCCCCAACCCCTGCCTGCACGTCAAGGCGCAACTGTTGCGTGTCATTGCCCCATAAGAGGGCTGTGACACGGCGGCTTTCGCCTTTTTTGCCCGCGCGCAGGCTGAGACTCAGGCGGAAGGGCCTGCTTTCAGGCTGCCGATCAAGATAGCTCTGCCAGCTCTTGAGAGCCTGGGCTTCGGCCTTGGGAGTGGGCGCAACGTTTTTGGGGGCGCAGGAGACAAGCAGACTGAGAGCGAAAAGAAGAGGAACAAGAATTCGCAACATGACAGAAATCTCTAGCGGCTAAGCTTTTTGCGCAGTTCTTCGGCATTGTCCGGCTCAAGCTCCAGGGCTTTGGCGTAGGCCTTGCGAGCCTCTTCGGCAAGACCTGAACTGTGCGCAATATCGCCATAATGCTCCCAGATGGCCGCATCGATCCTGGAGCCCAGCGTCACGGCCCTGCGGATTTCCCGCAGGGCATCTTTGGTGCGGCCGGCCCGATAATAGGCCCAGGCCAGCGAGTCCACAATATAGGCACGATCCGGGGCAAGGCCTGTGGCCCGTTCCAGAAGTGTCACAGCCCGATCAATCTGCTCATTGGCTTCGGCCAGCGTATAGCCAACATAGTTCAGTGCCTGAAAATTGTTGGGTTCACGTTCAATAATGGCTTCCATGAGCTTGAAGGCCGCTTTTTTGTCCCCGCTTTCATCGAGGATATTGCCCATGAGAAAGAGCATGCTCATATCTTCGGGCCAGCGTTTGACAGCTTGCTGCATGACCTGCAGAGCCTGCTGATTTTTTTTCTGCGAGGCGAGAATGCGGGCTTCGGCCTCCCAGAACTTGGTCTCATCCGGAAAACGCTTTTTGCCTTCGCGGGCAAAATGGACGGCCTGCTCTTTCTCTTCGGCCCGGGCCAGGAGATGCACGCGCAGAAGCAGCGCATTGCTGCTCTGACGGTATTCTTCGGGCATTTTATCGAGCCAGCTCAAGGCACGGGGAAGATCATGGAGATGCTCCCAGGTGAGATCGGCGAGCAGGAGATAGACCTCGACGGGAGCGTCGGGTTTCTGGACAATGGGCTCAAGAATGGTTGTGGCCTGCAGATAGTTTTTGGCATCAATGAACATGTCGGCCACTATGAGCTGGAAGGGGATGTCATTGGGGGCATCGGCCAGATAGCGCAGGGCTTTTTCCGGCTTTTTCTGCTGCAGACAGAGACTGATGAGTTTGAGCAGGATATTTTTAGACGGAAAATTGGTTTTGAGCACGTCTTCATAGCTTTTGACGGCTTTTTCCCACTGATTGGTGCGCTCGTAGACGCGGCCAAGTTCAAGCAGGGCCTCCGGTAAATCAGGCATGGCCTGATGGGCGCGCAAAAGATAGGGAATGGCTTCGTCAAAACGCAGAAGGCCAGCCAGCGCTTTGCCCATATTGAGCTCCACAAGGGGGGTGCGCTCACTGCGGGCTATGGACTTGAGCAGCTCAAGGGCTTTGTCGTAGTGCTGCTCACTGATTTCCAGAATGGCAAGCTCGAGAAGGGCGTCAGGGGTGCCGGGATTTTTGACAAGAAAGTCGCTGACCAATTGCTTGGCCTGCGTATTAGCGCCTTTTTCCTTGAGGGCCTCGGCATAGAGCATGAGCAGAGAGGTGTCGTTGGGCCAGGTCTGATAGGCGGTTTCCAGGAAGGAGACGGCCATGGGACTTTTGCGGCCCAGCAGCCAGATGCCTGCTTCCATCCAGATGGGGGCAGGCGTGTGCAGATCCTTGAGAATGTCTGTGGCCTCAAGCAGGGCTGCCTCATCCTCATTGCGGAAGGCCTGATCGCAGAGCAGAAAGGCGTAGACAGACTTGGCTTCCTCGGTAAATTCGTGCTGGGGAAGCACTGGCAGACGTTCTCCCAGCCCCTGTTCGGAATCACTGACCTGTAGGGGGGCCTGTGTTTCCTGGGCATCGGCCCGGCTGCCGACGCAGCCGCTGTTGTTCAGGAGAAAGAGACTGGTAACGACAAGGGAGAGAAGACAGAAAAGAGACAGTTGAGAATGTTTGCTCATAGTGCTTTTCATCCCTGGCTCCGTCTGTCGACGGAACTCTGGCCGTACGTCATGGCCAGAGCGAGAGGCACATGGACGTCTGTTGAGACACTCCCTGCGGGAGCAGAAAAAGGAAGCGTGGAACAGGTTTTGGCTCCAGAAAGCGCCAACTACTGTATCCAGGTATCGGAAAAATCCTTGATGTCCATGGCAAAATGCTTTTTGATTTTTTCCAGAAGCCTGGCTTCAAGCTGGCGGACACGTTCGCGCGTAATGTTATATCGTTCGCCGATTTCCCGCAAGGTGAGAGGGTCATCGGTCAAAAGACGGTTTTGGAGAATGAACTGTTCCTTTTCACTGAGATAGGGCAGAATGGATTTGAGACGGCTGCGCACAATGCTGACGATCTCGTCGCTTGCCAGCGAATCCTCAACGCCGGGGCCCAGGGCTGGCAGAAAGTCAATATGCGTTGCGCTTTCACTGTCATTGTCGAGCTTGGTATTGAGGCTCATATCCGAAAAGGACATGCGCTGATTCATCTCATTGATCTGCTCTTCGCTGACACCAAGCCGCTCTGAGAGCATGGTGGCGTCCGGGTCAAAGCCCTGCGCAATGAGTTTTTGGCGTTCCTTGTTTAGGTTGAAGAAGAGCTTGCGCTGCACCTGGGTTGTGCCGATCTTCACCATGCGCCAATTGTCCATAATGAACTTGAGAATATAGGCCTTGATCCAGAAAGAGGCGTAGTAGGAGAACTTGATGCCCTTGTCGGGATCAAACTTGTTGACGGCGCGCATCAGTCCCACATTGCCTTCCTGGATGAGATCGAGCACATTCTGCATCCAACGGCGCTGGAATTCCATAGCAATACGCACCACAAGTCGCAGATGTGAGGAAACAAGGCGGAAGGCCGCATCGGCATCGTTGTCGTCGCGAACCCGCACAGCCAGCGCGTGTTCTTCCTCAGGTTTGAGCAGCGGAAATTTGCTGATCTCCTTCATATAGAGGTAGAGAGCATCTCTGGCGCCCGAGAGGCTTGGCAGGCGGGATTTGCTGGGAACAGGAAGCTTGGAGCTGGCATGGTCTTCGCTATAGTCGTGGTCAGCGTCCGCATCCACATCAATGACCGGAAGCTCTGCCTCGTCATCGGCCAGGTCCATTTCCTCAAGAGCAATGGTTTCGGCGTCAACATCTTCCACCTGGGTTTCAGGCGTTAGGCTCTCTGTCTTTTGCGTGTCTTCTGGCAGGAAAAGCGCCTTTTTTCCAGCAGGAAGGGCTTTACTGTGTTTTCTCGTTGTATCCAAGAGATCTCCTTCGCGTACCGCGGCCCTCGGTATCGAGCGCAGGGAAAGCCTGAATGGCCATGAGACCTTCTACCAGGCTGCAAGCCTGTGTGGCTCTGATCTTGACCTTGTGGCGTTTCTGCTCCATAGTATTGAGCTGAGTTCAAGGCCTTGGCGCCTTGATGCGCGGATCATACGCGTAAACTCAAGCCGATGACTATAACCTGCCACGATCTTTTTCGCAATATAGGCTTGGGTCGGCAGAAGCCTTTGACGGAGAGTCCCGCTTACGCTGCTTTGTAGGCTATGGAAGTCTTTCTGCATGCTTTGCTTTTGTCTGTGACGAAGATTGGGCGTTTTCCTTAAGGATACCAGGGGAGGCAGCGTTTCCTCCCCGTCAGCCATGACGGGGTTTTCGCGCTGAATATCTGATGACTTTTCGTGAAACCCTTGCCAGTGGTCAACTTTTGCTGCTTGACGGCGCCATGGGCACCATGCTTCAGGCAAGCGGCCTGCCTGCCGGCATGAGCCCTGAGCGCTTCAGTCTGGAACATCCCGAGATTGTCAGCCGCATTCACGAGCGTTACCTTCAGGCCGGCGCTGACATCATTACTTCCTGTACCTTTGGAGCCAATCCCTATAAGCTCGATCCGGCTCTGGATCTTGCAACCTTCAATAAGACCATGGTTGCCTGTGCCCGCAAGGCAGCCGCATCGGTCTCGCGCAGGGTCTTTGTGGCGGGCAATCTAGGGCCCTCAGGGCATTTTGCGAGACCCCTGGGCGATCTTGAGCCTGTGGAGCTGATCAAAGCCTATGCCAGGCAGACCGAAGCGCTTGTGGCAGGCGGCTGCGACCTTTTGCTCATTGAGACGCAGTTTGATCTCGCCGAAGCGCGAGCTTTGGTTTGTGCGGTGCGTGAAGTCTGCGATCTGCCGATCATTGTCTCCATGACCTTTGAGGGCGGTGTCTCCCTCACAGGTTCAAGCCCTGAGATTTTTGTGGAGACCATGCAGAATCTGGGTGTGGATCTCATGGGGACCAACTGTAGCCTTGGGCCTGATGAGATGGCACCGGTGCTTGCGCGCATGGGAAGTGTGCGTGAGGGAACGCTTTTTGCCGAGCCCAATGCCGGCTTGCCCGAGCTTGTGGGGGATGCGACGGTCTTCCCCCTCGATGCCGAGGCCTTTGCGCGAAAAACAGCCCCCTTTGTCGACCTTGGCGTGCAGGTTTTGGGAGGCTGCTGCGGGACAAGTCCCGAGCATATTGCCGCTCTTGCCCAAGCCCTTGGCCCTGGAAGAACTGTGGAAAAACGCCATGGCGGGCATTCTGGCATCTGTCTGACCAGTCGCAGCCGCCTTGTGCGTATCGGGGAAGAGGCGCCTTTCTGTCTCATTGGCGAGCGCATCAATCCCACAGGCAAGAAAAAGCTCTCTCAGGAGCTTGCCGCCCACTGCTTTGATCAGGCCTTAAGCTATGCCGACGCTGAGCAGGCCCAGGGGGCAGATCTGCTTGATGTCAATGTGGGCGCGCCGCTTGTGGATGAAAGCGTGCTTCTGCCCGAGCTTACCGAACTTTTGACGGCGCGCGTGCTTGTGCCGCTCTGTTTGGATTCTTCCAATACCCAGGCCATTGCCAGGGCTTTGCCCTATTGTCCGGGATCCTGTCTTGTCAATTCCATCAGCGGCGAGGGCCGGCGCATGGAGGAGCTTGGGCCTTTGTGCAAGCGCTATGGGGCCCCCTTTGTGCTTTTACCTCTGCAGGGACCGGATCTTCCGGAACGCGCCGATGAACGCATAGCCATTCTAAGCCGTCTTTTGCGGCAGACAGAGGATCTTGGTATAGCCAAGCGCCTGATTTTGGTGGATATCCTGGCTTTGACCGTGTCTGCCAATGGGCAAAGTGCCCGAGAATGCCTGAAGGTCCTCGATTTTTGCCGTGAGGCAGGGTTGCCAACAACCCTTGGTCTTTCCAATATCTCCTTTGGATTGCCTGCAAGAGAACTCCTCAATGCCTCGTTTTTGGCCATGGCGGCAGGTCGTGGACTCACCTCCTGTATTGCCAATCCTGCCTCCTCCCGCATTCGTGAAACCATTGATGCTGTGCGGGTTCTCGCTGGCCACGATACAGGCGCTGAAACCTTTATTGCCGACTATGCAAACTGGCAGGCCAAGGGACAGGAGATGGCCAGGCAGCCCAAGGAGGCTTTGGTCACCAAAAATCTTGGCGACTGTGTGCTTTGCGGCGATCTTGAGCATGTGGGGGATTTTCTTGAGGCAGAACTCGGCCGGGGCACAGATCCCCTTGGCATTGTCCAGGACATCCTCATCCCTGCTATTACTGAAGTTGGTGCACGCTATGAGCGTAAGGAATATTTCCTGCCTCAGCTCATCCGCTCAGCTGAGACCATGCAGCAGGCCTTTGCGAGACTGAAACCCCTGCTTGCCAAAAGCTCTGAACACGTCGAGCGGCCTGTGGTGATTATGGCAACAGTGGAAGGTGATATCCACGATATTGGCAAAAATATTGTCTCGCTCATGCTTGCCAATCACGGTTTTGAAGTTATTGATCTTGGCAAGGACGTGCCGGCTCAAAGGATTGTGGAAATGGCTGAGGAGCATCAGGCATCCCTCATTGGCCTTTCAGCCCTGATGACGACAACTATGGTCAGGATGGAAGATACGGTGCGGCTTGTGCAGGACAAGGCTTTGCCCATCAAGGTCATGGTCGGCGGAGCCTGTGTCACCGAGGGCTTTGCCCAAAAAATCGGAGCCGATGGCTATAGTTGCGATGCCGTCATGGCCGTGCGTTTGGCCAAAAAACTGCTTGCCAAGAGCAAGTGAAGTTGTTGCCATTGTCTCAAGGAAATGCCATGGAAAGACTGTCGTCTGCGTATGCAGCAGACCAATTTTCACCCAGCAAACCAAGTAGGGAGGCAGCGTTTTCTTCCTGCCCGTTAAGGACAGGCTATATACGCTGAATAGTGTGATGAAAAAGTTCTTGCTCCTTTGTGTCATGTTTTTTGCCCTGACTTTTTCTGCGCAGGCGAAAAGTCTTGAAACTCTGCATGTGGATGGTTTGAACAAGCTCATCGAGCAGCATCACGGCAAGGTGATCATGCTTAATTTCTTTGCCACCTGGTGCCCTCCCTGCCGTGAGGAGATTCCGGAACTTGTCAAGGCCAGTGCCAAGTACAAGGGCAAGAATGTGCTCATTGTCAGCCTCTCTGTGGACGAGAGCAAGAGCAAGGCAACGGTTGAGAAATTTGTGGATAAGATGAAGATCGACTATCCCGTCTATATGGCTGGTCGTGATCTTATTCATCGCTACGAAGTCGGCAGCATTCCGCACAATGTGTTCTACGACCGTCAGGGCAATATCGTCATCTCGCAGCCCGGTCAGTGCGATGCCGATGATGTTTCCATGGTCGTGGAGGAATTGCTCCATGCCAAGTAATGCCAGCGGGGAACAGCTCGTCGAACTCTATGGCCCTGAACGTATCGCGCGTCGCCTGCAGGAGGTGGCAGACCAGCTCAATGCGCGCTTTGCCAATGAACGCGTGGTGGCTGTCTGTGTGCTCAAGGGGGCCACGATTTTTTTTGCAGATCTGGTGCGCCTTTTGCATATCAAAGATTTGCAGCTCGATTTTATCGGTCTTTCAAGCTATGGCCAGAGCATGGAGAGCTCTGGCGCTGTGACCGCCACGCGTTGGCTTTCGGCCGATGTCACCGGTGCCTGGATTTTAGTTGTTGAAGATATTGTCGATACCGGCCAGAGTATGGCTAAGCTTATGGCAAAGCTTGCCGATTTGCCTGTTGCGGGCGTTTGCCTGTGTGCTCTGATTGATAAGCGAGATCGCAGACAGTGTGCGGTTTCCATCGACTACAGCTGCTTTCAGTTGCAGGATGGCTTTATTGTGGGTTACGGCCTTGATTATGCTGAAAGATACCGGCAACTGCCGGGTATTTATGAACTTTTGCGCTAGTTTAGCGTATGGCTTTTGAGGTCCTGGCATGGAAGTCAAATGTCCCAAATGTTCCAGTCGTTTCAATCTGCCCGATAATCTGGCCAAGGACGGCGTGAGTCTGCGCTGTTCGATCTGTCGGCATGTCTTTGTTCTGGAGCTTGCGGGCAAGGCGGATCAAAAGACGCAGAAGGAGGCAAAACAGGATCTTGCCGGAGACAGCAAGCTTGTCCTGCCGGAGAAGAAAAAAAGCCGTAAGCTCTTCATTATCCTCTCCATACTGCTCTTTTTGCTCTGTTTGGGCGGAGCTTTGGCCTGGCAGTTTTATTTCAGTGGTTCCGGTGAGGAGCCTATGCTCAACGATCAGGAACTGGCCAGGAAGGTCAAGCTTTTGACCATGCGCAATGTGCGCCAGTATATTGTGGACAATGAAAAGGTGGGGAAGGTCTTTGTCATCGAGGGCAAGGTCGTCAACGAATTCCCAGAACCCAAGGAACTCATTGCCGTGGAGGGCGCCATTTACGGCAGCGACAAGCGTGTCATTGCCACCAAGAAGCAGCGCTGCGGTACCCAGCTCTCACTCTTCCAGTTGCAGGTTTTGAGCGAAAAGGAAATGGAAGCCTTCCTCAATAATAAAATTGAGATCTTGACCAATAATATCAATCTCAAGCAGGGAGCTGAAGTGCCCTTTATGGTGCTCTTCTACGCGCCGCCGGAGAATGTGGCGGAATTTGGCGTCCGCATCGTGGATGTGCGCGATGTGCCGGTCAATCCCATGGAAGAAAAGGAAAAGCATTAGCAAGGCCAGGCTGGGAGCCATGGGGTTACGAGTTTGGAGGCCTTGTTGCGGGAAGGCATCTCCTGCGTATTTTCCTTGCTGCCAGTAAGCGTGAATATCGCTTGTTTCCAAAGGTACGCTATAGATCAGTCTGCGCGCGTTATTTCCCACATCTTTTAGAATATTTCAGAGATTTTCTACATAAAAAACGTGAATATTTTGTGACTTGTGAGCCTTTCCTGTGAGGGCTTGCAGGCCTTTGGGCCTGAGCGATTGCGCAGGCATGCTTCCAAAAGGGGCCGTTCTTGCCCTTTGCCATCTTATGTGTTCTTGGCAATATCTTGAAACGTGCGATTTTTTTGTCGACAAACGCCATTTCCTGGAGAAACGTATGTTGCCCAAATGCGTGACGCAGCTTGCCATCCTGCTCGGCCTTGTGTGTTCTGTTTTTTTGCTGTCAGCCACAAAGGCTTCGGCAGGTGTTGACTATCTCTCCTACTCCCTGAATGACATGTCTATCCTCATTATTAATGATACAGAGAATCGCTTTGCCGCCAAGCTTTTTCCGACCCTTGACACATATCCTGACGCGAAAAACTATCTTGTGGATGGCAGCTTTGCCGGCATTGTGAGGACCTTTGTCATCAAAAATGGCAAGAGAACCATTCTGGTTGACGGCGGTTGGGGCACGGAGAGCGGCAAACGTGGCCGCACCCGGGAAATTCTGGCGCAGGTCGGCATCAACGCCAATGATATCACAGACATTCTCCTCACCCATCTCGATATCGACCATGTTTCGGGACTTGTGGAAAACAATGCGCCCGTCTTTGCCAATGCCACACTCAGGCTTTGCCGCAAGGAATACGATGCCTGGATCGTGCAGGGACATGTCCGTAATGAGGCTTCAGAAAAGCGCGCCAAGACTGTTGTTGCTCTCTATGAGAAGGCCGGACGACTTTCCCTTTTCAACTGGGGCGATGAGATTTTGCCGGGCATTACAGCCCTTGATGCCGCAGGCCACACTCCGGGTCATACCGCCTTTACGCTTACGTCCAAAGGTGCCTCTCTTGTGCTGCTTGGAGATCTTTTGCACGCCGCGGATTTGCAGCTCATGCATCCCAATGTGAACTCCGTCTATGACCACGATCCCGCCCGTGCGGCAGAAGCAAGAAACCGTATTCTCTCCCGCTGTGCCCAGGAAAAGCTCGCTGTAGCCGGGGCTCATATTCTCCCCATTGGCATTCCTTCTAAGATGCTGAAAGGTGGGTTTGTTCTTCAATAATATGTTGTTTCGAAATTGAGGATATGGTCGCTGTAGTAGTCATGTTGAGGAGAACATCGACACAGCTTTGGTGCTGACAGCCATGGGATGCATGCGTGCGAGAATTTCCTTTCGCATGCTGGAATACTTTGCCATATCGAGCTTGTAACTGTTTTGCAGAGTGAACCAGAACTCCAGGTCATTTCCAAAATAGGCGGCAAGTCGCATAGCCGTATCCGTTGTTATACTTCGCTTCCCTGCGATGAATATCCTCTTCCAAATGGTGGTTAGGATCGGTATTGCGTAACAGAGATCAAAAACACAAAGCCTGGCATGTGCCAGGCTTTGTGTTTTTACGTGCTCTTAGGCGGAGTAACAAACCCCTTTGATCAGAAAACGCTTCCTGTTTTCGCCGGGATCTTCAGTCTCAATATCGGTAAAGATGACGGTTAGAATTTGAGCTTTTGCTTGAGCAGATCATTGACCAGAGCCGGATTGGCCTTGCCCTTGGAGGCCCGCATGATCTGACCCACAAAGAAGCCCACAAGTTTGGTTTTGCCGGCAGACAGGGCTTCAGCCTCCTTGGGATTGGCCTTGATGACCTCATCGACGAGACCTTCCAGCGCTGAGGCATCGGAAATCTGCGCAAGCTTGTGGCTTTCAATATAGCTTTGCGGGGACTCACCTGTGCGCAGAAGATCGCCAAAGATATCATTGGCGATCTTATTGCTGATACTGCCCTTATCCACAACATTGACCAGTTCCGCAAGATTGGCAGCTGTCATAGACCAGTTGTGCGGGGTGAGGGCAAGCCCCTGGGCATTGGCCTCCCGGCTCATGGGGCCAATGATGAAATTGGCCACCTTGCGGGCATTGGCAAGACCTGCTGCTTCTTCAAAAAAGTCAGCGAGATCCTTGTTTTGGACGAGAATTTCCGCTTCGGGTTCAGGAAGACCGGTGAGCGTCACAAAACGGGCAAGACGCGCCTTGGGCAGTTCAGGAATTTCCTGGCGCCAGGCCTCCATTTCACGGTCACTGATGGTCACGGGCAAAAGATCGGGATCCGGGAAATAGCGGTAGTCGTGAGCCTCTTCCTTGCTGCGCATGGCTTGGGTGATATTGCGTTCAGCATCGTAGAGGCGGGTTTCCTGGACCACACATTCTCCGTCTTCCAGAAGATCCTGCTGTCGGGCGATTTCCACTTCAATGGCACGCTGCACATTGCGGAAACTGTTGACGTTTTTCAGTTCCGTGCGTGTGCCCAGGGTGGTTGAGCCTGCAGGGCGGATGGAGACATTGGCGTCACAGCGAAAGCTCCCTTCCTCCATATTGCCGTCGCAGACACCGAGATAGGTGACAATACCATAGAGCGTTTTCAAATAGCTCACAGCCTCTTCTGCCGAGCGCATATCAGGCTCTGAGACAATTTCCACAAGCGGTGTGCCGGCACGGTTAAGATCCACAGAGCTTGCGTTGTCGCCGTGAATATTTTTGCCGGCATCGTTTTCCATGTGGATACGGGTGATACCGATGTCTTTGTCGTGGCCGCCGACAGAAATGGTGATTTTGCCGTGTTCACAGAGGGGCAGATCAAACTGGGAAATCTGATAGCCGCTTGGCAGATCGGGATAGAAATAGTTTTTGCGCGCAAAGACCGAGCGCTGATTGATCTGGCAGTTGGTGGCAAGACCCACGAGCACGGCGTAGTGGATGGCCTGATGATTGGGCAGAGGCAGAGCTCCGGGCAGTCCTGCGCACACTTCACAGACATGGGTATTGGGTTCTGCCCCAAAATGATTGGGGCAGGAACAGAAGAGCTTGGAAGCAGTTTTAAGCTGAACATGGACTTCGAGGCCGATGACGGCTTCATAGGCTGACATAATAGGCTCCCGATATAAGAGTTGGATGGCACTTAGGCCTTTTTGATACTTGCGTCAAAATATTTTCCCACGCCGTATTCACCGCGCCGGAAAAAGAGTTTGGGATCAGGCCCGATAATCTGCATTTCGGGATTGGACTTCTGGACATCAAGGGCAATGTGCATTTCCTTGGTGCAGCCTGTGGAATAGGTGGCGTCCTTGCCGGACCAGGCCTGCGGCACCTTGCGGCCGAGCAGGGCAAAACTCTGTTCAATGTCTGCCGAGCTCTGAAAGCGCCAGACATCAATTTCTCCGCTGCGCTGCACGATCTCCCACATGTACATCAGATCATCGCCGTCCATGCCGGCAATGAAGTGCTCAGCCGGATTGATGATCAGGACATTATCAAGCTTTTTGCGCAGATGCTCCACAAAGGTTGTGGCGAGCTCAATGGCCTGGCTGGTCTGGCCAGGCAGGCTCCCGATGATACAGCTGTAGAAGATGACAGCGCGTTTTTCCTTGTGGGCGTTGCGCATGGTCTGGATGATGAGACCTGCCTGTTCTTTGATGTCGCGCTCGCTGAACTTGTGGGAGGAAGCGGCCTGTTTGCGCAGGGTAATGTGGAAACCCTGTGTATCCTGCCAGAAACAGATAATATCGCGCGTGAACTCAAAGCTTGTTCCCAGCAGAATATCGCAGGCCCGCCAGCCGTGGCTGACAATGACATCGGCCTCTTTCCAGGCACGGGCAAAGGTGACGCTTACCCTGTAGAGATTGAGGCGTTCACGTGTGCCGTCACTGATAATGAGCAGATCATTGGCCTTGAGTTCCCGCAGCAGGGCATTTTTGGAAATACTCGCCTGATGGAGAATTTTGGCATTGCCAAGCTGCTTTTCTAAAAGAGCATCATTACTGAGATCTGCGAGCGTCGGCGCATAGAAATGAAAATCTTCTTTGACGGCGTAGATGACCTTGTGGCCCATACTGATGAGGGCCTGAATGCTCATCAGGTCAAAATAGGTGCTGCCATCGGCATCAGCAAGGTAGAGAATGATCTGCTTGGGTTTATCGCCTGCCGTAAAAAGAGACAAGACTTCGCCTGCGGCAAGCTCAGCCTTGGTTAAGGTCTCGCGGAGAAGCTCCTTGTCCGGGGGATTATCCTCCCACTTGCGTGCCATGAGTGTCAGGCAAAAGAGACGGATGATCTCAAGGCCGTTTAAGTACTCACGAATGTGGGAGATGCGCTGATTTTGACAATCGCAGCTGACACTGTCCAAAACCTCCTGGAATTCTGGACTTTGCATCAGGGCGTGATGCTTGCGCACAGCCTGCCTGCGCTTTTCAATCCAGGGATCTTCCATGGGGCTGAAGCTTTGTTTGAGCACAAGGTCGGTCATGCGTTTGACCAGGCGCGAGGGCAGAAGGGTACGTTGTGCTGTGTATTGGCAGAAGCGCAGGCGGCAGAACTGAAAAATGCGACTGCGGGTGGCGTGGTCGGAAATGGATTCGCAGATCAGGCGGCAGATAATGCGCCAGGCGCGATTATACTGCTTCTGCAATTCGCCTTTGCGGTCTTTTTCACCCAAGAGGGCAAAGGTTGCGTCTGAGCAGGGCAGATAGACGCCTTGCTTTTCGCGCTGCACCATGAAGTCAAGCTGCTCCTGACTGGCTATGAGATGGGGATTCAGGGAATAGGCCAGGTTATTGTCCATGAGCATGCTGTAGAGCCAGGCATCAAAGAGCGTGTCCTGACCCAGAGTGATATCTCTGGTGTGAAGAGGTTTCATGGCAGGACCTTTATTTGGAGAGAAGGCATTTACATTTAGGGGATTGGGTCTTCCGAGGGGAGAAGATGCGCCTGCTGATGATAGGTGTGCTCAAGCACAAGACCTCGGGTTCGCAAGCGTTCAAAGAAGACCTCGTCATTGCCGAAAAGGAGCAGGGAATCGGGGAGCGCTGTGATGGTCACCTGATCTTCAGGCAAAAGGGCTCTGCCTTCCTGGCCGTCTACCGTGAGAAAGGCTTCAGTTGAGCCTTTTTCCATGTGCACCGTAAAGCGGACATGGGGGGGCAGAACCATGGGGGAAACGGAACGCAGAAACGGACAGATGGGGGTGAAGACATAGGCTCGTGTTGTGGAAAAGAGAATGGGGCCGCCGGCCGAAGCCGTATAGCCGCTGCTGCCCATGGGGGAGGCGAAAATGATGCCGTCACAGCGCAAAAGCCCCATTTCTTCAGCATTGATGGCAATATTGACACAGACGAGCCTGGCCAGATCGCCGTGGCTGAGGACCACATCGTTGATGGCACAACCATTGGCAATGACTGTGCCATGGCGGCTGATGCTCCAGTTGAGTGCCAGGCGCTTCTGCAGAGGAATGGTGCCGTTTAAGCAGGCGCAGAGCTTTTTTTCCCAGTCATCCGGCGAGGCAATGGTCAGAAAACCCACACGGCCAAATTTGATGCCGAGTATGGGGATGGCATGACCGCAGAGCTTGCGGCCCACACTGAGCATGGTGCCATCACCACCAAGAACAATGGCCAGATCCGGTACAGGCACGAAAACGTCTTCTGAGAGCTCGTTGGCCGCACAGAGACGGCTTGTCAGGTGATGGGTTGTCAACCACAGCTGAATATCTCTGGCAAAGGAGTGGGCCGGAGCATGACCGGTCTTGGAGATCAGAAGGACGTGTTTGTAGGGGACGTTTTGCATACGGAAGACTTTTACGGTATATTAGCTTCGCTCGCAAGTCATCTGCGAGTTTCGGGGGCAACAGGGCCCCTGCCTTTTTTTTTGCCGAGGATTGTCTTGAGAGACGCAAGGTGCGCCGAAGCCTGAGAGGTGAGTCCATGGATGCCAAAGCGTGTGAGCGCATACTCAATCATGCCCGGGAAGGCGCCGAACTGCGCAGCCGATTTTTTGCCGAGGCTTCCCCTCTGCTTGCGCAGGCAGCGCTGGAAAGTGCACGGGCTCTTGTCAATGGGGGAAAGATTCTGCTTTGCGGCAATGGTGGAAGCGCCGCCGACGCCCAGCATATTGCCGGTGAATTCGTCAACCGCTTCCTTATTGATCGCGGTGCCTTGCCTGCCATTGCGCTGACAACGGACACCTCTGTGCTCACAGCCATTGGCAATGACAGTTCCTTTAGCCAGATTTTTGCCCGACAGGTCGAGGCCCTGGGACAGAAAGGCGATGTGCTTTTCGCCATTTCCACCTCAGGCAATAGTGAAAATATTCTAGAGGCATTGGCCTGGGCCAGAAGAAAGGGCCTTCTGACTATCTGCCTGACAGGCGAAGGCGGTGGCAGGGCTGCGGTCCTGGCGGATATGCTTCTGGCTGTGCCCTCACACAAGACACCGCTCATTCAGGAAGTGCATTTAGCCTGCGAACATCTTTACTGTGAGCTTGTGGATTACTATCTTTTTGAAAATGTGGCAGCTTTGAGCGTCTAGAATGGGACACGCGTCAAAGTCGCGTGGAACTTCTCTGCTTTGAAAGCGTGTTTGTGTGTCCGAGCATCTCTGCTCGTGACGGAGCGTACGTTTTCTCTCAAGATTTTTTGTTCGGAAGTTTTTGCAGGCGTAGCTGCCAACGAAGGCTGTGCGACGTTTGCCTGAGAGATGGCGCTCTTTGAAAGAATTCGCCTTTTTACCCTGAGCCTTGGGCTCTTTTGCAAGGAGGATGGCATGCCTATTTATGAGTATGGCTGCCGCAAATGCGGACGTGAATTTGAGGAACTTGTCTTTTCCGAGGCAAATCCCAAATGCCCTGACTGTGGTTCCGATGATGTGGAAAAACTGATGAGCAAATGCTGCCATACAGGTGGAAGCTGCGAGAGTTACGGCGCAGAAAGCTCTGGCGGCGGCGGTTGCGGCTGCGCGGGCTGCTCCGGTGGTAACTGCGCAAGCTGCGGGCATTAGTCGTGCGCAAGCATCTTGTTATTGCCACACGGGGAAGCCAGCTCGCTCTCTGGCAGGCCAAATATGTCCAGAGCGCTTTGTGCAAGCTTCATCCGGATCTGAGCATTGAGCTTGCTGTGATCAAAACGCGTGGTGACATCATTTTGGATGTGCCACTGGCCAAAGTTGGCGGCAAGGGGCTTTTTGTCAAGGAGATCGAGGATGCTCTGCTTGGCGGGCGGGCTGATCTTGCCGTACACAGTATTAAAGATGTGCCCATGTTTTTGCCGGAAGGGCTGCTCTTAGGCTGTGTGCCCAAGCGTGAGGATCCGAGAGATGCCCTGCTTTCCCTCCACTATGACAGTCTTGAGGCCTTGCCTAAAGGTGCGCGCATCGGCACAAGCAGTCTGCGCAGACAGGCGCAGCTGCTCAATCAAAGACCGGATCTTGTCATTGCCAATCTCAGAGGTAATGTGGATACGCGCCTGCGCAAGCTGACAGAAGGGGCCTATGATGCCATCCTTCTCGCCTCGGCAGGATTGACACGCCTGGGGCTAACAGCACCCAAACGCTGTGATCTTCAGGTGGAGCATTTTCTGCCGGCTGTGGGGCAGGGGGCGCTCGGCATTGAATGCCGTGAAGATGATTACGATGTGCTCTGCCTTCTGGCAGAACTGGAAGATGGCACAACGCGCGTCTGCGTGGAAGCTGAGCGCGGCTTTCTGGCAGAGCTTGACGGCGGCTGTCAGGTGCCCATTGCCGGCCATGCCACACTTCTTGCTGATGAGCGTCTTGAAATCAAGGGGCTGGTTGGCGAAGTGGACGGCAGTCGTCTGCTTTCAGCCACACGCGTGGGTGAGAAAAGTGAAGCGGAAGCCCTGGGCAGGGCACTGGCTCGCGAACTTCTGGACATGGGGGCGCGGGCGATTTTGCAAAAACTTTATGAGCAATCGGAAGAGAAGTAAGCGCATATGGCAAAAGTAGAAGCTCTGGCCACGGCACGTCTGCACGCAAAATGTGATCCTGCGCGTATTCCCTGGGAAGACAGCACGCAGATTCCGCTTTCCAAAGGCCAGATGGGCCGTCAGACGAACTTTCAGCCTCGGGCCATGCAGGCCCTTGATCTTGCGCTCAAGATCAAAGCAAGTGGCTACAATGTCTATGTCTCAGGCGACGCGGGCCTTGGCCGAACCCATACGGTGCTCTCCTATCTTGCACCCTTGGCCAAAAAAGCCAGAACCCCCGATGACATCATCTATGTCTATAATTTTGCCAATCCCGATGAGCCCAGATTCTTTGCCCTTCCGCCAGGCTGCGGCAGCAAGGTCAAAACCCTTTTCAAGGAGGCCATGACCCAGGTCAGCAAAAAGCTTTCTGACCGTTTTGACGATTCACGCTACATGAAAAAGCATGCGACCTTGCTCAGTCGTTTTCAGAAGGACAAGGTCGGTCTCCTGCACAAGATGAACGATCTTGCCGAAACCAAGGGTTTTCATCTGGAAATGGATGACAATGGCGGCCTGACCTTGTCCCCCATGGCCGATGGCAAACGCTTGAGCGACGAAGATTTTGAAAAGCTCGATAGCGCCGTGCGCAAGGATCTTAAGCGTAAAGGGGATAGCCTCGTGCATTCCATGGCTGGCATGATGCGGGAGCTTGCCCGTGCCGAGGAGTCCTTTCACGCCGATGAGAAAGATCTTGACCGTCTGACGCTTTCCGCAGTGCTTGATGATTGTCTTGCCCCCACCATTAAGAAAATCCTGAAGCTTTGCCGGGCCGCGGAAGATGACGAGCTCACAGCCTATTTTACGGCCATGCGTGAGGACATGCTCAAAAATCTCGAAGCCTTCATCCCGCATGAGCCACAGCAGCCACTGGACCCCCGCAGTCAGCCTTCGGAAGATATCCTCACTCACTATGAGATCAATCTCTTTGTGGACAATAAAGCCGGTCAGGGTGCTCCGGTCATTGTTGAGGAACATCCGACGGCCGCAAGGCTTCTGGGCTGCGTTGAGCGTGAGGCGGAAATGGGGGCCCTGGTCACCAATTTCACCCTGATCCGCGCAGGCAGCCTTCACAAGGCCAATGGCGGCTATCTCATTTTGCGGGTGGAGGATCTTTTACAGTATCCCAATGCTTGGGAGGGACTTTTGCGATCCCTGCGCAGCAATGCGCTGCGCATTGAAGATACCGATGATGTGGGCGATTCGACCATTCGTACCAAGAGTATCACCCCAGAGGCGCTTCCCCTTGATCTCAAGGTTATTTTGATCGGCAGTGAGGATTACTATCAGACCCTTTTGGACAATGACGAGCGTTTTTCCAAGCTCTTCCGCATCAAAGCGCATATGGCAGTGGAGGTGGAGCGCACAGCTGACAATATCAGGCGCTATCTCGTGCAGATTGCCGGCATTATCCGCGAAGACGGGCTTTTGCCCTTTGACCGCTCGGCCCTTGCCTGGCTTGTGGACCACGGCTGCCATTTAAGTGAAGATCAGCGCAGGCTTTCGCTGCAGTTTCCGCTTTTGCGCGAGATGATGATCGAGGCCTGTGCTACGGCTGATACGGTGAAAAAAACAAGGGTAGACAGCGAAATTCTGGAATCGGCCTATGCGGCACGCACCTATCGTGTCAATCTCGTGGAAGAGGTTTTCATGGAGGAATATGACCGCGACCTCATCAAGGTCTCAACGCGCGGTCAGGCCATCGGGCAGGTCAACGGCCTGTCCGTGACAAGCTACGGGGATTTTGAATTTGGTCTGCCTCACAGAATTTCCTGCACAGTGGGGGTCGGTCAGGAGGGAATCATTGACCTGGAGCGTGAGGCTGAGCTTGGCGGGCCTATCCACACCAAGGCCATGATGATTTTGAAGAGCTTTTTGATTGAGCATTTTGCTCGCAAAAAGCCGCTTGTGCTTTCAGGCTCACTCTATTTTGAGCAGAGCTATGCAGGCATTGAGGGAGATTCTGCCTCAGGTGCCGAGCTTGTGGCCTTGCTTTCCGCTTTGGGAGAAGTGCCTGTGCGCCTTGATCTGGCCTTTACCGGCGCAGTCAGTCACAAAGGGGAAATTTTGCCTGTGGGTGGCGTGACGCGTAAGATCGAGGGCTTTTTCAAGGTCTGTTCACATCATGGCGGGCTTTCGGGCAGTCAGGGTGTGATTATTCCCAGAGACAATGTGGATCACCTGATGCTTTCGCCTGATGTGCTTGAAGCTGTGGAGCAAAAGCGCTTCTTTATTTATCCTGTGCGCAGCATTGAGGAGGCGCTTTTCTTGCTGACAGGCCTCTCTTGCGGGTATGCCCGCAAAAACGGAAGCTATACCCAGGGCAGTCTCTACGACCTTGTGGACAAACGGCTTCAGCGTCTTGGAGAATATGCGCAAAACGCCTTCAGACGAAGCAGCTCCCGAAAATAGAGGCTGCCTCTAAGGTCCAAAGTACGCAAAAACGCTAGCGTAGACGCAGGCATCGTGTTTTGTCACTCATCCCGCAAGAAGTCTCCCGCCTTTTTAGGCTGTGAGATGACTTGCGGTTTTTTTTTTTTGAGGCTTCGGTGAGCCATAAGCAAGACACCAACAGGAAAAGACTACGTCAGTATTTTGGTGGAGTATGAAAACCAAATACTTCCCATAATACCCAAAAAATTTCTTGGGCTGGATTTTGCTATGACGATTCCGCAAAAATATCCCCGATTCCTCCTGGCACTCACTCAGTACAGAGGCCAATGCTATTTGTTTGCGTAAAAAGTTGGCAGCCTTTTCAGAGCGCCCCCCCTTGTTCGTATTTTGAACATAGCGGTACGATTGATGGCGCCCTGTGGGTAAGCTTATGCGAACCATGCTCTTTGCCTTTGCAGAGCTTGAATGGGATCTGATAGTCGAGCGTGTCCAGGAGGGCAGTCGCATAGCCAAGAGTCACCCAGGCTTCCGAGAGGGCGGTCTCCAAAGTATACGGAGGCACAGCTTGATCACTGTCTTTGCTTGAAAATCATCGCTTTGCTTACGTGACAAAGCGTACAGGCATCAGCATGAGTATGCTTCAAAGGGAATCGAGAAAGCCGCGCAACAAAACCACAACGTAAGCCCTTGACAAAATCTCTTTATATACATACAGTGTACATATTATAAGGGTTAGCAATGATAAATTTTGAATTTGAATGGGATATTAACAAAGAAAATATTAATAAAGTCAAACACGGTATAAACTTTGAAGAAGCCAAGACAGTTTTTGACGACCTTGATGCATTGTGTATTCACGATCCAGATAGTCTTGAAGAAGATAAGTTTTTAATTTTAGGATTAAGCTGTATGTTACGACTTAATAGTATGTCACTGTTATAGAAAATCTGATACTGTAATTAGAATAATATCATCTAGAAAAGCAACAAAAAATGAAATAAAGATATATAATGATAGGAGATTATAATATGCGAGATGGATATGATTTTTCTCATGCAGAAAAGAATCCATATGTAAAAGGCGAAAAAATTCCAATTACTATTCGTCTAGATTCTAAAGTTGTAAATTACTTTAAGTTGCTGTCAAAAGAAGTAAATATGCCATATCAGACAATAATAAACGCCTATTTGACGGACTGCGCTATTAAAGAGAGAAAACTTACATTGCATTGGGACTAAATAAGAATTTTTATTGTATGATAGATAGTATAATCAAACTTACCAGAACAGATTTGTTTCAAAAAGTATGGAAAGAATACAGGCACATTTCCATCGTGTCAGTTGTGGTCATGTGGATAATGCCGACGTCAATGCCGCCAAAAACATTCTGGCGGCAGGGCATGCCGTGTCAGCCTATGGAGCTAAAAGGACTCGAGCGTCCGCGTTGAAGCAGGAACCACCTGGGGAACTCGGTAGAAATACCGTATTTTAGCAGGAATCCCCTCCCGTAAGGCGAGGGGAGGATGTCAAGAGAGTACAGCAAAGTATGGGAAAACGCTGGAATCGACGCAAACTCCTCGCGTTCCTGACAGGACTTGGCTTGGGTGGCGCAGCTCTTTTTGTACACAGTCCGCGCTTTGGGGCCTTGCCTGACAGCGAGGAAAAAGCCCGTTTTGCCCAGAGTTTGCATTTTCGCCATGGGCGTTTTTGCAATACCCTTGCGACCAGTGTCTTGGCCAAGGGTGAGAGTAGCGTAAAGATCTGGCTTGACTTTCTCTTTGGCCCCAAAAGAGAGCGTCTTGTTCCCAAGGAACCTCTTCCGGTTGTGAAGAGCGATTTTTGGCGTTTGGCTCAAGGCGCGGACTGTCTGGTCTGGCTTGGGCATTCTTCATTTTTTCTGCATTTTGCAGGCCTCAATATCCTCATTGACCCCGTCCTGAGCTCCTACGCAGCTCCCCTGCCTTTAGCCGTGCGTGCTTTCCCCGGTACAAGTGTTTTTCACGCTTCGGATTTCCCTCCTCTTGATCTGCTTTTGATTTCCCACGACCATTGGGATCATCTTGATTATGCGACATTGCAGGCGCTTTTACCCAAAACAGCCCGGGTTGTGACCGGCCTTGGGGTTGGCGCCCATCTGCGTCGCTTTGGTTGCCCTGAGGAAAAAATCCATGAGGCGGACTGGGGCGATAGTCTGCGCTTTGGAGAGCTCTCTGTGCATGTGACCTGCGCACGGCATTTTTCAGGGCGTTTTCTGACGAGGGACGCGTCACTGTGGGTGGGTTTTGCCTTGCAAGGTCCACAGCATAAGCTTTTTTTCAGTGGGGATAGCGGCTATGGACCGCATTTTGCGGAAATCGGGCAGCAGTTTGGTGGTTTTGATCTCGTGCTTCTGGATATGGGTCAGTATAATAGCCGTTGGCCAGATATCCACATGTGCCCGGAACAGACCGCACAAGCTGCAGATGATCTTCAGGCCAGAGCCCTTGTGCCAACCCATGTAGGGCGTTTTTGCATTTCCACCCATCCTTGGGACGAACCTTTTCTGCGTATGGCAAAGGCTGCACAAAACCATAACTTTGCCATGCTGAGTCCCCGTATCGGCGAAACGCTGTTTTTTGACCGCACGATGCCTTTTCCTGCGTGGTGGCAGGGCAGAGCCTGAGTGGTGTGCACGTATTTTGAGGAAATTCAATGTCTGTATGTTGCGATATTACAAGACTCCCCTTAGGGAAGACCGGCTTTTTGGATATCCGGAACCGAGACAAGATTTACGTTGACAAGACACAACTCATTGCCCACATGGCAAGCCTCGATAGTCCCCTTTTCCTTTCAAGGCCGAGGCGTTTTGGGAAGTCTCTTCTTGTCGATATGTTGCATACGCTTTTTGCTCGTGGGCTTGAGCCTTTTCACGGGCTCGCCCTGGAAGAATTGTGGCGGGATACAACATATAATGTTGTGCACATCGATTTTTCCAGCCTGGCTTCCAAAGATCCAAATGCCTTTGCAAAAGCCTTGCGTAATAAAATTCTTTATGAATTTGACATACACGATAAAAATATAGCTCTTGATATCACTGGAGAATGCCGTTCACCAGATGAAATATTTGGAATAATTGCAGATGACCTTGTAGATAATAGCACTGTACTTCTTATTGATGAATACGACGCCCCTTTGACACATCATATGAGTAATGTAGATGATCTACAGAATATCATGCGTATTCTGAATAGTTTTTATGCTGTTATTAAAGAATATTCAAGAAAATTCCGTTTTATTTTTATGACAGGAGTTACTCGTACTGCCCATGTTTCTATTTTTTCTGCCTTTAATAATCTTAGAGATTTGAGCCTAGAAAAAGAATACAATGCTTTGTTGGGCTTTACAGAAGATGAAATAAGAAAATATTTTGATCAATTTGTAGGCAATGCAGCCAATACATTAGGCCTATCAAAAAATGCCGTCTACGCTCGGCTGGCGCAATGGTATGATGGCTTTCAGTTTGCTCTTGATGCCGGTGAAACTCTTTATAATCCCTGGTCGGTGCTCAGCTTTTTGCAGAGTCCGAAAAATGGCTTTCAAAACTACTGGTATCAATCCGGTGGCATTTCCACCCTTGTTGCGAGCTACCTGAAAGTGCACGACAATGTTGATTTTATGAATTACGACAGTCGGGAAATTGTTGTTGACAGGCAGCAGCTTGCAGACCGCTATGAACTCGCAGACATGCCTCGAGAGATTCTCCTTTGGCAGGCAGGATATTTTTCCCTGCGCACAAGACCAAGCGGCAGCCTGCGACTTGTGCCCCCCAATGGTGAAGTCGAAGCAAGCCTGCTGAGGCTGTATTTCACGGCCAATAACCTGAAACCCGAAGCGCACACGCGTGAGTTGATTGAACAACTGGTCGCACCCATAGACAGGATGGATCTTTTGACCATTGTGGGGACGTTTAACGCTATTTTACATACCTGTGTTTCTCCCAAGGCTGCCATTTTCAAGGATGAACGCTCTGTGCGCGACATTATTTTCACCGCGTTGTTTCTTTTTGCGCCGTTGCAGCTTTTGAAGGAGCGTGAATCGGTGAGGGGCTATTCTGATCTTGAGTTGATCACGTCCAAGACACACATGGTTATTGCGTTTACAAGGACATATCCCAAAGGAGAGACAGGTTCCTCCCCACGCGACGCCAAAGCGTCACTTGCCGAGGCTATCGACCAGATTGAAAGCCACCACTACGGGGAAGCGCCCTTTTCTGTTCAGACGCTTTTCCGCGTTGCCATGGTCATTTCGACAGAAGAAAAAAAGATCCTGCCCGAGTACTGCGCAATTGTGTGATGGCTTGCAGTGCCCTTCTTGCAAGGTCCTGGCAGTTTGTGTCGAGGTAAGGATTATCGAATACGGCGTGTTCTCCATTGGCGTGAGCTGAGCAGCTCTTTGCTAGCAGATACGTGGCAAAAGCTCGCCTGTGGGTCTTGGCAGCAGCGTTTTGGCGCCAATGGCTGTTTCCACCACAACGGAGCCGGGCTTCAGGTGAGCATTGACATAGCCTATGCATTTTGCCCCCTGACCGTGCGGAAGAGCCTGGAGGCTTTTGAGAATGTCTTGGGCATGCTCCTTGGGCACCATGAGCACAAGGCGTCCTTCACAGGCAAGGTAGAGCGGATCCAGCCCCAGCATGTTGCAGATGCCCCTGACCTGGGGATCCACGGGTATGTCTTCCTGCGTAATTTCGATACCCACCTGGCTTTGGCCTGCGATTTCGTAAAGTACTGTGCCTACGCCGCCACGCGTGGCGTCGCGGATAACATGAATATCCGGACATGTCTTGAGGCTTGCCTCCACAAGATGCCAGAGAGGGGCACAGTCACTTGTGACCTGGGCTTCAATGCCAAATTCCTCACGTGCCAGCAGGATGGCTGCACCATGGCGGCCAATGTCCCCGGTGACGAGAATGGCGTCGCCGTCACAGGCTTTGGCGCCAGAGGTTGCAATGCCAGGGAGAATGCGGCCAATACCAGAGGTTGTGATAAAAACCTTATCCACCTGTCCTTTGCTGGCAACCTTGGTATCTCCGGCCACAAGGGCGACGCCTGCTTCCTTGGCAGTCTCTGCCATTGCCTGGGCAATGCGTTCCAAGTCCTCCAGAGCAAAGCCTTCCTCCAGCACAAAGGCACAGGAAAGCCAGAGGGGCTCTGCCCCCATACAGGCGAGATCATTGACTGTGCCGCAGATGCTTAATTTCCCGATATTGCCGCCAGGAAAAAAGGGCGGAGAGACAATGAAGCCATCGGTGGAAAAAGCCAGGCGTTCCTTGCCCATGGGCAGAACCGCCGCATCATCGGCGGTAAAATAGGGATTGGCAAAATGGGCCTTGAAGACGCGGTCAATGAGCTGCTGTGTCTGCACGCCTCCGCCGCCATGGGCCAGAAGCACGGTACGTTCCATGAGCATTCTCCGTTTACAAAGATCGTTTAGGACTGGCCATACTGGAAATAGGCCGCACAGGTACCTTCACTGGAAACCATGCAGGCGCCCACAGGATGTGTTGGTGTACAGGCACGGCCAAAGACGCCGCAGTCTGTTGGCAGACATTCTCCCTTGAGCACCTCGCCGCAGCGGCAATGGGGATTGGGCTTGCCTGACTGTGGGGGAATGGCAAAACGAAGGCGAGCATCGCGTGCGCTGAACTTTTTTGCGAGACGCAGCCCTGAACCCTCTATGACGCCAAGGCCACGCCACTCGGCATCACAGCTCTCCATGGTATCGGCGATGAGTTGTTGGGCGGAAGGATTGCCTTCGTCTTTGACGACCCTTGGGTAGCCGTTGACAAAAAAGGGCTCGCCTTTTTCGCTTTCGTGGACAATGCAGGCAAGGGCTGTGAGAATCTCTGCCGCCGTAAAGCCGCAGACAACACCTGAGACCCCTTTGTCTTTGAGGGCTTTACAGGTTTGGGTTCCGCTGATTGCCACAACGTGACCCGGGTAGAGAAAGGCATCGGCTGAGCCCTCAAGCGCCTCATAGGCCCTGGGCATGGTCTTATTGGCACAGAGCAGGGAAAAATTGGCAATTCCCCGTTTTTCAGCTTCCTGCACAGCTAAACATTCACCAGGTACGGTTGTCTCAAAGCCCACGGAGAGAAAGACCACCTCGCGTTCTTCTTGCCGGGCAATGTCCAGGGCATCCAGCGGAGAATAGACCATGCGCACCTGGGCACCTTTCTGTCGAGCCTGTGCCAGACTCATCTCTGAGCCAGGCACCCGCAGAAGATCGCCAAAGGTTGTGAGCACAACGTCCTTTTCCAGAGCAAGGTAAATGGCCTCATCAATATAGCTGACCGGCGTCACACAGACAGGACAGCCAGGTCCTGAGATCAGGGTCAGTGATGCGGGGAGAACCTGGCGGATCCCCAAACGGAAGATCTCGTGGGTATGGGTCCCGCACACTTCCATAATTTTCAGGGGAGGCCCTGCATAGGCTTTGAGAAGGCTCAGGGCCTTGCTTGCGACATCGTCTTGCATGCTGACCTCGTGGCTTAGGATAGCTGATTATCCTTGGGATTGAGGATGCCGGCAAGCACGTGGCTACTCTCCTCGGTATCGCTTTCGCTGATCTTGGCTATGGCAATGCCGGCATGAACCATGACATAGTCGCCGGGCTCAAGGTCGCTGAGCAGTTGGGATGAGACCTCACGTCTGGCCCCATCGGCATCAATGAGCGCTGTGCCGCGGTCGACCCGGACCACTTTTGCAGAAAGTCCAACACACATAGAAACTCCTTAGGCGCGTAAAGCGCTTTTTTTTGGCTTATGGTAACTCGTTACGATAGTGCGTGATAGGCTCGCACGCATCTTTTTCCCGCACAGGCAGAAATACTCCATACTTTTCTTTTGGAAAGGAACGCAATAATTTTTGGGGACTTGCGCAGATACTGAAAAAACCTCTATAGGTAACGTATTCCTGCTCCCGTTTTGCCAGGAGCGTAATCTGGAGGAAAGAATGCGTATCGAAATCTGGTCTGATTTTGCCTGTCCCTACTGTTATATTGGTGAAGCTCGCCTCAAGGCTTGTTTGCACGCCCTTGGCGCGGAGGATAGGGTTGAGCTTGTCATGAAAAGCTTTGAACTTGACCCCAACTGCAGCCGGGAGGTGTTAACAAAAACGCCTGAGCGTTTTGCTGGGAAATACGGTATGACCCTTGAGGCCGCACAAGCGCGTATTGAAGAGATCAGTGAACTTGGCCGTCGTGAAGGGCTTACCTTCAACTACAGCACAACCCGCTACAGCAATATGTTTGACGCGCATCGTCTTGCCAAATATGCCGAATCCCTGGGCCACCACGAGATGTACGACACGCTTTTTGCCGCCTATTTTGCCGACAACGAGAATCTGGCCGATCACAGGGTTTTGTGCGCTCTTGCCCAAAAGGTCGGTCTTGACGGTGAAAAGACAGCACAGATGCTAGCCTCTACAGATTTTAGCGAGATGGTGCGCAGGGACGAGGAGGAAGCGCACAGTCTCGGTATCCACGGTGTACCGTTTTTTGTGATCAATGGCAGTCTCGTTATGGAAGGCGCTCAGCCTCTGAGCCAGATGACCCGAACCCTGGCCGACATGCTCGCCAAAGATGGCGCAGACAGCCCTCAAAAAGCTGGTAGCTGCGGACCTTGCGGCTGCACGTTGTAAGGGAGGCTCATGTGCTTTTGACCATACCCGTTTGCGGCTATTTTGAAGTCAACTGCTACCTCTATGCCGACGATGTGTCGCGTCATGGCTTTCTCATTGACCCGGGCGCTGAGCCGCAAAAGCTCCTTGCGGTGATTGCTGCCAAGAAGCTTGTGATCGACCACATTCTGCTCACCCATGGCCATTTTGACCATATGGGCGCAGCCGACATCCTGCACAGAACCCTTGCTGCCCCCATCCGCATGGCCGAAGAAGGGCGCCTGTACGTGGAAGATAGTGAACGCAATCTTTCAGGGCCCTGTGGCGTTCCTCTTACCCTTGCAGATGTAGCTTATTTTGACGCCAAAACGCAGCCAATGTTTCAGGCAGGGGCTTGCAGGCTTCAGGCTTTGCCTGTACCTGGGCATTCCCCAGATAGTGTCTGCTATATCTCTTTGGATGAAGCCATCGGCTTTGTGGGTGATACGCTCTACCAGGATGGCATTGGTCTCACCACGTTTCCAGGTGGTGACCCAAGAGCGCTTTGGTATAGCCTGAACGACGTTATTTTCGCCTTGCCCAAGGAAACCATGCTCTATCTTGGCCATGGTGAGCCAGTCCGTGTTGGGAGCCTCAGGGCACAGCTTAGGCGTTAGCGTCTTCTGGATGCTGGGCTTTTGACCATTCACGCACCTTTGCCAGAGCCCCGACAAGATCTTTGCCGTTTTCCGTCAGCGAGTACTCCACATGCGGCGGAATTTCGTTGAACTGCTCACGCTGAAGAATGCCGCTTGCCACAAAATCCTTGAGACACTTGGTTAAGGAAAGATCGGTAATACCCGCAAGTTGCTGTTTGAGCTGAGAAAAGCGGACAGAGCCGCCTGTGTAGACAGCCCAAAGCAGGCGTACTTTCCATTTTCCGCCAAGCAGGCTTGTGGTGTACTCAAGGGGACAGTCAACATGCTTTGCTGTGTTCATGGCCGGTGATCAATCTCCGCAAGCTAAAGAAATATCTCCCAGGTATCCAAACCTTTGCCTGTGCGCCACAAGTATCTCTTCCATGTCTCGTCTGAAAGGGACTGTGAAGGACAGTTCTTGGTATCAGCCGCGTTTTCTCGAATATGTGGGAAAACGCGGTTTTTGCGTTTCGCCACATCTTCTGCTTTTTGCGGCCTGACTTTCGTTTTTGCAGCTTTCGGCAGGCTTTCTCAGGCTTCTAGGACAGTGTTTGCAACTGCTGCATGGCATAGACCGCCTGCCCCAGGGCGAGACCGCCGTCATTGGCGGGAACCGTATGGTGGCAGAGCACGCGAAATCCCTGCTTGGTAAGTTTTTCAAAGACAAGGCGTGCCAGAAGTCTGTTTTGAAAGACTCCGCCTGTGAGGGCGCAGGTTCCAACATCTGTTTCTTCACGGGCAAGGACACAGGCTTGCACAAGCATTGTTGCCAGGCTTTCGTGAAAGGAAAGGGCCAGGCGATCGCGGTCGCAGCCGCGCAACGCTTCCTCAAGAAGTGCGACAAAAAGCTCTCCTTGCGGCATGTGATAGCTTGCCCCATCTGCGTCATTTTTGCGGAGCGGCTTTTGCGAAAGTGTGATTGGGCTATCGCCTCTTTTGAGCGCACGCTCTGCCGCAAACTGCAATTGCATGGCAGCTTCCCCTTCAAAGCGTGAGACCTCGGCAATACCCAGGATGGCTGAGGTGGCATCAAAGAGTCTGCCGCAGCTTGTGGAAAAAACGGTATTGAGGCGGCGCCTGGTCAAAAGACTTTGCAGGGCAAGCTCTTTTTCGGTGTGGGAAGATGTGGTGTGCACGCCAAGTTGTCTGAACGCGCGCAGTGTTTTTTCTTCACCGAGCAGCTCTGTGAGCATGGAAACGGCCACGCGCCAGCCCTCACGCGAGGCAAGGTCTGCACCCGTATGCGGGAAGGGGGTGAGGCTTGCCAGGCGCTTGCTTTGGGCAAGATCACAGAGGATGAGCTCGCCCCCCCAGATTGTGCCATCCTGGCCATCGCCTGTGCCGTCAAGGGCAAGGCCAAGGACCGGGGAGAAAACGTCGTGTTCTGCCATGCAGGAGAGAATGTGCGAGATGTGATGCTGACAGAAAATGAGGGGGATTCCCCGCTTTTGACTGAGCTCCTCAGCAACGCGCCGTGAGGTGTAGGAGGGGTGCGTATCACAGGCTATGGCCGAAGGGGTGATTTCCAAAAGTTCCTCAAGGCGGGTTATGGTTGCAAGCAGGGCATCTACGGTGCGCACATCTTCCAGATCCCCCACATGCGGCGAGAGGTAGAAGAGATTGTCACGGGCAAGGCAGAAGGTATTTTTGAGCTCACTGCCCACAGCAAGCACGCTTCCGTGAAAGTCTTGAGTAAGCACCTGCGGCAAGGGCGCATAGCCGCGGGATCGCCGCAAAGGCCAGGTCTTTTCCCCAAGGCAGCAGACCACACTATCGTCGCAGCGCACACGGATCTCCCGGTTGTGACCAAGGACAAGATCTGTGATTGTGCCAAGCTCTTGCCTGACCTGAGCTTCTGTGTGGCAGATGGGGGCTCCTGAGATATTGCCGCTTGTCATGACAAGGGCTTTGGGAAAGCTGAGCCCGTCTGGCAGATCAAAGAGCAGGTGGTGCAGGGGGGTATAGGGCAAAAGTACGCCAAGGGTGGGATTGCCTGGGGCAAGGAGGGAGGAAAGTGCTCCCTGATCCTCGTGCTCCAAAAGCACAATGGGCTTTTGCCAGCCTGTGAGAAGTTCCTCTTCTTTGGCAGAGACCCGGCAGATGGCTTTGATGGCCGCAAGATTCCGCAGCATGATGGCAAAGGGCTTGCTCGGTCTGTGCTTACGTGCGCGAAGTTCTTTTACGGCATCATCGTTATCGGCGGCACAGGCCAGATGAAAGCCGCCAATGCCCTTGATGGCCACAATGGCACCTGAAGCCAGGGCAAGACGGGCAAGATGAATGGGGGCAAGTGCATGAGAAAGGGTGAAGGGCGTGTGCGCGATTTGTTGCACCCCGGGGAAACGGGCACAGAGCTCTTCATAAGATGCGATAGATCTTCCCTGGGTATCTTCGAGGGTGAGGTGTGGTCCGCAATCATGACAGCAGACAGGCTGGGCATCGTAGCGGCGGGTTTTCGGATCATGGTATTCCTGGCTACAGGCCTCACACATGGGAAAGTCGCGCATGCTTGTGCGTTCCCGGTCATAGGGCATGCCATCGAGAATGGAAAGCCTGGGCCCGCAGGCTGTGCAGTTGATAAAGGGGTGGAGATAGCGGCGATTTGTGGGGTCCCAGAGCTCGGCTGCACAGTCCTCACAGATGGCAATATCCGGCGAGACAAAGATATCCCCTTTTTCTTTTTCACTTTCAATGATGGCAAAATCCGTAAAGGGGGCAAGATCACAGGCCTCGCGTGTGACCTTCATAATGAGGCTGCGCTTGGGGGCACGGCGCGTGAGATCCGCAAGAAAGTGTTCAACCTTGTCGGCAAGGCCTTCCCTGGCCTGCACAAAAACCTCAACAAGGGATCCCTTATTGGCCACAGTGCCAAGCAACTCGTGTTCCATGGCAAGCCTGTGCACAAAGGGGCGGAATCCAACCCCCTGCACAATGCCAAAAATGCGGATAACGAGACTTTGCATGGGTGCCTCTTTTGTTAACAAAGGCCCAGGGGCATGGGGGTACCTGAGACCGCAAAATGCGGAATTTCAAGGAAATGGAGCCTGTCACGGTTTTTGGGCGAAAGGGCCCGCAAAAGTAGGGCATCGCCAAGCAGACAAGTATAGTCGCCTTCTTCCACAAGGAGGGAGAAATCCTGCTCACTTTCCAGATGCCGGTCGCCTTCCTGCCAAAGCTCCTCGGTCATCTGAAAAAAGCTGGCAATGCTTATCTCGGGCGTGTTTTTTCCGGCATCTTCAAGGATCTGCCTGCGTAAGGTGCTTGCAAGGACCTGCTGATGGACAATGAGTATTCTTTGATAGTCTGCCGCTTCTTTGGCAAGCCTGAGCAAGCCAGAACTCAGGGGATAGTCAAGGCTATAGGGGGTGCCAAAGCGCTTCTCCAATAGCTTGGCGCAGGCAAGGCCTGAGGGGGCAATGACAAGATGGCGTGCGCAGCTTGCAACACGCGCAAGATCCTCAAAGCCAGAGTCAAGGCCAAAGCTTATGATCTCAAGGTCTTTGTTCTGGGCGCGTTGAAGATTGGCGTGAAGATGGCGGGCATGAGTCTGCCCAAGATCGAGAGGGCTTGCGCCAAGAATGCCTATGCGTGTTTTGCTTATCTCACAGGGCTCTTTGCCAAAGCGGGCAAAGGCCTCAGTATAGGCCTGAGAGAGGCCTGTGTCGTAGAGGGCAGTGCCAGTTGTGGCAAAGCTTAGGGTTGGGATACCCAGTTTTTTTTCAGCCAGGCGCGTGAGTCCCTGAAAATCTGTGGCAATGACACAGGGGACAGGGGTTCCGACAATGGCCAGAAAATGCGGCTTGATGAGCGCTGCCGCAGCCTGGGCTTTTTCCACAAGTCTATCGTCACGCCCTAAAATGGCGTCCATATCGCGCAGGCCGGCACTAAAGAGCGCGCAGGGCTTTTCTTTCCAGCGCGGCTCGTCAAAGCCGCAGTAATTGCCCGTGCAGCCGCCGGCATCGTGGATAACGATGAGTCCGCCAAGCTCATAGAGGGCTGAGACAACACCGGAAGAATCTGGGGCAAAGGGGGCAAGATGCTGCAAAAGTCCACGCATAGCTACCTCCCACAGGCCTGGTCAATGGCGCGCAAAAGCGAGAGAAGGCCCTGATAGCCAAAGGGTTTGGCATCGTCACAGAAGGGGATGTGGGCTGATGCTGGATGATAGAAGCAGGCGTCACTGCCAATGGCAATATCAATTTCCCCGTGTTGAGGCTTGTAGAAAAGCATGCTTGGGGAGAGATTGCTTGCAAGACGGGTCTTTGGGCTTATGGCGGCAATGGCCTTGATGAGGGCAAGCTTTTCTTCCGATGGCTCAGCAAAGATTTCCGCAACACGAGCTCCCATGCGCAAAAGCGCAAGGGCTAGGCCAAAGGGCTCGGCATTACTGGTCTCACCAATGGCAAAGGTGAGGTGAGAGAGGACTTTGGCATGCTCGGCACACTGTGCTTGCGCCTCCTCAAAGAAGGGCCTGTCATCGAGAGGCTCTGGGAGAAGCTGTGAGAGAATAGCGTATTGCTTCTGAATTTTGGCAAGCTCAAAGCTTGGGCTGAGCTCAATGGAGGGGATAGTCAGCTTTTGCTCAAAAAATTGGGCAGCCAGGCGGCTTTCTGGGTTAAGCACAAGATTGAAATTGGCGCGGGCGAGATTTTGGTACTCGTCCATATCCTGCATGCGCGAAAGCTCCTGGAGGTGCCGATAGCCTGCGTTGTGTAAGAGGGAATAGAGCTCGCAGGAGCTAGCAAGCGGCGTAAAATAGCCTAAGATATTGACTCGGGTGGGATCTTTGGGAGCTTTGCGAAGAAGGCTATAGAGACTTTTGCGCACACCAACCATGGGGGGAATATGGCCTTCGCGGGTTAAGGCATACATAGTTGCGGAAAGACAGGGGATATGCGTACGCGCTTCCGAAAGCCGCACAAGCCGCTCCATATCCGTGGCAAGCAGCGCATCGACGCAGGTGCTCAAAAGCACAATGACCTGTGGCGTTGGGCTCACACTGTGGGCAATTTCCTCACAGGCATCGACAATTTTTGTCTGATAGCGGCCTGTGACAATATCTGTCTCATCGAGGAGCAGATAGAAGGTCCGTTTGCCATAGCGGCTATCTGGACCTCCCAGAGCAGAGGTATTGCGGCCGCAGCAGCCAGGGGAAAAGAGCAGCATGACAGAGCCTGGAAGGGTGAGGGCTGCGCGCTTGACGCCAAAGCCTTCGGCTCCCGGAGAATTGAAGGCCAGGGCAGCAGGTGAGCTATAGATGAGATGCTTGCGGCTGATCAGCTCATCTGGCCATTGGGACGGGGCAAGACTGGCCAGCTGGCTTATGTCGATGGCAAAGGCTTCAGGCATGACGCTCCTCATCGGGCAAGAGCAAAAGTTGCCCTGCAAGATCCTGGAAGATGGCTGTGCAGGGGGAATGGGGCGCGCCTTCAACCACAGTCATGCCCAGATCCTCGCAGCGGGAGATATCGTCGCTGCGCGGTACTTCCGTAAGTATGGCGAGATTGGCCTCTTTGGCAAAGGCTTCAACTTTTGCCCGTTCATCTGGCACGTTGCGTTGATTGAGGATGATGCCGTGCACACTGGCATAGGCGCGGTCGGCAAAATTGGCCACAGCCCGGGAAATATTGCGTGCGGCATAGAGGGCCATTTTTTCGCCGGAGGTGACAATGAGGACGTGTCTGGCATAGCCCTCGCGAATGGGTGCGGCAAAACCCCCGCACACCACATCCCCAAGCACATCGTAGAGCACAATATCCGGGGCAACCTCTTCAAAGAGCCTGAGCTCCTGCAAGAGCTGAAAGGTTGTGATAATGCCGCGGCCTGCGCAGCCAAGGCCAGGGGTCGGGCCGCCTGTTTCCAGGCAGAGGACGCCGCCAAAGCCTGTGGCTGAGATGGCTGCAAGATCTGTGGGCGGCTCATCGTGCTCGCGCAAATAATCCATGACCGAGGTCACAGCCTTGCCCCCCAAAAGCGTCATGGTTGAGTCCGCCTTGGGATCGCAGCCGATTTGGATGACGCGTTTGCCAAGCATAGCAAATGCTGCCGCAAGATTGGCGGTCATGGTGGATTTGCCAATACCGCCTTTGCCGTAGATGGCAATTTTCAACATAGGTGCTCCTTGCAAAGCTCATCATAAAGCCCCTGCCCTAAGAGACTTTGGTTTGCGGCAAGATACGTGCGCCCGGAAAAAGCTGTGTGGGGAAGGGCAAGAAAGGGTGTCTTTGGGGGAGAGACAAGCTTATAGAGCGGATCTGCCACAATAAGATCAGCTGCTGCCAAAAAATCCTGCACAGCGTCCTCATTTTCTTCTCCGCCCAAATCCTCCTCTCCCAGCACCTCTTCCCAGCCTTCCAATGGACAGAAAAGGCGACTTTGCCCAAAGCCAAAGTGGACAAGGGCCTGTGCCATGGAGGCTATGGCCACACTTTCGCCAACAAGGGCGACACGTTGCCCCTGCGAGGTTTTTGTGTGCTGTAAGGGTCTGCTTTGCCCTGTTTCTGCGGCCTGCAGAAGAAAACTTGCCAGCTCCTCGGCAAAAAAACCAAAGGGTCGGCCAACAACATAGGGGGTGCCAAAGCGCTCCTGAAGATAGTCTGCAAGAGCCAGGGCAGAAGAGGAGAGCACAAGATTGACGTGGGCCTCTGCCAAATGCGCAATGGCTGCAAGACTTGTTTTTTGAGCCACACAGGCATTGAGGCGAAAGCCAAAACTTTCCGCCCAGGCAAGGATCGCTGTGAGTTCAGGTTCACCAATATCCAGGGGCGTTGCCCCAAGGAGATTGAGGCTTTTTTCGGAAGATTTGGGAAAATCCTTGGTAAAACGCTTAGAAACCGCCACAAAGGCCTGGGAGACCCCGGAAAGATAGGAGGCAATGCCATTGGTATGCAGGGCAAAGCAGGGAATAGCAAGGCGCGCTTCTATCTCTCTTGCAAGGGCCTCCATATCGCAGCCCATGAGCATGGCAAGGGGAGAATTGGCCAGGGCGACAAAAGCGGGGGAAAGCCATCTTGCCTGCTCCACACAGTCAGTTACAAGCTTTTCTTCATTGCCGAGCACCGCATCCATTTCCGTCAGCGCAGAAATGACCACAAGGCTTTCCTGATCATACCAGCGCGGCTCATCAAAGGTGGAATAGGTGGAATTACAGCCTGAGGCATCGTGAATGACCGTCATGCCCCCAAGCTCATAGAGCGCCGAGGCAACGCCTGAGGTGTCCGAGGCATAGGTGGGAAGGAGGGAGGCTGAGTCGTTCCAAAGATGTGCCATGGCCTAGCTTCCTTGCAGGGCTGGGTGGCAGGGGGTACCACACAGACAGGATGGCTCACCAAGCCCCTTGAGCTGAATACATGTCCGTCGATCCTTGCTCTTACGTGAGGCCTCCTGCATGTGCCGACATAAGGCAATGATGCCCGCATAATCGGAGAGCCCGCCACCTGCTGTGAGATTGACAAAATGGTCGGTTGCCGAAAAATAGGCGGCCTTTTGGCCAAGGGCTAACACGGTATCTCCCTGAAGGCCAAGGCGACTTCTGCGCAGGGCTTCAAAGCGCAGATAGGGCGCGCGTGTATAGATAAGAAGCAGGTCGCCTGCCTGCTTCTGCAGCCAGCAAAAATCGTCCCATTCAAGGGGAGAGATGGCATCTATGAAAACACAAGAGAGCGCAAATCCCCATTGCCGAAGAAGTCTTGCCAGGCTTAAGGGCCTGGAAGTTATGGTATAGTCAAGGGTTATGGGGCGGCTTGCAAGCTCCTTTTTTAAGGTATCAAGCGCCTGCACGGCTTTGTCTTCCGCTTCATCGAGATTGGGAAGGGGAAGGGCCAAGGTCTCAGAAAGCCGCGTGAGATTGGCTCTGATCTCAGAAAAGGCAAAGCTTGCCGGCAGATCAAGATGCGTACGCTTAAGGCGTTTGGCAAGATTTTGGGTAGCTAAAAGCGCATCCAGATGCGTTGTAAGCAGGTAGGTTGCGCTCCCAAGCCTTTGAAAATCCGCATAGCTTTGGCATGTGGCAAGCTCAAGAAGCTTGTAGTTGGCTTGCGCAAGCATCTGGAAGAGCTGGCTTTCTCTTTGCAAAGGCCAGTCGTTGCCGATGAGGGCTACGGTTTTTTCCTCAGGCTTTTGCTCCTCCAGCGCCTCATACATTTTGCTTTTGGTGCGCTCTTCATCACTGGGACCGCTTTTGCGCATGGTGGGCATCATATGGCAGTCGATGAAGCGGATATGGGGAAAACGCGCGGAGAGTTTTGCCAAAAGCGCCGGATAGTCCAGCTGCACAAATTTGTGCACGCAGCTCAGATACAAAAGCACAAGAGGCGGCTTGGGGGAAAGTTTCGTAAGGATAGCTTCAGCCGCCTCAAAGCAGCGCGCATCAAGAAGGCCTGTTGTGAGCTCATCTTCGGTGAGCCCAATCCAGCTCATGCGCGCCATGGCTCCCATTTCGGCCGCAGTCATGATCACACCGCGCAGACAGCCTCGCGCACAGATATAGAGCAGATGCGCTTCAGGGATCATGAGCGCCATATGCACAATATTCCAGGGCCCACGCACAGGCGCGTTGAACTCAAGGCCCTGGGCAAAGGGCTCAGGGTAGCTGGCCTCGGCAATGGGGAGCACAAAGCCGTCTTGAGAGAGCGTGGCAGTCGACATGGCTCATTTCCTGATCAGTGTTTGTCCGGAAAGCGCGTAAGCAGAAGCTTGGCAAGCTTTCGAAAAGCCTGGGCAGAATCGCTTTCACAAAAGGCCTGAAGTACAGGTATGCCCATACGCTCCGCTTCCTGGATTTCGCGACTTTTGGGAATATCGCCAAGGATTGGGCAGTTGAGCTTGCGGGCCAAGCTCTCCATGCTTGCCTCTTCATCAAGCACATCGCGGCGGTTGAAGATGATGCCACCTAGGGCTGCATAGCCGCGTCCCTGAAAATTGGCCACAGCCTGGGCAATATTGTCCGCTGCATAGCAGGACATCTTTTCTCCGGAGCTGACAATGAGCACATAGTCAGCCTGGCCCTGGCGCATGGGCATGGAAAAGCCTCCACAGACCACATCCCCAAGGACATCGTAGAGCACACAGTCGATGCCAAGCTTTGCATAGGCCTTGTGCCGCTCAAGAAATTCCAAAACCATGCCGATGCCGCGGCCGGCACAGCCAAGCCCCGGAATAGGCCCGCCTGCTTCCACACAATAGACCCCGCAGTCTGCGGCATAGACCGCTTCTTCAAGGGTCAGAGCCTGCTTTTTGTCGTGGAGAAGACGCAGGACGGGGGTTATGGTATGGTTGGGATGCAGGGCAAGGGTTGAGTCTGCTTTGGGATCACAGCCGATCTGCAGCACTTTTTTCCCAAGCTCTGTGAAGGCAAGGGCAAGATTGGCGCAGCAGGTTGATTTGCCAATACCGCCTTTGCCGTAGATGGCAAATTTACGCATGCTTTTCTCCCCCATAGCCTGGCAGCATCGCTGTTGCGCGCTTGAGTATGCCGCGCATGGCCGCAATGACAATGCCGTAATTGGTGACAGGAATGTGCTGGGCAAGGGCTATGTCTTTACGTGACTGCATTTCACGGGCATTGAGCATGCAGCCGCCACAGAGCACGCAAAGGGCAATACCTGAAAGATCGCGGGGAAAATCCGGGCCTGAACTTGTGGTGAAATTGAGCTTTTTGCCGGTATGGGCCTGAAGCCAGTGGGGGATTTTCACGGTGCCGATATCCTCGCACTGCCTGTGATGGGTACAGCCTTCGGCCATAAGAATGGTGTCGCCGTCCTTAAGCTGCGAGATCGCCTGTACACCGGCAATGGCTGAGGCTAAATAGCCCTTGTATCTCGCCATAAGGATGGAAAATGAGGTAAGCGCAATATCTTCCGGGGTTTTGCGGGCAACCTCATCAAAGACCTGGCTATCGCAGACCACAAGCTTGGGATGCACGGTTGTCAGTGCCTGGTCGAGCCTGTTGGGGCTTGTCACAAGACACAGGGCTTCGCCTTCCAGAAGGTCGCGGATTACCTGCTGCTGCGGTAAAATCAGGCGTCCCTTGGGGGCGGCACTGTCAATGGGAATGACAAGGAGACAGAGCTCGGATGGACCCACAAGATCGCGGCAGAGGATGGCTGTATTCTCCTTTGGGGCGGAAAGCAGGCGGGCCATGTGTTCACGCAGGCCTGCAATGCCAGTCCCCTCTTTGGCACTGACGGGAAAGCAATCTTTGGCGATTGCGGCGTGATTGGGGCAGAGGTCTATTTTATTGGCCACACAGAGATAGGGGATGCCTTCGTCTTTGACTTTGCGCACAAACGCTTCTTCGGCCTCTGTCAGGGCTTTACCAGCTTCGGTCACAAGCACAGCCAGATCCGTATGGGCAAGCACACGTAGACTGCGCGCAATGCGCTTGGCGCCAAGAGCGCTTGCATCATCAAGGCCTGGGGTATCGATGAGTACCACAGGACCAAGGGGGAGAATCTCCATGGCCTTTTGCACAGGGTCTGTGGTTGTGCCTTTTTGCTCTGAGACTATGGAGAGATCCTGACTTGTGATGGCATTGACCAGAGAGGATTTTCCGGCATTGGTCAGGCCAAAGAAGGCAATATGCGGGCGTTCGCCGCTTGGGGTGGCATTGAGGCTCATGCGTTTCTGCCTTTATGCTGCGCAAAGCGCGGGTGATCGCCCCTGCCAAAGACAAGGTGATAGCCGAGATCTGTGACACGGAGCTTGAGACGGGAGAGGGCCTCTTCAAAGGAGGTCTCACAGTCGACGCCGTTATAGAGCTGATAGTGCATTTTGGAGACCCTGGGTGTGAGATTGGGCATAATGACATTGCAGCCGTGGGCAATACCTTCTTCATAGCCATGGGCGTCTTCTGTGGCGAGCGCTGTGGTTGCCGGCAGCAAAAGATCGGGCAAAAGCAGGCGGCAGAGGCTTAGGACATAGAGGGTGCGTTTGACAGAACCTGCAGGCTCATGGGCATAGATGGTTTGGGCATGCGGGATAAAAGGGCCGCAACCGAGCATTTCCGGCTGAAAAGCCTGAATGAAGCAAAAATCTTCAGCCAGATGCTCAAGGCTTTGGCCTGGCGGGCCAATGAGCATGCCAGCCCCTGTCTGATAGCCAAGGGCTTTGAGACGGTAGAGGCAGCTTAAACGCTCAAAATAGCTTTGTGTGGGGCCATGAAGCTTGCGGTAGAGACTGTGCGAGGCTGTTTCATGGCGCAAAAGATAACGTCTCGCCCCTGCAGCAAAAAGGGCGGCATAGCTTTGCTCTGAGCGCTCACCAAGGGAGAGCGTGATACAGGCATCCGGAAAACGGCTCTGCAATTGCCCAATGAGCGCAATAAGCCAGGCGTCGTCTATGCCCGGATCTTCACCGCCCTGCAGCACAAAGGTGCGCAGACCAAGCCTGTAGCCTGCCTCACAGCAGCTGAGAATCTCTTCCTGGCTGAGCCTGTAGCGCACAAGGTCCCTGCGGCTTTTTTGCAGGCCGCAGTAGTGGCATTCATTGCGGCAGAAATTGGTAAATTCCACAATGCCGCGAATATAGATGCCACGCCCAAAATGCTTCTGGGCAATAGCGCTTGCCCGGATCTTCGCCTCTTCAAAGCTTGGCCCATCACAGTCACTAAGCACCTCACACCACTGGTCAAAGCTGAGCTTTTTGTGGGCCTCAAGTCTGTCTAAAAGCGCAAAAGCCATGGTCTTGCCCTGGAAAGCGTCCTGCTACTTGGAAAAGAGCGTCTGCGCTGTGACACCTGGAAGCTTGCCGATTTTGCCTGAGAGTGCGCTTACCGTATCCTGCGGGGCATCGAGCACCACAGAGATGATATTGATCTTCTTTTGCCGGTAGGGCAGCCCCATGCGGCCAATGATGTAGTCACTGTGCTGATGCAAAAGATCGTTGATAGCGGCCACACTCTGAGGGTCACTGACCATGATGGCCACAATGGCGACTCGGTTTTCCATGGCTTGCTCCTTGTCTTTGTTGGAGAGAAGAAAAAAGGACACATGCCTTGGGAAGCATGTGTCCTGCAAACAATCATGGGCTCACACTGAGCCTGCAGTCATCTTCCATCGCAAAGGCTTTTTTGATGTCAGAAGCTGTGAAAAAAAGAGATTTTGCTTAGCTTTCGTAGGGATAGGGATTTTTGCAAAATTCCGTAAAACGCGGATTGGGATACTGACCCTTGGCGCGCAAGGCGGCAATGGACTGACTTCTGTCAAACCACTTGGTGTGCAGATCTTCTTCAGCCGGTTCACTCAAGGGCTTTTTATAGTAGTCCTTGTACATCTTCTGAACCTGCTCATTGTCCTGACTGGCCTTCTTGGGGAAACGCTCATCTTCGGCATAGACCGATTTGATGCGTGTGCGCATGCAGTCTTTGATTTCCATGACAGCAGCACAGGCTTTGCCTGTCATGCGCACGCCCATGAGCAGGCCGCCTGCGAGAATGCAGGCACCTTTGAGAAAACCGCGGCGAGTACTGGATAAAATGCTCATGAGTGATCCTCCTAGGCCTGCTTCTGAGCTTCAGTGAGACGTTTGCGCAGACTGGCAAAGAGATGGGTGGCCTTGCGGTCAGCATATTCGAGCAGTGTGGGCATCAGAGGCTGTCCGCCGCCGCAGACGCAGCCGCCGGGGCAGGCCATGAATTCCACAAAATGATAGGGGCTTGTGCCTTTGCGTACGTCTTCGAGCACCTTGGCAAAACGTTTGGCGCCGTGGACAACAGCAAGCTTAATGGGAATCCCCTTAATGGTTACGGTGTACTCTTTGAAGCCCTTGAGGCCACGGACCTGCTTGAAGTCCCAGGTCTCGGGACGCTCTCCGGTTACGGCCTGATAGGCATACCGCAGAGCTGCTTCCATCACGCCGCCTGTCACACCAAAGATGGTGGCGCCGCCCGTGGATTCACCCATCAGACTGTCACGCTCGCCATTGGGCAATTTTGCGAAATCAATGCCCGCCTCGCGGATCATGTGGGCGAGCTCACGGGTATTGATGGTGGCATCAATGTCGCGCAGGCCATTATGCTCGTATTCTGGACGCAGGCCTTCGTATTTCTTGGCCACGCAGGGCATGATGGACACGGTGTAGATCTTCTTGGGATCATAGCCTGTACGTTTGGCTCCATAGGTTTTGGCCATGCGGCCATTCATGCCAATGGGCGACTTACAGGAGGAAAAATGGGGGAGAAGATCTGGGTAGAAATGCTCGGCATAACTCTGCCAGCCGGGACAGCAGGAGGTGAATTGCGGCAGATCCTTGTTGTTGAGAAGACGGTGCACGAATTCTGAGGCTTCTTCCCAGATGGTGACGTCAGCAGCAAATTCCGTATCCCAGCAGTGGGCAAAGCCCAGTTCTTTCAAGGCGGCAAACATCTTGCCCGTTGTCACAGAACCGGGAGCCAGGCCAAAGGCTTCACCTAAGGCATAGCGCACAGCCGGAGCCGGCATGGCAATGACCTTGGTGGACTTGTCTTTGAGTTTCTGGGTGATCTCAGGCACCCAGGTCTGCACTTCGTAAATGGCCGTCTCCGGGCAGTGTACCAGACACTGGCCACAATGGATGCACATTTCCGGATGCAGAAGTTCATGGGGCTCGCCTACACCACCAAAAATAGCTCCTGTGGGGCAGTATTCCTGACAGGTGTCACAGCCCACGCATTTGTTCTTGTCGATCTGTACAAAGAACAGCTCCTCTCCGTTGGCGCCACGTTTTGGCACATTGAGTTCATAGTCAATGTGCTCCATTTTGACTCGAGTCATTGCAACCTCTCAGGTAAAAGCGATCTCTCTTCTGCCAGATGGCCTGAAGAAGAGTTAGTTGATGTTTTGGGCCGCAATCGCGCGCGATATGCGGGGAATACAAGCATTGAGCCAAAGGCAATGCCTGCTTAGAGCTCCATTATCAAACTAGCACATATATAGGTCAGAGGGAACAAAATTGCAAGGAATTTCTGGCAAAATCGGTTTGTGCGCGCCGCCCTTGCATAATTGGCAGAATGGTATGCTGCAGAGTGTGGAAGAATGCTCTGAGGTGGCTGGAGATATTCTTGAAAGCGTGTTCGACAATATTAATTTTGAAATTGAAAATATATTTCTTTTAGGAGGTTTTTTCACGTTAACTCATCTGTTTGCCGGAAGAGAGGTATGCGTTGAAAAGAATCAAGAGGGGAATGAAAAAAAGTATCTTTTGAAATGGGGATTGCTCTGCGTTTTTGGGTGAAAGGGCTTCTTGTTTGACAATCCGCCCAAAGCCTGGGGATTTCTCAGGGCTTGGCTCTCTGGGCTTGCACAACATCTCTTTTTCTTCCATCCGCCTTCACCAGTCACGAGAAGCAGCCAGATGAGTAGCTAAGCCGTGTGAGGCCCTGTTTGTCCTCACGTATGCATCCGTTATCGTGAAGCTGGCATGACGGCTCATCGTATACCCATTGCGACCAAATGATGATCGTTCGGCAATGTCAACAAAATGGCACAAAAAATGCAAGTTGCCCCAACTCTCTGTCGTGTGATATTTCTGGTGAACCTAGGAGGGCGCATGAAGAGAAACGCTGAAATCAGGCTCTTGATAGAAATTAAACCGCCGACTGAAGACTTCCCATATTGGGAGGCAATCTATCCTGAAATTGATTTAGCCACTCAGGGAGAGACGCAGCAAATCGCGTGGAAAAACGCGGTTGAAGCATTGCGTATGTGGTTATCAAGTCTTGTCGAAGACGGGATTCTTGATGACGTGCTTCGGGATTGTGGATTCAGCGCATATCGAATCCGTGAAATAGAGGAAGATACAAAATACTTTTTGCCACAGTTTGTTCAAGAGAATACACAATGCCGCGCCTAACTCCACTGCACTGGAAAAAACTCATATGCGCTTTCAAAAAGCTCGGCTACGAGCAAGTCAGGCAGGAAAGCAGCAACATCATGCTAAAGATTAAAGGGAAACGACCTCTGGTAATTCCGTCATACGATAGCGTTGGTCTTGATATTATCACGAGGCTGATCCGAACAGCAGGAATTGATCGCGATAAGTTTTTGGAGATGCTAGAAGGTTGTTAGTTACCTACCCCAGGGACCCTTTTTTTTCTCCCTCATCACTTGTCAGATTGCCCCAACTTTCTGTCATGTGATACTTCTGGTGAACCTAGCAAGGCCGCCCATTTTTGAGCGGCCTTTTCAATTACTCCTCGCCTGCATCTTTTTCTGATACAGGCGGCTTTACGACATTCTGCACCTTTGATCAGCCCCACTAGTAGTCAGTTCTGTAAATAACCACATTAATTTGTCTTTTTTCTAAAATTCTGCTAGAGGTTCTCGTGGAGGTCCTCTATGGCAAGAAAAAGAAAAGAGATAACGATCACGAATGAGGAAAAGCAAAAACTTCAGGGCATTGCAAAATCTCGTACGGCGCCACGAAACGCTGTTGAAAGAGCAAAAATCATTTTGTTTGTCCTTGATGGCAAAACCAACGGCGAAATTGCTGAAAAAGTTCAGCTTTCCAAGTCTGCCGTCAACAACACCATCAAAAAGTGGAGAATTTTTGGCGTAAATGCCGCCTTGGAGGATCTTGCACGACCTGGCAAACCAAAAGTG
>JAFXOX010000011.1 GCA_017528345.1 Desulfovibrio sp.
AACGGCGACGTGTCGAGATGGAGACTCCCAACACCTTTGCTGCTTCACCGATGTTTACGAATCTATTTATTTGATATTATCAGCACAGTTTTACGTAGTTTGCAAGCACACTGTTCAAGCCTTTTCTCAGTGTCACAACGCGAGTGTGTTCGCCACGGGCCAATAACGAGCTTTGCTGACAATCCCCCTCTTGTGGTGTATAAAAGATCCATGCGCACCCTTTTTTCTCCCCTACTTCTCCTCATGCTCTGTTTGAGCTTGCTGTTTGAGACAAGTACTGCTCTCGCAGGCAAAAGTCTTTCGACCAAGATCAGCTTTGGCAAGGATGAAAATACTCTCGTTTTTGCCCTGCAGCTCGTTATCCCCGAAGGCTACCACGCCTATTCCCATGAAATCGTCGACACAGGCAGACCCACAGAGCTCGATTTGAGCGTGGATGGACAAACTGTCACAGATATTCTCTATCCCAAGGGAGCAGCGCAGCAGGATCTCTATTCTCCCGAGCATTCGGTCTTTGTCTATGAGGGCGAGACCTATCTCTTTGCCCGCTTGCCGGAAAACCTGCAGAAAAAAACCTATAATGGGCAGCTCAGTCTGCTGCTCTGCTCGGCAAGGCATTGCCTGCCTATCAATGAGTCCCTGCAGGGACTCATCCCCTCTCAGATCAAGGAACTCTCAACACAGCCCTGGAAAGACCTTTACACGCAGATCAGTACAGGAAACTCCACCCCCAAACCCGAAGCGCTTTTTACGCAGGCCAGAAGCCGCGATCAGCAGCCCCTGCCGCCGCCAGCCTCGTTTTCCGTTTCCTTCAGTCCCGAATATGCTGCCCATGTGCTGGAGGTCACAAGCCTTTCCAAGGCGCTCCTTCTGGGTTTACTTGCCGGTCTCCTGCTCAACTTCATGCCCTGCGTACTGCCTGTGCTCACATTCAAGATGAGCAGTTTGTTGGTTATCGGCAAGCTCAGCCCGGCCGAACGCATCCATCAATTCCGCACCCATAATCTCAGCTTTGCCGCAGGCATCATTACCTTCTTCAGCCTGCTTGCCGCTATTCTTGGACTGGCCGATCTCATCTGGGGACAGCTCTTTCAAAGTGAAAGCATGATTCTCATCATGCTCGTCCTCGTCTTTCTCATGGCGCTTTCCCTGCTTGGCGTCTTTTCGCTGCCGATCATTGATCTGAAATTTCACCAAAAAGCCCAAAATCCCCTTCTGCAGTCCTACCTGACAGGCATTATGACGACCTTTCTGGCCACGCCCTGCAGCGGCCCACTTCTGGGAGGTGTGCTTGGATGGGCCTTTACCCAGCCCTTCCTAATTTTGATCAGTGTTTTCTGGTCTATCGGCCTTGGCATGGCTCTGCCCTATCTCATCTTCTCCATCTGGCCCAAGGCCGTCCATCTTCTGCCCAAAACCGGCCCATGGATGAATATGCTCGAACATCTGGCAGGCTTTCTGCTCATTGCCACATCCATTTATCTCTTCTCCATTCTGCCTGCCGAAAAACACATAACCGTGCTTAGCCTGCTTCTGCTCATTGCCTTAGGCGCCTGGATGTGGGGTGAATACTGCGGACCCAATGCCCCAAAAATGCGCAGACACGTTGCAGGTGTCCTTGGCACTCTTCTTCTGATCTTTGCCTGCTACTGGACATTACAGCCATCCGGTCGCCCCATGACCTGGCAGAATTTCTCCTCTGAACTCTTTACCCATAAACTTGGCCAAAAGATGCTGCTTGTGGAGTTCACAGCCGACTGGTGTCCAAACTGTAAATTTATGGAAAAGACTGTTCTCACCGATAAGACCATCAGTGAGCTCCAGAGCAAGCATGAATTTGAACTGATTAGAGCTGATCTGACCCAGGCCAATGCCGAGGCAACCTATCTTCTGACAGCCCTTGGCAGTCGTAGCATTCCGCTCACAGCAATTTTTCCCAAAGGTGACCGCGCCAACTCGCCCGTTGTCCTGCGCGATATCTACGACACCGAGCTGCTTGAGCAGAGCTTTGCGCGTGCCATCGCCAAAAACAACTAAGACTATGCTTTTTTTCTCAGAGCACTACAGAGTTCACGTGAACTGCCGATAAGCTTGGCAAATCGCCTTTCTGCCCGAACCGGCAGAGCATGGGCATTCCCCTATGCAATGCATGGGTGTCAAAAGAGCTATTGCAGCAGAGGACGTTTTGCCTAAGGGAGTCATTATGGAAGCAGATGGAAAAAGACACGATGACGAATTGCTGCAGTTGGTGACATTCAGTATCGGTGAAGAGGAATTTGGCGTTGATATTCTCAAGGTCCAGGAAATTATCAGGACCATGGAAATCACCAAAGTTCCTCGAGCTCCGGCATTTGTCGAAGGTGTCATCAATCTGCGAGGCAAAGTTATCCCTATTATTGACCTGCGGCGCCGTTTCAACCTGGCCCCCAAAACCCATGACAAAAATACCCGCATCATTGACTGCGTGATTAATAACATTCTTGTGGGCTTTGTGGTTGATGCTGTGGCTGAGGTGTTGCGTATTCCGTCCAATACGGTGGAACCGCCGCCACCAGTGGTTGCCGGCATAGGTTCCGACTACATCAGTGGTGTCGGTCAGCTCAAAGATCGACTGCTGATTATGCTGGACCTCGATAAGCTCCTGTCCACAGAGGACATGGAAAAACTTACGGCCATGCAATAGAAAACACTTGCGCTTTTCTGTGAAATCGGCTAAAGCATTTTCCAGTTAGCGATTTGGTTCTGCCGAGGTGGTGGAATTGGTAGACACGCTGCTTTGAGGTGGCAGTGGCGCAAGCTGTGGGGGTTCAAGTCCCCCCCTCGGTACCAAAAATGATAAAAAAGGCCCTTTTTGAGGGCCTTTTTTTGTGCCCAAATTTCCATTATAAGTCCCATTTACCGGCATTATAAGCGGATTTCCTTATTACCCATCGGAATACTCTCGGTAATGCATCGGGAATAGCCCGAATATAAATTTTGCGGTATGATTGACGGTATGAAAGCCAGACAAACGGCTGACTGAAAACTCATACCGTCTAAATCCCAGAAAATACAGATACAGAGCGGATTTCCTGTTTTTTTGAACCGCTTATCGACGGTATGACCTGACGGTATGCAGTTGGCGTAACGCTTGAGATACTGAAGAGGAGCGGATGGGATGGGAAAGCTGAAAGAAAACATGCTGCAAAGTCTGCGTTTTGATCGTGAAACGAAAACCTGGCTCACAAAAAATTGGGAGTTAAAGAAGAGCCCTCGTTTCAGAGCATCGGCTGAAGAAGCACGGACGAAATTGACCGACGGCGACGGGCTGATCCTCTATTTAACGAGCGCAGGTAGCATGATCTGGCGCGTTGAGTACAGATGGCAGAAAGCGCGGAAAACGTACACGGTTGGTGCATATACCGGCGATGAACTGGGCGTTTCGCTAATGGAAGCAAGAGAAGCGCTTGTGCAGGTGAAAAGATGGCTCAAAGAGGGAAAAGATCCATCTGAAGAAAAACGAGCTAAAAACAAGCCAGCCGAGGAAGAGGTAACATTTGCAACAATCGCCCGTGAATGGTTCGAGCACGCAGCGAAAAAATTGGCCCCAGCCTACAAAAAACGGCAGGCTGAAAAGCTTGATGGCAAGTTGATTCCAGCAATTGGTGATATTCCAATAGCTCAGCTCGAAGGCCGTCATATCATGCCACTATTGAGAGAAACGGAAGCACGGGGCCATTACGAGACAGCGCATAAAATTGCTAGATTAGCCAGTCAGATTTGCGACTACGCTGTGGCCCTGGGTTACTGCAAATATAACGCTGCTGCCAGGCTGACGAAAATGCTACTCACCCGCCCTACCGTTCACCGCGCAGCAATTACCGACCCTATCGAGATCGGACGCGTATTACGGGCAATAGACAATTATGAAGGAAGCATCAGTGTTTCTTACGCACTCAAGATTCTCCCGTATGTTTTTGTCAGAAATTCCGAGTTGCGCTGTGCAGCATGGTCAGAAATAGATCTCAAAAAGGCGTTGTGGACGATTCCAGCGGCACGAATGAAAATGCGGCGTGAGCATGTCGTGCCATTGGCGCGACAGGTGGTAGCTCTTTTTCGAGCGTTACAGGAGCGCGCCCGTGGAGAGCTTGTTTTTCCCTCGCCTCGAACACTAACAAAGCCGATTTCCGACGCGTCGATGTTGAACGCCCTCAGAAATATGGGCTATGAGAAAGATCAGGTTTGCCCGCACGGTTTCCGTGGAACGGCAAGCACGCGGCTGAATGAGCTAGGGTATAGGTCAGACATCATCGAAGCCCAGCTCGCACACGTGCAAGAGAATAAAATTCGGGCCGCCTACAACCACGCTCAATACATGGATGAGCGCAGGACGATGATGCAGGCGTGGGCGGATTACTTGGATTCACTCAAAAGTTCTGCTTAAGCCGGATAACAAATAACAGATAACAAATAACATGTTATCGTGTTATGTTATCGTGTTATCGAAACGGCGTTTGACGTGATGTCGGGTGTTGCGCTAATTTTGCAGAACAATACAGCACAGAGAGGGAAAATGGCTGATCAGTTAACAGAACTTCCCTGGCTTTCGCCGCGAAATGACGTTGTTTTCAAGATCCTTTTTGGCCAGCACAAGGACATCCTACAGAGCTTTTTGGAGCAGGTCCTTGATTTGGATCGTGAGGAGTATCGCGGGATCAAGCTCATCGATACGCATCAGCGTACTGATCCCGATACCAAGCTGACGATCCTCGACCTGAAGCTGGAAACGGGGACAGGGAAAATCATTGACGTTGAAATCCAGCTTTTGCTGATGAGTTCACTGACGCAGCGCATTCTCTACTATCTGTCACAGATGCTGGTTGAGCAGCTCAAACCTGGCCAGAAGTATTCTTCGCTCAAGCGTGTCATCAGCGTTCTCATTCTTAACGAGGAAATGTTTCCGCAGGATAACCTTCTGCACCATCGCTTCCGTTTTGCTGACCAAAATGCCGGCATTGAGTGGACAGATCTCATGGAGATCAACGTTCTGGAGCTTCCCAAGGCAAAGAGAAAGAAAACCATTGATTCGCCGCTTGATGCCTGGCTCAAATTCCTTGCAGCAGATAGTAAGGAGGATTTTATGCAAGTTGCCGAACACGATGCTGGGGTGCGTTCCGCGTGCATGGTGCTGAAAGACTTGAGTGCCGATGAACAGACGCGCTTGGCAGCAGAGATGCGTGAAAAAGCATGGCGCGATGAGATGGATAGATTAGAGGGTGCAGTGAAAAAGGGCATTGGCATTGGTGAGCTAAACAATAGAAAGAAGACTGCTATCGTCCTTCTTGAAGCGGGAACTCCAGAAGATGTCATTTACAAGGCAACTGGCTTTACCGTTGCAGAGATCCGGAACTTCAGAAATGACTGATAGAACGTGTCCAGAGGCAGATATGCAAGTTGCCGAACACGATGCAGGAGTGCGTTCCGCGTGCATGGTGCTGAAAGACTTGAGTGCCGATGAACAGACGCGCTTGGCAGCAGAGATGCGTGAAAAAGCATGGCGCGATGAGATGGACAGGCTTGATGGGGTAATAGCCAAAACTAATAGTGAACATGTGAAGAACATGTACGAAGACGGCCTTGCGCCAGACCAGATCGCAAAGTACCTGCGTCTGAATCTCAGTGATGTGAAAGGAATCCTAAATATCCAGTAACAAGCCTAAATTCACCTAATTTTTATGTCCCGTCCTGACCTCCAGGACGGGGCTTTTTTTTGTCTTGCCTCCATCTTCATGTCGTCTCACTAAAAATGCCGATATTTACGCGCAAAAAATAACGATGGTAGCATTCATAGTCTCACACAGTGATATTTTTTAGCGGCTACCGTGTCGCAAAGAAAATATGAGACGAAAAATTATTTTCATCTCAAAAAGTGAGACTATGAAATTGAAAAATTGCTATTGACAGGCATTATGTCTATGCGTGAAGTAAAACAGGAAAAAAATTTTGGTATCGCTAAGTGAGACAAAAGAAAAGAGAGAGGTGAACAATGGCAAGACCGATCAGCTCAGTAACGGACGATCAGATTCAAGAGGCAATCAAATGCCTTAAAAGTGAGGGAAAAAAGGTCACAATCAGCGCCGTTTGTACCATTTTGCACGTCCGCCGCAATCGCGTGCAGCCATTTGTTGCCGCACATAGGGCAAAGCTTAAAGAGCTCAAGCAGTCTGGGCTAATAGTTGCGGATCTGCAGGCAGAGATCAGCCGTCTTGGAGGTACATTGAAAGATATGCAAGCGGAAATGGCAGCTATGCGCAGGGAGCTCAGAGAGCTGCGGGCAGATAGCCAGAGAAATAGTTATGAGCTGCTAGAAACGCTTCATTTGGAAGGGACTGGGCTTTCTCTAGTGCAGAAATAATTTCTGGGAGATTAACAAAAATGCCAGAGTCCTTGCAAAAAAAGGCGAAAAGGCTCAATATTACGCGGGGAGATTTCGTGACCAGAGAGATCTCATCATAGGACAAATAATCTGTACTGGTTCAGACTTGATCTGACAGTCGGCTCCGTTTTGAGGTGCCGTTGTCCGATTAGTTGAGCTGCCCGACTTTCTCCATCCAGAGGGCCTTGCCGTCAAGCAGGGTTTGCATGGGCGTCCGGCCGCAGCACATCTTGCCCTGGTGCG
>JAFXOX010000012.1 GCA_017528345.1 Desulfovibrio sp.
GAATAAATATGTGAAGGAGCGCGTCAGGCAGTGCAATGACAAGTATGATAACCATATAGAAACGCAGACCTGCTTTGATTACTATCTGGAGTTCCGCACTTCTGCGGGAGAGAAAAAGGAAATCGTGGAGCACGACAATGGCCGCCGATACTACGACTATTTACGCGTAGGCGACTATGTGCGCTACCACCCCCAGCTCAATAATTTTTATGAGAAATACGACAAGTCCCATGACAAATACTTGATTTGTCCCGTCTGCGGAAAGGAAAGCAAGTCAAGCCGAGACAGGTGCAAGTATTGCAATAATATCTTAGTGAAATAGAACGGAGAAATGAGGATGCGGAAAGCAAGTATCTGCAGGCTGTGTTAGGCCTAGAGGCTCCTGCGGCAGACTCGAAGTACGTTGAATTGTAAGCGTCAAACAATCTGCCGGGTTAACTCTTCCCCTCCCATATGAGATAATGTTGTCTATCAAAGCAACCAAGTTTTTCAAGTTATCACAGTTTACGAAGTGCGCTTGAAAAACTTGAATCTCTAACATGGGAGGTTTCTTTATGACCGAAATCCAAAGAGCCAAGCACGAAGTGTCGATGCGTTTTTGGCAGGAGGCTATAATGAATCGCAAGGCTTCCGGCCTTACTGTGGCAGCCTTCTGCCGGCAACATGAGCTGAATGTTCATGCCTACTATTATTGGCAGAGGCAAATTCGCAAGGAATTGCTGCAAAAACAGGCCGCACCTGCTGATCAAAACAAAAATAATCCTACGCCGAACCAGCGGGAGCAGGCTTCCACAACTACGCCGTCTGCAGGCAGGCCAGCGGATATAGTGCCTTTTTCGGCAGCTCTGGACATGGCAAAAGCTGAACATAGTCCTTTGCCATCTACGGCTGTGCCGGCAATTACCATCCGCTATGGAATGCTGGAAGCGGACATCCGGGATGGGACACCGCCAGAACTTTTCCGCATGGTCATGTCATACATCAGAGAGGAGGCTGGATCATGCTAATACGCAAACTGACGGCCAATCGCGTTTACATCATCTGCGGGCGCACGGACATGCGCCTGGGTATTGACGGGCTGTCTGCCATTGTCTCAGGTACCTACGAAATGAACCCTTTTGAGTCCGCTATGTTCCTTTTCTGCGGGCGAAAGCATGACCGCATGAAGGCTCTGCTATGGGACGGGGACGGTTTTCTGCTTCTATACAAACGCCTGGAGGCTTCCAGTTTCAAATGGCCTGAATCGAAGGCAGAAATACGCGAACTTTCATCCCAGCAGCTGCGCTGGCTTCTGGAAGGACTGTCCATAGATCAGCCCGGAGCAGTCCGTGTGGTACACCCTAAAATTGCCTGCTGAAAGCACTTTTGGGGGCCATGAAATCTTTTCGTAAAAAGCCTGTAAACTCGCATAAATACTAGATTTGTCGGGCTTTTTGCGGTATAATATATGTAAAGATTTCATGAGAGGAAAAGGTCATTTGAACGGTACAGCCAAAACCAGGAAAAAGAGCAGAATAGAACAGCTTTCAAGCGAAAATCAGCTCCTAAAAGAGCAAAACCGTATGCTCTCTGAGGAGCTGGATCGCATGCGTTCCAATCTCGAATGGTTCAAAAGGCAGTTTTTCGGCGCAAAATCCGAAAAATCCATACGGGTACTGGAAAATGACCCACAGATCAGCCTCTTTGAGGAAGAGGCCGAAGGAAAAGCTGCACTTGTTCCTCATCAGGATCAGGAGGAGCAGGTGGTTAAATCCCATAAGCGCCAAAAGCGCACCAAGCCCACCATTGAGGAACTGAAAAAGGTTCTGGAAGTTGAAGAAGTCGTTATCCCTTTGGGGGAGGAGCAGAAGAACTGCCCGAAGTGCGGCAGTGCCATGCAGCCTGTCGGCAGGGAGTTTGTGCGCAGCGAGCTGGTGCGCGAGCAGCCGAGAGTTTACATCAAGGACATTTATCGCGAGACGTATGTCTGCAAGAACGAGTCCCACGAGGAGCAGGTGTTTACCAAGGCCCCTGTGGCACCATCGGTAATTGCTCATTCCCTGGCTTCGGCCAGCACCGTGGCATATGTCATGGACCAGAAATACCGTTTTGCCAAAACATTTTACCGCATGGAGCAGGAATGGCGTGACCTGGGAGTAGACATTTCCAGGCAGACCATGTCCAACTGGATAGTGCTGGCGGCCAACGACTGGCTGCAGCCAATCCTGGAGAGGATGAAGCCGGTGCTGCTTGCGAGGGCGATTGTCCATGCAGATGAGACCACCTTCCCGCTCCTGCCAGAAAAAGGCAGCAGCAGGCACCGTACGAAAACTTGCTATGTCTGGGTATACACTACCGGCAGCTATGAGCAGGAGATACGCATGGCCATTTACGAGTACCAGCCAGGAAGAAGCGGCGAATATGCCAGAAACTTTTTGGCAGGCTACCACGGGGCACTGCAGACTGACGGCTATGCCGGATATGACAAGCTCCCAGTCAGGCTGCATGCCTTGTGCATGGCGCATGCGCGGCGCAAGTTTGTCTATGCTTTGCCGGAAGAGGAGCGCATGCACCCGGAAAGGAGCAAGAAAACCGCAGGTGAAGCCGTCCGATGGATGGACAAGCTCTTCAGGATAGATGAAAAATTTAAAGATCTTTCCCCCGAGGAAAGAGTTCAGGGACGTCTGCAGCACGAAAAGCCCGTGCTGGAGGCGCTGAAGTCATGGCTTGAGGAAAAACGTAAAGTTCTTCCAGGGAAGACCAAGCTGGACGAGGCTGTAAACTATATGCTCAACCATTGGGATGGGCTCACGGCATACCTGCAGGACGGTAACTGTTCGCTGACCAATAACATATGTGAGCGGGCAGTACGCCCCTTCACGACCGGACGCAAAAATTGGCTGTTCAGCGGCTCTGAAGATGGAGCCAGGGCAAGCGCAGCAGCTTACAGTATGTCTGAAACGTGCAGATTGAACGGCGTGAGTTTCTACAAATACCTATGCCTTGTATTCAGCGAAGTTCCGGGACTTGATTTTCATTGCAAGCCTGAGCTTTTGGACAGATATCTGCCTTGGAGTGGTTATGTCAAGGATAAATGTAAATAGTGGATTAAGCGCAGCGACCGTATGGTCGCTTTTTTGTTTTCAATGTAAGTGCTTACGCTTCGTTATTTGACGCTTATGCCGAAAAAGACACTATATCCGCTGGCCTGCCTGCAGACGGCGTAGTTGTGGAAGCCTGTTCCCGCTGGTTCGGCGTAGGATTATTTTTGTTTTGATCAGCAGGTGCGGCTTGTTTTTGCAGCAATTCCTTGCGAATTTGCCTCTGCCAATAATAGTAGGCATGAACATTCAGCTCATGCTGCCGGCAGAAGGCTACCACAGTAAGGCCGGAAGCCTTGCGATTCATTATAGCCTTCTGCCAAAAACGCATCGACACTTCGCGCTTGGCTCTCTGGATTTCGGTCATAAAGAAACCTCCCATGTTAGA
>JAFXOX010000013.1 GCA_017528345.1 Desulfovibrio sp.
AGCCAAAATTATAAGATTTCGAAAAAGCTGGAAGTCGGGTGAAAAAAACGGTCGGAAGGACCCGGCGAAAAAAGTCAATGATTAACAATATTTACGAGATTCCGATTATACTTTCGTTGATTATTAGCTCACGGACTAAGGCACCAAGATAATTGTCTCCCTCAGTGTCTTTGACCTGAAGGATGCCGTCTTGCACATGCAAGAGAGCGACATCAAACGTGCCGCCGCCAAAGTCAAAGACAAGCCACTTGCCCTGTTTGTTTTCCGCTTTCAGACCATAGGCAATGGCTGCGGCAATGGGCTCCTGCAAAAGCTCACAATGGGTAATGCCGGCTAAATCCGCAGCTCGTTTGGTTGCAGCGATCTGATCTGTCTTGAATTTTGCCGGAACAGTGATGACGCAGGCAGAGATCACATCGTCACTGACAAAACGTAAAAGATTTTTTAAGACTTCTGCAGAGAGATCTTCCGATGTATAGCTTTTCTTGATGTTTGATGGCGTATATTCTGTATCTAGACCCATCGTTCTTTTGAACTCAAGAAAAACATTTTCATTGCTTTTAGACCATTTTTTCGTTGCTCTTGCTCTTTCTGCACGTAAATCATTGTAGGCAGCATCACCAACACGTATGTTATTTTTTTTAACAAATGATACACAAGACGGCATTGTATCTTTTAATGTATCGCTTTTGACAATTTTTAATTCACCATTTTCAAACTTGCATAACGATGAGTTCGTTGTTCCCAAGTCAATTCCATATTTCATTTTCACAATTGGCATGCTATCTCCTTAGATATTTTGCGTAACTACTATTTGTGCAGATTGAATCATTATACCATTATAGTTAATTTGTGGTTTCGTTATTCCGGTAATAATCTGTGTACCAGCTTCTAGATCTTCGTCTTCTATGAAATTAGCAACAACTTTCATACCAGAATTATATGGTTTGCCTAACATTTCTATAATATCATACCCACTTTGACGCAGTCTGTCTTTCATTTGGTGAATTGACTTTGTCAGCTGTTTAAAGCCTCGGACGGAGGTGTCCATTCTCGACAAGGTTACTTCGATAAAGGTAATGTTATCGGCAATGGCTTTGACAAGAGCATGCTGTGCTTCCATGTTTGGCAATGCTGGCTCTTTTGCTGCTGTCACGGATTGCTCGGTGAGCATCTGAAGATTTTCAACGTACTGCGAAAAGGTATTGATCATTTCCTCATTGGCATGTTGACTTTGCGCAATGAGCTCAGAAAGATGCTGCTTGTCATTTTGCTGGCTTGTGCGCAGTCGTTGAAAGAGGAAGAAGGAGAGAACGAGGGAAAAGGCAATGGCTAATGCGCTGAGAAGATGCTTGCTTATGCCTGTGTGCAGAAAAGTGCTGCTTGCCAGGCGTTTCTGGTCAAGTCTGTAGATATCGTCCTTGAGTCTTGCAAGTTCAGTTGTGAGTGTCGATACCTGTTGTGAGAGTACGGAAATTCTGAGCTTGAGGGCAAAGTTGGCCGCATCGGTCTCAGACAATTTTTGGCTGAGAGATGTCGCGGTGGGTTGTATCTTGCTCGCTGTCTCGTTTGCGAGAGAATCTGTCAAAAGCTCAGTGTCGTTGAGGCATGGCGTTCTTTGATGTTCTTCGCTCATGGACTGGGTGGGGCCTGAGCGCATGTCTTGAGCTGCAAAGGTCGCCTCGCTTGTGCATAGCTGCCCAACAAAGAGCAGTGTTACCGCGGCTGCGCGAATAAATATAGGTGTGAACATACGATACACTGAGTCCTTAATCCCAGGGGATCTTGACGTGGAAATGCGGCGTTTTTCCCATAAGGCGCTTCGGGCAGACAGCTCTTGTCCTGGCTTGAGTCGGGCAAAACGTGCGAGTCCTTGGGCTTTGATTGTTGTCTTCGTCTTCTTGGACACGGATATCTTTCGTGGACGTGTTTTTCGTTTGCCTTACGCTTGACTCGTATTCAGGTGTTGGCTTGCTCAATGGTTTCAGATTTTTCTACCACGGAAAGTAATTCACGCGCCATACCTTGACATCTTGATTTTTCAATTGGTGAACAGGCAATTTCTTCGACTTTTTTGATAATTGTGAATGCATTTACGAGTTCATTATAATAATATTGACTTGATTTACCTCTTTCAAAAAAGTGTTCGGCGAGAAACATGCCTATTGTTTTAGAAATTTTATTGCAAATAACTTGATATTCGGTTTTATCACGGGAATCTTTGAGTATTTTTTGCAATAATGGACTTACTGTATTGATAAAATCAACTGTTATCTCAAGCGTTTCTTTGTGGTTATTCGGCGTTTTATTATCAAAGTCATTTATGCTTTCTGTTATTATGACAAGTAGCTCATCGATGCTATTTTTTGCTAAAAATTCTAGAGCAAAATTATAAATTTTATTATTTTCTTTACTTATAAGATCATTATAAAATTTATCAAGATATTTTTTTCCAATATTCTGATAAACTTTGCTAAGTATTATTTTAAATATATCTTGCTTGCTATGAACAGTATTTTGACCTATAATATTGTTGACAAAGGTTGTATACTCGGAAAAATAGTTGTCATTGGTAATAATGCTTGTAAGAAGTTTAAGTCCAGATGGCTTATTGTTTCTAATAAAAGCTATTGTTGCTAGACTAATAATTGTACCAAAGTTGTTGTCTTTTTTATAATATGTTCGCGCTTTTTGGTAGTCTCCGTGAACAAAATAATCCACTGCATGCTCTTGGTTAGGTGTTATTGTGTACAGCCAAAATAAAGAATTTTCAATAAATTCTTTTTGATTATTAAGTTTTGAAGCGATATTTTCAACTATTTCAAAATTACGTTGAGGCTCTTCGTAATATTCTCGTAAATCTAATGGAAAGATGATAGATTTACCAACTCTCATATATGCTTTAAGTTTGCTAATATTTGCTAGTCTTTCTTTCAGAGAGGCATTGGCGCTTGTGCCAACGATCCTAAACATATTATTTTTAATGATATCTAACACATGACATCCTTATTGGTCTTTAAAATAAAGAGAGTTGGCATGCGTACAGCGCGTATCATTGCTTTAGTGTTTCAATACAAGGCAAGAAGAGCGTCGACATAGTTCATGAAGCGAGAGTTTGCCTATATTTTTGGCAATATCTTTTATAGGTCTAGCACCAGTGTCGAGATCGCGGTGAGGTCGTTTGCTTTGGTGTGAGCCCAGACAGTATTTTGTGAATGGGGAAAAATGCCTTTTGCCCTTTTGGGTGACAGATGATTTTCACGCTCATATTTCTTCTTCCACCCTGCAAACGAGATCTTACCTATAGCTTGCCTTTTGGCCAAAAGGCAAGGGAAGGCCTAGATTCCGCAGCTTGCCTCTTTCTTTTGTCCAGCCCCATGTACTCAAGGCTAAGCAGAGCCTTGAGCTCTTTTGTTGTGTGTGAAGCGCCTGGAAACATTGAGGGCACGCACTTCGGGTTTGCGCAGAGGTGCTTTGCGGCATGAGGAATCTTGTGGCAGGAGGCCTTTCTGACGTACCTGTAGCCCCGGACTTTGCTGACAGAGAGACTTGGTTTTACCAGTTGTCGGGAATGGTCCTCCGCTTTGGGCGTGCTTTTTGGCAAAGGTTTCGCTTCCAATGTGCTTTGGCCTTTGCATATCTTGAAGACGCACTTACTCGCCAAAATCAACGGGAAGATCGGCCAGAGGATGGCGCTTTAGATTGGCAAGGGCGGCGGCTTCAAGGGTTGCGTGGCGTTCTCCGTGGTCGAGACCTGTGAGGTGAGCGGATCCGTGTGCAAGCAGATGCACGAGGTGATAGGATTGTGGCTGGGCGTAGAGGAGACATTCGCGGGCATAGGTATCTAAGGAGAGGAGAAGGGTGCCTGGGCTTTCACTTCCGCCCGGAAAGGAGAGAATATTGGTTGGGCCTGTGCAGCCAAGGTATGTGCTATTGGCAAGAGCGATATCTCTGTCGCTCAGAAGATGCAGCTCGATACCCTGAAGATGGCGACCTTCCTCAAAACTTCTGACACAGGCAAAAATGCTTGCAAGCACCTTTTTCAGGGTGCGCAAGGAACAGGGCAGAAGCCAGAGTGCCTGGTAGCGGACCGTGAGAGCTATTGGCTGCGTCATATGTACTCCAGAGAAAGACTGCGTTATGAAACATGTTCCAGGGTATCAGCCCTGGCTTGTGGTAGGGTGAGTCATGGCTGTGACAGAAACTCAGCTTTGGCAAGCCGATCTTCTGGAAATCGCCTCTCACAAAGCATGGGTGCGTGAGCGCTTGACAGAAGACGAATGGCTTGCCTGCCAAACAAGTAAGGTGCCAGGAGCTTCGCACGCTCATGCTGCCTGCAGGGCCTTTGTGCGAGAGGTTCTGGCACGCACGCTTGCCCCTTCTGAGCGCACGCTCAGCTTCACAGCCAAGGGGAAGCCCCTGCTGCCACAGCTTTCCATCAGTTGGTCGCACACGGAAGGTCAGGCTTTTCTTGGTCTCAGCCCAGCGCACAGTTTTGCCGTTGATGTGGAGAATGTGAGCACCTTTTTTCGCTGGCAGAACTTTTGGCGTTTTTTGCAGCCTGAGGAGAGAAGGGCCCTTATGGCGCTTCCTCTTCCGCAAAGAGCTCTTGGCTGCGGTATCCTCTGGGTTCGCAAGGAAGCAGCCCTCAAAGCCTGTGGATCTGGCCTGGCAGGCATTTTTGCGGTCCATGCAAGCCCACGACAGGAAGAGGACCAGGTTCAGCTTTGGGCAGATTGCGGCGTGGCAGAGACGTGGAGAAGTCCCGTTGTTCTTGAAGATGCGACGCTTTTTTGCCTGGCCCAGGAGCATGGCTTGCTTCCGCCATCTTTCTCCATACAGCCATTTGCTCTTTGATCGATCGCCACAAAGTGCGTGCTCTGCTGCACTATACAGTCATTTTCTCTGCAAAAGCCTGCAGCAAGGCTTGCCATCAATGTGAAATCTGCCCACTTTGACATTGACTTGCCTGGAAAAGTTTGTTCTTTTTACCGCCATGGTATATAGCGAGAAAATGCCCAATACTAGCCTCCAACGTTCTGGCACAGGAGATCTTCGACGTCTGCGTCAAAGAATGTGCGAAGCGCTCAGAGCCCGGGGTATCGTTCAGGAAAGCGTGTTACAGGCCATGCGTTCTGTACCGCGCCATCTTTTTGTGCCACAGGCACTGCAGTGGCAGGCCTATGAGGACAATTCCCTGCCCATTGGCTATGGGCAGACCATTTCCCGACCCTATACCGTGGCCCTGATGAGTCAGCTGCTCAATGTCGAGCGCGGTATGCGTGTGCTGGAAATCGGCACAGGTTCCGGCTACCAGGCAGCTGTGCTTTCTGCCATGGGCTGTTATGTCTTCAGTATTGAACGCCTGCGTGAAATCTATGTCAAGACGCAGGCGCTCTTGCGCAGGCTGGGCTTTGAGAGTATTCACCTTCAACGTGGGGATGGTACGCTTGGCTTTCCCCAGGCGGCCCCCTTTGATCGCATCATCGTCACAGCCGGAGGCCCGGAAATTCCGGAGCCTCTCGTCTCGCAGCTCGATGATCAGGGCATTTTACTCATTCCCGTGGGCAGACGTCAGCGCCGGCAGGAAATCGTACGTCTGACCAAGATTCGTGGCAGTCTCCATGAGGAACATCTGGGGACAACGACCTTTGTGAATCTTGTGGGAAGCTACGGCTGGGAAAATACAGCCATGTAAGCGGGAAAGTCCCGCAGTAGTGAAAGAGGCAAGTATGGCTTCGTGTTCTGAGTGTGCTTCCAAAGGCAACTGTTCAAGCTCAACCCTCAAGGGCGGCAGCGGCAACTGCACGGACATTAATGATGTGCTTGCCCAGCAAGACAGACGTATTGCGCGGGCGCGCTCGCATATCCGCTACAAAATTCTCGTGACCAGCGGCAAGGGCGGTGTGGGGAAAAGCTCCATCACGGTCAATCTCGCCGTTGCCCTTGCTCAGATGGGCTACAAAGTGGGGCTTATGGATGTCGATATCCACGGGCCGAGCGTGCCCCACCTTCTTGGCCTGGACTCCCACATTGAAGCCGCCCCTGATGGCGGTTTTCTGCCAGCTCCTTACCGCGAAAACCTCTCTGTCGTTTCCATGCAGGTGCTGCTCAGGGACAAGGATGAGCCGGTACTCTGGCGTGGCACCATGAAGGGCAAGGCCATTCGGGATTTCATCAGCGATGTGCATTGGGGAGATCTCGACTTTCTCGTCATTGACTCGCCTCCAGGCACAGGCGATGAACCCATGACGGTGCTGGAATCCATTCCCGAGGCCCTCTGTGTCGTTGTCACAACGCCTCAGGAGATTTCCCTGGCCGATGTGCGCAAGACCGTCAATTTCCTCGCCAAGGCCCATGCCAATACCCTGGGCATTGTGGAAAACATGAGCGGTCTGATCTGCCCCCATTGCCATCAGGAAATCGATCTTTTCAAAAAAGGCGGCGGCCGTGAGCTTGCCAAGCAGCATGGTCTGCCTTTCCTTGGGGCTGTGCCTCTTGATCCGGCAGCAGTCATTGCCTCGGACAATGGCACACCGATTGTCGCCATGGATGAGGATCTTCCCTCCAAAAAAGCTCTTCTTGAGCTTGCTTCACATGTGGCCCGTGGCGCCGCAGACAGTCTTGAAGTACTTGCTCTGACGGGTCAGAACTAGGGATCAGCTTTTTGTTCCTTGAGGCAGGGTATGCTCAATCTCGCCAATAAGATTACCATTCTGCGCATGCTGTTAACACCAGTGGTTGTTGTGCTGCTCTATTTTCATGGCCCTGTGACCTGTGCGCTGGCCGTGGTGGCCTTTGCGTTTGCCGCCTTTACGGACTGGTACGATGGCTATGTTGCCAGGCATGGCAATATGGTCACCAATATGGGCAAATTTCTCGATCCCCTGGCCGACAAAGTTCTCATTTCTTCGGTACTCATCATGTTCACGGCTCTTGGCTGGGCCTCAGCCTGGCTTGTGATCATCATTGTCTGTCGCGAGCTCATTGTCACGGGACTGCGGGCCATTGCCATTGACGAGGGCATTACCATGGCTGCTGACAAATTTGGCAAGGCCAAGACCGTGACGCAGATGCTTGCCATTATTCCCTTAAGTCTCCACTATCCAGTTTTTGGCTTAGATCTTTCAGGCTTTGGCACCTTTATGCTTTTTGTGGCCATGTTCCTTGCCGTCTTTAGTGGCGTTAACTATTGCCTTGCGTTTTACCGACAGCTCAATGCCAAGCGTGCCGGCTTCGGCGCGTAAGCCAAGGAGCGCCTGTGTTTGTTCGCGTTGCTCTCTTCGTTGCCCTGGGCATTATCAATATGTCGCTCTTTTTTTTCATGATCTGGGGGCAGAACGGCCTTTTGAGCTATCACAAGCTCAAGGATCAGCTGCATGCTCTTGAAGAGCAGAAAAATGAGCTTGATGCCAAAAATTTGCAGCTTAGCCAGGAAATCCGGCTTCTGAAGACCGACAGAAATTATCAGGAAAAGATGATCAGACAGAAACTGCGCTATATCAGAGACAACGAGCTGGTCTATATCTTTGATGACTAAACGGCCCTCTTGGCAATGTGTGGGCACAAGCAGAGAGGCGCAGCAAACGACGCGCTTGCGGAGTTTTCATGGAAGAAAAAATTCAGTGGTATCAGGAAGTCTTACAACTGGAACCCAATTCCAAGCTGTTTTTCCCGCTGGCTGTCCTGCTCTCTCAGGCCCAGCGCATCCCCGAAGCCCTACAGGTGCTCCAGAACGGGTTAAGCCGCCACGATGAATACCTGGAAGCCAGACTTTTCTATATTGAACTGCTCTACAAGACAGGAAAAAGTGAGGAAATCGCTCCCGAGCTCCAGAAACTGCAGGATCTCTTTTCTCACTATACAGGCTTCTGGCAGGCCTGGGCTGCCTTTATTGCCAGCAATGGCAGTTCCATGGACACCTCGGCGCTGATGCGCTTCCTCTCCCTCTACTTTACCCACAAAGATCTTTCTCTCCATACCGTTATCGACAAAGGCCTGCAGGCGCTGATGCAGGAAGAGTCGATGACTTCTTCTCCCACGCAAGAAGCTCCCAAGGCTTTTGAGGAGAAAGCCCCTCTTGAGGTGGATCCCCAGCAAGCCTTGGCAGATGAGCCTGAGCTGCCTCTTGAGCCTTGCCAGGAGCTACCCACCCAAGCCGTAATACCTGAAGAAACCATGCCTGACGCCTCGCTTGCCGAGGAATCTTTGGAGGCTCAAGCGCACGTACTCCAGGCAGAAGAGGGCGTCGAATGTGCCCAGGCTTTGGAAGGCAAGATTCAGGAAGATGTGGCGCAGGGTCTTATCCAGGATCAGGCAAGCGAGCAGATAGCCAATCTTGACGCCCAGGCTCAAGAGCTCTCCCTACAGGACGCCTTGGCAAGTGAGGCAAAGCCTGAGTCACAAGGAGATCTCCAGCAAGATCTTCAAAAAGATCTCCAGGGAGAGCTAAGCCCGCAGCCAACCCCCGTCAGCTCTGAGCCAAGCGCCCCTGAACTTTCGCAGGAAATGGCCTCGCAGCCGCAAACCCTCTCGCCTTTGACGATGACAGATGAGCCCATGGTCTTTGCCGATGCCGAGCTTGGCGAGGCAGGACTTGTGGAGCGCGAAAGCGAGCTTGCAAGCTCCGCGTCAGAGAGCAGTGATGAGCCTGACGCTGAACTTCCTGAAGAGCCAATTTCTCTGCGCACCCGTTCCATGGCGGAAGTTCTGGCAGAGCAGGGCGATATCAAGGGCGCCCTTGATATCTACTATGAACTTGAAGGGGCAGCCTCAAGTGTGGAGGAGTCCGCCGATCTGCGTCAGCGCATCACAACCTTGCGCAGCCTGCTTGCCCCGCCCAAGGATAGCTCTCAGGCTGAGGCCAAGCCTGACAAAAGCCGGGTGATCAGTCTCATTGAAGCTCTTTCCGAACGCCTTGAAGCACGGGCGCAACAATAACGGAGTTCAACGTGCATCATTCCAAATACACATCCCTGCTGCTTCTTGCCTTGCTTGGCGTGCACGGCTGCAGTTCCTATCAGCCCACCAAAGATGTCTGGAAGGGGACAAAACACCTCTGGTACACCTACGCAAGTCCGCCGGCCTCTGTCGACTACGATGACAAGGGCGACCTCTCAGCCGGTTCGGCAAGGCTTGCCCAGAGTATGTTGGCCATTGACAACGAATTGACCCGTTTGGAACGCTTGATGCTCAATGCTGACCGTCCCCCGTCTCAGGAGTGGATCTCAGATGTTCTGGTGAGATTTCCCTGGCTGAACGGTATTGCCGGTGTCAAATACGATGGCACCATTCTTGGGCATGAGCCGGCCAATTCCATGAAGGAACTCGATTTTATTCCGCTGCTCTACGAAGATGCCAAGCAGCGTCGCAGTGCCCTGCGCGGGGATGTGCAGGTGACACCCCTGGGCCCGGAAGTGCTTCTGGCAGCACCGCTCTATGAAAGCTCTGATTTTTTGGGTGTGATCTGTGTGCACTTTGACATGCGCAATCTGGCAACCCAGGCTGCCAATGTTGATAAACTCGTTATTCTATCCCCCTATGGTCTGCTTTGGGCCGGAGAATACGATTTTGCCCAAACGCCTCTGGCAGGTCTTGACTGGGCAAAAATCTGCCGTGAGAGCAGTTCCGGCGTCTGCAATAACAGCCACGGCAATTTCCTCTATCAGGTGCGCTATCTGGGCAATCTTCCCCTTGTTTTCGCTGTCGCGGAAAACGACAATTTCCCCAAGGGCAATGGCAGTGTGGAACAGGGCCTGGCCTTCTTCCCCAAAGACCGTGCCAAGCTTCCTCCGCCACCACAGCCTGAGCGCAAGGAGCGTTCGGATAAGGGTGTCCCGGCCTTTGTGAAGATGGAAGAACCTGCACCTGAGCAGCAGATGGCTGCACCAGCTGTTCCTGTGGAAAGTGGCCGCAATGCCGAGGAAATCCAGCAGGGCAGTCAGCGCAGCCCGCTTCTGCGGCGTGGTGAGCCGCGCAGACGGCGCACGCAGGTACGTGAACGGGCGCTTGAAGGCGACAATATCATCATTGAACGGGCGCCACGTCCCACAAAACCTGTGCAGGTCAAGCCGGATCTTGAGCTTGGGCCTGATGTGGGCGGACCCAAGCTGCCTGGTGGCAGACCCAGTCCCTTTGGAGCCACAAAGCCTGATGCAGGCGCAACGGGCAGTGGCAAGGAGGCTCCGGCAAGCCCTGAGGCACCAAAGACCCCGTCTGTGCAGGAAAGGCAGAGTCCTGAGACGCCCATGCTGCCAGGAGGTCGCCCAAGTCCCTTTGGTTCACAAAGCAGTACCCCCAAGAGCCCGGCAGAACCTGCTGTGTCCGCTCCTGAAGGAAAACCTGAAAGCAAACCTGACGCTAAGCCTGAAACGAAGCCTGAGGCTAAGCCAGAAGCAAAGCCTGAAACAAAGCCCGAGGCTAAGCCAGCTGCCACTCCTGAAGCCAAACCTGCAGAGAGTGCACCGGCAACGTTACCTGGCGGCCGTCCCAGTCCCTTTGGTTCCTAAAAGCACCAAAATCATGAGGTACAGCCAAACGGTCACGGCGAAATCCTCGCCAGGCCAATGAAGGAGCAATTATGGCTGAAGTCACTGTTACTGAGCATCTGCTTTTTCATCAGAAACAGACCCCCCATGCCACAGGCAAATTTACGGGGCTTTTGTATGACTTGATTCTCTCTGGCAAAACCATTTCCCGCCGCATCAATAAAGCCGGGCTCCTGGATATTCTGGGCGGCACAGGCGAAGTCAACGTGCAGGGGGAAAATGTTCAGAAACTCGACGATATCGCCAATCGCATCATGATCTACCGCATGGAGCGCAGCGGCGCCATCTGTGCCATGAGCAGTGAGGAAGAGGCCTCCCTCATCCGGGTCGGGCCGGAATTCCCCCGTGGCGACTATATTCTCATTTTTGATCCCTTGGACGGTTCCTCCAATATTGACGTGAACGTCAATGTCGGCACCATCTTCTCCATCCATCGCCGTCCCGAAGGGCGCACCGGAGAAGTGACCATGGATGAAGTGCTGCAGCCTGGCAGAAATCAGGTGGCTGCAGGCTATATCCTCTATGGCCCCTCGACCATGCTTGTGCTTTCCACAGGGCAGGGCGTACACGGCTTTACCCTTGACCCGGGTGTGGGTGAATTTCTCCTTTCGCACCCTGATATGACCATCCCCGAGCAGGGCAAGATCTATTCCGTCAATGAAGGCTATTCCCGCTACTGGGATGCGCCGACGGAAGAGGCCGTTGACTGGTTCCACCACTGTGAGACCCCCGATGGCAGCTCCTATTCCTCACGCTATGTGGGATCATTAGTTGCTGACTTCCACAGGACCCTGATTTATGGCGGCATCTACATGTATCCCGCCGATACCCGCAAGCCCAAGGGCAAACTGCGACTGATGTGTGAAGCCTCTCCCCTGGCATTTTTGGCTGAGCAGGCAGGGGGCAAGGCCAGCAATGGTCGTGAGCGCATTCTGGATATTTATCCGGATAAACTCCATTGCCGCACGCCACTCTTCATTGGTTCCAAAAAGGACGTGGAGGCTGTTGAGCAGATCTTTGCCCGTCACAGTAAATAGTCATCACCTTTTGCCTCTGCGGGGAGCGCCGTAGGCGTTCCCCGCTTTCTTTTCGAGTCTCTTATGTCCACGCCCGCATCCCTCCTTTGTCTTGGCATTGAAAGCTCCTGTGATGAGACAAGCCTTGCGCTTGTTGATGAGCAGGGACTTCTCTGTCATGTGCTTGCCAGTCAAAGTGATCTGCACGCACTCTTTGGCGGGGTTGTGCCTGAGCTTGCCTCACGTGAGCATTTACGCTTTATAGGGACGCTCTTTGATGAGCTTATAGCGCGCTCAGGCAAGAGCATCGATGAACTTCGTTGTATTGCTGTCTCACGCGGGCCAGGACTCTTAGGAAGTCTCCTTGTGGGGGTTGCCTTTGCCAAGGGGCTGGCCCTGGGTCTTAATATCCCCTTGCTTGGCGTCAATCACCTGCATGCGCACCTTTTGGCCGCAGGCCTTGAAAGCCCCATTGTCTACCCGGCCCTGGGTCTTCTTGCCTCTGGCGGCCACAGCAGTATCTACCGCATGACCTCGCCAGATGAGTTTCTCCTTCTTGGGCGCACCCTGGATGATGCCTGTGGCGAGTGCTTTGATAAGGTGGGCAATCACCTTGGGATGCGGTATCCCTCGGGAGTCCTTGTGGATCGTGCAGCCCAGCGTGGCAAGCCCACAATCCGCTTTTCCCTGCCCTATGTGCACAATGACAATCTTGATTTTAGCTTTAGCGGCTTAAAGACGCAGGTTATTGGCTATATTGAGGAACATTTGGCAGAGCTTTCCTACCCCAAACCTGTACGTGATGTGCAAAGCCTTCCTCAGGAAATCTGCGATCTCTGTGCCTCCTTTAATCATGTCATTGCCCAGACCCTTGTTGTCAAACTTGAGCGGGCCCTTGCCCAGAACCGTGATGTGCAAAGCCTTGTGCTTGCAGGCGGCGTTGCGGCAAATGCAACCATTCGCGGGGAGCTTGCAGACTTTGCCAAAGCCCACGAGCTTCCGCTTCTCATGCCCAAGGCAAGTCTTTGTACCGACAATGGCGCCATGGTGGCCTATGCGGGCTTTTTGCTTGCGAAGCTTGGTTACTCCCATCCGCTTTCTCTGGAAACGATTCCCAGGGGGCGTCTGATTCCCAATGATATGCAGCGAAACCCTCATGGGGTGAGCTGAGCGCGTTATCGTTCACAGCCACCTTCTTCAAGACAGGCGTCTCATGGTCACCTGGGTCTTTTGCTGTACCTTGGCTCAGCTCAGGTGCTTGTGAACAGTAACTGAGTGCTTGTGTATGGCCGGAAATTTCCTTGACCTTCTACCAAATCTGCAATAGGCTTACGCAGCTTAAAAAAAGGTGGATTTCCTACCTGCAGTTGGCCACCTTTTCTTTTTTTTCTGCGCGTTTGGCGCAGCATAAACCATGACAACAAGCCCAAACGGTTGGAGGATACACTGATGGCTGAGCAAATTTCTGACGCAAGCTTTGATGCATCTGTCATTCAATCCAAGACACCTGTACTCGTTGACTTCTGGGCTCCCTGGTGCGGACCCTGTCGGGCCATGGGTCCAATCATTGATCAGATTTCCCAGGACTATGCCGGGAAAGTGCAGGTCTTTAAAATGAATGTGGATGAAAATCCTGTTTCTCCGGCAAAATACAATATCCGTGCTATTCCCACACTCATCCTCTTCAAGGACGGCAATGTCGTTGAGCAGCACACAGGTGGCCTTTCCACAGACGACCTGAAAAATCTCATCGAGAGCAAGCTTTTGGCCTAGGTAGTTTTTGCTGCGCGCTTTCCTGGAACTTTCTGATTGGGAGACGTGATGCCCACAGTAGACAGTCTGATTATCGGCGAAGGTCCGGCAGGGGTGACTGCAGCCCTCTACCTTGCACGCTCAGGGTGTTCTGTGCTGGTCGCCGAGCAGATGACCACAGGCGGTCAGATTCTTCAAACCTCAAGCCTTGAGAACTATCCTGGTTTTCCCCAGGGCATTAAGGGCTATGAGCTTGCCGATCTCTTTGCGGCACACCTTCAGGGCCTCGACCATCTTGAGCGCAAAAGCAGTGCGGTAACTGCCGTTGAGGGCGAAGCCGGGCATTTTACGGTGACCTTCCAGGATAAAAGCACGGTCGAGTGCAAGACAGTGCTTGTCTGCTCGGGTGCCAAACACAGGCTTCTTGGCGTAGACCGTGAAAAGGAACTGACCGGTCACGGGGTTTCTTACTGTGCGCTCTGTGATGGCAATTTCTTCCGAGGAAAGCCCGTTGCAGTTGTAGGCGGTGGCAATGCTGCCCTTGAGGAATCGCTCTATCTTGCCAATATTGTTGACAAAATCCATCTGATCCACAGACGTGACGCCTTCCGTGCGCGCAAGACCTATGCCGACAGACTTGCCGCCATGGGCGATAAGGTTGTCTTTCACCTCAATAGCCAGGTGACCAAACTCCTTGGCGAGAAGGATCTTGCGGCTGTGGGTATCAGCAATCTCCAGACAGGCGATTATGAAGAAGTGCCTGTGGAAGCCGTCTTCATCTATGTGGGCTTTGAGCCGGTGACGACATTTCTCCCCAAAGCGCTTGAGCGTGATGCCCAAGGCTTTGTAATTACGGATACGGAAATGCGTACCAGTGTCCCTGGCATTTTTGCCGCAGGCGACATTCGCTCAAAACTCTGCCGTCAGGTCATCACCGCTGCCGGTGACGGTGCCACTGCCGCCCAGGCCGCCTTTGTCTTTTTGGAACAGCTCCATGGCTAAACGTTGTCTTATCCTTGCCATACTGGCCCCGTATCTTTTGCTCACAGGTTGCGGCATTATCGATATGATCTATCTGCCGCCCTCAGAGGATACTGCTCAGGAAATTTTCGAAGCCGCCAATGACGCCATGGGGGAAAAGAACTATGTGCGCGCAGTTGAGCTGTACAATAAGCTGCGTGACACCTATCCTTTCAGCCCCTATACCATTGACGCTGAGCTCTCTCTGGCTGACGCCTATTTCCTTGATGAGGAATATGAGCTTGCCGCTGAGACCTATAAGGACTTCGAATCCCTCCATCCCAGACATCAGGCCATCCCCTATGTGGTCTATCAGACGGGCATGAGCTTACTCAATCAGTTCCGCTCCATTGACCGTGCCACGACCATTCTTGAGGAAGCCCACGCCTGCTTTGCGAGAGTCTGCGAGATGTATCCTGATACCCCCTATGTGCGTGGGGCACAGGAAAAGATGCTCAAGTGCCGGCAGCTGATGGCTGAGCATGAGCTCTATATTGCCGATGTCTTCTGGCATATGAAGAAGTACGGCGTTGCCTGGCGGCGCTACGAGTATGTGGCGAAGAACTTTGGCGATGTCCCTGAAGTCTCAGACCATGCCAAGGAAAAGGCCTTAGCTGCCTACCACAACTACCGCGAAAAGGGAGCCAAGGAGATTCGCGAAGAACGCGAAGGCTCATGGAAGAAGTGGTTCAAGTGGCTGTAGAGAGGTTTTGAAAACCGATACTCATAAGGGCAGGAGATTTCTCCTGCCCTTTTTAGGTTGTCTAATGAAGACGTACGAAAAAACTGACAAAGAGTACATGCCCCACGAAGGGGCTTTGGCTCACCTGAAGGCTGCCTTTGGCTATTCCTGTGCGGGCTTGCGCAGTGTCTTTAGAAGTGAAATGGCCTTTCGCCTTCTTGTGCTTGAAGCCTGTGTCCTCACGCTCCTTGCAGCTTACTTCGCCCAAAGCTTTACGCACTTTGTGCTTTTGCTCATCCCCCAGGCCCTAGCGCTTTGTGTTGAGCTTTTAAACACAGCCGTTGAGGCAACAGTTGACCGCATCTCGCTTGACCGGCATCCTCTTGCCAAAAAGGCCAAGGATGCCGGAAGTGCTGCGCAGTTTACAGCTCAGATTTTTCTGATCATTGTCTGGGGAAGCTATTTTTGGCTTGGGTGATTGGGTGGGGAATTTTGGGAAAAGGGGAGAAACGGCAAAGCCTTTGGGAAGAAAGCTAAAGTCAATGGTATTTGGCGTGGAAAGCACTGTGTTTTTGCGTTTGTAACAAAATATCGTCGTCGTGTTGTAACCAAAAAGATTCTCAAGGATGTACAGTCAGTATTTGCCAGTGTATGCGCTCATTGTGATGTGGCAGACGTGTGGCTATCGTTTTCAAAAGTACAGGAAACAGAAAAAGCTGACAAGGAAAACGCAGATGGAATGGCACGAAGACTGGATGCTCGAAGACGACGACAAGCAAAGCCTCATGCATTTGCGTCGTGCTACTCCAGCGCTATATCGACGCCGCCAGGCGTGCTTACGATGAAGGCAATCTTGGCTTGTACAGCGAAATGGAAGAGTGTGTTGAACCTGAAGCCAAGATTTAGAAGGTGGGGTGCCGGCCGGGCAAAATGTCTCAGTCTTCGCTCCTATCTTAACAGCAAGGGATTTGGAGAACAATCATGAAATACAGTCCTGCTCTACGTGAGGCGATCTTACGGCGTATCCTTCCGCCCAATTCAGAGCCTCTATCCAAAGTGGCCCGTGACTTTGGCATAAGCATGCAAACGCTCTTCAACTGGAAAAATCAGGCTATGGCAGAAGGCCTCTCTTTCTCTGAGGAGACAGAAACCGAAACGTTCTCCTCCAAAGAAAAATTTCGCATGGTTGTTGAATCTGAGGATTTAAACGAGACAGAGCTTGCAGAATATGCTCGCAGCAAGGGCGTTTATGTCGAGCAATTGCGACAATGGCGTGAGATCTGCGAAAACGCCAACGGAAATCTTGCTGCTGATACGGCAAAGTTCAACAAGGTTATCAAAGAGAAAGACAGGCAAATCAGGGCAATTCAGGCCGATATAGCCAAGAAAGAGAAGACACTTGCTGAGGCAACCGCATTAGAGGTTCTCAGAAAAAAAGCCAAGGCGATCTGGGGGGACCCAGAGGACGAATGATCAGCGCCGCAGATCGCCGTTACGCTCTCGAGCTGATTGATGAAGCCAATGCTTATGGAGCTCGTCTTCACATGGCCTGTAGAGTACTTGGCATCACCGACAGAACGTATCATCGGTGGAAGAAGATGCTGAATGAAACTGGTAAACTCGACGATTTACGGCCTTGTGCTGATCGTCCGACTCCTGCCAACAAGCTGGGTGATGTGTAAGCTATCTGGAACAGGTCAATTCCCCTGAATTGCCGATTCCTCATTCAGGCAGATCGTGCCCCAATTGGCCGATAGAGGCGCTTATATCGCATCTGCATTAACCTTTTACCGTACGCTGCACAAGCATAGCATGGCCATCATCGAAGAAGTAAAAAGGTTAAGCGCGATTTACCAACGCATGTCTATGTTCATTGGCATAAGGGCATAGTTTTACATGCTTTCTTTGTCGTCAAAAGGAGGTAACAAATGACAGAAGCGTATGACTTGACCGTCTTTTGTCTGTATCGAAGATCAATACGGTTGCCAAAGATGGACGTCAACGTGAAATGCTCTGCATTCCCCTCCGCAAGTTCTTTGCTTTCCTCAGCATTATCAACCCCAAGAATGTTCGTGCAGACCAGCGCGAAAAGGTAATCCTCTACCAAAATGAATGCGACGATACCCTCTGGAACTACTGGACAAATGGCAGGGAAGAACATCAATCGGTTACAGAAAGTAACCAGTTGCCCCCAACCGACCATTACCCCAGACCAGCAATGCACATTGCAATCACTCGTTAAGGCGCGTTTTGAATCAATCCCTGAAGCCGAACGTCCCAGGGGACTGTACGTTACCCTCCCTTTTTCCGCGCATACACGTGAGCGGTTACCATAAATTAATCAGCCAATCGTAGAGTTACAGATTAATTTTTAATGTTGACGAAAGAACATCCTCGCCAAGTTCAGGAGTTTTATGGACGTTGATGACTGACAAAAAAAGGCCAGGATGAACCCGACCACTGAGTGATAGCTTATCGTGCTGCTAGCTGTTATTCCTAATATTTTCTCGCTCTATCCATAGTTCAGAAAGATGCATCATCATGTGTGGCGACGATGTATAAAATCTGAGTGTGTCGCAAATATCACACATTTCTGGACCATATAGCTTTATGACAATTTTTGCTCGTTCTCGAACATAAGCGAAGCCAGCATGTAGAGCAATGTATTCGTTCACAGAGAAATCTTTGGGAAGCAGGGCAAACGCTGGTTTTAATTTTGCCATCCAGAACGTGTAAGTAGCGGCTATTTTCGATGCTCTGTAGCCATTATCATTGCAGGATTTAAATTTACCTTCGAGACTATGCGCTACAGATCAATTAACTTGGCTTATTGATTTGTTTGACCAAGCCATACGCGCATCGGGATTCGCTGACTCAATGCTTTGTTTAGCCTGTTAAAAAAATGCGAGGAGCTGTTCGTCAGTGAGCAGACTATCTTTGTTCAATGATCGACTCCAGGACGGAGATCGGCATGGCAGAGAATGATTCTTCGGCTGCCCTGAGAAACTCGTCGGTATCAATCGGGCTGCTGTTTTCAGGTTGATTTTGGCGTCTCTTTTCGAAATCCTGAATTTCTTCTGGGGTCATGAAGCTGTCGAAACCACCGTCGAAATTGCGCAAAGCCGATATGAGATCCTGCTGGGTGGCGGTCATAGGCTTCCTCCAGTCGTTTCTTCAGTGTTCGAGCCATGCTCGATGAAAAAAGTAATGGAGTAACGTTATCGCAGGGAGCTGTCTCTTCGCAAGCGTTTAGAACATCATTTTTACGACCGGTCGTAAAATGGGGGGGAAGCAGATGCGCTTTGTTGGTAATGATCCGAGTTTCTCGCGGACGGGTGCCTGCATCCTGGGCGACAAGGTTGTTCAGCTCCAGAGCATCAAATCCTCAAAGAAAGATGCGGTCTTTGACCGTCAGAAGCAGATTCTCCGTGGTGTGTCTGCGCTGCTTGCCAGAGGTGACATCGTGACTTTTGAAGAGTTCGGGATTTCGGCGCGTTTCGTCCCTTCGGGAAGATATCGTATCGCTCGAACAGCTCGGCAAGGGCTGGAACTCATTGATACGCTGAACAGCAATGGTGTCAGCGTGCGTATTATGAATATGGTTGGAACTATTGACAATACGCCAATTGGCAGCTCATGCGCACAATGCTCTTTGCCGAGTTTGAACGCCATCTGATTATTGAAGGGACTCAAGAAGGAAACGAATTGCCAAGCTGAATCCAGATTTCCGTGAAGAAATGCCTAAAATGCACCGACCGTGTACGTTTTCCGTGCTTTCTGCCATCTGTATTCCACGCGCCAAATCATGCTAGCTGCGCTCGTTACATAGAGGATCAGCCCGTCGCCGTCGGTCAATTTCGTCCTTGCTTCCTCAGCCGATGCCCTAAAACGGGGGGCTTCAACTTCCAATGCTTTGTGAGCCAGGTTTTCGTTTCACGGTCAAAACGCAGGCTTTGCAACATGTTTTCTTTCAGCTTTCCCATCCCATCCGCTCCTCTTCAGTATCTCAAACGGGTTGCGCCAAGTCATACCGTCAGAGATTGCTTTCAAAGAGCCGAAAATCCGCTTTACATCTATATTTTCTGGGATTTAGACAGTATGCGTTTTCAGTCAGGCGCTTGTCTCGGCTTTCATTCCGTTAATTATAGCGCAAAATTTATATTCGGGCTATTCCCGATACATTCCCGAGCGTATTCCGGGGTAATAAGGAAATCTGCTTATAATGCCGGTAAACGGGTACTAAAAGAGAAATTTGGGCACAAAAAAAGGCCCTCAAAAAGGGCCATTTTTTTCGTTTTTGGTGCCGAAGGGGAGACTCGAACTCCCATGCAGTTGCCCGCACTAGACCCTGAACCTAGCGTGTCTACCAATTCCACCACTTCGGCGCGGTTGTTCTTGTAAGTCAATTGCCAATGTTTGGCAAGTATTTTTTTGCGTTTTTTTTGTGTTTAGGCTGCGCCGCAGAGCAAAATGACCAAAAGTTGCCCAGCCAAGATGCGTAAAATCATGGTGAGCGGGTAGACGGTGGCATAGCTTGAGGCCGGTAGATTGGACGAAAGATACTGCATGGAAAAGGCCAGAGCCGGGGGATCTGTCATGCTGCCGGCAAGCATGCCGCAAATGGCCGGGTAATTAATACGCCAGAGCAGGCGGCAGAGGAGAGCCGCAAAAAAGATGGGGAAAAAGGTGATAACGGTCCCCATACCCATCCAGAGAAGCCCCTGACCATTGAGGACAGAATGGACAAAATCCTTGCCGGCAAAAAGGCCCACACAGCCAAGGAAGAGCAAAATCCCCATTTCCCGCATGAGCAGATTGGCACCTGTGGTCATATACCAGGTCATTCCCGCAAAGTGATGCACTCGGGATAACGCAATACCCATAATCAGGGTTCCGCCGGCAACGCCAAGTTTAATGCCTGTGGGAAGCCCTGGAATGGCTAAGGGGAGGCTCCCCACAAGGACACCCAGGAAAATACCCAAAAAGAGCGGTAAGACCTGCGCTTTACCAAGCGCCCGACGAGAGTTGCCAAAGATTTCCTGGGCGCGCTTTATGGCGTCTTCTGTGCCCACACAGCGCACTCTGTCTTCAAGGCGAAGTTTGATGGAGGCAAAGGGGAGGGATTCAATCCCTGAGCGGCTGACGCTTGCAATAGCAATCCCATGCTCCTTGCGCAGTTTTGCCTGAAGCTTGTAGAGAGGCTTACCCAGGACATCTGTCGTTGAAACAAGGAAGGAGCGGGTGGAAAGGGGGCCAGCGTCAGCGTTTGTGCTCTCTTCTGCGTGCGCAGCAAGAAACGTTGCAAGATTGTGCAGCTTGGGTTCGGAACCTCTGACATGCAGGCGCATGCCCTGGGCTAGCTGTGTCTCGTTAGTTACCGGGAGAATGGTTCCATCCTCAGCCTGGATATAGACGACCACGTAATCGCGCCCATGGCCTTCAAGATCACAGATCTTTGTGCCGACACAGTCTTGGGAGCGTACGGTCAATGCGCGATCAAGGAGAGGCGGGTACTTATGGCGCTCATTCCAGGCCACACTTTCTATTTCTTTATTGATGTCAATGCGGAATAAGCCCTTCATGAGCATCATGGTCAGAATGATGCCAAAAATCCCAAAGGGATAGCAGACGGCATAGGCCATGGCAATGACGCGCATGCCATCAGCTGCAGCATCAGCTGAGCCACTGACAAGTGCCCAGGCCTCAGAGGCTGAACCTAGCGCTGGCGTATTGGTGACAGCTCCGGCAAAGATACCAACGGTTTGGGGAATGGAGAGGCCAAAGACCTTATAGAGGACTACTGCCAAAAGGGCACCTGTGACAACAATAAAGAGAGCCATGGCATTGAGGCGCAGACCCTGATCTCGCAGGGATTCCACGAAAAATGGACCAACCTGCATACCAATGGCAAAGACAAATAATATCAGGCCAAATTCCCGGGCAAAATGGAGAATGCGTGGATCAAGGGACAAGCCCAGATGTCCCAGAAGAATGCCGCTAAAGAGAATGCCACCTATGCCAAAATTAACACCACAGATACGAATGCGGCCAAGCAAAATCCCAAGGACAATGGTGATAGAAAGCACAAGAACCGTCTGTACGGTTCCATGGACAAAAAAGAGTTTGGCAAGAAGTTCCATATGAGCTCAATCCTTTGTCTCTTGAAGGCAAAGATCCCCAAAAAACGTCTTATGAAGATGCACACAACTCGTTTCTGCAGCATCTCAAGATGGCAGTCAAGCAGGAGAGAGAACATCCATATCTAAGTGGTTGAGGGAGCTGTCGCTTGGGGTGAGGTGTGTAGCGTTACGTGTATGCTAGGAGCGAACACTAGGTGGACCAAGCCCTTGGTGTCCAGGGAGAGTTGTTACGAGCGTAGAAGGAAACGGGCTCACGGGATGGGTTTGGGAGAGGATTTTGGGCGTTGGGGCTGGATTGCATGATGCGAGGGATGTGTTATGGGAAAATGGGGTGTTGGGTGAATAAGAGGATTGGAGCACCAAAAGGGACAATGGGGGAGGGTGCTTTTGCAAGGAGAGAGGGGGGAAGGGCAGTCTTCTTGGAGAAAACGCATTTGGCGTAGGGACAGGTTTGCCTACTGGTCGTGAATTGGCAGGCAATCTGAAGGAATCTCTTTGGGAAGGGGAAGTTTGCAAAAGCTGCAAGCCAAAGAGGAGATTGGGGCAGATGCCAAGAGGAACGCGTTTGGGCTGATCCTTATGCAATGATACTTGGAAAATCACAACGGAAGTGCCTCCACGTCTCAGGCAAGTCACGCAACAGGCATTAACGATCGGCTATTGGTGATAACGATAGGGCATTGGGCATAAGCTGCAATACAACAAAAAGGAGGGTACAAAAGAGGAACAACGGCGATATGACCCATGAGGAGTGCTATAGGCAGCATTGACCCGAAAGACGAATCACAATCGATCTCGTTATGGGGAAATTGCACATAGCGCATGTATCGTCATTTCTGCTCCCAAAAAAGCGATTCCGCTCTTTCTCAGAAATAGCGCGTATCAGGCGTTTCAGGGCTTCAAAGAGCTCTGAGGCGCCTTTTTTTGTGGAAAATCGGCTGTTTTTCGAAAAAAACAGTTTTCTGTAGTTCTAGCGAAATAGCTATGTGCGAAAAATTTTTAAGAAAAAAAATTTCTTCAATAAAATCAATATGTTACAAGAAAAAAGAGCGTTTCTGGCGATTTTTCTAATTGACATGTTTTTCGTAAATGCTATTTCTTTTTTCCAGAAAACTATTTATTTTGAAAAAAACAGATTCCGCAATTGATTCACTCACGTTTGTTTTTTTGTGGCGGTCAAAAAACGCCGAATTGGGAATTGATGCAAGGCAGTTTTTCTCGCACTGCCAGCAGAATGCTTTTCATAAGGATTCGTCTGTTTGTGAGTTTTTAGGACAGCACCAAGCGTGCTGGAAGAGACTTGCCTTTGCGCGACGTGGAAACGAGCGAAAGCACATCGCACGAGCGCAAGCACAAAAGGAGGTAACGGGAGAATGATGCAAAATGATCTTTCTCAAGCATTGAAGGCGTGAAGCTGCTGGAAAGAGGTTTTGTGTTGTTTTTTTGGTTACCTCGGAACATTGGAGTTATTGGGAATCAGCATCGGTATCAGTTCGGACTGGTACCCCGCACTGGTACCCCCATGGCTTTACCGAGGTCGTGGAAGGATATGGCAAGGGTACAAAATATTCTTCTACTTAAATGGTCTTAGGCTGTGGGGAGATGATGAGGTTCTCCCAATTACCGGTATAGCCGTGCTGTAAAGTGGTTTTATGGCATGGCAAAAGGCTCAATTTCTTTACTAATTTAACGCGCTGAAAAAAGAACAGCGCACTCCGGAGGAATGTGTAAAATGGCTGCACCTAAATGGTTCGATTACGCCACTTACAAAATCAACAAACTTGCTCAGCTTCAGCAGCTCGACAGCTCCTGGAACCAGACCAAGATGGAAGAAGCCTTCAACAAAGCTGGTTTCACTGGCACTGATGGCTATTATCAGCACTTCCAGAAATATGGTCACACTGAAGACGTAAGCCCCAACGAGTTCTTTGATGCTCAGTACTACTACAAAGCTAAAGCCTTGCAGTTCTACACCTCTGAGGCTGGCGGAAGCATTGCCAAAGAAACTGTGCTTGCTCAGCTGGAGACCTATGCTGATCGTGTGAAGGGTCTGATCAACGATGCCGGTATGGATGCATGGACCCACTACATCAAATACGGCACCGCCGAAGGCATCAATCCTTCTAACAGCTTCGATACCAGTGCTTACATGGAAGCCAAACTTACTGCCATGAAAACTCAAGATCCTAACTACACCATGGAGGATCTGACTGCTGCCTTCAAAAATGCCAATCTGAACGCCCTTGAGCATGCTATGCAGTATGCTGGCAACGGTAACACCTATGAAGCTGCTGATGCCGTGGTCATTGGCAAAGATGTGCCTGCTGCCTATGCCGTGCCTGAAGACGAACAGATTGCTGAAAATACTACAACAGAATTCATGTTTACCGGTCAGGTAGATCGTTTGGTTGGCACAACGGCAGACGACACATTCACTGGTACAATAGGCAACGTCATTGCTGCTGATAGCGTCGACGGCAAAACCGGCACCGACACAGTGGAGATCTGGGGGGATACCCTCAGCGACAACACCGATAACATAGAAGCTTTCAGTCTTCCCAAAATGACCAATGTGGAAAATTTAGTTTTCCACAATGTTGGCGTCGCCGAGACTAACACGCGGGATCTGTCCGGAGTAGCTATCCAAAATTTTGGTATCGACAATGGGCAGATAGCGAACGATCAAATGCTGACTATAAAAAGTGCCGCCGATCAGAACATAACACTTACCAATGTCAGAGCTGCAGGCGTAAACGCTGGCACTACCGGTATCACACTGGACGGCGCGACTAAAGTGACCGTTGATGGCTTTGTTGCAGACACGAAGGCTCACTTTGCTACCTTGGACGTGAAAAGTTCTTCTGCCACAGACTTTACGGTGACCGCAGCAAACAACGCCAGCACATTTATACTCAACAACACCGGTGCCAAGCTTGCGGATCTCGTGATCGCTGGTGATCAGAAGGCAAATATCACAACTGCCCTGACCACTCTGAAATCTGTGGATGCCAGCGGCATGACCGATGGTGGCGCGAGTGTGAAAACGACCGCTGACCTGTCTTCAGAAGATTTCACTTTCGCTGGATCGTCAAAAGACGATCTGTTCGGCCTGACCCCGAACTCCATGAATACTGTGAAAGCTGAAAATATCGACGGTGGTGATGGCGAAGACACCATTGCGATTATTGCATCATCTGCGGTAGGCACAGCCGCCGGTAAAACACTGATTAAAAATGTCAGCGGTGTGAAAAACTTCGAAATCGCACAATTTGAAAACACT
>JAFXOX010000014.1 GCA_017528345.1 Desulfovibrio sp.
CAAATGTTATGAAGAAGTTTACGTTTTCAACGAACTGCTCAAGAACATATAAGAATATTTCAGATAGACCATTAATACCTTTGCTTGGATAGTTACGTTATTTCATATATTTGTATATTTTAAAAAGCTATATCTTTACAAACAATATTCGATGAATTTGGCTTATTCTCCATTGTAATAAAAAAATTATCGATATAAGTTACTTTGTTTTAGTTGAAATTAATTGCTAATAGCAGTAAAACTTGTCAAAAAATCAATTAGCAGATTTTTTGACGGAAAAAGGTTTCAAAATGCTATAGTGACAAAGTCTAAAATTTTTTTGACTTTTTTCTTATCAACACTTTTCACCAAAAGAGCCTTAAAAATAGTGTTCGTTTTAGTTGATCTCTAGCAATTCTATCGATTATTCTACTACTATACAAAGAAGGTTTGGCATGAAAGTTGTATCTCCGTCTGTAGAAATTATCGTAATGGATGATGGCCCAACCATACTTAAAAGGATCGAATCAGCTGGGAGGACATGCTACAAATCTGAAAATAAAATAACGGATGCTTCTGCACCAGCGTTTGTTTCCAAAATTTTGCGAACAGGGCATCACAGCGTCATTGAACACGCATCATGCACTGCTCGTATTATATGCGACAGAGGGGTCACACATGAAATTGTTCGTCACCGCCTTGCCTCATATAGTCAAGAAAGCACTCGTTACGCAAATTATTCTGATGCTAAGTTTGGAAAAGAAATAACAGTAATACGACCTTGCTTTTGGAGCGATGATTCTCCTGCATATGCAATTTGGTACGAATCTATGCTTCAAGCTGAGCGAGCCTATCTCGCCCTTATTAATCAAGGTGCATCAGCACAACAAGCTCGTAGTGTCCTTCCCAATAGCCTAAAAACAGAAATTGTTATCACATGTAACTTGCGGGAATGGAGGCATATTTTTGAACTCAGATGTGATTCTAGCGCTCATCCGCAAATGCGGGAGATTATGCTCCCGCTACTGGCAGATATGCATGCCAGGGCAGCAGAATTATTTGCTGATTTATATGACAAATTTAAAGACGACATAACTTCCCAATCGTGGAAGAGGTAAGCTTTACTCGACGAGCCAGCAATGATAGCAATCGATTTATTCTCTGGCGCTGGGGGTATGTCACTAGGCGCAGTACATGCAGGAGTCGAAATTCTTACGGCGGTAGAAAAAGATACTCAAGCATGCGCCACGTTCAAGCACAATTTTCCTAGAGTCAATTTATTTGAAGACGATATTCGTAATTTTACTCCTCCCTCCTTGCCTTCATCTGAAAGTGTTGTTTTTGGTGGGCCACCTTGTCAAGGATTTTCGACATCAAATCAAAGAACAAGGAATAAACAAAATCCAGATAATTGGATGTTCAAAGAATTCTTTCGTGTTGTAGAGCAGACTGAGCCAGAGTGGGTAGTATTTGAAAATGTCAGAGGCTTGCTTGAAACAGAAAAAGGTTTCTTTTGGGATTTGATCATCAATCAACTTAATATATTGGGATATGTAACATCTTTTGCTGCGCTGAATTCAGCATTTTTTGGAATTCCTCAAGTGAGGAATAGGCTGTTTATTGTAGGTAATAGAAAGGGTAGAAAATTTATATTTCCTACAGCTAATTATGAACAAGTAACTGTGGCAGAAGCTATTTCTGACTTGCCAGACATTGACAATGGCGCTTCAACTTCTTGGCTTCCCTACGCACATGTGGCAACATCAAAATATGCAGAGATGTTAAGGGGTAACCTCAAGGGATGTGCTAACAACATAGCAACGAATAGTTCTGCACATATTGTTGAACGCTACAAGCATGTACCACAAGGCGGTAACTGGGAGGATATACCTATCGCTCTTATGCAAAATTACAAAGACAGAACGCGATGCCACACCGGAATTTATCATCGTTTAAGGTCAGATGCTCCATCGGTTGTATTAGGCAATTTTCGTAAAAATATGCTTATTCACCCCGAAAAAGATCGTGGTTTGTCTGTGAGGGAGGTCGCACGATTACAGTCTTTTCCAGACAGTTTTGAATTTTGCGGAAGTATTGGCTTTCAGCAGCAACAAGTTGGGAACGCTGTCCCTCCAAAGCTCGCAGAAGAAATTTTTAGACAACTTCAACAATAGATTGGGCACATGAGATATAATCCATTTGCTTATGAAGCAGCAACTTCTCTACAACCATCAGATATTGTTCAGATTTATATTGAAGATTTTAATTTTTCACGCTTTATAGACTCTACAAAAAACATATTTTTAATTGGTGAACGTGGTACTGGAAAGTCAATGGCCCTGCGCTATAATTCATTACCCGTCCAAGTTGAAAAAAATGGATGCATGCCAAAAAATAAAATTCTTAGTATTTATATTCCTTGCCATACAATGTTGATACAATCAAAAGAGCATGAGATTCTTGATGAAGTGCATGCATCTATTGTAAGTGAACATTTTTTAGTTATTTCAATAATGTACAACTTGGTATCATCCCTAAAAGTCATAGGCAATATATTTAATAATGTAGACAAAAATAATATCATTGATGATTTAAATTACATTCTAAATTTTGATATTTCAAAAAAATATGGAGTGATTGACGGTATATGTAAATATTTGCAGAGAACGCTTTCTACGACAAAAATGAACTTGCTTGAGTCTGTGTCAAATGAACGTGCAACACAGCTATTTCCCAGTATGCTGTCATTTGCCGGACATGCTGTTCCATTGATGGAACAACTCACTAAAATTCCAGAATTAAATGGCTGTCATTTTTCTTTAATGCTTGATGATGAACAACACCTCAATCAATATCAAGTAAAAAAAGTTAACTCATGGATAGCTCATCGAGATCATTCTCTATTTAGTTTTAAGATTGCTACAACAAAAATCGATAAGCCTTCATATATTACGGATGGTGGTGGTTATATAGTTGAAGGTCATGATTTTACATCTATAGATATGGAACAGGATTACTATAATCAAAACTCAAACTTTGGTAAACTAGCATTTGACATAATAACAAGAAGGATTCATAAACTATCCGGATTAAAAGATATAGATGCAAAAAAATATTTTCCTGAGAATGAAAATTTTACTCGTGACATAGAAGAAGCAAGAAAAGAAGTTCGAGCTATAGCGGAGAGCAAGTTTCCAGATGGTCCAGTAAAATCTATTAATGATTATATATACAAATATACAAGAGCCTATTATTTTCGCAAAAGATCCAGCAAAGCCAATAGACCTCCTTATTCAGGATTTGAGACAATAGTCCAAATATCTACTGGTGTTGTGCGAAACCTTCTTGAGCCTTGTTTTTGGATGTATGATTCTGCTTTATCTGAAACGAAAGAGTCTGAAAAAGGGGCTGTAATTTCCCATATTCCTGCAAAAATACAAACAGAAATAATTTTGGACCAGAGCCTAAAAAAGTGGCAATGGCTTCGCGATGGGCTAGATAAGGTTGATGCTAACTGCACGCACGAGCAGGCAGCGCAAATATATTGCTTAATTGATAATGTCTGTCTTTTATTTAGAAAAAGACTACTTGAAGATATTTCAGAACCACGAGCTGTTATGTTTAGCATTTCAAATAAAGACAGTGATTGTTATGAATATATCATTGGGCTAATAAATATAGCACGGAGATCACAGTATATATATGAACGCCTTGGAAATTCTAAAGATGATGGAAGAGAAGAACCGTACTATATTATTAATAAAATATTACTCCCAGCACGTGGCCTAGACCCTGTTGGGCAACATGCCAGAGTATCTATAACCGCGCAAAGATTATACGATGCTGCTGTCTTTAACAAACCTATATCTATGGGAACCAAGGATTTTCGTGATGGTACAAGCCTCCTCGACTTCTTCAAATAGTACCCTTGTAACGTTCCTTGGCTTTGAAGAGCGTTATGCCTTTGGTTTGATGCGGACAGTTTTAGCATCAAAACCTAATAGTATAATTCTATTTTGTGTAAAAGATCAAAATAGGACATTGACAGATAAGAATCTGAAATTAACGGAGAAAATTACTGCTTCTTACGGTATCAATTTGGATAAGATTGAAATTGGGAGTGATTATGGAGAAGCCTTTTCGTCAATAAAGTTGGCCATAGAGACTATTGACGTCAGATTATGCAAGTGTATTTTTGACATCACTACTGTCCCAAGAATATATATTTTCCCAATTATTCGCACCCTTGAGAAGCATCTCGGTTCTTTTTATTATATATACAATGATCCCGCATCTTATGATGATGCGCCATTCTTAAAAGAATTCACAACCCCATCGCCTATAATTGGAGCATCAGGAATACCAGACCTTGATAAAAAACTATGTTCAATAATAATAACTGGATATGATGTTGGTATTACTAGGCGCATCATTGACTCATCAGATGCATACTTGTTTTATCTAGGTATACAAAAGGGAGAGAAGCTAGATAACCTCTATAGGAACATGAAACCTCATTTAGAAATTCTTAAACATTATCGTAATATCAAAATTTTTGAAATTGATTCGTTTTCAACTGATAATGGATTCAATGAAATTGAAAGTGTAATCAAAAGCATTTCTAATAAATATAATATTGAGATATATTCTTTAGGTCCAAAGCTTTCATATATATCGTTATACAAGATAAGCAAAAAATATCCTGAAGTATGTATCAATGACATCCATACAGAAAAAGTCAGCTCTCCTTATTCTATTGGTATAGGTGTAGAGACAAAAAATATTTATAATACAATTGAATTATCTTCTTTTGTTTATGAATGGCTCCCAGGAAAAGCAATTCCTTCATCATTATTACAGGAATGCTCTGAACTTTTCTCTGAACACTATGGTCTTTGGGGTGATTCTGGTCCAAACCCTGGTAATCATGTAAAGATGTCTTCAGAAAGACTTAGGAACTATATTAATGTAAATAATAGCTGGATTGCTTTTGCTAAAGACGAAACTAGATTAATTGCGTATGCTTTTTGTCAACGTTTTGAGACAGCACATGGAAATATTTCTTTAATTACTCAGCTTGTGGTTCATACTGACTATAGAAGGCAAGGCATTGCTACACGAATATTAAACTCCATCTGGGGTTTTTCTGATCATTTTGCTTGGGGTTTAGCGACCGCAAGTCCTTTTGCTGTTCGTGCCCTAGAAAAAGCGACCAGACGGCGGGTCTTTCCTCATAAGATTAAAGCTCATTTGAGTTTGCTTGAGGATATAGCTCAGCAGGTATTTTATTACTCTGGGAGAAAAATTACAGTTACTTCAGATAATTCCACTATTAATACAGAATTTTTTGTTGATCATAGCTCTTTAGAAGGCGATATTGCTAAGATTTCTATTAATTCTGATTGGCATTTATCGACTTTAGGGGAGGGCGAAGAATGGTTGGCGATGACATTCAGGGAACAAGATCAATTTGGATTATCTCATGCCGATATGCGGGCTCTTTTTTCAAGCTCTGATGCAACCGTTGTTCAAGCATATCAGCGCATGACGATGACAGATGATCACCGTTGGGCTAGCGCGACCTCCTCTGAAGTGGATTTTATCATTGAAGAGTTTGGATTAAATCCCGGCGAAGAAATACTTGATATCGGATGTGGGCGTGGCCGTCACAGCATTGAGCTTGCAAAACGCGGATTCCATGTAACTTGTGTTGATTTTATTAAATCTAATATTGATTTCATCAATGATCAAATAGCCATTCAAAATCTTAAAAATATTATACCAATTTGTGGTGATTGTCGTACACTGAAACTTGAAAAGCGGTTTCATTACATAATATGCCTATATGATGTAATAGGTTCATTTGCAAATGACACCGAAAATGGATATATAGTAAACACTATTGCTAACCACCTTGAGCAGGATGGTAAAGTATTGATTTCTGTTATGAATCTTGAACTTTCAAAAAGTATTGCAAAAAACAAAACATCTGTTTTTAACAACCTTGATGTTTTGTTCGGTCTGCCTCCGAGCAATACTATGGAGAAAACTGGAGATATATTCAATCCAGATTTTTATTTATTTGATGATGAAGATATTACATTTTATAGAAAAGAGAAATTTGAAGTTGGATCAGGTTTGCCTTGTGAACTTATTGTTAGAGATAAACGATATAATAAAGATTCGATTGAAAAAATGTGTACAAACAACTCCATATGTAAAAATTGGAGTAGATATGTAGCTATTAAGGATTGGAATACAGAAATAGATGCTCTTGATAATAGAGCAAAGGAACTTTTATTCTGTGGTACAAAAGAATAGTCTCAATTTCCTTGTGTTTTGTTAGCTACTAGGGCCCATTTTTTCATAATACTTAGAATATGCGTATTTTTGACTCTAATGGTTTGAGATATTGATCTTGACTATTAATCCAGAAAGTATTTAATGCACGTGTAAATCGCAATCCTACATAGCATCTGGCCTACTTTCTGGAACTATCACCGCAGACGCCAATAGCGCTGCAGATTTGCTTTTCCATAGCGTTGTGCAGGTACTTTCCAACACTGATGAAGTCGTTGCGAATCATATCTCTGTCTGATCTGGACATGAGACTTGCCTGTAATGAACGAAGTCGTTCTGCCGCCTCATTTTGTCTTGGCGCTATGGAGAGTAGTGACCCGAAAGATTGCAAGAAAAGCTTAGGTAAGTCGGCTATTGCCGCCTTCGAAGGAGTGTATCCGACGAATACTTTTACGCTGCAAGCAAAAAAACTCAAGATGGCTTAGGGAATAAAAAGATCCAAACCAAATTTAGGGCGAGATACTATAGTAAACGACGTAAATAATTTGACTTGATCATACAGAGAAGGTGCCTTCGGCCTTTAGTACAGCCATACTTTTTCGGTGCAAGTACAAAAATTTCTGGCGTTTACTATAGAAAGAGCGGAAAAGGTCATCCCTTTCCCGCTCTTTCTTTTATTTGCGAAATCTCTTCGCAGTTATTTCCTGTTACGCCTCAGGCACAAAGGCCTCATCGCCTGTAACAGTCGGAAGACCTACCGTTGAAACAGCGCTTGCGGTGACGGTGAAATTATCCACGTCAGCTCCGCCGTTGGCGTTTTGATCGGTGACGGTGAGGGTTCCGGGGGTTGTTGTGCCATTCCATATGGGATTGGTCCAGGCATTTGTGGAACCAAGATCCACAGTTCCCCTGATCACATAGCCAACTTCAGGATCTTCAACCACAGCGCCTGCTCCCTTGCCGGAGAGGGCATTGGCAAAGGCTGAAGAAATCTCACTGACGGAAAGCCCTGTGTCACCCACAAGGGACGTGAGCGTAAGGCCGGCAAGCGTGTAGCTTTGGCCAAGAAGCAGGGGATCAGTAAAGACAATGGTATTGACTTCCTGCTGGCCAAGGGCTCCGGGCACAGTTTCAACGGCCTCAACGTCAGCCAGAGCTGCCACGGCAATTTCGGTATTTCCTGTAACCGTTATGCCAGGATCAATGAGTTTATCAGTAGTCTCTGCCGTGACGGTCAGAGCCTTGCTCTCGGCATCTTTTCCAAAGGTTGCCGTTCCCCGTTCTTCGGGAAGCGTTGCTTCAACCTTGGTGCCGATATAGGTAGCTGTTGTTGCAGCATCCCCATTGAGAATGGCAAGGAATGCATCTGTCACATTTTCGGCAGTCATATTGCCTTTCGCGGTGATTGTCACCCCATTAAAGGTCTGGGACTGGCCAAGAGTGAGGCCGCCTGTAAAAGCGATTGTGGCTGTCGCCTCATTGGAAGATCCGTCACCGTCTGTGAAGGTGACAGTTGCCTCAGTGGCTTTCGCAATGGTTCCAGCCACTTTTTCTGTGGGATCAATGGCGTTTCCGGCAGTATCAGCTTTAAGGATGAGCTGATTGGCATTGGCCTCTGTCCCTGCAGACCAGGTGAGATTTCCAGACCAGCCTGTAGGATTAGCATAGGTGCCGGACACAACAAGCGCATCAGATGTTGAAGGATCTGTGGCATCAGAGGCTTTGAGCTGTCCCACAAAGGCTGTGACAAGATCAGGGGCCGTAACCGCTTTAAGAGCTGTCAGCGTAATACCCGCAATCTCATAGGACTGCCCGGCGGCAAGGTCTGTAAGGGTAATGGTATCAGAAGCCTGTTGAGCAGAAACGGCTTCTGCGCCATTGAGGATACCGTCAGTATAGCCACCTGTGCTTTTGCCGGTTGCAGCAGTAGCCTCAGCTACCGCTTTAGCATCACTACCAGTTGCCGTGATACTCGGATCACTTCCAACGCCGTTTTCGGCAGCTGTTAAGGTCAAAACAGCGCCTGTTGCAGAAGCATCGGCATCACCTAAACTTCCGGTCTTTGTTTCAGATCCACTGACCGCATAGTTTGCTGTGGAAGTGGTTGTGGGATCAGTGTTTGTAAAGACTGTGGCAAAAGCCTGGGCTAACTCATCTGCTGTCATGGCCTGTTTGGCCGTGATGGTAACCCCATTGAGTTCCATGCTTTGACCAAGGTCTAAGCCATTGTCAAAGGTTATAGTAACCTTTGCCTTGGAGTCTGCAGCTCCTGCCTCAAACTCGCCAGCAATGCTCGCCGCAGCACTACCCTGGGCAGAAATGGCCGGATCAGTCCCTGCTCCATTTTCAGCCGCAGTTAATGTGAGAATAGCGCCAGAAGCAGAAGCATCGCTATCGCCGAAGTCGTCAGTTTTTTCCTCAGATCCCGCGACACATCGTAGTTTGCCGTGGCTTCGGTTGAAGGATCGGTGTTTTTGAGGATGGTCGCAAAGGCTTCGGCAACAGCGTCTCCCGTCATGGCCTGTTTGGCCGTGATGGTGACTCCGCGTAGCGTAAAGCTATCACCCACAGCAAGCCCGTGATCGGTGAAGTCAACAGTCACCTTGGCAGGGTTACTTTCATCTCCTGCCTGGAACTGACCTGAGATCGCTCCGCCAACAGCCTCAATGGTAGAAGCGGTATTGGCCGTAACCGTCATTGAGGTCGTCTGATTGGTAGATCCTCCGGTATCAGTGATTGTGAGGGTTGCACCGTCTGAGGAGGCATCCTTATTCGTCCAACCCTGAAGGAAGGATTCATCAAGCGTTCCGCTGATCACGTATTCGGCGGAGTTGGTTTCAGCCTCATCTAACGCTGTGCCATTGATCTTTTTGGCAAAGAGGCTCGCTATGGTCGCAGCGGCAAGACCGTCTTTGAGAGAGGTGATGGTGATACCACCGATTTCATAGGACTGGCCATAGTTGAGATCCTGAAGGGTAAAGGCATTGCTTTCGGCAACGGCATCTTTGGCCGCAACGGCAGCGACCACATCTGCTCCCTTGACATCAGCAAGAGCCGCAACTTCGATTGGTGCATTTCCGGAAATCGTGATGCCCGGGTTACCAAGAGCTGTAAAGATTCCCGTATTCGTCAGGTGATGGTAAGCTGCATGGTTTACTCCGGCTCGCGCAGAAGACCCCTTTTGCTTTCAAAGGTTCTGCCACCTGCACCAAAGCAGGGAATATCGGTATAGTTCACAAAGATATTGTCCTTGGGAATGGCAAGAAGCGTGTGCAAAATGTTTGTGATGGCAGAGGTGAGCAGGGCATGATCCTCGTGGGTTTCATGGGCAAAGATGTGCAGTTCAAGATAGGCGAGTTTCTCACCTCTCTTTCCTCCTAAAGACAGGCGCACGTTATCTTCAACGCCAAGCAGCAGAGAGTTGGGTGAAAAACCAAGGGCCATGGCCACGGCTTCACCGAGCAGGCTTTGCAGCTTTTTCTCCTGTTCCACATCTACGGCACAACTTGTGCGACACAGACAAAAGGGCATAATTGTCTCCGTATTTGGGTCTAGGCCTTTGACGTTTTACGCCAGGTTGTGAGCAACTTGAGAATGTCTTCGGCCACTTCCTGCTCTTTCTGTTGATAGGTGTGCCCGGTCTTTTGGATGAAGATCAGGGTATTGTCCTTTGCCCTTGGCATGTGATTGTTGAGGTTTTCAAGAAAGCGGGCGGGATTGCCATAGGTGAAATTGTCAAAGGTGCCGATGATCATGGCTCCGCTGTGCTCAACGCGGGCAAGTTGGGAAAAGTCTTTGTCTGCCTCCACATGCACATTGTTCAGGGTATCTGTGAAAAGCCACTGCCAGGCTGTGTCGGCAATGCAGTCAATCCAGCCCAAGAGCGGAAATGGCAACATGGATTTTCCCTGGCCGTTTTCAACCATCTGTCGCACACAGGCTTTTTCTTCCTCCGTCACCTGGCTGGTGAGCCAGGTGATATTGGCGGGACTCATAAAAATAAAGTGTTCAACACGCGGATCATGGGTTGTGGCAAGGTAATGGATGATTTTATTGGCCCCCAATGAATGGCCGGCGAGGAAGATATGGCGGTAGCCGGCTTCGCTTGCGTACTGCACATAGGCACCCACATCGTCATCGGTATCGTCAAAGTTTTCGTTCCACGAGCCAATCGTCTCTTCTTGACCGGTTTTGACATTGCGTGTTGCGATGTGACCAAAGGCGTCATTGGTCTGCGCATAGATGAAATCAAAGCCCCCGGCGTTGAGGGTTTTGGCAATATTGACGTAGAAGGGATTGGAGTAAAAATTGCCGTGGATGCCGGTGATGGCGATAAGCACCGTATCCGCTTTCTGCTCAGTTTCGGCAAAGAGCACGCCGTTGAGTTCCACGCCGCGCTGCGTTGGCACGTTGAGTTCCTGAATAGCCACCTCAGGCCTCCTTACGCAAATGCTGTATGCATTGATGGTTTGGGGTCTGATAACAGGCATTGCAGGATACACAGCGGGAAGGGCTTGTGTCACCCGACTGCCAGCGAGCCACAAGCATGGGTTCGCACAAAAGCGGCCGCGAAAGGGAAACGTAGTCTATGCCTTCCTGATCAATGAGGGCATTGATGGTTTCAAGACTGCGCAGGCCACCCACAAGGATAATAGGGGTTGTAACCTGTTGTCTGAGCTTGAGGGCTGCCTGGGCAAAATAGGCTTCATTGACATGGGCTCGCACATGGGGACGAGAGGTGTAATTGCCGCTCACCTCAATGGCATCAATGCCTGCACAGCTTAATGCCTCGCAGGCCTCGATAAAGTCCTCTTCGGAAAGACCGCCTTCCGCAAAATCTGAACAGTTGATCTTGACGAGAATGGCAAAGGAGGAACCGACAGCTGCGCGTATGGCGTCGTGGATATCCACAAGAAGCTTTGCCCGACCCTTGGCGCTTCCCCCATAGGCATCTCTGCGCTGATTATAGAGGGGACTGAGGATTTTGCTCAGCCCAAAGAAATGTGCCGCATGGATCTGCAGACCGTCGTAGCCGACCTTTTGAGCTCGCACGGCAGCTTTCCTGTAATCGTCGATGAGTCGGGTCAACTCTGCCTCTGTGATGCTGTTGACAGATTTAAGCGTACCTTTGCCTTCTGCAGTGGCAACTGTGGTGTCGAGAAGGGCTGCCTGGAGAAAAATCCGGCTGTCATAGGCGTGCACAGCTTCTGTGATGGCTCTGTGCCCTTCAGCCTGAGCATCACTTGTCAGACGCATGGCTCCAGGAAGCTGCCCATCGTAGGGGGCAATGTGCGTGAAACCTGTGATAATGCCCGCAACCTGTCCCTTGGCGTAGTTGCGGTAGAGCTCCACAATGGGCTGCGTGACCTTGCCATCATCTGCCATACCCATCCAGGTGGCTGAGCGGAAGATGCGGTTTTTGAGACGTAGGCCTCGAAGGCTGGTCGTATCGAAAAGCGTTCTCATGACGCGCTCCTTTACGGTAAGAAAATTTGACTAGAAGTAGAATAACGCATAAACTGTTTTGCACAAGTACGCAGAATTTTCTAACCGTAAACGTCAGGAGAAAACCATGCCCAATTCCAATCAGGATTCGGCCAAAACGTCTGTCTACGACGACAGATGCGCGCTGTTACGAGCGCTTGATATCATCGGGGGAAAGTGGAAGCTGCCCATAATCTGGTTTTTGTCAGATGGAGGAGAGATTCGCTTCAATGAACTTGGGCGTCGTGTGAGCGGGGTCACCAACATGATGCTTGCCAAGAGCCTTAAGGAACTGGAAAGCGATGGGCTTGTGAAACGCACGCAGTACGATGTCATTCCCCCGCATGTGGAGTACTCGCTGACGGATTCGGCCAGGGAGCTTGTGCCCATTTTGCGCATGCTCTATGCTTGGGGGGAACGCTATACGGGGAGCAAGACGGAGAGAGATGAATCTTCGGTCTCGGAAAACTTGTGATTGCCGTGAACAACGAACGCTCTTGCGGCAAATTTCGTGTTTTTGCTGAAAATTGCTGCTACAAAATATGTTTGTCCCTACAGCAGTTCGCAGCCACATTCCGCCGAGGAGATTTAATTGAGTTCATCTTGGATGACGTCAAGAGTGAGGCGTGACAGCTTGTTTGGGCAATACGTTAGAACGACGTTTGGCTTTGCTTGTTTTGCCGAGATTGGCCAGCCCACAACGTGTCTAGCTGAGCCAAAGCATTGGCAGGCTTTTGGAACTGAGTGTATCAGGCAATTTTTCCGGGATACTGTGCTTCAAAGCGGACAAGCAGGCTGAGAAGGCGGTCATCGAGAAAGTCTATGGCCTTATGGCGCAAGGATTGAGGAATGCCAAAGTAGGCTTCGGCCACTGAGCCTGTGATGGCGGCAAGGGTATCGCTATCGCCGCCAATGGAGATGGCATTGCGGATGGCGTCTTCAAAGTCCTTGGCCTCAAAGAAGGCCTGGAGCGCCTGAGGCACTGTGTTCTGGCAGGTCTCGTTAAAGGTATAGTCGGCTTTGATCTCTGCAAGGGTCAGGTCAAGGGCGTAGTAGTTGGCACAGATGACGTCCCTGATTTCGTCTTGGCTTTTGCCTGTGCGGGCGAGATAGATGGCGTGGGCTGTGGCCTGAGCACCCTTGAGACCCTCGGGGTGATTGTGGCTGATCTCTGTGACAGCTCGGGAAAGCTCCTTGACCTCCTCCTCGTTTTTGGCCACATAGGCCGTGGCGCTTACCCGCATGGCCGCTCCATTGCCAAAGCTCTCATAGGGCTTGGGATCCTCATCAATGAGCCATCTCGCAAAACGCACGCCGTAGCCGGCACGCGGATAGCATTTTCCCAGCTCCTGCATGCATTGAATGCAGCGCAGGGCGAGCTCGCGGGTATTCCTGGGCTTTTGGAGAAAAGCCTTGCAGATGGCAAGCGTCATAATGCTATCATCAGTGACAAAGCAATCTTCCGAGAAGAAGTCAAAATCCTTACTTTTCCAGTTGTTCCATTCAAAACGTGAACCCACAATATCGCCAATGAGTGCTCCAAACATTTTTCCTCCCGTAGCAACGGATGCTTTTGATGCTGACTGGTATGCGGCGCGCTATCTCCACAATGCTCGCAGTGGCAAGGCGCAAGACCATTATATGACCTGCGGACGCGATTTGGGCTATGCCGCCTGTTTTGAAGAAGAAGCTGAGCGGTGTCGGCTTGCCCTTGAAAAGCGTTTAGCTTGGGAGCTTTGCCGGCCAGAAGCGTGCAGAATGCGTATTGCCGAGTATCAGCGCAGGCGCAAGGAGCTTTTCGGCCAGGCCCGTTGGGTGGTGTATTCTGCGGTATCCGGCAATTACGACTCCGTGAAGATCCCGCTCTTCCTTGACGGACGCGTTGACTATCTGCTTTTTTCCGATACGCCCCAGCCTGAGACAGGGGTTTGGCAGATCAGACCTCTTCCCTATCTTGAGGCTGATCTTACACGCCGAACGCGCTATGCCAAAACGCATGCACCATGGCTTGTACCAGGCTATGAGCTGGCCATCTGGATAGACCAGAATGTCCTGATTGTCGACGATCTCTCCGAAGAAATCGAGGCCTTTCTGCAATCAGAGCGTCCTCTTGGCACCTTTTATCACCCCACAAGACAGACCCTTGCCAGTGAAGCCTGTGCCTGTCTGGCCCTTGCCAAGGACGAAAAACGTCTTCTCACAGCGCAGCTTGCGCGCTATCAGCAACTTGGCATTGCCGATTTTGTGCCCAATACCAATGTGCTTTTTCTGCGTCTTGACCATCCGGATCTTGCGCCTCTGCTCAATGCCTGGTGGGCGGAACTAGCCGGCTATTCACGCAGAGATCAGCTTTCGCTGGCCTATGCCCTGCGTGTCTCAGGGGCCCAATGGCAGCCTCTGGCCCAAAAAGGTATCTGTACGGCCAATCATCCCAAATTTGGGGTCCTTGGCCACGACAAAAACCGCGGTCTCTGCCACTCGCTTGTGTGTGCGCAAAGCACAAGCCTGTATGATCCTCTGGCTGACAGCGCCTTACTTTGTGGGCACAAGGAACGTCAGTCTTTGCCATCAGATTTGTCTGTAGGCATCCTCGTCTTTCAGAAAAACACAGAGCCTGCGCCCCTGCCTGTCACGACGATGGCCAATGTAGCTGTGCACATTGTGCGTGACAGCGACATCATCGCCGCTTTCAAGCCAACACCTGCTCAGAATCTTCAGGTCGAAAAACAGAGGATTTTTCTTGACGTTTGCCGGAAGTGGCAAGGAAGCTTTGTCATCGTCATGGATGGGGACTTTGTTTTGGACTGCGAGCAGCTGCGTAAACTTCTTAAGACCCTTTCCTCCCACCCAAGACCAGCCATCTGTGCACCCCTTTCCAATGGGCTTGGTCTGCAGTCTGTGCCAAAGGCTCTACTTGCCCATGAACCACTGCAAGCCGTGAGCCATACAGGCGCAACAATCAATGAGCTGCTCAAAGCCTGGTCGTTGTCAGAGCTTGCGCTGCCTGTGCCCCTGCTTGATAGCCACTTCCTTGTATTTAGCCCAGGGCTTGGTGAGCGGCTTGCTGAGTCCTGGGCCCGTACAGGCGATTTTGCGCACGCGCTCTTTGCCTGTGAGGATCAGGGGATTGACCTTTTGCTTGCCTTTCACAGTTATGTCGAGCGCCTGTCCGAAGAACAAGGCGACGACAGCACAAGCCGAGATGATGCCAGGCTTGTGCGGGCCAGAAAAACACTGCTCTATCATCCGCTGCTCCAGGAGCTGCGCAGGCGCCTGCAGCTAGTTGAACGCTTGGCATGATTCACAAAAAAAGAGGATCTTGACGCAGGTAGGTAAACCGGTTACTTCTCTATTTTTTGACAATGTGTAGTTCTTTGCCTGGGCTCACTTGTAGTTATCTTCCGGGCAAAGTGAGTGAAAGCATGTCAGATCAGCCAGAACAGTCTGTTTCTTCCCCAACGCTTCATGTTGTTGTCATCGATGACAGCAAGATGAAACAACGCTTTTTGAAAGCCATATTGGAAAATGAGTATATTGTGCATACCTTTTCCAGTGTGAAAGAAGCCAAACCCCACCTCGAAGAAATCGGTCCCGTTTGCTTTCTCATGGATATGGAACGACCCGGAGAAGATCCCGTTGCTTCCATCAGAACCATCAAAGACAATCCCAAACTCTCAGAAACGCCCATCATCATGATCACGCCCACCAGTGACGTGGAAACCGAACAGCGTGTGCTGGAATGCGGCTGTGACGACTATGTGGGCAATCGTTTTGCGCGTGAGATCATCAAAACCCGCGTTAATCATCTTGTCGAGCTCTTTGAATTCCGCAAAAATCTTGAAAAGCGTGTGGCGCAGAAAACGCAGAGTGTGATGGAATTGCAGGACGCCATTATGCTCATGCTCTCGGATCTTGTGGAATGCCGGGATACCCTGACCAGTGGCCATGCCCAGCGCACACGTGACTATATGGAATGTCTGGTCTGCCAGCTGCAGGCCAACAATCACTATGTCAAAGAACTCCACGAGGACTTTGTGCGCGATCTCGTGCGTGCCGCGCCTTTGCATGACATTGGTAAGGTTGGTATTCCCGATGCCATCTTAAATAAGCCAGGCAAGCTCACGGAAGAAGAGTTTGAGCAGATGAAGCGGCACACCATCATTGGTGCGCAGGCCATCATGCATACCATCTCCAAAGTCCACGACAACTCCTTCCTGCGCGTGCTCAGAGATCTTGCCATGAGTCATCATGAGCGCTGGGACGGAAAAGGCTATCCACTAGGGCTGCAGGGGGAGAGCATCCCACTTTCGGGGCGCATTATGGCCATCCCCGATGTCTACGATGCCCTGGTCTCGGAGCGTCCCTATAAAAAACCCTTTACTCACGAAAAAGCCGTTTCCATTATCAAGGAAGGCATAGGCAGTCATTTTGACCCCTTTATTGGTGAGGCCTTTTTGGACTGCGAACTGCAGTTTCGCTATATTGCCCTCAATCAGCAGGAAGCGGGCGAAGCATCCTCGTAAGCTTGAGAAAACAGCTTTTTGGTCACAAAACCTTTTGTTGACGGCTTTACGTTGGAAACCTTAAGCATCGTGGCGCCTCTGTGATTTGCCATAGATTGCAGATGGCAAATATGCTTGCGGGGATCTGATCATGCTTGATGCGTCCATCTATGAAAACCGTCTGTATTCCTCTGACAGAGCAGCCTATATCCTGCAGGCTGAGGCCCTTACCCCCTACCTTTCCCATATCAACTTCGCTCATCTTTTGCAGCAATCACAAATTCCACGCAGTCATTTCAAGCGCTGGGATTATGATGCACTTCAGCTTGTGCGCAAAAATTTTCTCTGTGCCGATCTCTACACCGACCAATGGCAACTCAATCCCGATCTGCGCCATGAACTGAGTGTGGAGGCAAGCAAGAATACGGCTCTTGTGGCTGAAATCTGCAAGTTTTTGTCCAATCTCAAACAGGACCCCTTGGTCAAAAAACAGTGGTATTATCTGCGTTTTTATCTGGACAGCTTCCCCAAAGACGCGCAACCTCCGATTGTTGATCCGTTGCTTGTCAGAGAGGTAGTGCATGAGAAATTGTGCTCTGCCAAATTTGACCTGGACTGGCTGAAAAGCCGTCATGATGACATCCGCAAAGATCTGATTTTGCCGGTCTTTGATTGGTTTTTGCAGCTTGGGCAGAAATGGGCCGGGACGGAAACGGTGCTGGAATTTCTGGCAGATGACAATCATCTCAGCCAGGAAGACCTTTTTGAGCTCGGTCTCCTCCGACTTCTCCAAGGCAAACCCTGGCGTTGCCACAGTACGAATAAGCTCAACCGGGATGCGGTGAGTGATCTTGATCTCATTGATCAGTTTCTGCATGGTAAGTATGAAGAATGCTACACGCAGCTTCGTGAGTATTCCGATCTCTGGTGTAAAGCCCATCGCGTGAGCAAGTTTCCCTTCATTCCCGGCATTCTGGGCGTTATTTTCTATACCTGCCGTTTCCGTCTGGGCATTGAGATGGACTCCTTTTTTCATGACTGTGAGGCCGTTCTCAAATCTATCGGCAATAACCGTGAGGCCTTAGCCTACGACGCGTTTCAGAATCTCTATATCAATAAGTACAGACCTGAGGTTATTGAGAGTAACAGGCTCTATTTTCAGCCTGTGGCCATGATGTTTCCCGCGTCGATTTTCGGCCGTTTTATCATCTATCTTGGCGCTATGGCTGTGAAGCAGGATGATTGGGTTCCGCTGTGTCGGCAAGTGCGCAATGTCTATGCCTGCCTACCTGTTGCCTTTAATATTCTCAACGATATGCTCCGAGAATTTGGGGTCAGTGATCGATCAAATATGGATGTCGAATATCTGCCCTGGGTAGATATGGCGCAAGGCGTTCCGCGTTGGCAAAGGCAAATGGATTCGCTCAAGCGTCTTTTTGGCCCGGCCAAGGAAGATGAGGATAAAAAACGGCGTTTGGTTTGGCTTGTTGATTTTTCGGATTATATGATCAAACCCTATGTGCAGACCATGAGCGCTACGGGAAAATGGTCTCCTGGCAAGAGCTGCCCCTGGCAAAAGCTTGGAGATCCCAAAATTCCCTGGATTTCCGATCAGGACCGTGAGATCCGTAAAATAGTAACCAGCAGCTCTTTTTTTGGAAACATCGATTGGTTTTTCAGTATGGGCAAGGCCATCGTGGCTCTTGCCGGTCACCCCTATATTTTTGACGAGCTAACGCGGCAGCCTCTGACCCTTGAACATCGCAAGGTCCCCCTGAGCATTAAGGAGGAAAATGGGATGTGCCGCATTTCCCTCGGCAAACAACCCGTGCACCGGGGCATTTATCTGGAAATGGAAGGCCCTGGCAAGTGGGTGGTCTACAGTTTTAGCCAGTCAGCCACATCCCTGAACGAAATTTTGGGGGAAGGCGGCATGCTCATGCCAACACCTGAGCTTCCCGCATTCCTCAATGTTATGCAGGGGGTCAAGGATCTCGATATTGATCTTAAGGCCAAGGCGCCCCGGATTCCTGGAAATCCTGAACCTGTGATTCAGCTCTGGCAGCAGGGCACGCTCTTTCTTGCCAAGGTGAGAGTCAGACCTTCAGGTGAGGACAAAGAAGGTGCGCTCTATGCGCCAGGAGAGGGCAAGAAAGACGTATTGCAGGTGCTTGAGGGCAAGACCGTGACGATCGAACGCGATCTTGCGCAAGAAAGCGAGCTTGCCCAGCAGTTGATCAAAAGCTGCGCCAGTCTCAGTGCCGTTGACGAAGAGTGGAACTGGTCATCTGACGATCTCGAAGACTTCTTTGAACTCTTAAGCGAGCTCAAAGAGGTTGCCTCGCCTTTGCGCATCGAGTGGCCTGAAGGGGAAAAATTCAAGCTTCTTGGCAGGGTTAGGCAAAATCAGATTTCTGTGCATACACGCCAGCATGGCGACTGGTTTGCGCTCTCAGGTGAGGTCAAGGTCAATGAGATCAAGGTGCTTGAGCTTTCCGACCTGCTTGAGCGCAGCAATGGCAAAAACCGCTTTGTGCAGCTGAAAAACGGCGAATTTATCCAGCTCTCTGACGATATCAGGCGGACGCTTGAACGGCTGCGTCTGTTTACCTCACGGCGTGCCGGCAATGAACGGCAGGTGCATCCCCTGGCAGGCTCCCTTGTCCAGGAAATCTGTGATGACATGGAGCACGACAGCGACATCCGCTGGAATGACATGATCTCACGGATGCGCACAGCCTTTGAGCTGAAGCCGGAAGTGCCCACGGGGTTGCAGGCGGAGCTGAGACCCTATCAGAAGACAGGCTTTGTCTGGTTGTGTCGGCTTTCGGAATGGGGCGTCGGAGGCTGTCTTGCCGACGATATGGGCCTTGGCAAGACCGTTCAGGCCATAGCTGTCATGCTCAGAGAGGCGCAGAAAGGACCGTGTCTGATCATTGCCCCCACATCAGTCTGTCCCAACTGGGTTGAGGAGCTCAACCGTTTTGCCCCATCATTGCAGGTGGTGCGTCTGCGTGATGCCGATGATCGCAAGCAGATGGTTGAGAGTATGCAGAAGGGCATGGTCATGGTCACAGGCTATGGTCTTCTGCCCAGAGAGCGGGATATCCTCTCCATGAAGCCGTGGCAGATGGTTGTCTTTGACGAGGCCCAGGCCCTGAAAAACAGCACAACCCAGCGCTCGCGTGCGGCCCACAAGATCAACGCTCATTTTCACCTGGCGTTAACCGGAACTCCCATTGAAAATCACCTGGAAGATCTCTGGAGCGTCTTTGATATCATCAATCCGGGGCTGCTTGGCAGCCTCAATGATTTTCACCGCCGTTTTGGCGATGCCGCTGAAGGCGGATCTTCTGCGGCAGCCCTGAAGATGCTTATCCGGCCCTTTATTTTGCGGCGCTTGAAGAGTCAGGTGCTCGATGATCTGCCGGACTTGACGGAACAAACCATTATCATTGAGCCGACAGAGAAAGAAGCGGTCTTTTACGAATCTCTTCGCAGAAATGCTCTGAAACACGTCAGCGACGGCCCGCAGGCCGCAGGACAGAAGCGCTTCAACATTCTCTCGGAACTGACACGTCTGCGCAGGGCCTGCTGCCATGCCAGTCTTGCCGACCCCCAGGCCGCAAAATATGTTGAACCTGTTTCCTCCAAGCTCGCTCGTTTTCTTGAGCTTCTCGAGGAGGCTCGCAGCGGAGGGCATAGGCTTTTGGTCTTTAGCCAGTTTACGGGCCATCTTGCTCTTGTGCGTGCGGAGCTCGACAAGGCGAAGATTCCTTACCAGTATCTGGACGGTGCAACACCTGAGGAACAACGCAGGGTGCGAGTTGCGGCCTTCCAGCGGGGCGAGGGCGATGTCTTTCTGATCAGCCTCAAGGCTGGCGGTCAGGGCTTGAATCTGACGGCCGCAGACTATGTGGTGCATATGGATCCGTGGTGGAATCCGGCCGTTGAAGATCAGGCAACCGACCGTGCTCACAGAATCGGTCAGAAAAAGACCGTTACGGTCTATCGTCTGGTCATGGCCCACAGTGTGGAAGAGAAAATTTTGACACTGCATGCGCGCAAGCGTGATCTTGCGGCAGATTTTCTCGAGGGGAGCGAAGAAGCTGTGACTTCGGCAACATTATCTGAAGAAGAACTGCTGGCCCTGTTGCAGTGAGCTGGCGTGTCATACAGACAAACTGACCACAGTCTGTCTGTGGTCTTTTTTTTGGCAGAATGTTCGGCTGTACTCTGGCAATTGCCATAGACTGAGAGCGAAGGAGGGAAAACGTGATTAGCCGTCTTAATTCGTTGATCAGCAAACAGATGTTTCCGTTTATCCTTGTGGTCTCAGCGCTTGCGCTTTTCCTGCCCAAGGGCTTTCTCTGGCTTGTGCCGCATATCCCGCTGATGCTTGGGGTTGTGATGTTCGGCATGGGCACTATGCTCACCTTTGAGGATTTCAGGCTGATTTTTCAGCGTCCCAGAGATATTCTGATCGGTGTGGCTGCCCAGTACACCATTATGCCCCTTGTGGCCTTTCTGCTTGTGCACGTTTTTTCCCTTCCGCCTGAGGTGGCTGTGGGGGTGCTGCTTGTGGGGTGCTGTCCAGGCGGCACAGCCTCCAATGTTATCACCTATCTTGCCAAAGGGGATGTTGCCCTTTCTGTGTCGCTGACCATGGTCACAACACTTCTTTCTCCCATTGTTACGCCGCTTCTAATGCTTGTCATTGCCGGTGAGCGCATTGATGTGCCGTTTCTTTCCATGATGCTTTCCATTTGCCAGGTGGTACTTTTGCCGGTTCTCTTGGGTATCATCGTCAATCGGCTTTTTCAACGCGTTATTCAGAAGATCAAAGACTGTTTACCTACGTTTTCCATTGTTGTGATTGCCGTGATCATTGGCTGTGTGATCTCTGTCAATGCCACAAAACTGCTTGAGGTTGGTCTGGCAACGGCTCTTGTGGTTATGTTGCATAATCTGGCAGGTCTTGCCCTTGGCTATATGTTGACAAGATGGGTGAAGATGGAGGCCAATAAGGCCAAGGCCATTACCATTGAAGTCGGTATGCAAAACTCTGGGCTTGCGGCCTCTTTGGCCATCACCTATTTTGGCGCGGCAGCGGCTTTGCCCGGGGCAATTTTCAGTGTCTGGCATAACCTTTCAGGGTCTATTTTGGCGAATTACTTTGCCAGAAAATAGCTGTTTTAATCGGAGAAAACGGGCTTGATGCCCAAGCAGCCCTGACTCAAGCCCAAGTTTCGAACCAAAATTCACAAAAAAAGCCAGCAAATAGAAGTGTAGAGCGGATTAGCGGGTTTTGAACTTTTAGCATTATGGAGAATACTACAGGCTTGCTACCCACAAATGGCTTCTGAGTGCTCTTGTAACCTGCCGCTAACAAGGTCATACACCGAGAGGCCAATATCTGCTCGCTTGGCATGCACTTTGTTTTGAAAGATCTCTTCAGACCTACGCGGTTACAGACAGGAGAGATGTGTATCTCTTCCCTCTTCGTGTTCTTGGGGATTCCTTTATATCGCCTTATTGAATGTCACCTGGCCTAACTGACAACTATCCTAACACAGGGGGGTGTAAACCAACTGCTAACTGCGGGTCCATGTTTCGCAGAGGGGTGTCTCCCTAAACACCGCTTCACTCCTTTGTATCACTCTAAGTTTGAAAAATACCCATCTCTGGGTTCGATTAGTCTCAGCTCATCCCAAGTCAGACCGGGCTTGTATACAGTTGACTTAGTTTAAATTTGTACTTATTTAAGTACAAAACGAGGATACATCCTCAAGGAGGACGCTATGCCTGAAGCCATCAGCTACTCGGAAGCTCGAAAGAATCTTGCCAAGTACATGGACGAGACTTGCGATGCACACGATCCCATTATTATTACCCGTCAGAAGTCTCGACCAGTTGTTTTAATGTCTCTAGAAGATTATAATTCTATTACTGAAACTTCGTATCTTTTAAGGTCAAAAAACAACGCAAAAAGAATTTTTGAAGCTATAAATCAAATTGAATCTGGAAAGTGCAGCTCACATGATATTGTTGAAGTGGAGTAGTAATGGAAGTTTTGTTTACTGAAAATGCTTGGGAGGACTACTTATATTGGCTTTCAAATGATAAGAAAAAAATAAAGAAAATAAATGAGTTAATAAAAGATATATCACATCATCCTTCAATTGGTATTGGTAAGCCTGAGCCTCTCAGAGAAAATCTTTCAGGATTATGGTCGAGAAGAATTAGTAATGAACATCGTTTTGTGTACTCATTCACAGAAAAAACAATTTATATCATCCAACTTAGATATCATTATTAAAAAACGTGCCGAGTCTCTCTCATACAACCCTAATCCCTTAATTGGTATTGGCGCGGACAGGTCAAGCTTGCTCGCGTTTTGAACCACTTCACTTTTTTGAAAAAACGGGAAAACGAAGCCCAAAAAAAACTTCATTTTCCCGTTTTTTTGTGAAACCTAATTTTCGGCAAAATGCTAGCAAGCGGCAAGTTTTGGCTAACTCTCGAAAATTATTCGCTTTTCCCTTTGAGCGTTGAGAAATGATTTGCTAGAATTTTATCAAATCGTTTCACAAGGGGGGCTGATGATCGTTCAGTATGGATAAAAAATCAAAATTGTAAAGATATTTTTCGTGTAAAGCCTGGCCATCAAGAGATTGTAAATGAATTTTCCGGTAGGGGTAAGAAAGCTGTGCTCAATGGCGTTGGCGCCAGATGTTCAATGGAAGTGGAATACTCGGCGTTGAAGCGAAGCTGCTTGATGTGTTCTCAGCTCTTGATCTTTTGTGTAGCAAGACTTGTGAAAGGGTGAATTGCCAGGCATCGATCTCCACAGGGAGAGAAGTGTCGCACCCAAAGAGCATATCTTGCCTACTTGACAGTGACATCAAAGCTTTTTACCTAGAAATAACGTCGGATTGTCCGGCACAGACGGTATTTGCGCCTTTTTTCAAGGAGGAGTCCTGTGAAAACGTACGAACTGTTTATTAACGGTGAGTTTGTGCCCAATGGTCAGCGGGAGATGATCACTGTTCTCAACCCTGCCACTGAAGAGGTTATCAGTCAGGTGCCCAAGGCCACCGAGGAAGATGTGGCGCAGGCTGTCGATGCGGCCTATGAAGCCCAAAAGACGTGGGCTGAAGTTCCTCCCATCAAACGTGCTGAGTATCTGATGGAACTGTCAGATCTTGTGCGTAAAAATCTCGCGCTTTTTGCCAAGGTCAATTCCGAGGAAGTGGGTAAGACCATGGCTCAGTCTGAGGCTGAGGCAGGCTTTTTGCCGGACTATATCCGCTATTTTGCGGCTATGGCCAGGCATATCAAAGGTGAGATTATTCCCAGCGATCGTCCCAACGAAAATATCTTTCTCTATAAAATGCCCATTGGTGTAGTTGCAGGCATCATGCCCTGGAACTTTCCGCTCTTTCTCATTGGCCGCAAAGTTGCACCTGCCTTGATTGCCGGTGATACTGTTGTCCTCAAGCCCTCCAGTGACACCCCGAACGGTTGCTACGAATTTGCGAAGCTTGTGGCCCAGAGCTCTCTGCCCAAGGGTGTGATTAATGTTGTGTCAGGCTCAGGCCAAAAGGTCGGACAGGCGCTTGCTACCAATCCTAAGGTGCATCTGGTGAGCATGACAGGAAGCGTGGCGGCTGGCGAGAAAATCATGGCTGCTGCAGCCAAAAATATCACCAAGGTTTCTCTGGAACTCGGCGGTAAGGCACCTGTCATTGTGATGGACGACTGCCAGCTCGACAAGACCATTGAGTGGGTCTGGCAGTCACGTATTGTCAATGGCGGTCAGGCCTGCAACTGCGCAGAGCGTGTCTATGTGCAGGAAGGGATTGCGGCGGAGTTCACCGACAAGATCATCAAACGTATGAAAGCCACACGTTTCGGTAATCCTGCCAAGGATCCGGAAAAGAAGCTGGATATGGGCTCAATGATCAATAAAGCCCATGTCGCCAATATCGACGCTATGGTCAAAGAGGCTGTGGCTGACGGCGCCAAGGTGGAATGCGGCGGCAAGCCCGCCACAGTGGATGGTAAGGGCTTCTACTATGAACCTACAGTTCTGACTAACTGCACGCATTCCATGCAGATTTTCCACAAGGAGATCTTTGGTCCTGTTCTGCCCATTACCACTTTCAAGACGCTGGATGAGGCCATTGACTACGCCAATGACTGCGAGTTTGGTCTGACCTCTTCCATCTACACCACCAATACCGACACCATGCTCAAGGCTCTGAATAGGATTCACTTCGGCGAGACCTATGTTAACCGCGAGCACTTTGAAGCCTATCAGGGCTTCCATCAGGGCGTGCGCAAGTCTGGTATCGGCGGTGACGACGGTGAGCGTGGCCTGGAAGAATTCCTTGAAACGCATATCTGCTACGTGGATTACGATCTCAACAAGCAGTAACCCGTAGCGTCTGAATCCCGTGAATTCGTAGGCCCATGTTGATGCATGGGCCTTTTTTTGCAGCAAGGCTTATTGCCAGGAGAAAAACATTTCTGATTTCTTCTCTTGATCACGCAGCCAAGTATCTTTCCAGTTTTTCGGGATGTCATCAAGATCGTCATCTGCGTTGATATATATAGCGCTGTTCTCCGATAGTTTTTTTGCTTTCTTCTGCTGTTCAACCGATTTCTGAGCAGCTTCTTTTTCTGAGGATTGCCGTTGAGATTGCAGATCGTTTGCATGCACATCCGTCTGTGATTGCGCGCGTATCGCAGAATCCTCCCAGCTGGAAGGCATCTGTGAGTCTTCTGCGGCATGTGATTTTTGCAAAACAGTTTTCGTGATAGCCTCTCCTGTGATAACAGCAGCTACTTGCGCGGAGTTTTCTTGATGTTTAACACGGTTTTCTTCTGCTGCATTGTGAGATAAATACCTCTTTTGAGACAGGCTAAATAAATAAGAACAATAATCTATGAACTCTATACCGTTAAAAATTTTATTCTCATTCCGTGTAAGACACACATTTTTCATGTAATCTGGTAAAATTTCAAAATATTTATTATGACTTACTCCTATTGAGAATTCGACTGCGATATTGTTAAAAAGATTTATATAGTCTATCTCGCACTCTGTTTCAATGCCATTTTTGTTTATAGTTGTTTTATACTCAAATCCATCTGGCAGTAAACCTCTAGCATGACATTCTACAATACTTCCTAAAAGTGTTCCCGATAACTGTGGCGGCATATCCTCTTTTAACACATCTTTTAATATTTGTACATAAAACATCGGATAATCAATAGTAATATTAAATTTTTTGAAAATATCTTTTTTACAATCTATGTCGCTTTTATCTAATTTCATACTCCGATACACATTGGGAACTGAATCTAACTCTCTGGCGATGGGAGTAATAGATATAAGACCGCATTTTTTTAAGAACACGAAAGCTTGCTTTAACGTGCCCAAATCTTGACTTTTAATATTATTGTATGCACCAATAAATGAGTTTTCGATTTTAGAAGCAATAGATCCGTTTCCAAGTTTTCTACAAGTTTCATGAAAAGTGCCAATTATTGTGTCTCTCAATTTATTATCTTTAAAAAAAGTATCTGAAGTTACATTATTATGAAGAGTAAACATAGTTTGGTAACAAATGCTAATTAACAAATCTACTTTGTCTTGAATAAGATCGCATTCATTGTCAAAAATACAATTAGATGCTTTCGCATTAGATATAATTGTTTCTTCTATGCATCCTTTTAGATAATCTTCGAGTGATTTAAATTTATAAAAATCAGCTGCTTTATAAAGAAATTGGATGTATGTTTCTGGAGTGTGCTCAGTTAGTCCTTTGTATCTTAGAAATTCTGAATATGTTAGAAAATCTACTGATATTTTACCAGCATTGCCTGCAAATGCACGGTCTGCCCAAGTATTCAGCGCTACCGACTGGCTTCCTGTGAATACAATTTTCGTGTTCGTGTTATTTATTTCAGTTAAAATGCTCGCAATTTCACATATTTTCGCTTCTGCATTTTCTACATACGTTATTTCATCTAACAAATAAACTTTGTTTTTGTTATTTTTTATAGAATTAAATATATCTCTAAATATATCAATTTGTTCATAAGTATCAGGTATTGTTTTAAAATCTATATATTTTGTATATTGAATACTTTCTTCAAGCTGTCGTAAGCACACAGTTTTTCCGCACTTTCTTGTTCCAAGTAAAAAAGTCACAGAGTTGTTTTTTATTGAATCAACCATGAGATTGTAAAAGTCTCGGCGGAAATTGTAAGACATATAGCTCTTCTCTTGTATTAAAAATATTAACAGAAAATGTTTATTATTCTAATTGTAAAATTTTTTAATGTATTTTAACGCTTCTTTGCATAATTTTTTAACTAATATGATTTAAACTGTATCTTGTACATCTTTTTGAGAGTCTATGGGAAGAGGGCTGTTATTACTATCTTTTTTTGTCTTAAGTGTTTCCCCACAAGTATGCCAAACAACTAAAAGTCCTCAAATTTTTGCCGATGCTCAAGAAGAAAAACGCAAGGTTTAGCAAACATCTGACGAGTCGGAAAGCACGACGATCTTCTTGGGAGCCTCAGATATTGTTTTTGATCAGAAACGTCTGAGTCGGACGGGAAATCCAACCGTATGTTGATGAAAGATGCGCAAAGAAGTCTGTTATGGCTTTGGCTAGATGTAGCTCACAGGAATTTGCAGAATATTTTCCCTGAGTGTGCCAGGTTGGGGAGCTGTGCAGATAATAGCACCCATGCCGCGTTTTTTGGTCTCAAGGCCGTCGAGTACTGTGAAGGCACTTGCCATATCCGCAGAAACCTGAGGCCGCATTTTGATTGCAATGGGATGCAAAATGCCGTTTTCCTCGATGATCAGGTCAATTTCGCTCTCAATGGAAGAATACGAGCCTTTCCCTGCTGTATTTTTGCGATCCCGTCCGCGGTAGTAGGAGAGAAAATAGCGGTAGTCGAGACCTCTGTTGCTGTAGGATTTGATAATTTCTGAAACAACGAAGGTCTCAAAAAAAGCCCCATTCATGGCACCGTAGGCAAGGGTTTCTGGTGTCAGCCATCGGCTCAGATACGCTGCAAGTCCTGTGTCGCGGAAAAAGATCTTTGGCGTTTTGAGCGCCTTCCTGAGGACACTTGGAGCATATGGTTCAAGCCTAAAAATGATGCCCGAAGTTTCCAGAATGGACATCCAGGCTTTGACCGTCGTCAGGTCTTTGCCGATTTCGTTGGCGATACTGCTGTAATTGACAGTCTGTGCTGTCCTTGCAGCAACAGCGACCATGAAGCGTCGGAAATCACTGAGATCATGCACAGCTGACAGACTGCGCACATCGCGTTCAAGATAGCTTGCGACATAGCTGCCAAAGTACAGGTTCCAGTCAATGTGTGGATCCTGCAGGGCTGGATAGCCACCACGGTGGATTCGCTCCCAGAGGTTGGTCGGTGGGGGAAGAGATTGGTGACGGGCTGAGAGATATTCCTGTGTCGGCAGGAATGGCTCGGTAAAGGGGTCCTGGTTTATTTCACGTTGCGAGAGGGTGGATAATTCAAGGATACAGACTCGTCCGGCAAGCGACTCTGAGGTCTTTTCCATGAGAGCCAGAGGCTGTGAGCCTGAGAGACAGAATTGGCCATATTGTTCTGCATTGTCGCAGGCAATTTTAATGAAGGGAAATAGGCCCGGGGTGTGCTGCACCTCGTCCAGGATCACAGGAGGCTTGTTGAGCTGCAGGAACGTCTGCGGATCTTGATTTGCGGTTTCAACAAGAAACGGATCATCAAGAAGAATATACGTTCTGTCTCCAAAGAGCTTTTTGAGCATAGTGGTTTTGCCAATCTGCCTGGCTCCACTGACGAGGATACTCTTGAAAGAACTGTCGGCTTTTCGCACCACATCTTCAATGGCCCGCTTGCAATACTCCATGGCCCGCCTCTGTTACAAATCTGGTTTGTAATCCTAGATTTTTTTAGCAGCCTTTGCCGGCAAAATCAACGTGACGCTGTCTGTGTGGCAAAAGACTTCTTGCGATCTTCAGCTATGTGCTTGGGGAGCGCAGTCTGGTGTACATGGAGGTTGTGAGGTGGGGTAGGAAGCTTGGGTGAATGAGCCAAGGCGTGGGGCTTTCACGGATTTGGTTTGTCGTCGATGGGAGAAAGTTTATGTTTTGCCAGGCGTCCCTGGTGGGAGCCTTTTTGCGGTGCCAAGACTGTGGTCTTGGCACCGCATTTGTTTGTGCAATGCCATGGCGCTTGCTTTGCGTGCGAGAACAAGATGCGTTGCTAGAGGCTCTTTGACGATGTGTCTAAAAATCCTCCTCGCGTATCCCCAAAAGCTTGATTCTGTAGCGCAGACCTGGAGCTGTGAGGTCGAGCATGTGGGCGGCTTTGGCCACATTGCCACCACTCACCTTGAGAACTTGGCAAATGCACTGACGCTCATAGGCCTGCAGCTTGGCTTTGAGTGGGATGACATCCTGGCGTCGGATGCTGCGGTATTCGAGAGGAACCTCCAGATGATGGCCAGAGGGGCCTTCAAGCTGTGGTTTTTCATGTTTGCTGGCCTGTCGCTTGAGAGCCTGGTCAAAATAGGAGGGCAGGGTTTCGCGGGTAATGACCCGTTCTTCGCCAAGCAAAATCAGGCTGCCCTCAATGAGGTGTTCAAGTTCGCGCACATTGCCTGGCCAGTCGTAGCCTAAAAACTCGTGCATAACCTCATCGTCAACGCTCACGCCTTTGCGATCATCGCCACGGCGGCGAATAAAGGCCTGAACAAGGAGGGGAATATCGGATTTCCGTTCACGTAAAGGGGGAACAGCGATACCAACAACGGATAAGCGGTAAAAGAGATCGGTGCGCAGTCTCTGGTTTTCAATGGCAACATAGGGGGATTCGTTCATCAAGCTGATGACGCGAACATCAATCTTTTTTTCAACAGGGGAGCCGATGCGGCGGATTTTCTGTTCCTGGATGACCCGCAAAAGCTTGGCCTGCAGTCCAAGCGGCATGGAATTGAGCTCATCGAGTAAAAGGGTCCCGCCCTCAGCCATTTCAAAAAGCCCGGGTTTGTCCTGGGCACCGGTATAGCTGCCCATGGTCGTGCCAAAGAGAATGCCTTCAAGCAGCGATTCTGGAATGGCGGCACAGTTGATGGCGACAAATGGCTTATTGTGGCGGGGGCTTTCGGCATGGATGGCTTGGGCAAAGATCTCCTTGCCAGTTCCGCTTTCCCCCCAGATCATGACAGATACGTGGGATCGGGATGCTTTTCTGGCATTGCTGATGGCTTCCTCAAGGGCTCTGTCGTGACCTATGAGATTATTAAAGGTGTAGTGGGTATCGGAGATAGTGCGGTTGGCAACCTGGTTTTTGCCTTTGATCTGCTCGGGGAAGGATGTACTGTCAACCCACGTCGTGAAGGCAATGACACCGTCTTTTTTCCCGTCCATGAAGAGCGGTATGAAATCCGTGACACTGCTGAACACGTAGTTGGAGACGGTCTTGTACCAGTAGGCCTTTTTGAGAAGGGGTTCGCCTTTTTGCAGGCATTCAATGGTGGGGATGCAATCAATTTCAAAGGGCACATAGAGATCGGTAATATGCGTGCCTATGACCGGAAAGTTTGTAAATCCGTCGATCTTCCTCTGGATAGAATTCATAAAAAGACAAATACCCTTGGCATCAACAACAGCTACGCCAATACTGAGCATCTCCCAGATGGCGGTAATCTGTGGGTTGATTACATCATTGATGCTCACCGCATTGACATACAAATTATCCATGTATATCTCGAAGATTTAGTGGTTTACAGTTTAAATAATGTACATCCAAAAAATCATTCTGAGGGCAAATGTCAAGAGTGATACTTTACAAGAATACAGGAAAACGAACCGTCAATGAGAAAACCATGAAAAACTGCCACGCTTGGCACGAACGCTTACGCAAGGAAGTGACCGTAGCTAAAAATAGGCTTTGCGCAGGCATAGGATGGCCGCGATAACAATAATAACACGAAGAACGCGTAAGAAACGGCGTGTGTCCATACGTTTAATGACAGGAACGGCAAGGACCGCGCCAAGAAGGACACCAGGAATACCATAGACCACAAGGTGAAGAACTTCAGGTGTATATAAGCCTGAATGCCACATGATCCCGCAGGTAAAGCATTCGCTGACAGCATAAAAGGCGCTCAGGGTGCCCACGGCCCTGCGGGGTGGCCAGCCCATGTACATGGCATAGGCAGCGGAAGGGGGGCCATTGAATGATGTCGACGAACCAAGTGTTCCTGCCGCAAAACCGGCGCCAAAACCGACGGGAAAAAAATCGTTACGAGGTTCGCTGACAGGTTTTGCCAGACATTGCCAGACAACAACAAGCAGTAAAAAGAATCCGACAGATGCTAATATCGTGGTTTCGGGCAAAAAAAGGAGAAGTTTGAGTCCAAGGAAAGCCCCCGGAACCATTCCTGCGAGCATGGGGACAAGAGAGCGCCAGTTGCAGTAGCGAAAATGCAAGAAGGTGAGTGAGGTATCAATGCAAAGCGTTAACAGGCAACTGAGGGGGACAACAACGCGGAGAGGTACAAAAAGGGAAATAATCGGTACCCCCACCATGGCGCCACCCAAACCGGCAATACCGCAAATAAAGCCGGCCAAAAGCCAAACAACAAAAACACCCAGTCCAGCGATATCCATACGATGATCTCAGTTTCTAGAGAAAACAAAGTTTTGCTGAGATAAGCAAGAACCTTTTTCAATGCATGGGTTTGAGCTCATGCTTGGCATGCAAAAGCATAAACAGCACATGGGACTGAAGACCGCCTTCAACCTATGTAGCTGTTACCAAAAAATCAATTCCCCCCCTAGGCAAAGCCAGGGGGGGATAGCGAAATAGCGTGAGAAGATACGTTACTTGAAGAACACCTTGGTTGTTGTGTTGCCCAGAATACCCATCTTCATTTCATCTTCCGGCAAATTCATCCAGGTATTCTTGGTCATGAGGTAGAAGATAACACCCAGAAGCACCCAGATACCCAGCACGAGCTGCGGCATGGGGCCAATGAGTGAAGGTGAACCCGGGCACAGCAGAAGGACAAGGCAGATAAGCGAGCTTAAGGTGCCCAGCACACATATAAATCTTCCCATGCCACTGTTCTGCACTTCAGAGCGCAAAATCTTGGTCGCCACAATGCAGGTAAAGAGGTAGCCGATGGCCGTACCCACAGCGCTCATATCCACAGTCCAGCCAACAGCAGAACGGCCGGCAAAGGGTGTAAGCAGCGCAAGGCCCGTGACAAAAATAACGGCGTTGCTGGGGGTATGGTTGGTTTCATGAATCTTGCCAAACCAATCAGGAAGCATACGCGCACGAGCCATAGCCAGAAGCAGACGAGTTGAGGCAACGAAGAAACCGTTAATACCGGAAAGCACGGCGCCAAAGACGGCGCAGGCAAGGACGACGGCACCAAACTTGCCAAAAGCCATGGTGGCAACAACAGCTGTGCCCCAAGCGTGACCGGAACTTGTGCGCATGCCATCGAGCTGCTTGAGCAGATCGGGGTAGGGAATGGCAATGGCGTTAGCGAGTGTCACCAGACTGTAGAGCAGGCCACCCACAATGATCGCCACAATCATAATGCGGCGTGAACGAGAAGGATCAAAGGCAAATTCTTCGGCAGATTGCGGAATGGTGTCAAAACCGACATAGAGGAAGGGCGAAATACCCACAATGCCCAGAATACATGCCAAGCTTCCGCGGTTCTCGTTGAAATGCGGGATCAGGTTGTCAAAAGTGGCCGTATCAAGGGAGGCTGCACCAAAGAAAAGGCCCAGAATGCCAAAGCTGAGCATGAAGGCCAGAATCACCTGTACGGTGCCTGAAATGCTGATACCGCGATAGTTGAGATAGCCAAAAATCATGGCAAGGGCAAAGCCAAGCAGGATTTCACCAAAATAGACCTGCCAGCCCGCTATGGTATACAAGGCCCCAAACTGGAATATCCCTGGGAAGAGGAATCGGAAAATGAGTGACACGGCAGACACATTGATCATAACAATGGAAATATAGCCGATCACCAAGGACCATCCGCAGATAAAGGCCGCTAGTTTGCCATAGCCGACGTAAGCATACGCGAACTCGCCACCCGCCACCGGGGCGTATTTAATCATGTAGCTGTAGGCCACAGAAATAAAGAGCATAAGTAGTGCGCCGATGGCAAAACCAATAACAGCACCATAGGGGCCGGCATTGGGCAAGAACGAATCACCCGGCAAAATGAAACAACCCCAGCCTACAATGGAGCCTAAGGCAAGTGATGTCACCTGCAGCGGTGATAATGCTTTGACGAGTCTTTCAGCCATAAAACAACTCCTCTGTTCAACGATACCGAGACACCCTAACCACTAGTAATAATCCAATCTGATCGGTATCCAGTCGAGACTGTCTATCTACAAAAGGGTGATTTTAACTGAGTTTTCTGTGCCTGCTACAAAACTCCATGACAATCATGAGAGGCAAGTAGCCGTCAAACACATGTAGTTGTTCTTTATTCAGTCAATCTTATTTACACACTACGAGAACGAGGAAAAGAAAATGCAAAGATATTAGTCTATTTTTGATGCTCTACAAATATCTCAGAATCTTCGTTTGATAGGTCTATTTTTGGGGTGCTATTTAGGTGTGAAATATTTCACAAGAAAAAGGTAAAAAAATTAAGCGTTTCCTTTACTTATGTGACGGAGTTATCATTTGTGAACGCAGAAGGCAAAAAGATAAGAGTGCGCACTTAGTGCAGTGGCTTCTAGCTAAAACTTCTTACAGGACAGAGTGTGTCACACATTTTCAATAATGTCAAATAGTTGCTGGAGTATCTCAAAAATGACAAATGCTTTTGAGAAGAATACGACGAGAGGCAGGAAGCGAGCAGGAGCAAGGGCGTATGCTAGTGAGGGATCATGCGATAGTAGCAAAACTCTCTTCCTGCCTCTCAGACGCAAATTGTGTGCTATGCAACTGTGATGCTTATTCCGCTGCCAATGCTGTTAGGACAAGCTGCTTATCATCATTAAATGAGAGCGAAAACTTTTGACCATACTTCAGAAGAAAATCCTTCTCGGCAATGAAGGGGAGATCGCCAACCATAATCTTTTCATCTTCGTCTTCGTCCATCTCTTCCATGCCCAGACCGAGCATGATCTTGGCATGTCATCCACTGCCGATAGTGTATTCTCTCAGTCGTATACAAATATCTTCATCGTCTTCGTCTTCCCACATTTCCTTTAACTTGGATAAAATCTCATCATTAGCTTCAAGCGAAAACATAGAAAACCTCTCTTATGGTTGACTTACGCAAGAACGGTGTTCAGCCCATGCTGGGTAAAGCGGTCACGTACGACAAGAAGTTCATCTGGTGTGTAGGACCGCATGGCAGGATGGGGACGCCCCAAAGCATCGTATTTTTTCATGCCAAAGGTATGATACGGCATGATTTCAATTTCATGTTTCCCGAATTTTTTGAAAAATGTGGCCATGGCCGCGATATTGTCTGCACTGTCATTGATATCCGGTATAAGCGGCATTCGGATTTTGACCTCAGCTTTTGAAGTCAAGGCCGCAGCCATATTCTGCAAAATGATCTTGTTGTCGACGCCTGTTATGTTTTTATGCGCTTCAGGGTCCATATGTTTGCAGTCAAAAAGCAGAAGGTCTACGTTTTTGAGAAGACGTTGAAAGCGATCTTCTGGGCAGGCACCACAGGTATCGAGGGTGACATGCAGGCCTTCCCCGTGTGAAGCTTCCACAAGATCGCAGATAAATTCGCCATTGCCACCACCTTGGGTGGGTTCACCGCCACCAAAGGTCACACCGCCACCAGAATTTTCGTAGAAGAGCGTATCCTTGAGGACAATCTTGAGCACTTCCTCGACCTGCATGATCTTGCCGCTCATTTCCCGCGCCTTGGCCGGGCAGACCTCGGCACAGGCTCCGCAGTTCTGGCACAGCTCAAATCGCTGCTTGGAAAGACCATTTTCCAGGCTTGTGGCATGGTTCGGGCAGGCCTGCACGCATGCGCCACAGCCGGTACAGAGATTGGCAAAATAGAGGAGTTGGGGCTCATTGTGCTGTGATTCAGGGTTGCTGCACCACGGGCATCGTAGTGGGCAGCCTTTGAGAAAGACAGTTGTGCGGATGCCAGGTCCATCTTTTGTCGACATACGCTGAATATTGTACACCATACCCTGACTCATCAGGAGTCTCCTTACGCAAAAGCGCAGCGGGTCAAAGACCCGCTGCGCCTCATTTCTATCCTGCGTACTGTGTGCGCTTGATGATTTCGTTTTGGACTCCACGATCTAGTCGGGTAAAGTAGGCTGAGAAGCCTGCTACGCGGACAACCAGGTCGTTGTGGTCCTTGGGATGATCTTGAGCATCCTGCAGGGTGTCACTGCTGACACAGTTAAACTGAATATGGCTTCCACCGTACTCGCAGTATGTCTTAATCAGGGCAATAAGATTCTGGGCGCCCTTGGTGCCTTCCAGAGCCTGGGGAAGGAACTTCACATTGAAGTGGTTGGCACCGAAGCGGACGGTATCAATGGCTTCTGCACCGCTCTTGATGAGGGCTGTGATGCCTTCGTGGTCGGAGCCGGGCATGGCCGAAACACTACCGTCAGTCAGGGCGACACCTGCCTTTCTGCCTGTGGGAAGGGCTCCCATCAGGGCTCCAAAGTAGTTGTGGTAGGACAGGGAATAGGCATCCAGCGGTGTTCTGTGACCCAGGCAGTCCGGGCCAATGGAATTGTGGATATCGTCAACATCCCTGTAGTACTGTTGCACAAAGGATTCGATTTCAGGATAGTCGTTGCCGTGCTTGGGCGCATCAAGGCACATCTTGCGAATCTCATCATAGCCATCAAAATTGGCCTTGAGCGCTGTGATGAGTTCATCCATGGTGATCTTCTTTTCATCATAGATGAGATGCTTCATCACAAGCAGAGAGTTGGCGGCATCGATACCGGCTGTCATAATGGGGTTGATCTGGGAGTAGAAGCAACCACCGGCCTCTTCGCAGACACCATTTTCAACGCAGCCGTCAATCATCACGGAACGGAAGACACTGGGCACAACATGCAATCTTGCCATCTGACTTAAGTCGGAATGGTGACGAGAGATGGTGAACAGGTGCTTCAGCTGTGCCTTATAGGCGTCGTAGAGTTGATCAAAGGTTTCAAACGTTCTGGGATCGCCGGTTTCAGGTCCCAACTGCTTCTTGGTCACAGGATCCTTGCCGTTATAGAGCACCATTTCAACGATCTTGGCAAGACACGGCTGGTCTTCCTGAAGAATGAAGCTACCCTTGCCGCAGACACCGGTGGACACGCAGCCAAAGTTGCCGCAGTTTCTGGCATCTTCAAGGGTGATGCCGTGCTCATACTGGGCAAAGCGGGCCATGGTGCGCTCAATGACGGCCGTATTATTCAAAATCTGCGGCTGACCGGAACCACCGCGGATGCAATCCACAACCTTGTTCAAGTAGGACTTCTTGAGCTTGGGATGGAAAAGCAGGGTCAGGGTCGGCTGAATGCCGCGTACCTGGATCTGGGTTTCCAGAAGCAGTTCTTCCAGCTCGGTGCTTGCGTCGTTGCCCTGGGCATCATAGCCACCGATGGTGATGGTCTGGCCTGTGTGACCGGAAAGGGTCTTGGCGTAGGAACCACCCTGGTATTCAGCCAGCTCCATGTGCTTGATCCACTGGAACTTGAGAAGCTTGACGACCTGCTCGCGGGTCAGTCTGCCATGGTCCACGTCGTCCTTAAAGAAAGGATACATATACTGGCCATAGCGTCCCGGAGAGGTGCCGCAGGCCATCTGTTCAGTCTGAATGGCAAGGTGGGTAAACCAGAACGACTGAATCGCTTCACGGAAGTTGCGAGCCGGGAATTCAGGAACACGGCGGCAGATTTCCGCAATTTCCAAAAGTTCTGCCTTGGCCTTGGGATCTTCTTCGCTCTCAGCTGTCTTTTCCGCCAATTCCGCATAGCGATGGGAATGGGCAATAACCGCTTCGCAGGAGACAATCATGGAACGATAGAGATCGTGCTTTTCCTTATTGGCCAGAAGGGTCGGGCAGTCCGCCAGGCGCTGCTTGAGATCGTCAATGATGGCGCGCAGACCCTGATTCAGGACCTTGGGATAATCGGCAATGCCTGAGCCTGAGGCCACACTGACGTTTTCGTAGTAGAGGCCGGCCTTGTGATAGGGGGCAGGATTGATGCCGTACTTGTCCTTGAACCACTTGTTGTTCAGCGCGATGCAGGTGCGATTCTTCCACTTCTTGTAGGTCTTTTCCAGCAGGTCCTGGGTCTCCTGCGGCACCTTCATCTCGCCAAGGGAGGTCATCTTGGCCAATTGCATCTCATCCTTGATCCAGGAGACATTCCATTCTGGATAGGCATAGACGCCACAACGTGTGCCTGTCAGCGTACCTACGATGGGGTTGCCATCCAGAAAGATCTTCTTGGTGAGCAAAACGCGCTCAAAGAGCTTGGCGCGGATATAGAATGTGGACTCACCGGCAAACTCCTCATAGACTTCGTCCAGACAACGTAAACGTTCAGGATCCATGACCTGGGGAGCAGACATGAGATAAGCATGCAATTCGTCGTAACGCTTATCGACGGTATCCCAGTTTACGGCATAGCCCGCGTTCTTGGTTGAAAAGGGTAATGTAGTCATAGACTCCTCCCATTGAGATCACAGAAAGTGTCCGCTTCTTGAGGTTCAAAAGAGTAAGGCTTAGGCCTCGTGGTCAACACAGCTGCGAAGCGTTTTGTTCTATGAGTAGCAAGAAGCATGCCACAGATCTGTTTTAAAAAAATCCAAGTATTTCAAGTGGTTATGACAGACACTTCTGAGTTCTTGGAAAGGAAGATAGAACGTTTTTTTTCTATTAGAAAAAAATTTTTCTTTTTTTGATGTTTCTCGGTATGCTTCAAGGAGCGAGGTTGTGTAGGAAAAAAGCGCATTTTTCAGCGTTTGGCTCTGAAAAGGCGGGCGGCACAGCCTAAAGAGAATAGAGCCATAATCAGCAGTGGCCAGAGCAGGTGGGCGATCTGGGTGAAATGCGCGCCTTCAAGGTAGATGCGCTGGGTCAGTTCAACGCCGTAGCGTACGGGATTGGCGAGGGTGGCAATCTGAAAGGCCCCAGGCATGGAGGAAATGGGGGTGGCAAAGCCAGAGAGGAGAATCATGGGCATGAGCAGTGTGAAATTATAGAGCATGGCCTGCTGCATGTTCTGGGAAAAGGCTGAGACGCACAAGCCAATGCCCACAACGGCAAAGTTGAAGATGAAGAGGGCGAGATAGAGGAGCAGAAAGGAACCGGCAAAGGGAATGTGGAAGACAAAAAGAGCTGCCAGAAGCACAAGGGTTGATTGCACAAGGCCGACGAGGATGGGAGGCAGTGTCTTGCCAAGGAGAATGGCGCCCATGCTCAATGGTGTGACAAGCAGCTGATCAAAGGTTCCCTGTTCTTTTTCCCGGGCAATGGATTGACCAGCAATGCTGAGGACCTGGATAACCGCCAGAGTGGCCATGAGTGCCGACACAATACCCCAGCGTGTTTCCAGATTGGGATTGAACCAGGAGCGTTTGTCGATGGTGAGTAATACCTTGCCAAGATGAGCTTTCTGGCGTTCGAGGTTGAAGCGGGAAACAATGGTTTCAGCGTAGGCTGCGGCTGTCGAGGCGACATTGCTGTTGCGGCCGTCGACGAGGAGTTGCACGGGGGCCTGATCGTGGTGAGCGAGCCTGCGCGCAAAGCCCTGGCCGATATGCAGCACAAAGAGCGCTTTTTTGGCATCGAGAAGCGGGGCGATCTGGCTGGTATTGTCGAGCGTTGCTGTGCGCACAAAGATGCCACTGCCATCAAAGGCAGCTGTCAAAAGGCGGGATTGTGAACTGTGGTCTTCGTCCAGGAGGGCGTATTCTGCACAGTTGAGATCATAGGTGTCCACATAGCCAAAGAGAATGGTCTGCACGAGAATCGGCATGACAAGAATAATGCGGCTGCGTCTGTCCTTGAGGGTCATCAGGAGTTCTTTGTGCAGAAGAACCCAAACACTCCTGAAAAACGACATGGTTGGCTTTGGCATGATCAACTCGTTAGGCATGTGTTTTTTGCTATTCCAGGCTTTTCTGCATCTTGGTGCAGGCACAAGCAAGCAGAAACACGGCAAAGAGAACGAGCATCGCCGAATCCGTGATAATGAGCTCTGGCACATTGCCCGCAAGAAAGAGTGTCTGCATGAGTTCCACATACCAGGTTGCCGGAAACAGACAGGCCAGATACTGGGCGATGAGCGGCGCACTTTTCAGGTCAAAGATAAAGCCTGAGAGCATAATGGTGGGCATGAAACTGATGACAATGACAATCTGGCTTGCCAGAAACTGGCTTTTGGTGACGGCAGAAATGTAAAGGCCAAGGCCCAGACAGGCCAGCAGGTAGATGGCGGAGTCCAGGATAATGAGAAACAGTGATCCACGCCTGGGAATATCAAAGATTAGGGCTGCCGCGGCCAGGCAGAGGAAAAGGCCGAGCATGCCAAGAAAAAAATAGGGGATGGTTTTGCCGGCGAGAATTTCGTATTTGGCAACAGGGGTGGCTGTGAGAGCCTCCCAGGTGCCCCGTTCCCACTCTCTGGCGACAATGAGGGCCGTGAGGAGAGAACCAATGAGGGTCATAATCAGGACAATGACCCCTGGAACCAGAAAATAGCGGCTTTCCATGGCGTCGTTGTACCAGATGCGGGTGGCAAGATCTGCTTGACCAAAGGATGGGGCAGAACGAGACGATTGAAAGGAGGCAGGAGTCCCACGCTGAAGGGCAAAGCGCTGTAGAGCGCCTTCGAGATAGCTCCCCATAATGCGGGCGGTATTGGCATCCCGGCCATTGACGAGAATCTGGAAGTGCAGAGATCCGTTGCGTGCATTGCTTTGGCATCGCACAACAGCCTGGCAATGGCCGCCTATTATGAGCTCTTCAGCCTCCTGCCAGGACGTGGCAAGGCTTGGGGAAAAATAGGCTGAGCGGGCAAGGGTCTGCAAAAGGTCGCGCGTGACAGGCGAGGGCTCATCGAGCACGAGAGCCACGGGGACATTTTTCACATCGAGGGAGAGGCCGAAACCGAAAATGAGCAAGAGCGTCATGGGCAGAATGATGCCAAGGGTCAAGGTGCTGCGGTCACGCAGCATCTGCCGGAATTCCTTGCGGATGAGAGCGAGCATTCTGGGATTGAGCATCATGACGGAGATGTGTGACGAGCGTGCTGCACAATGGCAATAAAGGCCTCTTCCATGCTTGTGACATGGGCTTGGAGATTTTGCGCCTGGGCGCGGATTTCTGCCGGAGAGCCGAGGGCTAGGCGGATACCGCTATCCTGAATGAGGATATGGTCGCAATACTCTGCCTCTTCCATGAAGTGGGTTGTGACCACAACGGTGACCCCCTGGTCGGAGAGCTCTGCAATACGTTTCCAGAAGATGCGCCGAGAGAGCGGATCGGCTCCGCTTGTGGGCTCATCGAGAAAGAGAATGCTGGGCTCGTGCAGAAGGCCGACAGCCATGGCCAGACTGCGCTGTAAGCCTCCCGGAAGATCCTGGGCTGCGACCTCAAGCCAGCCTGCCAGCTCAAAATCTTCGATCATCTGCGCCATGCGCTCTTGGCGTTTTTGCCCGTGTAAGCCGTAGGCTCCGGCAAAAAACGCGAGATTTTCCCGGACGGAGAGCTGGCCGTAGAGGGAAAATTTTTGGGCTACATAGCCGATGTGGCGACGGGCCTCGTCAGGTGTTTTGCGCACATCAATGCCTGCCACGCTCAGGCTTCCGCCTGAAGCCGGAAGAAGTCCACAGAGCATGCGGAAGGTTGTGGTTTTGCCGGCACCATTGGGACCGAGAAGCCCGAAAACCTCTCCTGGCAGCACCGAAAAACTCACATCATTGACCGCCAGAAAGTTGCCAAATTTTCGCGTGACATGTTCTGTAACAATGACAGGTGCAGGGGTATCTCGCGCAGGAGGCCTTGGCGAAAACCTGGTTTGCGTGGATGGGGAAGCGTCCTGATCTTTTTGCAAAAGCAGCATAAAGCTATCTTCCAGACGTGGGGGAAGCGCTTTCGCCTTGGCAAGCACGGGTAAATGGGTGTTTTTGGCAACCACACGCACATTCCCTGCCTGCGGCACAGCGTCGATGATACCCGACTGTCCCCAAAGCCAGGCCTGGAGATCGCGTGGACGCACATCTAGAGGGGGCTGCAGAAGAAAGCTTTGTCCCTGGGCAAGCTTGGCAATGGCCTGGGGTTTGCCGTGGGCTAAGGTTTTGCCGTGAAAGAGGAGAAGAATATCATCGCAGGCTTCGGCCTCGTCCATGTAGGAGGTGCTAACAAGGACGGTCATGGCAGATTCCGCTCTCAGCTGCGCGATGATCTCCCAAAGCTCTCGACGCGAGAGGGGATCGACGCCCACGGTGGGTTCATCGAGGAGTAACAGACTGGGTGGGGCAATGAGCGTACAGATTAGGCCAAGCTTTTGTTTCATGCCACCTGAGAGTCTGCCGGCAAGCCTTTGGGTAAAGGGAGCCATGGCACAGAGCTCAAGCAGTCTTGTATAGCGTGCGGGGCGAAGGGCGTGCGGGACTTCCTTGAGATCGGCATAGAGGTCGAGATTTTCCTGGACCGTCAGATCCTCATAAAGGCCGAATTTTTGCGGCATATAGCCGATGGCTGAAAGAACCTCAGGACATTGGCCGGCATAGGGGCGCCCGGCAAAGCAAAGGCTTCCCGAGGAAGGCGTAAGGAGTCCTGCCACAAGGCGTAAAAACGTTGTTTTGCCTGAGGCATCAGGCCCAACCAGGGCTGTCAGGCTTCCCTCGGCAAGAGAGAGGGTAATATCGGTGAGCGCCTCGATGGTCTGGCCGTTTTTGCGCGTGAAGGTTTTGCCGATCTTGCGGGCTTCAAAAAGCATGGTCAGGGACCTGTGTCTTCCTCAAAGGTCACGGTTGCCGGCATGCCAAGGCGCAGTCTGTTTTCCGCATCGTCCACATAGATACGCACCTCATAGACGAGGGAGGTGCGCAGTTCCGTGGTTTCCACGGTTTTGGGCGTAAATTCGGCCACAGAAGCGATGAAGCCTACGCGGCCTTGTATCTCCTGGGGAAAGCTGTCTGTGGAAACATGGGCTGTCATACCAGGTGTGATTCGGCCAAGATCCGGCTCTGAGACATAGGCTCTGACCCATTTGGGGGAGAGCACAGCCAGGGAAAAAACGGCTTTTTCCGGAGAGGCCATATCACCGGGCTCAAGGAGCCTGCGGCTGACATAGGCGCGGCTTGGACTACGCAGTTTGGCGTCCTCAAGGCGGTTTTGCCATTCACGAAGCGTGCTTTTGCGCTCGGCAAGAAGCGCTCTTGCCTGCTCAAGATCTTCGGCCCGCGGTCCAATTTCCGCAAGCACCAGGGCTTTTTCCTGGACGAGACGCTTGGCGCGGGCGGCATCGCGTCTGGCCAGTGCCTCATCAAGATCGGCCTGACGGGCACCCTTGCCCTGAGAATGGCGCAAGATTTCCGCAAGCCTGCGGTACTGCTTTTCGGCATAGTCAAGATCAGCCTGACTTGCGGCAAGCTGCGCCTTGGCCTGGGCAATTTCCTCAGGCCTTGTCCCGTTTTCAAGCTTGGTCAGAGCCGCTTGTGCCTCGTGCACCTGGCAGCTCAGCACATGGATGCGATCGTTGAGGCGCCGGGTTTCAAGCTCAGCCAAAACCTGCCCAGGTTCAACAAGCGCCCCTTCCTCCACAAGGACTCTTGCCACACGTTCCGCATCCTTGAAGCTTAGCTCCACCTGACGCTGATCAATATTACCATAGAGGATGAGTGGACCTTTTGCCTCTCTGGTCGAGAGGAAAAAGGCGCCAAGGACAAGTCCTGTAGCGAGAAGTGCAAGGATAAGCCAGCGAATCGTGTGCATGCAAAAACTCGTTTCTTGGGCAGGACAAAGCAAGAATGGCAAAAAACGCGAGGGATGCTCTGCACAGGGGGTTACAGCTGTTTGCGTTTGCAGGGCATGTGTTTATCGTCGCTTTTTTGGAAAATGTCCTTGTCTTATGGTACCTTATGCGCAAAACTCCCAACGGTCAATCATGGCTTTGCCCGCTGGGAAAAACGGGATGTGGAGAAAAATCATGAAATACGATCCTGCTCTACGTGAAGCAATCCTGCGGCGTATCCTTCCTCCCAATTCTGAGCCTATGTCCAAAGTGGCCCGTGACTCTCGCATAAGTTTGCAAACTCTCTTCAACTGGAAAAAAAACAGGCTCTTGCTGATGGTCTTTCTTTCCCAGAAGAGACGGAAAGCGAAAAGTTTTCCTCCAAAGAAAAATTTCGCATGGTTGTTGAATCTGAGGCCTTAAACGAGGCCGAGCTTGCAGAATATGCTCGCAGTAAGGGGGTCTATGTCGAGCAATTGCGACAATGGCGCGAGATCTGCGAAAACGCCAACGGAAATCTTGCTGCTGATACGGAACAGTTCAACAAGATTATCAAAGAGAAAAACAGGCAAATCAGGGCAATTCAGGCCGATATAGCCAAGAAAGACAAGGCGCTTGCTGAGGCAACCGCATTGGAGGTTCTCAGAAAAAAAGCCAAGGCGATCTGGGGGGACCCAGAGGACGAATGATCAGCACCACAGATCGCCGTTACGCTCTCGAGCTGATTGATGAAGCCAATACTCATGGAGGCCATCTCCCTACGGCCTGCAGAGTACTTGGCATCAACGAAAGGACTTATCATCGCTGGAAGAAAATGCTGCGCAAAACAGGTAAACTCGACGATTTACGGCCCTGTGCTGAACGCCCGACTCCTGCCAACAAGCTGAGTCCAGAGGAAGAGCAGACGATCCTGGAACAGGTCAATTCCCCTGAATTCGTCAATTCCTCATCCACGCAGATCATATCCTAATTGGTCGAGAGAGGCGTTTACATGGGGCAGAATCAACCTTTTAGCGTACGCTGCCACAGCATGTGCCATCTGTACGCAGCTCTGACTTCTTCAGACGCTTGATTGTAAGCTGGAAAATCTGGCCCGAACAGACAGCTGAACACGCAAGCACACTGGTTCGTAAGACGTCATTTGCCTGCCACATCAAATCTGATGTGCTCGTTCTCCTCAGCGATAATGGCTCAACGATAAGGGGACGACCATGCTCGCTACAATGCCGTCTCTTGGCATTGTGCCGTCGTGCAGCAGGCCGGGAGTCAACAAGCAAAGACGCGGCGTGTCAGGTTCTGAAGCAGCTCTCTTTTGCCCAGCAAACAATTTTTTCAAAAACCTGTTGACATTTCGAGAAATTTGAATATAAAGAATTGTAGCAGACAGTGATCTTGAGAGGTAAACTGGTGGACATCATCGAAATTGCCAAAGCCCTATCCAATGAGACACGACTGAACATCCTTCGCTGGCTGAAGGATCCCCATACAAATTTTCCCCCGCAGGGCGGAAGCCTTGGAACCCCGGTAGACCTTAAGGGGGGGGTCTGTGTCAGCAGCATCCAGGAAAAGGCCGGCGCATCGCAATCCACCATTTCCAACTACCTGACCATGCTGCAGGATGCCGGTCTTCTCCTTTCTGAGCGGCATGAAAAGTGGACCTACTACCGCAGGAATGAATCTGTGATCCAGGAACTGGCCATGTATATCAAAAATGAGCTCTGAAGATTGCTGTCTGTTTGCCAAGGCTCTGTGCTCGTGCCTGTGGGCAGCGCTCCTGAGAGATCAGGAAGCGCCGCTCTACGTACACACTGACATACGGATTTGACACAGAACCATTTTTTTTCCGTACTTATATCGAAATTAATAGAATTGTATAAATGACGGATTGTCGAATCTTTGTACAGCCCTGGCAGAGCATGGAGGAAGGTTGGCATGACCGGCTCATTATGGATTGACGCAGTCTGTCCATAATGGTCTATGGCATATTTGTCTAAGTCCCGAAGTGATGATTCGGGATGCAGAGCAACAAGACGAGTACAGGCTACGAACGAGGCATACCTATGCATTTTACAAGTGGAATCAATAGACCGCCTTTTGAGGCAAACTCAGGCTATTTACAGGTGACAAGTGGCTGTTCCCATGCTTCCTGCGCCTTTTGTAGCTACTACAAAGATGCCAGATTTCAACAATCGTCACTGGAAGAAATCAAAGAAGATGTATTGGAGATACCCCGGTATTTCGGAGCTCCAGAGCGGATTTTTCTGCAGGGTGCGGACGCTTTTGCAGCAGACTACGACGTCCTGATGCAGACAGCAGAACTGATCCACACCTATGTCCCCTCTGTGAAAAGCATCGGAGGCTACGCAAGAATAGACAATTTTTGCCAAAAAAGCGTGGAGCAGATCAGAGATCTGGTTAAGGTTGGCTACTCCAATCCGTACATCGGCGTGGAGTCTGGGGATGATGCTATTCTCAAGATGATGCACAAAGGCTACGACGCAGCTCTGGCCAGAGCTCAGATGGAAAAGCTGACAGAAGCCAGCATGCCGTTTATCGCCAATTTTCTCAATGGTCTCGGCGGTGCTGGCAACGGATTGTCCCATGCACAGAAGACCGCAGAAATCTATGAGGGCATGAACATTTCCATGATCGAAGTGTCGTCTTTGACGCTGATACCAAAAACGAGCTTATATCGCAGGATGCAAAAGGGAGCATTTGTGGAGGCAGGTGAACATGAACGCTTGCAGGAAATGCAGGTGTTTATTCGCTGTCTTACCAATGAAACGATCTTTTTGTCAGATCATGCCTCTGTACCTTTCAAGGTCAGAGTGAAGCTGCCAGAACAGAAGCAGGAACTGATCAACGGCATTCAAAGCGTCATAGATCATGTTTCAGAAGAGCAGCTTCGGATGCGCAGAAAAACTGCAGAAATGTATTTTTAGCGAGGTGAAGCATATGGCATACAATGGCGTCATTTACAGGCCACCGTTAGAGGCAGACACATTTTTGCTTCCGATCACTGAAGGCTGTACGCATAACAGCTGTACGTTCTGTAATATGTATCACAATATCCCCTTTTCTATGCTGAGTATTGCTGACGTTGAGGGCTACCTGCGCGAAGCCAGGCAAAGCTATGGAAAATATTGTGACCGCATCCAACGAGTATATCTGGTGGGCGCAGATCCTTTTGCGTTGTCGGCAAAGAGGCTTTTGGAGAGGATTGCTCTGATCAGAAGGTATCTGCCGCATGTGAAGGTCATCACCATGTACGCCAGGACAGATAACATTGCCAACAAATCCGATGATGATCTTAGTGCCTTGAAAGAAGCCGGGGTGGATGATCTTTATATCGGTGTGGAATGCGGTTTGAATGATGTCCTTGAGAAGCTGAACAAAGGCTATTGCGCCGATGAGACAAGGGCGCAATGTCTGCGGCTTAATGCTTTTGGTATTCAGCACTGCGATCTGTTGATGCTGGGGACGGCAGGCAAGGGGAGATGTTTGGAATGTGCAAGAGCTTCGGCTGCCTTGGAAAACGAGATCAGACCACACAAGATTCTGCTTAATACCATGTCGGCATTTGTGGAGACACAGCTTGATGAGGACATACGGCAAGGGGTCTTTGTGCCGGCGACGGAAAAAGAACTTTTGGAGGAAGAGCATGAATTTCTTGATAGGCTGAAACTGCCAGACTGCTATTTCTGGGCGGCACATCCGCTGGATGTTGTCAAAATAGAAGGCGTACTTTGCAGGAACAAGCAGCAGATGCTGCATGCCCTGGCGTGGGGCATTGATCATCTTGACAAGGCTTCAATTTCCCGAACCTCAAGAGTCGGAACACTCTAACGATCACGTACAGGAGGATTGGTATGGAATTCAGAGACGTTCTCAACAAAAGGCATTCCGTCAGAAACTTTTCAGAAAGGGAAATTCCCGTTCAGGTGCTGGAAAACATCGTCCGTGCTGCGGAGCGTGCTCCGTCGTGGGAAAACAGCCAGCCTTGGAATGTCTATATTGCTACCGGAGATACCCTGAAAAAGATCAAGGAAATCTGGGCAGCTCGATATGCAGACAAGGTAAAGGGTTCACCGGATATGCCAACCGGCCATCGCACAAATTTCTCCCTGCGCAGTCAGAAAAGCATGGAGGATTTTATGGGTGCCGTTGCAGCGTATTCTGGTGACCCTAAGATCGCTCATTTTTTGAAGATGAATGAAAAGCTCTTCAATGCACCTGCGCTTGTCTATCTCACGCTGACTAAAGGCCATACAGGCTGGCCTATCTATGACCTCGGCGGTTTTGGGCTGGCTCTCATGCTGGCGGCAAAGGATCTCGGAATAGACTCCATTCCTGCCTACGAGATCGTCAAATTCCCTGCTGAACTGCGTCCGCTCCTTGACGTTCCGGACGATCAGGAAATCATTATGGGGATTGCGCTGGGGTATGCCGCTCAGGACAACATCAACGAGTTCCATTCTACACGGCTGCCATTGAAGGATATTCTGACGATCAAAGACTGACACAAGATTGCGTGGCGCAACCCACGGTTTTAGCCGTGGGTTAGCCGCGCTCTTAGATACAATATAAATATTCCTTCAAATAATTCTGTAGAGATGGAACTGTGCAAGATGAGTATTTAAGGATTGCTACAACAGTCTCATCTTTCATCGAAGCACCAGCATTCCAACAGTCAACGCAAGGCAAGGCTGGAACTGCCACTGCTTCACCGCAAGGTGGCAAACGAGCGAAATAGCTATCACTGGCGACTAGCGCGGCAGCTCTGCAGCCAAGATTTCATCATTTGCTTAGAAGATCTGAACTTTACATGGATGCAGGCCGGTCACGGCAGGAACGTCATGGACTACGGCGCAGCCTCGTTCCTGAATCTGCTGGGATACGTAGCTCCGCTGTGTGAAAGTGCTCTCATGTGTGTAGAAAAAAAAGAAGAGTCATTCATCACAAAGACAAAGGTCAAAACGGCTGTGACTACTGATCGTAGTCATAGTTCCAGACAGTCTGCCAGGAATCATTGTGGGAAAAGCCCGGCACGATCTGAAGCCTGGCGCCCGCCTTTGTGCAGAAAGCCAACGAGCAGCTTTGGGGAATAATACGATCTTCGGAGCCCAGAAGATGGCGCTGGGGGAGCTTGGAGAGCGTGTCAGCATTCTGTAACGGGTCAAGGGCCCCTGGCATGGCTGTCAGGTCTTTTTCCCGAAGCCAGCAGTCAAGGGCAAGATTGCCGGCAGCTGTTGCGAGAAAAACCACATCCTTGCGCCTTTGGGCGAGGAGGGCTGCCAATGTTCCGCCACCTGAATAGCCCACAAGCACAAGACGCTCGCTGTGGGTGTGGGCTTTAAGCATGTCTACAGCCTTGTCCATCGCTTGGACGACGTCTTCGCTAAAGCGCTCATCGGTCCAGAAGCGAGCTTGGCAGGGAAAGTGTGTCAGATCAAGATACTGGCCTGGGCGTGCGAGATAGCAGATGGAATGTGTGCCAGGATCATGGATGGCAAGATGGAGGGCACAGGGATAGTGGGGTGTGGGATTGTCTGATGCGGTCGTTGGCGAAGCAAAGGCGTGGCCGTCCCCTTCGATGTAGACGGTCAATGTCTTGCCCGCGCCTTCGCGCACAAGGGTATAGAGGGTGCAGACATGGCCTGGCACAAGCAGTTCGTGAAAGCCGTGGGTTTGGCCAATGTTTTGGGCAAGATCTCGTGGCGCAGGGGCTGCGCAGGCGGCAAGAAGCAGAGAACAGGCCAGAAGAAGCAGGCGCAGCATCAGATACTCCCTGCCCGTCCATGGAGAAAGGCTGCCAGGTTTTTTACCTTGTGCAGACGACAGGCAAGATAGCTTGCGACAAATTCCCTGTGTGTCAGCATTTGGCCAAAGACGGGGTAGCGGGTTTGGTGATCTGCGAAGGGAAGATGGAGAGCACGGCCCACCAGGGGATGAATGGGCAGGAAAAAATCACCATCTGGATGGACAAAATGGGCTTTGCTTGCTTCCGTTAGCGGGGGAAGCCCAAGCAGCTGCAAGAGCTGCCCGGCCACATGGATAATGAGACGAGTGCCAGGATGGTTGACCGTATAAAAGAGAGGTTCTGTGCGCCACAAGGCGGCCACAAGATCTGCGCAGCCAAGAGCACAGCCTTCTTCTTTGGTGTATTCTCTGGCAAGGGATGCTTCGGCTGTCTGGGCAAGGCGTTGAAAGGCCGGGTGTGCCCCAGAGAGATAGATGCGCACAATGTCGTTGGGCGGAAGTTGGGCATCCAAAAGCCATTCAAGGACAGAGTCGGCAAAATCAATGCGCTCAGGCGCGCTGATCCAGAAGGGCCAGTAGCCCTTGAAAAAGAGATTGGGAAGCTGAATGCTTTGGCATGAAGGGGAAAGATATGTGAGCAGCACCTCTGAGGCGAGATCGCCAAAATGCGCGCCAAGCTTTTGGTAGAGAAAAAGCTTGGCGCGGGAAAGATCAGCGGGGGGTACCGCTTCGCGGGTATAGTTGAGATAGTGCTTGATGGTGAAGCAGCGTGCGAAGGGGGGATGGGAAGATAACAGCCGAGAGAGCGCTTCCCCCTGACAATTGGCATGCACAAGACAGAGCTCGGCCATGGAACCCTATGCCTAGGAGACTAGCCACCAGAGGAACATGGCCGAAACAATGACCACCCCAATGGCCAAAATGAGCCTGATATTCTGCGTCCAGGCAAAACCGCGCGTTTCGGTAAGCTCGCCGTCGTCCTGGGAGAGATCTTCTGTGATGTCGCGCAGTTCTGCATCAGGGGCATGGTGCGGGGGAGGAATAGGGGCCCCCGGAGCTTTTGCTTGATTGGGTTGTTGAGAGGCCATACGCCTTCCTTCTTGCAAGGCCTTATTGGGCCTTGGGCCAGAACGGACAGACGCGCGCAGGCGCAAAGCCTGCCAAAAACGCGTCCATCAGGGTTTCAAAATAGACACGGTTGCGCGGCTTGATCTTCTGGGCCTGCGGGCAGTCATTGGGAAAGAAGCGCAGAGAATCACGGTTGCCAATATAGTTCTGTCTGGCAACCGGGCTTGCGAGCAATTCCTCCCACATGCCCTGACGCGTTTCAATGGCCGCTTTCTGCTCCTCAAGGAGCCGTGCCTGCAGATCGGGCAAAAGATCCTTGTGCGGGTAGTAGAAGGCTGCCCCACGCCGCACCATAAGCTCAGATATCGACTGCCCGTCTTCAAGGATAAGATCGCAAATCAGTCGGCCAAAGCGGTCTTTGTTTTCCACACTGGCTTCGCCAAGACTGACTTTGTGACCGGTTACAAGACTTTCCAGTTCTTTTTGCGCCTTTTTGGCGTAGAACTGCTCATAGGTCTTTTCGTGGGCAAGTTCTGGTGTATCAATGCCTGCCAGACGCACAATGCGCCGATCCGTAAGCTTGACGGTATCACCGTCAAAACAGCGGGCCACACTAAACGTTTTGGGCAGATCCTGAGCTGTGACCTGCGTGCCAATGAGCAGGGCAAGACAGAGGACAAGCGTCTGCCAGACGAGAACCCTAGTTTTCATAATAGGACCTGAGCGGCTGGCTACGTACGGGATGACGCAGTTTACGCAGCGCCTTGGCTTCAATCTGACGGATGCGTTCACGGGTGACATTGAAGAGCTTGCCCACTTCCTCAAGGGTGTGGTCACTTTTCTCCTCAATACCAAAACGCTTGCGCAGCACCTGTTCTTCTCTGGGGGTGAGCTCACCAAGGACTGCGGACAACTGCTCCGAGAGTTTGGTATTGATGACTTCCTCAGCCGGGGCTACGGCCTTCTTGTCTTCAATGAAATCGCCGAGGCTTGAATCTTCCTCATCACCAATGGGGGTTTCCAGAGAAATGGGCTCCTTGGCGATTTTCAGCACCTTCTTGACCTTGTCCAGCGGGTATTCCATGCGTTCGGCAATTTCTTCGGGAGTGGGATCGCGTCCGAGCTCCTGCACAAGGTAGCGCGAGGTCCTAATCAGCTTATTGATGGTCTCGATCATGTGCACGGGGATACGGATGGTCCTGGCCTGATCGGCAATGGCGCGGGTAATGGCCTGACGAATCCACCAGGTGGCGTAGGTCGAGAACTTGTAGCCGCGCTGATATTCAAATTTGTCCACAGCTTTCATCAGGCCGATATTGCCTTCCTGAATGAGATCCAGGAACTGCAGACCGCGGTTGGTGTATTTCTTGGCAATGGAGACCACAAGGCGCAGATTGGAGCGGATGAGATCCTGCTTGGCACGCATGGCGGCCTTATTGCCGTTCTTGATACGCCAGAGCACTTCCTCAAGATCATTGACATTGTGACAGCACTTCTCCTGCAGATTCTTGAGGATTTCCATCTTGCCGTTGATCATTTCCTTGAAGGAGAAAAATTCATCCACCGTGAGGTTGAGCTCGGATGCGGCTTTGTCAGGTGTGATTTTGCGCTCATCAAGGTCTGAGAAGAGCTGGCGGATATCGTCCTGCTTGCGGCCAGTGGAAATAATATAGGCTGAGAGATCGCGCTGGCAGTTGTGCATCTGACGCACATAGTCATCAACAGTCTCAATGATCCGGTCAATGAGCGTCTTTTCGAGCTTGATGTCGCGCAGACGCGTGACAATCTGCTCCTTGTAGTTGATGATTTCTTTCTGAATACCGGCGACCTTGCGCTCAAGGGTATTGCAGTCGTCAAGCTTCTTGTAGATCTTGCGTTTTTTGCGGTAGATCTGACGGATTTCCTCAAGGAGCTGGATGACGCGGGTACGCTGATTCATCTCATCTTCTGTGGGGTCGTCCTCTTCAATGGTCTTGACCACTTCTTTGAGCTTAATGCGGTTTTGCTGGAGATCGTCGCCAACGCGCACGAGTTCTTCAACCGCCACCGGCACTTCCACGAGCGCATAGAGCACATCCTGCTCACCTGTCTCGATTTTCTTGGCAATCTGGACTTCCCCGTCGCGGTCAAGCAGCGGCACAGAGCCCATTTCACGCAAATACATGCGCACGGGATCCGTACTGCGCGAGGAGTAGTCCACGGACTCTTCGTCCTCGCCGGCAAGACCAAGCTGATCTTCGGGAAGAATATCGTCAGGCTCGGAAGGGGTCGCGCTGGACATGCGCTTGCCGTCTTTTTCCGAATCCACAATGGCAATTTCTAGCTGCTCGAAAATGCCGATGATTTCATCTATGAGTTCAGGGGAGGGCGTCATTTCGCCCGGCAGGGCTTTATTTACTTCCTCAAAGGTGAGGTAGCCGATGTTTTTTCCCTTGTCGATGAGCGTCTGTATCTGAGGAATATCCTTGAGATTACTCATGATCATCTCACGACCCGGCGCAGAAACTGCGCAACGGTCGTGCCCTCCTTATGGTTGGGCGGCTTATTCCGTTTCCTGGGATAAGCTCGCGGCTGTGTCTGGAGTATCGTTTTGACTAGCTATCGTATGCTGTAACGCTTCTAGATAGACCAAATCGCTGGTAAAGTCATCTTTTTCCGCATTGCGTCGGATGGCCCTGGCCACAACGGCTTTGTCCCGCTGCTGCTGATAGGTACCCACCGCTTTTTTGAGGGCCGCCAGTTCACGGGCAAAATCTTCAGGTGTGCAGGGCGGAGCGTGTTTGCCGCTCCAGAGATTGACATATTCACGCTCTCTGGGGGAGAGCAGTTCCTGATCAAGTTCAGGCTCAGCGAGCTTTTCCCAGAAACTACGTGCTATCTCCGTTACGAGAAGCTGGGATGCGCCGAGATCCTTGAGAAGATCAAGCTTATGGTGGTAGCGCACAGCAAACATGAGAATCTGGCTTTCGATGACCGACATCTTTTCTTGGAGAGGCCTGGGTCTATAGACCACAGGGCCCGAGCCTGCCTGGTGCAGGCGGCGGTCGGTGGCTGCAAGCCTGAGATCCTGTTCGGAAAGTCCCAAAAGACGGGCCAGGCGGCTGGCCGTCAGGTTAAAAAGTTCTGGCAGTCGTACCTTGCCCAGAAAATCGTGGGTCTGGGCGATCATTTCTCTGGGGGCGAGCTCCTTCAGGCAGTCCGCAAGAAAGCTCAGCCCGTCCGGGGCGTGTGCTAAAAGATCATCAAAAAGCTTGGGTCCGTTTTCCTTGCGCAGGAGACTATCAATATCTTCGGGCTCAGGCAGAAGCACAACCTTGCAGTCAATCCCCTTGGGCAGAATCATCTGGCAGGCGCGCAGGGCAGCCTTGCGGCCAGGCTGGTCGCCGTCAAAGAGCAGAACCAGCCTTTGGGTGAAACGTTCACAGAGGCGATTGATCTGATCGTCTGTCAGACTCGTGCCCAGAACCCCCACAGCGTGGCTGTAGCCGAACTGATGGAGGGTGACAACATCCATGTACCCTTCGGTTACAAGGGCAAATCCTTTATTGCGAATGGCCTGGGAGGCCTGAACCAGACCGTAGAGGTGGCTGCCTTTATGGTAGATGGGAGTCTCGGGGCTGTTGATGTACTTGGGAGCATCGCTGTCGGCAATGATGCGGCCGCCAAAGGCGATCACCTGACTGGGAAATGTTGTAATGGGAAAGATCAGGCGCGCGCGGAAACGGTCAAAGAGGCGTCCGTGATCGTTTTTGACCACAAGACCCGCTTCAACGGAAAGGTCATCGGCATAGCCGGCCTTCCTGAGTGCTGTCAAGAGACTGTCCCAACTGTCGTGGGCCCAGCCCAAACCAAATGTCTGACAGACTTCCGGACTTAAGCCCCGTTTGGCCAAATAGAGGCGGCAGGGCGAATGGGCCGGCTGAGCAGTTAAGGCATTGGCAAAGAGCTTTGCTGTATACGTTGAAATTTCCTGAATGACAAGCTTGCGATCACGCTCCTTTTTTTGGCGCGCCAGATTTGCTCGCGGAGCGCCTTGGTGGAGGGCAATACCCGCCTCACGCGCCAAATCCTCAAGGGCCTTGGCAAAATCGACGCCATTGATCTGCTGGTAGAAGCTGAAAATGTCTCCTTTGGCATGGCAGCCGAAACAGTAGAAAGAGCCGCGATCCTCATCCACATAAAAGGACGGCTTGGTCTCCTTATGAAAAGGACAGGGAGCGCACCAGCGTGCACCATTGCGTCTGAGCTGCACGTAGCGGCCAATGAGGCTGACAATACTGATGCGTGATTTGACAGCCGCAATGGTGTCCAAATGCTGCATGGCGCGCTCCAGCGACTTAATGAGTGGCCTTGGCGGCCGGGACAGCTTTTTTAAGTTTGCGGAAAACGGTTGCCCGGTCAATACCATAGAGCTCAGCGACCTTTTGCACGGAGCCATGGACCTCAATGGCTTTTTTGAGAAAGTCGCGTTCTCTGTCGGCAAAAATATCCTTGAATGGTCTAGGATGAAGAATGTCTTCGCTGTAGCCTGTGAGCCCCTCTTCCTGCCGGGCAATCTGGGACGGCAGATCGCGCGGAGAAATGTCCGGACCATTGAGGGAGATGACAAGACTGTGCACAAGATTTTGCAGTTCGCGCACATTGCCGGGCCAGCTATAGCTGCGCATGAGATCCAGGCTTGCCTCCTGAAACGTCATGTGCTTGCGGTACTTGGCGGAATAGAGCGCCAGGTAATGGCTGGCCAGAACCCCGATATCCTCGGGCCGCTCCCTGAGGGCAGGAATGCGGCAGGTTGCGACATTGAGCCGGTAGAAGAGATCCCGCCTGAAGGTGCCTGCGGCAACACTTTCTTCGAGATTGCGGTTGGTGGCGGCTATGACGCGCACATTGACCTTGCGGGGCTGGGATGAGCCCACACGCACGATTTCTCCGTCCTGCAAAACCCGCAAAAGGCGCGTCTGCATGGCAAGGGGAAGTTCCCCGATTTCATCAAGAAAAATGCTGCTGCCATTGGCAATTTCAAAATAGCCGGCCTTGCCCTTGCTTGATGCACCGGTAAAAGCCCCTGGCATATAGCCGAAGAGTTCGGACTCGGTCAGCCCTTCAGAAATACCGCCGCAGTCCACTTTGACAAGAATTTTATCCTTGCGTGCCGAATGGGCGTGCACGTAGCGGGCAAGCACATCCTTGCCGGCACCTGTCTCTCCGAGCAAAAGCACCGTGGCATCGGTTTCGGCAAAGCGGCGCAGGAGATCAAGAACATGGCCCATTGCACGGCTTTGGTAAACCGGCTCCCTTGATCGATCATTGTTTTCCTGGGCCACAAGGGCCAGCTGATTGCTGATCTGATCGATGAGGCCGCGCTGATCGGCCACCTGATCCTGCAGTTGACCAAGCAAGGTCACGTCACGGGCAAAGGTCACAACGAGGCAGAGCTCGCCCTGGCTGTCAAAGACCGGAAAACCCATGAGCACAAGCTTTTTGCCGTTTTTGAGCTTCTGCACGTGGGTGGTCGGGCGGCCTGTGCGCACAATATCGGGATTGAGCACACAGTCAAAGACCCCGTCCTCCATGAGCTGGCGCACATTGCGCCCTTCAATCTGCGCTTGGGTAAGTCCTGTAAGCTGTTCGTACATACGGTTGACGCGCAGACTGACACCCTGGGCATCACTGATAAAGACCCCTTCGGGCAGGGCATCGAGAATGCTTTCCACATGACGGGAGAGCAGCTCAGAACAGCGCTTCAAAGCCACATATGCTCACAGTCTGTCGCAGAGACAGGGTTAGTAGTCGTTTCTGACAGATGAGGATTTTTGCCGAATGTGGGGAGAACGACATGCAGAAGGGTTTTTGGGATTTTCTGCGTGTGCCTCCGCGATGTCTTAGGCGTTAGCTTGGCGGCCTGGCGTCTTGGCCACATGCCCTTATTTGGGGCTACTTACCAGAAGACGGCAAAGGTTAGCTGCTCGTATTAGTGTTGTCGAATGGCTTTCATGGCTTTTTTGCGCTTGTACATTTCCTGATCGGCTCGTCTGAACATCGACTCAAAGCAATTGTCTGTTTGTGGATTGAACCTGGAAAAGCCAAGAGCTGCCGAAATTCTCTCCCAGTAGTCCAACGTCTGATCTTCTGAAATCTGAGCAATGGTTTTGTCAAACTTGGCAATGAGCTGGTCCACCACTGCAAAATCCTGGCCTTTGATAATCACGACAAATTCGTCCCCGCCGATACGAAAGACCGGCGAGTGGTCAAAGATGGTACAGACAAGAGCGCAGAGCTTCTTGATGGCAATATTGCCCTTGTCGTGACCAAAGGTATCGTTGATGCGCTTGAGGAAATTGAGATCGATGACCGCAACGCCATAGTCCAGATTGCCGCTGCCAATCTCCCATTCAATCTTCTTCACTTCCTTGTCATAGGCGAGTTTATTTCTGATGCCGGTAAGCGCGTCCCTGTTGGCAAGCTCGCTTAATTCTTTGGCCTGGTTTTCAGCCTGGATGATATTGATCACATAGCGCTTAATGTCCTTGGACATCTTGACGATGGCCTGTGCCAGGGCTCGGACTTCGTTGTCGGTATGGATATTGGGCATCTCCATGACCAGGCTTTCAATGCTTTTCTGCTCGTGACTTTGCCTGGCAAAGCGAGTCGTCCCCTCTTCAAGAATCCGGATGGGCTGCACGACCGTCTTTGAGATCCAGGAGAGAAAAGCCAGTGTGGAGATGAGGCAGACACACAGGGTCAGAAGCACGTTTCGTGTGATATTGTGGATGATAACCCGGTGAATTTCGTCCACCAGAACGTCGACGCAGAGCTCGGCAAAAAATCGTCCGTCTTTGTCCACGAGAGGAAGAACTCCGGTGTAATCGTGCCCCCAGTAGGCCACATCGTCAAAAAAGGTGATTTTTCCGGAAGTATTGATGGCGTTATAGTATTTTTCAACAGCTTCGACGGGGTACTGATCACGGGTGAGCTCGCCGAGATGGACTTCGTTGTCAGGAATATGCTCCTTTTCATAGGCCGACATACCGGCAATGACATTTTTGACGTTATCGTATCTGGTCGTATTGAGCGGAACGATGACGTAGAGAAAATGGATATCATGGGTATCTTTGATCAGGTCAAAAAATACCTGCATGTCCTGATAGTGTTGGGACTTCACCCCACTTGCCAGACACGTCTTCAGATCCTCGATGTCCAGACGGCTGCTGACATATTTGAGCAGATCGGTCATGTAGGCTTCATAGCGCTTATACATCGCCTGCCTGGTGTTGAAGTAGGTCAGTGCCCCGAGCATACTACAGAGCAAAACGGTGAAGCTAAGGCAACCACAGAGAATACTGCGATGAAGAGGTTGCTTGTGCTTGTTCATGAAAATCACCGTTGTCTCACAAGGACTTCTTTGTTCTTGGCAAAGGCTTTGCGCATCCTGCCAGTGGCGAAGGCAAGCTTCAAAGAACTCTGCTTGCCGCAGGATGGTTCAGCGTACCCTGAAGCGTTTTTTGCCAGGCACGTTTTGGAGATGCTCATCTCTTTTAGCATCAGGGACAGAAGCGCTCAGCTCAATACAGATAAGGTCTGAGGACATTTTGTGAAGTGGAGGTTCAGGAAAAATAGACAATGGTTTTGCCGCAGCCGCCCTGATCTTCCGGGGCAAGCTCGTAATGGTCAATGCCGGGATACTTGTCGAGATAGCTGTGCAGTTCACGCCGCAGGACACCTGTGCCCCGGCCGTGGATAATTTCCACACAGCTTGGCCCGCCCACAAGGTGATTATCCAGAAAACGCTGCACCGCACTGCGCGCTTCGGAAGCGGTCATGCCGCGCACATCGACCATCAGGGAAAAGCCAAGGTCAGCGGCTGCCGCCTGCGATGAGGAGGTCTGTAGCTGTCTCTGCGCGCTTGCAAGCGCTTCAAGCTCACTGGCCCTGGCCCACAGACTGATACCGCCAAGATCAAGGCGCAGACGCTCGCGCTTGGGATCGGTATCGGTAATGGTTCCAATTTTGCCAAGGCCTTTGTGGCGTACGCGCATGCCGTTGGCAAAGTCCTGGGCTTTGGCCGGCTGGGCTTCCTGGGCCTGTGTGGACTCTGAGAGGTCGCGGCGCAGCTGCTTGAGGCGGTTGAGAGCCTCCTTGTTTTTGAGCTTTTCGGCGTGCACATCCTGCATGAGCTGTTGAATGTGGCCTGAGATCTCGGTTTGTAAACGTTCACGCTCTTTGTGCAGACGCTCTTTGAGGTGGACGGCCTCATCCTTGGTCTTTTTCTGCAGACGGATGAGCTGCTCAAGCTCTGCCTCGCGCTCAACGGCAAGTTGGTTGAGGCGATCAATCTGGGCTGTGGTGTCTCCTGCGCCAAGCAGGAGAATATTCTGAGCCCGCTCAAGGATCTCCGGGGCAAGACCGTGATCGCGGGCAACGGTCAGCGTTTGGCTCTGACCCACCTGATCGTAGGCCAGACGAAAGAGCGGCCGCAGACTCTGGGGGTCAAAGAGCATGGAGGCAGCACGCACATGTTCTGTGGAAAGCGCCCAGATTTTCAGACTGGGAAAATGGGTTGCCGAAAGTACACAGGCCCCGCGCTCAAGCAGCGCATCGAGCACAGCCTGGGCAAGGGCCGCACCCTGAGTCGGATCTGTCCCTGCTCCAAATTCATCAAGCAGCACAAGACTGCCGGGCCCAAGGTATTTCCAGGCCTTGGAGAGATGGGTGATCTGGGCGGTAAAGGTTGAAACATGGTCTTCAATGTCCTGCTCGTCGCCAATAAAGGCATCAAGACGTGTGGGCCAGAAAAGATGTGAGCCTGGCGCTGCCGGCACAGGCAGGCCACTTGCTGCCATGGCGCAGATTAGGCCAAGGGTTTTGAGGCAGACGGTTTTGCCGGCCGCATTGCTGCCTGAGATGAGAAGGCAGCGGTCATCGGGGCGCAGGAGAATGTTCAGAGGCCGCACAGCTCGTTTTTGTTCGTTTTTGGCGTCTTTGGCCTGCAGGGCAAGAAGCGGATGACGCGCTTCGAGAAGTTCAAGACCCTGTTCACGCGCGGTGAAATGCACGCACTGCCCGTCAAGAGCCTCGGAAAGTTTGCCTTTGGCCTGCAGAAGATCAAGGGCTGTGAGCAGAGAAAGCGCCTGATCCACAGCTTCGCGCTCTGTACGCAAAAGGCCTGTGAGGTAGCCCAGGACCTGCATTTCTTCCTCGCGTTCTTCGCGACGAAGCTCCTGCAGGCGGTTATTGAGCTCAACGAGAAACATCGGCTCAAAATAACAGGTTTCCCCTGTCTGCGACCAGTCGTGGAGAATGCCCTGCAGCCGGCCTTTATAGGTCGCCTTGAGCGGCAGAACATAGCGGTCCTGGGAAATGGTCATGAATTCGTCCTGCAGATAGGGCAGAATATTGTAGCGCGCGGCAAAGTCATGGACCTTGCGCAGACAGTTCTGATGGAGGCTGCGAATATCCTGGCGCAGGCGGAAAAGCTCCGGGGAGCTTTCGTCCTTGAGCTGGGCATCATCGGAGATGCAGCGGTTCAGGGCATGGAAGAGCTCGCGCGGAAGCTGTGTTTCCTGAAAATGGGCGAGAAGCCTGGGCCATTTCTGGGAAGAGGCGGGAAGGGTCAGGGCCTGCATGGCCTGTTTGGCCTGATTGAGGACACTGCGCAGGGCCCAGAAAGCGTCAATATCGGCAATGAAGCGGCTGCCGGAGAGCTTGCGCAGCATGGGGGAAATATCGGCAAAGCCTGTGGGCGCAAAAAGCCTGGCTGCGTCACTGTCGTGAAACCAGACAAGGGCGTCGGCAAAAAGCGCCAGAGCTTCCTCTGCCTCATCCATATGGGCAAGTGGCGCTGTGCGCTGCGCGATCTCACGGCCTTCCTGGGAATGACAGAAGGAAGCCAGAAGGCTTGTGATCTTGGGAAATTCCAGAGCCTGAAGTGTGCGTGGGTGAATCATGTGTGGCTGCCGGATAACCGGGCTTGGCTTCAGGAGAGAAAAAAAATGCGGGGAACCATCAAGGATTCCCCGCAGGATCTTTCCATCCCCGGAGTAACCGGAGAATTCGAGAAGTTTGAGGCTGCCGTCATAAAGACAGAACAGGAATTATGCAGCGTTTCAGACCTACGTCGCATGGCCCATGCCCTGCGACCTGTTTCCTTAGGGTTTCCCCTTGCCGCTGTGCTTTTGGTAAACTATCCGACACTGAGCTTCCATGCCGGACACCTGTTTCCCAAAGTCCATTGACAGAACCTGTCCAAGGTACGTGCCCGTTTACCGGGCTGAACAGGCGGGGAAATGTCTTTCTTCGGGCTTAGGATGCATTCATCTTCCGCGCTTTCTTGAGAAGGCGCTTCCGAGCTGCAGCCTTTTTCTTCTTGCGCATCACACTGGGCTTTTCATAGTGCTGACGTTTTTTCATTTCTGAAAGAATGCCAGCTTTTTCGACTTGCTTCTTGAATCTGCGCAAGGCCAAATCGAAATTGTAGTCGTCCTCGTTGAGAAACACTCCGGGCAAATATATCACCTCCCTTGAGAAATGTTGAGGGAGCCAAAAGTTTTCTTCGTCTGTGACCCCACCTTCATGCAAAAGGATTGTCCAAGAGACTTTTTGGTACGAAAAGCCTAAGGGCCTGTTGCCTGAAACTCTGTGAAGCCGCCGACAAAGAGCACTTTTGCCATGGCGACGTGCATCTTAACTCCCGCAATAGGGCTCTGTGGGAGCCCGCCGAGATCGGCTCTCTCACGATTGTGAAATTTGAGCCGGGGGATTGTCTCTCCCTGAAGGAAGAGATTTGTGAGAGATGATGTACGGTTTTTCCGTCTTTGTCAATGCTTGTAATCCCCAAGAAAAAAACAAGCAATTTTTATGCCAGTGATGTCATATTGTGCAGATTTTCGCACTATAAGGACATGAGGCAGAGATGACGAGGTAGAAAATTAATTCACGGATTCTTTAAGTTGTTTACCGGCGTGGAATTTGACAACTTTGCAAGCCGGAATGGTCAAGGGAGCACCTGTCTGAGGATTGCGACCCTGGCGCTCTTTACGATCGGAAACCGTAAAGGTCCCGAAGTTGGCCAAAGCCAGACGCTCTTCGCTGCGCAGGGTGTCGGTGACAACCTCCACAAAAGAGTTCAGCACTTTTTCGGCAACGGCTTTGGTCAGACCGGTTTTTGTTGCAATCTTCTCAATGAATTCGGCTTTTGTCATGAACTGATCAGCGTCATGGCCCGTGAACGGGTAGGAAACGCTGCCTCCAATGTTTTCCTGGTTATGCCCTGCTTTGCAAGCAGGAACTGTTGAGTTGAACAAAACATGGTTTCCACACCGATGATTAAGCACTGCAAGAAAGAAGGGCAGAAATCAGAGGAGGATGAGGAGGTGTCGCGAGCCCGGTGCTGTGCAGCGCGAAAATTCAGGAAAGAAGCTTAAAAACGGTGAATTTTAGGATGCCGAGTGCTGATGTAGCCCATTCATTCTGTTCATGTCAATACGTCTCTGAAAAAAGCCGCGAGTAGCTGGAAGTTTTGGACGGAAAGCTCTTCAGGCCGCACACATGGCAGGAGACCGAGATCAGCGAGAATGCCCTGATAGTTCTGGATTTTGGCGCTGCGCAGAATGTGGGCAAGCTGCTTGCGGCGTTGCTGGAAGCAGAGCCTGAGAAGGGCACGCAGAGGGGGAAGGAGTGTGGAATCTGGACGCTGGCTTTTGGGGCTGAAGCAGACAACGGCTGAATCCACCTTGGGGGGCGGCGTAAAATTGCCGGGTTTGACCGCAAAGGCCAGACGCGCTTCGAGGAAGCTCTGAACCCAGACAGAAAGCGCTCCATAGCTTTTGTGGCCTGGGGTGGCACAAAGGCGCTGGGCAACTTCCTTTTGCACCATAAACATGGCCTGTTTGAGATCGCAGACCTGTTCGGCAATGGTCCAGATGAGAGGAGAGGCAACATTGTAGGGGAGATTGCCCACAACGGTGAAATGCGCTCCGCAAAGACGACGAAAATCAAAGCTTAAGGCATCACAGAGCACACAGCAGGTGGCATTTTTTGCCGCTTTTTGTCGCTGTCTTGCCCAGTAGGCATCTTTTTCCAGTAAAAGAAGACGTCTGTGGGGACAACGTTCTAGGACGTCTGTAAGGGCGCCGGCACCCGGTCCGATTTCAAGAATCTGATCGTCCTCTGTCAAGGAAAGCTGCGCGCACATCTGCTCGCAGATGGCAGGATTGTGCAGGAAATTTTGCCCAAGGGATTTTTTGAGCCTTGGCTGGGATTGGGGTATTGGCGAAGTGGATGCTGGCATAGGCTTTCAGAGGTCTTATGGCCTGGCAAAGCGGTCTGGCCTGAGCAAAAACTGACAGCGGCCGCCTGTTGCCGAACGCAGGCGTGTGGAAAAGTTGGAGAGGGATTCCAGAAAAGCCTCGGCGACAATGCGTTTGCGCACAACGGTAGTGCTTCTGACCTCCTCAAGGCTGAGAATGCGCACATCAAGACTTTGCAGAAGATGCAGGGCGCTGCCCAGGCAGTCAGGCAGGGAAGTGAGCTCAAGATGCATGATGGGGGAGAGCAGCACAGGTTTTGCCTGCTCAAGGGCTTTGCTGAGCGCCATCTGGGCTGCGCGGGTGAGAGCTTCTTCTGCGTGTGGTCCGTCCTGGGCTAGGGCACAAATTTCCACAGAGAGGCCACAGAGGGGCCAGCCTGCGAGTACGCCGCGCTGACAGACTGTCTGTATGGCTGCACGTATGGCGCAGGTTTCGCTCTCTGAGAGGCTAAGGCTTTGGGCAAAAAGCGTGACAATTTTGGCCTGCTCCGGGAGCGGATGCACGCACAGGCTGAGCGAGGCAGAGCCTGAGGTAGTCTCACACTGGGCTGAGGCTTCGGCTTCCTGGAGGATGCTTTCTTTATGCCGCACCTGCGGAGCCTGTGCCCGAATTGTGAGGCCAAATTCGCGCAGAAGGCGTTCACGCAGAATTTCCAGATGCAGTTCACCCAGCCCTGAGACGAGATAGGTACCTGTTGCGGCATCGCGGTGGATTTCAAGGCTTGGGTCTTCATCGGCAATGCGTGCAAGGGCCTGGCCAAGGCGTGGGTAGTCGGACTCCTGCATGGCCTCAAGGCTTTGTCTGAGAACTGGCGGGTGCTGAGCAAGCGGGCTGTGATGGATGGCTGTATCGGTCAGCGTATCGCCTGGCCGCAGATGTCCCCCCTGAATGGCCACAATATCGCCGGCAAAGGCTTCTTCAAGGGCAAGAAAGCGTTCGGCATCGGGCCTGAAAAGCGCAAGGGAAATAGCCTGGCCATCGGACAGGGTAAGCCTCTGATGATTGCTGAGGTGGCCGCTTGTGAGGCGCAAAAAGGCGTAGCGCTCCTCCCTGTGCCAGACAATTTTAAAGACATGCGCCTCAAGGGCTGCAGAACCCGAAGCATTCGAAGGCGCAGGTAAAAAATCGGCGACAGCTGAGAGCAGCTCAGTGACGCCAAGATTCTGCAGGGCACTTCCGCAGAGGACCGGGACAAGTTTGCGGGATTGGCAGGCCCTTGCGCAGGCCTCTTTGACATCTTTTGTCGTAAAGCTGCCTTCAAGCCAGAGGGAGAGAAAGGTATCGTCAGCTTCGGCAAGGCGCTCTAACAGGCTTTCGTGCAAGGATTGGGCTTGCTCTGGCATATCTGAAGATGGGGACGACAAAAGGGAGCAGACGCCAGTGAGTTGGGGGGCATCTTGCGTGCTCTCGCTAGCGCCAAGGGGCAGGGTGAGAAGGGCTGGGGTGATGCCAAGGCGTGATGCAAGCTCGCCCAAGACATCCGTAAACCTGCCATCACGGCGATCACATTTATTGATAAAGATGAGACTTGGCAGACCTCGTTCGCTGAGGTGCCGCCAGACAGCCTCTGTCTGGGCCTCAACTCCGTCCACAGCCGAGACGATGACTATGGCCGCATCGACGGCGCTGAGACTCCGTTCCACTTCACCTGAGAAATCCACATGCCCTGGCGTATCCACAAGATTGAGGCGCAAGCCCTGCCAGAAGCAGGAAATGGCCGAAGCTGTGATGCTGATGCCGCGTTTTTGTTCTTCAGGGAGAAAGTCCATGACCGTTGAGCCGGCATCGACTTCGCCCATGACGGAAATAGCCTGGCAATGAAAGAGCACACGCTCGCAAAGGGTGGTTTTGCCAGCATCGACATGCGCCGCAAGGGCGATATTGCGTATCTTGTCGTGACTCATGGGGAGTTTTGGTCCTGGGGAGATTGGGTCGTCTCATTGACGCTCATACGTGTTTTGGCTAGATTTTGCAAACATAAGAGCCTTGATGCTTGTGCTTTCCCCTTAGCTGGAAGAGGTGGATCTTTTGGCCGCAAGTTCAAATCCACCTTTTTCTTCACGCTTGCCTGAAAAGCGTCCTTTCGGAGCAGCTGCCAGATATGTGTCGTCTCTCCCAAACCGTTTTTCGTCATGCCACAAACACTGTGCTGACGCTTTGGCTTCTGGGCTTTTTTTGTGTGGGGGTCACGTGCTCGGCATGGGCCCTGGGCAATGTCCGTCTTCTTTCGTATCAGGAAGCGCGACGCATCCTCTATGCGGAAATCTATGCTGATCACCGCATAACGCTCTATTGTGGCTTCTCCTACAGTACAGATCGGCAGCCGATGCTGCCTGAGGATTTCTGTCTCGACGTTTTCCACGACAGAGCTCTGCGTGTTGAGACAGAACATGTGGTGCCTGTGGAGAACTTTGGCAGAACCTTTGTGGAATGGCGGGAAGGGCATTCTGAGTGTGTGGATAGCTTAGGGAGGCACTTTCGCGGCAGAAAGTGTGTAGGCAGAGTCAATGAGGAATTTCGCAGGATGGAGGCTGATCTTTATAATCTCTATCCGGCAGTAGGTTCGGTCAATGCTCTGCGCAGCAATTTCAATTTTCAGGAACTTGGGCAAGACGCCTCCCTGCCCTTTGGTCCAAGCTGTCCTGTGCGTATGCAGGGAAGACGCATAGAGCCGCCCGAAAAAAGCCGCGGTACCATTGCTCGTACCTATCTCTATATGGAAGCAAATTATCCCCGCTACCGCATGAGTCGGCAGCAGAGGCAGCTGATGCATATCTGGAATCGAAACTATCCCCCGGATGCCTGGGAATGCCTGCGGGCCAAGCGCATACAGCGTGTTCAGGGGAATGCCAATAGCTTTGTGGAAGACCCCTGTTCAACAATCTCTTTGCCCGCAAATGAGAGAGAAAAGTAAACGCAGACGCAAAAGAGCAGAAAACGAGGTGATGAGCACGTCTTGTGACAAGCGGAATACGTGCCATACTTCTGTCTGCTCCATGATGTCCGTGGGCCTGGTCTCGATCAGGAATCCGCGTCGTGGTGCTGAACGCGTTTGCCCCATGTGCATTACGCTGAGCAGAATGGTTACTATAAGGAGATGCTTGGCTTTATGCGGAGCATGTTTGGAGCGGCACTCAAGACCAATCCTTCGCTTCGGTTTGCAGTGCTGACAGGCCGCCTGCGCATCGCCAAGGAAAGTATTTTCACAGGGCTCAATAATTTGAAAAGCTATGGCATATCCGACAGGCGCTTTGCAGAGAACATTTGGCTTCACTTCGGAAGAAGTGGATGCCTTGCTTGCGTATGCGGGCATGCCTGACAAAAAAGGGATAGTCAAGGCGTGGTACGATGGCTACCATTTCGGCGGGAAAACGGAAATGTATTGCCCGTGGGATGTGTTGCAATATCTTGTCGATCTTCAGGACGATCCCGGAAGCAAGCCGAAAGCATACTGGAATAATACGAGCGGCAACGCTATCGTGCGTACATTGCTGGAAAATGCTCATTCGGAAACGCGCCTCAAGATCGAAAATCTGATTGCCGGAAAAGCTCTCGAGGAACGTTTGGAAGAAGATCTGACCTATGATCAGATAGACAAAAAAGAGCGCAGCCTGTGGAGTATGCTTTACCTAACGGGTTACCTGACAAAGGCGAAAGAGCATCCGGACAACGGGAATACTGCTCTTGTCATCCCCAATCGGGAAGTACGGATGATCTTCATCGACAAGATTTTGTCCTGGTTTGAAGATTCTTTGGAGCGCCGTGATCTGCGCCCCTTAGAGGATGTCCTGTGGCAGGGGGATGCAGCAGCTATACAGAAGATCCTGAAGCAGATATTGTACGGAACTATCAGCTACTTTGATAATGCAGAAAGCTATTACCATGGCTTTCTGACCGGATTATTACGTGGAGCCGGGCTGAATGTCAGGTCCAATGATGAGCAAGGTTTGGGACGTCCAGATATCATTATAGAAGACGGTCTTCATGAGCGAGCCATCATCATCGAACTGAAATCTGCCAGCGAGTACAAAGATCTTGATATCAAAGCCGAGGAAGGCCTGCAAATTGAAGACTGCAATTATGCTGCTGGCTTACCACCGCAGATACGCAGGGTGATGAAATACGGCATTGCTTTCTGGAAAAAGGAAATCTCTGTCAAGGTACTGGCAAGCAATATTTGAAAGCGTACATGATGAGATAGCCGCATTATTTTGTCAGCAACGGGATCTTGGCGTACACTGGTCCACGAGGCGTAAGGTTGCTGCGCATGAGATCAAAGCTTTTGCAGTGCCAACGTAACGTCGGTGCATGTTGCAGTGCTGTGATGAGCTCTGGCGGCAAAGGATTGCCTTTTGTTCTGGCAAGCGTCAGGTGGGGTTTGAAAGATCGTTTTTCGTGAGGCAGCCCTATGTCAACCAGGGACTTGTTCACACTTTCGGCAAGAGATGTCAGCTCTTTCATGCCTTTTTGACCGGAAATCCAGAGTACACGTGGACAATGGAAATTGGGAAAAGCCCCTGCATACGAAAGTTCAATTTCAAATGGACAGAACTGCAGAGACGACAAGGCGTTTCGCACCTTTTCTAGCATTTCCCACGTCTGTTCTCCGAGGAAGCGCAGGGTAATATGCATTTGCGAGGTTTTGACCCAACGAAGGTGAGCTTGGGGTTTAAGGCTGTTCAAGAAAAGCTCAAGCTCTTTTGCAGCTGCATCAGGGAGGGAAACAGCGATAAATGTCCGTATCAGGGAATGCTGTGAATGCGGTTGGGAAGAGCCTGCTTTTTCCATAGTGATCCTTTTGACATCACGGCCCAACATGAATGCTGCGTTACAGGTTTGAATACCACGCCTTCTGTGCAGTCAGCTGAAAGCACCTTCTGCGTTGTCACCAGGATGGGGATGGCAAATGGAGAGTTCCATGAGCATCCTCGCTGTCAAACTCGACCAGCTCTGCTTCAACATGTTTGCATAGCAAGGCGTATATCGAGTTGAGCTTATCCTATACCACTTTTGTGAAAACATTACAAAGATATGTTGTCGAAAAAGCTACATGCTCATGTAACATACAAACAGCGTGTTTTCCACTATAAAATGCATTGACATTATTTACAAGCTGACTACACTACTGTTTCGAAAAATATGGTGTTTAGGTTCCTCATGACGCGAGGTCGCAACAATTCTCCACGCTTTACTCGTTACATAGGAGGTCGGCTGGACTTTGCTTTGGCAAAGCCTAGCCTCAAATGAGCTATGAAAACATTTTGTAAGACGTATGTTTTGGTCTTGTTCTGTGCGCTGGCTGTCATCTGTGCTCTTCCCCAGACGTCTTTGGCCGGCAGTCTTTTAGACAGTGTCTTTCCCAGAAACGGTGCCGCTCAAAATCACGCGCTTTTGCATGGCAATACCGAGTCCAAGGTCTTCCATGCTCCAGACTGTGAACACTACAACTGTAAAAGCTGCACGAAGACCTTCACCTCCTTTCAGCAGGCCAAGGCTGCCGGTTACCACCCCTGCAGCATCTGCGGCGGCAAGGAAGGAACCATTGCTTCACGCAAAGCTACTTCAGGCCTGCACGGCAACCCGGAATCCAAGGTTTTGCATGGACCTTCGTGCAAGTACTACAATGCCAAAAATTCCACAGTTGTTTTCAAGTCTCTTGAGGAAGCAAAGCGTCAGGGCTATCGCTTGTGCACCATTTGCAACGGCAAATAGCTGCGTGTTGATCGCCTTGCAATTCTTTGTCGACGTCATGGGTGATGAGGAACACTATGGCCACGCAGGCTTTGCCGACTATTCTTTTGACACGCACAGGTCGTCTTAAATGGGAGGGTGACGATCTCGCCTGGCAGCAGCACTGGTTTGAGCTTGGGGCCAAGCGTAAACGGGAAAGTGACCCCGTGGCGTATTTCTGGCAGCAGATTGCGGCAGCCTGTATCACCCAGCTTGCCCACATCGCTTCGCCTGATCCCGATGTCTCAGACTGTGATCTGAATATCACAAGCATTTCTCTGCCAGAAGAAGCTTCGGTTTGGCTTGAGGCAGCTCCGCCCATGCCAGGCGGCGAATTTCTTTCCCTTGAAATGCTCTCCCTGCTTTGGTCCCGACTTCTGGAGTGGTGTGCCTCAGAGATCGCCATCGACTCCCGCGGGCTTGCCGCCTTTCTCAAAGAATATGCCCCCCAGTGGCAACATGTGGGGCGTATTTTTTTTCATCTTGCCGAAAACAAAAGCAGCGAAGATCGTCCTTTTGCCTTTCTTGCCACCTATACCGTTGGTCTCAATGATCAGGGGCAGCCACGGCATGTTCCGCTCTCCCATGCCCTGAAGACCTACTTGCAGGCCAATAATAAACCAGCGCTGTTGCGTCTGCTCGATCCCCTCTTCAAGGCCTCCAAGCGAGTGCTCTGGGTGGAGAGCATGGTGGCTGACAAGACTATTTATCAGCCAAGACCCTGGACCCCGGAACAGGCGTATCAGTTTCTGCGTTCTGCAGAAACCCTGCAGGAATGTGGTCTTGGCACACGTCTCCCCAACTGGTGGAAAAAACGTCCTCGCCCGCAGGTCAAGGCAACCCTTGAAACCAGACAGGGTTCCTTTGTGGGGGCCCAGGCTCTTGTTGATGTCAAACTTTCTGTGCTCTTTGGCGGCCGTGAATACACGGCAGCGGAAATGCAAAAGCTTCTTGAGGGCTGTAAGGATGGGCTTGTCTTCTTCAACGGGCAGTGGGTTGAAGTGGACAAGGAAAAACTCGATCAGGCCCTTGCCTTCTGGGGGGTCGTCCAGGAGCAGGCTGAGCAGGGCAATCTGACCTTTGCCAAAGGCATGCGTCTTTTGGCCGGTGTTCCCGAGGGGGCCAAGGAGCAGGAGGAGATTGAGGAGATCCGTGAATGGTCTTTTTCTGAGGCTGGTAATGGCTTTCAGGAACTGCTTAAGGCGGCTCGTCTCGATCTTGAACATCTTGAGATTGCGGGCCTGCAGGCAACGCTGAGACCCTATCAGGCCAAGGGCGTGGAATGGCTTGCCTTTCTTGGACGCCTGGGTCTTGGCTGTTGTCTGGCTGACGATATGGGGCTTGGTAAAACCATACAGATTCTCGCCCTGCTTTTGCGAGAGCGCGACGGCCAGGCCAATCTCCTCATTGCCCCGGCTTCGCTGCTTGCCAACTGGCAGGCTGAGGCCGCCCGCTTTACGCCGGATCTCCGCCTTTTGCTTTTGCATGGCAAAAGCAAAGCTGAGATCGCCTCCTATGGCAAAAAGCCTGAGACCCTCAAGGGCTATGATCTTGTGCTTGTCAGCTACAGTGGCTGCTCTCGTATTCCCTGGCTTGCCAAATACCCCTGGAAACGGGTCATTGCCGATGAGGCGCAGGCCATCAAGAATGCCTCGACCAAGCAGAGTCGAGCTGTCAGAGACATAGCCCAGGGTTCGCACATAGCCTTGACAGGAACTCCTGTCGAAAACAGCCTGACCGATCTCTGGGCGATATTTGATTTCCTCAATCCTGGCCTGCTTGGCTCAGCCAAAGCTTTTTATCAGTTGACCAAGCTTCTGGGGGAAAGCTCACAGCGTTTTGCGCCGCTCAAAAAACTCACAGCGCCCTATATTCTCAGGCGGATGAAGACCGACAAGAGTGTTATCGACTCGTTGCCAGACAAGACGGAAATGCCGCTTTATTGTGAGTTAAGTAGACGGCAGGCAGAAATCTATGTGGGGATTACGGAAAAGCTCAAGGATGCCCTGAAAGACCTAAGGGGGCCTGAAGCACAGAGTAAACGGCGTGTTCTTGTCCTGCAAAGTCTGATGCTGCTCAAGCAGGTCTGCAATCATCCGGATCAGACGACAAGTGGTGGCGAATATGCGCCTGTGGATTCCGGGAAGTTCACACGGCTTGCCGAACTCTGCGCAACCATTGCCGAACGCCAGGAAAAGGTTCTCGTCTTTACGCAGTTTCGGCAGATCACAGGACCCCTGGCCAGTTTTCTGCAGGGAATCTTCAAGTGCCCAGGTCTTGTGATGCATGGGGGTATCCCCGTCAAGGAGCGCAGAGGCCTGGTTGAGGCCTTTCAGTCACCGGACGGGCCTCCCTTTTTTGTGCTGACCTTGAAAGTCGGAGGCACGGGGTTGACACTCACGGAGGCCAATCACGTGATTCATTTTGACCGCTGGTGGAATCCTGCCGTGGAGGATCAGGCCACAGACAGGGCCTTTCGTATCGGTCAGAAGAAAAACGTGCTTGTGCACAAATGCATCTGCCGCGGGACACTTGAGGAGAAAATCGACGAGATGATCACAAGTAAGCGGGAGTTAGCCGAGGAAATCTTGGGAGACAGGGCTGAGGTGAATATCACCTCGTTGACCGATGAGGAAATTATCAATCTTGTGCGCTTGGATGCCACGCAAATGGCGGAGTAGCGATGTTCGGATACGGTTTTCAACGCTATGTGTCAGTCGATGAAAAAAAAGCCAAGGCCAGGAAGGCACTTGCCAAACTCAAGAAATCGGGTTTCGATGCGCAACCCATTGAAGAGTTCAGAGGCAAGATCGCGACAACCTTCTGGGGCAAAAGTTGGTGTGAAAACCTTGACTCCTACGCGGACTATGAAAATCGTGTGGGGCGTGGTCGCTCCTATATTCGCAATGGCTTTATCTGTCATCTGGGCATTGAAAAAGGCAAAATTCTTGGCAAGGTCTGTGGGACTTCGCTCTATACGGTTGAGATCGATATTCAGACGCTTGCCAAGCAGCGCTGGCAAGAGGTCTGTGAGCGCTGCGCAGGTCAGATTGGTTCCTTGATGGAACTTTTGCAGGGCAAATTTTCCAAAGAGGTCATGAAGATTGTCTGTGACAAACAAAACGGTCTTTTTCCAGCACCTCGAGAGATCAAATTCAGGTGCTCCTGCCCGGACTGGGCAAGCATGTGCAAACATGTGGCAGCTGTGCTCTATGGCATTGGCCGCCGTTTGGACACAGAACCGGATCTCCTTTTTACCCTGCGAGGCGTTGATCCTTCTGCTCTTTTGGCGCAGAATCTGAGCGTCGTGACGGAGTCCGACACAGGCGAAGCTTTAGATGTTGAAAACGTGGGTGAGCTCTTTGGTATTGATCTTGCTGAAGCAGGGGACTTGCCTGCTTTTGAGCCCTGTGATCAGTGGCAAAAGGGGCAGGGCAAAGCAAAGGGCGCTGTCAGCAGGACTGGCAGAAGGTCTGAACAAGAAGCGGTTGCCGACGAAAAGGAGCGCAAAGCTTTCCCCAAGGAAACGCCTTCAAAACCCACAGCACGCAAGGGCAGTCCAGGCAAGAAGGCTGCCTCGCAAAATGCCCAAACGACACAGGCGAAGCCAAAGGCAAAGCGTGCGGACAATAGCCCAAAAGCTCCCTTTGATCCCGCATCCCCCATGGCCAAGGATATCCGTAAGCTGCGCGAGCTTGCCGGACTGACACAGGCGGCCATGGCAAGGACGCTTAAGGTGAGTCCAGGTACACTGACGCGCTGGGAAAATACAAGCGGTCTTCTGGGGCTTTCCGATGCCTCCGTAGAAGCGCTTGTCACGTTCCAAAAAAAGCTTCTGGCAAAAGGCTTGTGATGGCGCGTAATGCCCTTTTGCACATACTTTTCTCCAAACATGAGAACTTGTACCCTGGTAGGTACTGCCTTTACTATGATGGTTGTCTAAGGTTGTTGTCATGAAATTCAAAAAACTCAACTATGCTACAAAATATTTAATTTTTTCAATATCGATACTTCTCGTTATTAATATAGCTGCAAGCATTCTTTTAATAGATAGGTCAAGTGCTTTTCTAATGGGTATTATTGAAGAAAGAGCATTTGATATAGCAAATATTGTTTCATCTATGATAGATGGTGGTAAATTAGAGAAGATTAACTCTGAAGGAATTGGCTCTAAAGAATATCAGACTACATCTACAATGATTAAAAATTTACAAGATAAGATAAAATTAAAACATATCTATTGTATTAAAAATAATGATAGTAAGAAGTTTACATTTTTGATAGATTCAAATAGCGGTCAAGCAATATTCGGTACTCCTGTTGTTTATACTGATGCCTTATACCGTGCAAGTTTGGGTGAAACTACTTTTGATTATAATCCAAATGAAAATGGTAATGGAAAGCTCTATAGTTCATATAGTCCAATTTTTGATGCATCAGGAAAAGTGACTGGTATTATTGCTATAGGCTTTAGTGCAGAATGGTATGAGAAGCAAATACGTGATTTGATTATAAAAAGTATTCTTATTGTTGTTGTATCGCTTATTATTTGTGCTATAATTGTTAGAACATTTTCTGTAATCAATAGAGAACGCTTTAAGTATCTCTTTAATCAGTTAAATATTTTAGCTGATAACGTTGAAAAAGTTCTTTGTAGTATAGATAAAATGTCCAAAAATGTTTCTGGTAAAAACAAGATTGAAAGAAGCTTTTATTTTCAAAATAAAAATCCTAATGATAATGATATTGATATATTGAAAAAAACAATCGTTTCAATGCAAGAAAAATTAAATAAAAAAGTAGAAATAATGCATAAAATGGCGTATACAGATGATATGACGTCATTAAAAAATAAAACTGCATATCTTCAAGCTATAAAGGATATAGATCTCAAAAAGATAGGTACTATTTCTTATACGGTTGCTGTTTTTGATATTTGTTCGCTCAAAGCCGTAAACGATAACTTTGGGCATGAATATGGAGATATGCTCATTATTAATGCAGCAAATATTTTAAAGAAAATTTTTGATATTAATAGTGTCTATAGGTTTGGTGGTGATGAATTCATCGGTATATTTTATGGATTGTCTGAATATGGTATAATAGATTTATTTTATAAATTTGATAATGAAATTAGTGCATTTAATCAAGATCAGAAAGAAGATAGCCTTAAGCTTCACATTTCTAAAGGCTTCTCAGTTTTTAATAAAGATACTGATACCTGTTTTAAAGACGTTTTCGAACGTGCTGATACAGCTATGTACGATGATAAAGCCAAGTATTATGAGACAACTGGCTTAGACAGAAGACGATAATCTCTCGGAAATGGCCGCGACGACGCTTTGTTGTTTGGGCCATTTTCATTTTTTCCCATGAGGCAGAGATGACAGACTCCTTGCGAGTGCTCCATACTTCAGATTGGCATCTTGGCTGCACGCTCTATGGCCGCAAACGGTATGACGAGTTTGCGGCCTTTCTTGATTGGCTTTGTTCGGTTGTGGAGGAGCAGAGGATTGATCTTTTGCTCATTGCCGGTGATATCTTTGACACGACAACACCCTCCAACCGGGCCCAGGAGCTGTACTATCAGTTTCTCTGTCGCATGGCAGCTTTGCGCAAGCAGGTGATCATTACCGCCGGCAATCACGATTCCCCCTCTTTTCTTCTGGCTCCGAGTCAGCTTCTCAAAGTGCTCAATATTCACGTTGTGGGCTCTGCCACGGACAATCCCGACGATGAACTCATTGTGGTCAAAGATGCGCAGGGGCTGCCTGCCCTGATTGTCATGGCTGTGCCGTATCTGCGCGACCGTGATCTTCGGCTGGCAGAGGCTGGAGAGCATTTTGAAGACAAGGATGCGAGTATGCGACAGGGCTTGCGCGAGCACTATGCCCGTGTCAGATCCCGCGCTTTGGCCAAACGCGCTGAACTTGGCCACGATATTCCCATTCTTGCCATGGGCCATCTCTTTACAAGCGGCGGACAGACGACAGACGGAGATGGGGTGCGAGAGCTCTATGTGGGTAATCTTGCCCAGATTTCAGCGGAGGTCTTTGGAGAGGATCTCTCCTATGTGGCGCTTGGCCACCTGCATATGCCCCAGATGGTGCAGCAGATTCCCACCATTCGCTATAGTGGCGCACCTCTGGCCATGGGTTTTGGCGAAGCAGGCAGGCAGAAGAGTATGATGCTTCTTACGATTGCAGGCTGCGAGCTCTCATACAAAACGCTTGCTGTTCCCTGCTGGCAGCCATTGCAGGCTCTTTCAGGCGATCTTGAACAGATTACGCGAGCTCTGCAGGATCTTGTTGCCTGTGGCAGCCGGGCCTGGCTTGAGATTACCTATACCGGCAGCAAGCTTATCGGCAATCTCCACGAGCAGATTCTTGCTTTGACCGAAGGAAGCTCTGTTGAAGTTTTGCGCATCAAAAATGAACGGCTGCTGCAGCGCTATCTGACATCAGGCCAAGCCGGTGAGCGCCTGGAAAATCTCAGTGTCGACGAAGTGTTTGCCCGTTGCCTCAAAGAACATGAGATTCCCGAAGAGCAGCAAAAGTCACTCCTAGAGGCCTTTTTCGAAATCCGGCGCGAGCTCGATGAAAAAGATCGCAAGGCTGAGTAGGTGTGAGCAACGTGAGCAAGAAGCGTTTGGCTCATGGCTTCCAGTCCCTTTTTGGCGTTATGGGGGATATGGGGGCAGTCATGGCTTTGGGCGCAAGCAAATGTTGAGGGCACAGAAAAGCCTGACTAAGACTGCCCGTTATCTTTTGCGGGAAATGTGGGGCCGCATATGCGTATTTTGACGATCCATTGTAAAAATCTCAATTCTCTTGTTGGGGAATGGTATCTGAATCTTGCAGATCCCATCTTCACGGAGAATGGGATTTTTACCATCACAGGTCCCACAGGCTCAGGCAAGACAACCCTGCTTGATGCCCTTTGTCTTGCCCTCTACGGACGTACCCCAAGGCTTGAGAAGATCACCAAATCGAGCAATGAGCTCATGAGTCGGCAGACCGGTGAGTGCTTTGCTGAAGTGCGTTTTGCCACGGAGAGCGGGGAGTATCTTTGTCACTTCAGCCAGCACAGAAGTCGGAAAAAGCCCGATGGCGAGCTGCAGAATCCGCGCCATGAAATCGCTGGCAGTGACGGCCGCATTCTTGAGAGCAGCCTGCGCGGTGTTCCTTTGAAGGTCGCGGCCATCTGCGGCATGAATTTTGAGCAGTTTACCCGATCCATGCTTCTTGCCCAGGGCGGCTTTGCGGCCTTTTTGAAGGCTCCGGCCGATGAGCGCACACCGCTTCTTGAACAGATCACAGGCACAGAAGTCTATACGAATATTTCCGTGGGCGTGCATGAGCGCAGGCGTCGTGAGCAGGAAAAGCTCAACCTGCTCATGGCAGAAAGTAGCGGCATTCAGCTGTGGACAGAGGAGGAAGAATCCGCCAAACAAGAGGAACTTGCACAACGGGAAGCTGAATCTGGTAAAGGTCGTGAGTTGCTTGGCAAAACCCGCGCAGCCATTGCCTGGCGCAAGGGTCTTGAGAGCATGCGTGAGAATCTGGCACGGCTTCGCAGGCAGGAAGAAGCCCTTAACGGTGAATGTGCCACCTTTGCCAGGGAAAAAGACCTCCTCGATCTTGGGCGAAGAGCTGAGGTCATGCGTGGCCATTGGCAGGGGATTGTGCGGCTGCGCAGCCAATTGCAGGAACTATCGGCAAGTTATGCGGAAAATAAGCGTAGACTGCCAGAACGTGAAGAAGCCCATACGCAAGCGGTTGCGCTTGTCTCGCAGAAACAGGCTGTGCTTTTGCAGGCAAAAGAGGCGCAAAACCGTGCCATGCCGCTTTTTACCGAAGTGCGAACACTCGATGAAAAGATCGCGGGATGTGAGAAGCAGCTTGCCGAGCAGTCCCAGGCCTGTGAGCGCGAACAGGCCAAGATCAACGCAAAGCAAGGAGAATATGCCAGGGCACGTGATACGCTTCAACGTGTGCAGGCAAGACTTGCCAGTGTCCGGGAGATCTTGGCCCAAAAAGCAAAAGACGCAGAGCTTGCTGGGGTTTTGAAGGCTCTTGGCGACAAGGCCTTAGAGCTTGGGCGTTTGGAGGGAAAAGTTCGGGAGCAGGAAAAGGCTCTGCAAAAGGCAAAAAACGAGGTGCAGAAGGCTGCGCTTGATCATGCCAAACACATCAAGGCGCTTTCTGCATGGCAAGCCAGGGCAGAGCGCAAACGCCAGGAAGCCCAAGACGCTCAGAAGGCCTTACGCAATGTGCTTGGCGACTTTCTTTTGCCCCACTACCGCGAGCAGAAAGATGTCCTTTTGCGCAATCTTTCCCAGGTCAAAACCATTCAGAGCCTTGAAAAACACCGCGCACAGCTTGAAGACGGTAAGGCCTGTCCGCTCTGCGGCGCCTGCGAGCATCCTTATGCTGCGGGCAATGTTCCCACACCCGATAGCACCGAACGCGAGATTCAACAGGTCGACGAAACCATCAAAAAGGCTGAAACCCTGGATATGCGGCTCAAAGGCCTGGAAAAGGACTGCGCGGACCTTGAGGCCGAAAATCTGACCCTTGAAAAGGCTGCGTTTGCCGCACGCTGCACCCTTGAGGCCAAAGAGAAGGCCTTGGCCGATCTTGACAAGCTCCATGCAACACTTGTGGCCGAATATCGTGAAAGCCGCAGCTTGTATGCGGCAGACCTCGCCCCCTTTGCTGTTTCCCTGGATGTTGCAGCCAGTGATTTTCTCGCGCCTGTCAAAATCCTTGAAAAGCGCTTGCAAGACTATCAGAGCTGTCAAAATGAAGAGCAGCGTTTGGATGAGCAGGCTAAGCAGCTTTTAGCCAGTCTGGATACCTTTCAGGCTGTGCTGACAACCATACAGAGCACGTGTGAACAGCTTGGCAGAGAGCGCGAGCGCATGGGGAAAGACTGTGAAGCGTTGAGGGCAGCACGCTTTGCGCGTTTTGGTCATAAAAAGGTGGCAGAGGAAGAGCGGCTTTTGCAGGATGCGCTTTTTGCCGCAGAAAGAGCCTGCGAGGCACAGGCAAAGCGTGAGGTTGATGCGAAAACGGCTCTGACAGAACTTGGGGCTAAATGCCAGACATTGGCCAGGACCCTGCAGGAACGGGAACAGGAGCTGCGCGAGCTTGAGGCCGAATTACGCAAGCAGCTTACGGAAAACGGCTTTGCCGATGAAGCTGCCCTGATGGCGGCACTGCTTGCGCCAGAGAGGCTCGCCCTGCTGGCAAAGCGGGAAAAGGAGCTCGAAAAGCAAAAGCTTGAGCTTGCAGGCAGCCTCCAGGAAGGGCAGAAGCGCTTGGCTGAAGAAGAGAAGAGAGCTTTGAGTGCAAAGTCGCTTGCAGAGCTTGAGATAGAGGAAGCAGAAGAGGATGCGGCTTTACAGAAGCTGCTTGAGATGGTGGGCGAGATTAAGCATGCCCTGCAGGAGAATCGTCTTGCCCGTGAACGCATGGCAAATAAGGAGACGCTTCTTGCTCAGCAGAGACGAGAATGCGCACGCTGGAATCAGCTTCATGAACTCATTGGCTCGGCTGATGGCAAGAAATTTCGCAACTATGCCCAGGGCTTGTCCTTTGAAGTCATGGTTCGTTATGCCAACCGCCAGCTGCAGAAAATGACAGACCGCTATCTCCTTGTGCGTGATAGTCAGGAACCGCTGGAACTCAATGTTATTGACAGTTATCAGGCCCAGAGCGTGCGTTCTACCAAGAATCTTTCAGGTGGAGAGAGCTTTCTGGTGAGTCTGGCGCTTGCGCTGGGTCTTGCCCAGATGTCCAGCGCCAATGTGCGGGTGGATTCGCTTTTTTTGGATGAGGGTTTTGGCACCCTTGACGATGAGGCTTTGGATACGGCCCTGCAGGCTTTGGCAAGTCTCAGGGAGAACGGCAAAATGATCGGCATTATCTCCCATATCCAAGCCTTACAGGAACGTATTGCCACCCATCTTGAGGTTGTTCCTGAGCGTGACGGCAAAAGCCGGATTGTCGGCCCAGGCGTCCAGAGACTTGGTTAACGTTATTTCAGGCGTTTGATGACCCCGGAACAGACGTCGATGACAAAAAAGCTGACAATAGCCACGGTGTAAAAGGCGAGAGGAAGGAAGAGGTTGAGATAAAAGACTTGCAGAGGCTTGCTTTCAAGGAAGGGATAGGAGCGCACGGACGGGTCCACCAAAAGCAGACCCAGGTCATAGAGGGTGATTGTGCCCACATGGAGACAGCCACAGAAGTAGAGAATGGGGCAGATTCTCAGTAAAGACCTGATATTGAGAGAGACAAAGTTTAAAAAGTCTTCCGAAATAGTCGATTTGATATTGATTTCAAGCCCCAGAAGCTCATGCGGATGCACAAAGATCATAAGCCAAAACCAGAGGGCCAAGACCGCAAGAAGGGCTGTCATGAGCAGATTATACGCTGTGTTGATATCGAAGAAGGCAAATGATAATGGTTTGAAACTTAGGGCATAGCCTACGGACGAAAAAACGACACAGAAAATAGAAAAAAAGATAAAAAAGGCATTGGCTTTAAAAATAACTTCTGTCGTAAAATATTTAATACATTTTTCTTCTAGTCGATCAATGAGATCAAAAGAAATAATGGATATATATTGAGCCATGCACATTAAAAGCGCTAGACTACAAGGTAAAAAAGCTGTTTGAAAACTGCGAGCACGATAGCCAAAAACACATCCTGAAATAAAAAGAAAAGACGTGACAAGAATAATAATGTACTGAGAACATCGTATACAGAAAGCTGTTACATCATTAAAATCTTCAGCGCGTGTGTGACCCTTTATAAAGTCATAGAAACTATTAAAAATTTTACAAACAAGAAGATCTTGGTACTTTGATGGTTGTTCAGCTTCTGGGACTTTTTCTTCTACTTTTTGTTCACTGTTGTTGTTATTGATCTCATTAATAATCATTTCTTTATATTTATTACTGATGGCATCTTTGGCTTCATTGGCTTCAATATTATCATCTTCTTTGACAATATATTTGCTGTCAGATTGTGTGTCAGAAATTTTAATATTTAACTTGTTGAGGTCAAATTTTTTTAAATTTTCAGCATCTACAACGACCGCAAGATTCCCGCATTGATGACAAAAAAACTTTTTGCCAACAAATTTAGCGCTGACATGTTCTGCATGGCGGCAGCGGGGGCAAATCAATAAAGCATTGTCCATAAAAGAGCTCCGTGGGAGGCGGGTGCGAATTGGTCGAGATTGCTGTCAAAGGACGTGGAACAGTAGGGAAGAAGAGCGCTGCTTCAGCAGCGCTCTTCTTTTGTTAGGGGAACTGAGATTATTTGGCGGCAATGTAGTCACGCAGGGTTGCCACCGTTGCCTCATATTTCTGAAAGAACTGATCGAGATGGGCGTCAAGCTCCGCATCACTCATCGTACGCTCTTTTTGCGGCCTGAACTCTTCGGCCACGACACTTGCCTGCGCGGACAATTTGTCAAGGCCGACATTGGCACAGATGCCTTTGATGGCATGAGCGGCTTCAAAAAGTTCTTTGGGATCATGGGAATCCTTGGCATTTTTCAGGCGCTCAAAGGATTTTTCATCAATGATGCGCAGAACGAATTTTTCCACAAGGGCATCTGTCGGCAGAATCCGTTTGACGCTTTCATAACTGCCGTCAATGGCGGCGTAGAGTTCAGGAATAGTCATTTCATCCTCTCGGAATGGTTGTTAGAAAATACGGTTGAAATGCTCTTCGCCTTTTTGCGACTCATATTCCAGAAGATATGGTTCAAACTCTTCGCGTTTCAGGGGCTTGGAATAATAGTAGCCCTGAATGTAGTCGCAGCCAAGGACCCGCAGTGCCATCGCCTGCTCTTCGATTTCCACGCCTTCGGCGACGGTTTTGAGCTTCATGCTTTCGGCAAGCTGTATAGCGTAGCGTAACAGACTGTAGTTTTTGGTCTCTGAGGCATTGTGGATAAGTGAGACATCAAGCTTCATGATATCGACGTTGAGCAGCGAAATGGAGGAGAGTGCCGAATAGCCTGAACCAAAGTCGTCCAGTTCAATGATAAAGCCGGCATCATGCAGTTTTTTGCAGGTGGCGCAGATGGATTCAAGGTTATCCATGCTGGTGGACTCAGTGAGTTCAATGTGGAACAGCGAATGGTCAATTCGATACTTGTCAACAAGGTTGATCAAGCGTCCGGCCATATTCGGGTTGTCAAAATCATTGCGTGAGACGTTGACGGAAATAGGAACGATGGCAAAACCAATGTCCAGGCAGTTGCGGATTTCCTTGCAGACCGCTTCCCAGACATAGTAGTCAAGTTCACTGATAAAGCCGTTTTTTTCAAAGATGGGAATAAAGACATTGGGCGTAATGAAGCCAAGCTTGGGATGTTCCCAGCGCACCAATGCTTCGGCGCCAACGATGGTGTCGTCTTTGACGCTGTGTTTGGGCTGATAATAGACTTTAAATTCTTTGTTTTTCAGGGCGTCAAACATGCCTTCTTCAATGAGATGAGTCCGCAGCAGCTTTTTTTGGAATGTTTCGTCAAAGACGGCAAGATGGGTATTATAGTGCCCTTTGATTTCCTTGATGGCGCTGGTTGCGTTATTTACAAGGCTTGTGGCGGAAAGGGTGGTATCAACAAGGGGGAGAAGGCCATACTTGAGCTGCACCCCGGGAAACGTGTCCTCTTCGACAGTATTCTTGAGCAAATCCTCGGCCCAGTCGCCATTTTTGTGCTTGATGAGAAAGGCGAAGACATCGACGCCTACGCGTCCTGCAAGGACAATATCAGGGAGAAGGCTTGAAAGACGTTTGGCGAGATAACTGAGAAACTGATCGCATTTGGTCTCACCGTAGCGGTCATTGAGGCGCCTGAAGTTTTCGATATCACTGCAGATGAGATCATATTTTTCGTCGGGGGTCTTGGCCAGAAGATTATTCACCTGATGCAGGTAAAATTCCTTGCTCAAAAGACCTGTCAGCGTGTCTTTTTCAAGAAGATTGAGAATGGATGAGGTTTCTCTGAGGTGGATGAGACTGCGGATACGGTTTTTCATCACCTCGGTATTATACGGCTTGGACAGAAAGTCCGAGGCCCCCAGTTTCAGGCAGCGGATTTCGTCCTCGACCGTATTGCTGGCAGTCATGACAATGACAGGAATGGCGCGGAGCTGCGAATTTTCCCATTTGCGCTCGAGAAAATCAAAACCATTGCATTCTGGCATGTAGATATCGAGGAGAATCATGGACAGCGTCCTGTAGTTTTCCTCGAGTATTTTCAGCCCGGTCAGACCGTTATTGGCTAGAAGAACATTGAAATCGTCGGAGAGCAGGTCGTGTAGGATTTCACGATTCATATCATTGTCTTCGACAATGAGGATTGTTTTTTTCTCCTGAATGCTCGTGGCAGATTCTGTTTCCATGGGAGCTTTCCTTTACTGAACGCCGCAGCAAAAGGCAGATGTTCAGAAAATTGGGCAGGCAGTGAGTGGAAGATCACATGAGGACCACATCTATCTTGCTCAAAAACAAGAAATACAGAATTATAGTAGCATTACGTTGTTGCAACGTCCATGTCAAGGTTATGGAAGCGGGGTAGCCCCGGAGAAGTTTATGGGGATTGGCAAGACGCTCTTTGGCGTCCGGTAGGCTCAGAGAAAAGCTGCCAAGAGGTCCCTGTCGTGCTGTTAACACAAAGCAGTATGGCCCTTTGGGCAAAAAGACCACCTGAAAGGGGCTCTTTCAGGTGGTCTTGTGGGATCCATTGTTCGTGGAAAGAAGGAGAAGATTGGCAAAAGATTTGCCGTTTTCGGAAAAAGATCTCAGATTCATGTCCTACCCAGGGCCTCACCTCAGGGTAGGACATGATCCAAGATCAAATTCTTAACTCTGCTTCATTTCTTCAATGAGCGCACTCAGGCGTTCGGTCTGCTGGGCCAGTTCGCTAATGGCCTTGGCAGCTTCACCCATGGCCTGGGTTGTCTGATTGCTCATTTCACTCACTGTGGAGATCGAACGGTTGATCTCTTCACTGGCAGCCGACTGTTCTTCAGAGGCTGTGGCAATGGCCCTGACCTGATCAGCGGTTTCTTCTACGTCGCTGACGATCTTGTTCAGAGCATTACCGGACTGCTGGGCAAGAGAGGTTGCCTGCTCCACATTCTGCATGGCTTCTTCCATGCGGTTGACGCTCTGCTGGGCGCTGCTCTGGATGGCTGTGATGGCATGGCTGACATCGTTGGTGGAAGCCATGGTCTTCTCAGCGAGCTTACGTACTTCGTCGGCCACAACTGCGAACCCGCGTCCGGCTTCACCGGCTCTGGCCGCTTCAATGGCTGCGTTGAGGGCCAGAAGGTTGGTCTGATCGGCGATGTCGCTGATCACGTTCATGATCTGGCTGATGTTCTGCGTATGTTCATGGAGCTTGCCCATGTCTTCCTTAAGTTCCATGGACACCTTCTGCACCTGATTGATACTGGCCATGGCATTGGTCAGTATCTTCTGGCCTTCTTCGGCGTTATTCTTGGTATTGTTGGAGACTGTGGAGGCCGAAGAGGCGTTGTGGGCCACTTCCTGAACGGTTGCGTTCATTTCGTTCATGGCTGTCGCGGCTTCAGCAAGGCGTTCGGATGATTCCACGGCACCACGGTCAGATTGTTCAATTTGGGCAGAGAGTTCGCTGGCAGCGGCAGAGATGGCATTGACCATATCTTCCAACTGTCCGGCAGCCTGCAGCATACCTTCACGCTTGGCGCTTTCAGCCTTCCGTGCGGCTTCTTCGGCACGACCTGTAGCCTTTTGCGCTTCTTCAGTCGCTCTCTCGGCAGCACGTGTCTTTTCTTCACTTTCACTGATCAGCTTCTTCAGGCTGCTCATCATCGAGCGCATGGCTGTGGAGAGCGTGCTGAATTCATCACCGCGTGAGACCGCATTCTGCAGAAGGAGTTCTTCCTGAGGATTGGCTTCCAGACGGCCACCGGCAACGGAGTCAGCGATTCCTGCAATACCACCGGTCATCTTGGCAATGCCGCGGGCTGTGAAGAAGATCGTACCACCGACAAGGACAGCCACAAGCAGGGCGAGCAGACTGACGTTGCGCAGAAGGTTGTGGGTGGGGGTCAGAATTTCATTGGCATCGACTTCTGTGCAAAGGATCCAATGCTCCTGGGGCAGTTCCTTGTAGTACAGGAACTTGGGTTCACCTTGATCGTTCTTGAATTCAAGCTTACCGTTGCGGTTCTGAAGGAGTGTACGCACATGGGGTCTGGCTGAGTCATCACGCCCAATGGAGCCGGCGTCAGGGGTCAACACATACTTTCCGTCCATGGCATAGGCGTAGGTGCGGCCCTTCTTGCCAATAACAACCTTGTCCGTGGTGCTCTTGCTGATATCGAGGTTACGCAGACGGGCCGTTGTTACACCCAGAATGCGACCGTTATGCTTGATAGGCTCGGCAATGACGGTCATGGCTTCGCCATTGGGCAGATAAATGGTCGTAATGGATGTGTGACCTGTGCTCATGGCGTTTTTGAAATAGGGCTGATCGCCACGGTTGGTGCCCACATCGGAGGGGCCAGTGCCGTTATTGACACGACCACCGAGCACATAACCGTCTGTGGCAAGGATAAAGGATCCGTAAACGAGGTTACTGCCCTGAACAAAGCTTTGGACAACGCGGTCGCCGCCATCAAGCAGTTCAGCTGTCAGTGCGGAAGCTCCGCCATTGGCATAGGCTTCAGCCAGTCTCACCAGACGCATATTCTGGGTGACGGGCAAGAGACCTTCACGCAGACCGGTGAATACGGCGTCCATACCTGTTCCTGCCGTATCCAGAACAATTTTGGAATCGCTGTCAATCTGTTCCCGAATCATATTGTCGCCCATATTGTAGCTGATGGCTGACAAGAGGGCTGTGCCGATAAGCACGGGGAGAAGGATAAACAGCAACATCTTTGCGAGTAGACCCAGTTTCATAGACTCCTCCTTTCCTAGGGACGCTCAGATGATATGCTTTGATTTGGCGTACAGGTCTGTCACAGGGAGAGAAGCAGGGAGAGCGACAGAACCTGAACAAACTCAAATAACAAATTGTTTTTCAAAGTTTTTTCGTTTGCAATTAGACAAAAGCACTTATCGTCAGAGCAAAGGAGAACTTTAGGATAGTTTTTGCGCAAGAACGCCCTTGAAACTTGCTTTGAGCCGATCAGTGGTTGACCGCGTTAATATCTTTGTAAAAATGGAAGGTCTTTCTGCCCGAGGATTTTGCGACGTAGAGGGCGGCGTCTGCATGGCGATAGAGCCTGTCAAAGCTATCTCCATCTGCCGGATAGAGGGCAATGCCCAGACTTCCAGAAATCTCCATGGAACAGTCTCCGTCCACACAGGTGTACGCAAGTTTTTTCACAAGCTCTTCAGCTTTTTGTCTGACCCAGGCTTCATCGGCATACGGCACAAAGGCAATGAATTCATCGCCACCCAGACGGCCGATAATGTCGTTTGTGTTGAAGGAATGGCGGATAGTTTCTGCAAAGGAGCGCAGACAAAGGTCGCCAAAGGCGTGTCCATGGGTGTCATTGGCCTGTTTGAAATGGTCGATGTCAAGAATGAGAAAGGCAAAGCGTCCATTGGGCTTTTCTGTGAGCGTCTGTGCGATGGACTGCTCTAAAAAACCCCGCGTCAGGCACTGGGTCAAATCATCTGTGCGAGCTTTGTTTTCCTTTTCTATTTGATCATTGATATTTTTGGCATAGAGGTACATGTGGATACTTTTGTCGATATCGACGTTAAACATATGGACATCATAGCGAAGCCATTGATATTTTCCATCAAGAAAGACTTGACAGTCGAGACTAATATGATCACATCCTGCAGAAAAATTTTTAAGAAGATTTTCTCTTGAAAATGTTTCTAGAAATTTTTTCTTAAATGAAGGATGGATAGCATTGTCAGAGAGCATCGAAAGACTTTGAGAATAGGGAAGTTCTTCTTTAGTATTACTTAGTTTAAATTGATGCAATCGGCTCTCTGGTGTAAAACGGTCATTAGTAATATCAATTTCATAGATGCTAGAATATATATAGCGCGTAGCATCATAAAAATATTTTAATCTGTCTTCCGTTATTTTTTTTATTTGTCTCTCAAAAGAATAAATTACTCTGCTTATAAAAATAATAATTGAAATCATTATTGAAAGAATAATAATTCCTGATTTAATAATGTCATCTTTAAGCTGCTGATAAAAATCACCCATATAACTTTCAATGACTAAATACCAAGAAAGGTTTGGTAGATATTTTATTGAGATATAGTTTTGTGATTCAGGGTTAATGTCTGTTATTGAGCTAATTTTTGAGCGTTTCCATTCATTTTTGAGAGTGTCAATGAGACTTTTAATGGTAGTGTTTCCAGAAAATTCAAATAGATTAATGTCGGAAAGTCCAGTTTGAGAACTTGATATTTGGATGGTACCTTTATCGTCTATAATATAAACATTCTTTCTTGTTCGTCTTTCAAAATTGAGCAAAAACTCCATAATTGATTCAAGATGAACACATATACCAGTTATTCCTAATAAATTGTTATTCTTATCAAAAATTTTGTAATTAATAAATAAAGATGGGTTGTTGTTAGCAGAAGGTGTTTTGTCAAAGTCAATGTTTAAATCATATGGTCGCGTGTGTGATAAAGAGTTTTCATGCCACGCATGAGCTTCTTTTTGATCTTCAATATGTGCAATAAGTCCATCTTGTGTATATACTGATTTATTTTTAATGGATGATAGAAAAATTCCATCAAAAGAATGTGATTTATTATATATATTTAAATAATTTGTAATTATTTGAGCAAAATTATCTCTTTTATATGATTCATCATTAGATAAAAACGTAATTAAGAAATCATTTTTTGCCATTGTACGAGAAATACTAATTGGCTGAATGAAGAAATTGGAAAGTTCTGAATAAATTGTTGAAATACTATCTGATGCTGAATGTTTAAGGTTGTCCATCGAATTTTTATAGAAAGAACTGTAGTAGATAAAAGAAAGAAGGCAAAATCCCAGCAAGAGAATGCAGGTAATGAAGATATTGGCTTTGGTCAGTGTCGATAACTTCATAGATACTCCGGCCAGAAAAGGGGCTTTTCTCCTGCACACGACAAACTCGTTGCTTCTTTTTCAAGATACGTGCGCGTAAGCTCAAAAGTTGTAGATCTAGCGTTGGCTACAAAGCGATTTCTGTGACGTTCATGTTTTTATTCGGGAACTTTTTCTAGCGTAAACCAGTGCCATAGCGGCCAAAACGTCTATCCAGGTGAAGATTATCCCCGGGGGACGAAAAATAGCCATCCTGGACCCGCTGGGGCGTGCCGAGCTGGAGAAGCTCGCTTACGGTCAAAAAACGGTAGCCTTTGGCCTGCATGAGCCTTGTGTATTCCTCCACAAGGAGTGCTGTGCCGACAGGCACGAGATTGGCGTGAAAAAGCACAATGGAGCCTGGGACTGTCATGCTTGCAAGGCTTTGGGCATAGCGCCTGGCTTGTTCCCTGTTTGTTACCGCGCCGAGTTCTCCCACGATATTCCACTGAACAGTTGTCAGGCCAAGGGCGGCAATGGTCTTGAGGGCTTCTGGGCGCGAGCGGCCATAGGGCAGACGGAAAAGCCGTGGCACAGGCGCTATCTTTGCGAGTTTAGTTGGATCTGTGATTTCCCCTGCAAGCTCTTCGCGAATCAGCTCATACTGGGCCTGCGTCCAGAGAATTTCGTCTTCCAGATCCTTGAGGGGGAGCAGTGCGCAGTTGCCGTGACTCCAGTTGTGATTGCCGATCTCAAAGAGCGGATGTTGCAGAAAGAGTTTCACGCGCGCTTTGTGCGTGCGCATCCATTTGCCGCTCATGAAGAGGGTTGCCGGAATATTCTGCGCCTTGAGAAAGCCAAGCAGAGTCATGTCGCAGCCAGAGGTGGATGTCGCCAGTTCGCAGAGATCGAAGGTGAGGGCAAGGACCGGCTGCTCGGAAGCTGGGGAAACCTTGCGGATAATACCTTGTTGATCGTCGGGGAGGGGAGGAAGCTGTGTGCGCGGGCGAAGTCGTAGTGGTTGGGAGCGAGTATTGGGCAGGGCTTTTTTGAGATCTGTCGGGGTCGGAGCCCAGGGATCAGCTGTGTTGCTGTGTGCCAAAGATGGCTGCGTCAAGGAGATGAGCAGCAGACTGAAAAGGCATAAGGTTAAGGGCAAAAAGAATTTGGGCATGGAGAAAACTCGTCGGTAGTGACAACGAAAAACGTTCACAAAAAAACGATTTTCTGAGTAAAACAAGATTTGTTGTAAGTTTTCTAGAGATGTTAACCTCATTAGTCCTGTTTTGGCAAATCCTAAACTGAACTGAACTTGGCTGCGTGGCAAAGCCCGATGATTTGAAATTTTGTGAAATTGGCTAGAAATCTTTGACTTTAGCGTCTGCTTCAGACACTATGTACCGGGCAGATCAAGACCAGCTTTCTGCAGGCAGACTTGGCAGATGGCCGTCCTTGCCTCAGATCTTTTGTTGACTTGTGATTGCGAGGAGAAGAGCATGCGTTTTTCCATTGTTCATGAACTCAAGCCCTTGCGCAACATATCCCCAGGCAGAATTCGTATGAGAGGGACAGGTCCTCTCGGTCTGGATGGAGCTGCGGCCATTCAGGAGGCCCTTGCCTCCTTTCCGGGCATTACGCAGATCAAGGTGAATCCGCGCCTGGGCAGTGTGCTCTTTTTCTATGGGGATGAACATGCCCGGGCACTTGTTCTGGCATTCTTTGCGAGACTGGAAAACGATGCGCGCATTCTGCCAACAGCCGAAGATTTGGCCGCCTTGCGCAAGAGCTCTCCGGTCAACGCCTTTATGCCGCTTTTGAGCTATCTCTTTGTGCGTCCGCTTTTGCCGCCGTGGCTTCGAGCCGGTCTTGCCGTCTATGGCGCGCTTCCCTACCTCTGGCAGGGGCTGCGGGCTCTCATGCGTCGCAAGCTGACCGTTGAGGTGCTTGACGCAGCAGGTATTGCTGCCTCCCTGGCTATGAAAGATTTTTCGACCATCAGTATGCTCACCCTGCTGCTTGGTTTTGGCGAGACCCTTGAGACATGGACTCGGCGAAAATCTCTGGCCAGTCTGGCAGAGAGTCTTGCCCTGAATGTGGCCAATGTCTGGGTTCTGATTGATGGCAAGGAACACCTTGTGCCTCTTGCTCAGGTGCACGAGGGAGATCTGGTGGTTGTCCTTGCTGGCAATGCCATTCCTGTGGACGGCGTTGTCCATGAGGGGCAGGGCATGGTCAATCAGTCTTCCATGACCGGCGAAAGTGGTGGCGTTGCAAGGACTGTGGGAAGTTCTGTCTATGCGGGTACCGTGCTTGAAACAGGGCGGCTCGTCATCAGTGCAAGGCATGTGGGTGATGAGACAAGGCTCACTCAGGTTCTCTCTTTTATCGAGGAATCAGAAAGCCTGAAAGCCGGCATTCAGGGCAAATTTGAGCGTATGGCCGACCTTGCCGTGCCCTTCACGTTCCTGCTCTCAGGCCTTGTTCTGCTTATCACCCGCAATTTTGTGCGAGCAGCGTCCGTTCTTCTTGTGGACTATACCTGTGCGCTGAAGCTTTCAACGCCACTTGCCGTACTCTGCGCCATGCATGAGGCCGCAGGTCTCGGCGTGGTCATCAAGGGCGGTCGCTTTCTTGAGGCCTTACACGAAGTGGATACTCTGGTGTTGGATAAGACCGGAACCCTGACCCAGGCCATACCTAAGGTCGTGGAAGTGATTCCGGCACCAGGCTTTGCCCGTGATGAGGTCTTGCGGACCATGGCCTGTCTTGAGGAGCATTTTCCGCATCCTGTGGCGCGGGCTGTTGTGCGCAGAGCTGAAGAGGAGAATCTCCATCACGAAGAGGAACACGCCCACGTTCAGTATGTGGTGGCTCATGGCGTGGCCTCGGAGCTCAATGGCCAGAAACTTTGTGTGGGTAGCCGCCATTTTGTGGAGCAGGATGAAGGCGTGGATCTTTCCCCTCTGGTAGAGGCCATTGGCTATCATACAGCTCTTGGCCGTTCTCTGCTTTTTATGGGACAGAACAAGCGTCTGGCCGGCCTTGTGGCCATCGAAGACCCTGTGCGGCCAGAGGCTGCGGACGTGATCCAAAAAATGCGTGAGCTTGGTTTTCGTCGCATTGTCATGCTTACCGGCGACGATGATCGTACCGCCAGAGCCCTTGCTGCCAAAGTCGGTATTGGGGAATTCATGGCCGAGGCCCTGCCGCAGGATAAGGCCCAGGTGGTGCAGGAACTGACAGCCAAAGGAGCTAAGGTTCTGATGGTTGGTGATGGTATCAGTGATGCCCCGGCCCTTTCTGCTGCCCATGTGGGGGTCAGTATGTGCGACGGTACCGACCTTGCCCGAGAGGTGGCTAATGTGCAACTGTCACGGCCGACCCTTGAAGGCCTGGTGCAGGCTCGCATCCTGAGCCAGCGCACCATCAGGCGTATTCACAGAAATTTTGTGACCACCATGGTGGCCAATACGGCTTTTTTGCTTGGAGGACTCCTGATGATCCTCGGTCCAGGCACTTCGGCACTTTTGCACAACCTGACAACCCTTGCTGTTTCCCTCAACGCCATGCGGCCGCATTTTCCCGGAAAACAAGACGACGCCTAAGCCTTTGACGAGGAGATGGGGCATGCGTTATGCCAAAAATGCGTCGCAGTACGATTTTCCGGAGTATGTCGGTAAGCCAAGATGGTATTGCCTTGCGAGCTCACCCCGCACAGGAAGTTCCCTGTGCGCCGAATATTTCGAGTACACAGGTCTTGCCGGCAGACCTCTCGAGTATTTTCATCCCAAATACCAGGAAGATTTCAGCAGTCGCTGGGCATTTGGCGATAAAAAAAACTATATTTGTCTCCTTGAACGCTGGCGAACATCCCCCAATGGTGTTTTTGGCGTGAAGTGCCACTTTGATCAGTTCATGGATTTTCAGACTTTTGTGCCAGATATCTGGTCATCTATCGCAAGAATCTCCTGCGTCAGGCGATTTCCTATTTTAAAAGCCTGGTTTCCCAGCAATGGACCGCTTTCGACAAAGCTGCCTGCCAGTTGCGGGAGGAGGACTATGATGGGCAAACCCTGCTGCAGCTTGTGCAATATTGTCAGCAATTGCATAAGGCCTGGAACGTCTTTCTGAAGCAAAAGGCTTTACCGTCACTTTCCATAGCCTATGAGGACCTGTGCCTGGATCGGCAGGCAGTTTTACAGAAATGTGCCGACTTTCTCGAACTTGACTTTTCCTCAGCCTATGCCTGGCAGCCTTCACTCAAGGTGCAAGCTGACGAACTTTCCGAGTTCTACTACCGACGTCTGCTTAAGGATGTGGCCAGAGTAGGACTTGATCTTGGATAAACGAACAGATCGGGTGTTTTCCGTATGTTAGGGAGGTTGTATGGAGACAGCAAAGAAAGTGATTGCCACAAGTCAGGCTCCAGCCGCTGTGGGACCGTATTCGCAAGGTATTCAGGCCGGCAAAACTGTGTATCTTTCAGGGCAGCTGGGTCTGGATCCGGCAACAGGTAAACTCGCTGAAGGCGGGGTGGCGGCGCAGGCCAGGCAGAGTTTGAAGAATATTCAGGCCTTGCTGAGCGAAATTGGGGCCACGCCTGACAATGTGGTCAAAACCACGGTATTTTTAGCCAATATTGAGGATTTCGCACAGGTCAACAGTGAGTATGCGGCGGTCTTTGCCAAGGATTGTCCTGCCCGTTCCTGTGTCGCCGTCAAAGCTTTGCCTTTGGGTGGGCTTGTGGAAATTGAGGCTGTGGTTGTTCTCTAGACTCCTCTCTTGGTGGCGTGAGGGGAGACCTGGAAAGCGGTAACGAAAAAGGCCGCCCGAAGGCGGCCTTATTGTAACATGCTGCAGCAGCGCTGCAACGGTCTTAGACGACAGTACTGAGCTTGCTGCCGATACCCTGAGCGGCAAGACCAGTACTTCTGGCCATGTCCATACCCTGGGTGCCACCTGAGATAATCGAATTGACCATACTGCCCTGGAATTCCAGGGTTTCCTTGGCCAGACTAGCGCTGGTGGCTGCCTGTTGCATAGCAAGCTCTTGAGCCTGCATGCCTTGAGCCATACCGACAACTTCCATCATTCCGTCCATGGTTTCCTCCTTTGCCGCATCCCTGCGGCTTTACTGCCTCAATCGGCCAAAACCATAAAAACTTAAGGGTAGCTAAGAAATTTTTTTTGAGTCGGCCGTGCGTGCTGGCCTTTCACTGTCTTGCAGACGCAGCACGTAGCCTGCCCAGTCTTATAGTGCCTGGCTGTCGGGTAACACGTTTTCCTTGAGGATCAATCTTCTTCTTTGATGGACAACGTGGCACTGAGCTGCAGCCATGAAGGCTTTGTGTTTGGAAAAAACGTTGCTTGCGAGAGCACTGAACGTGATTTTGTTGGTCTTCATAATCGAGAACGTTGCCAAGACGCTGAGACGCGTTCTGTGTCTTTTACATTATATTGACAGATCTTTTTATGTCAAACGCTTCTTCTCTATGATCTTTGAATGTATAGTATATTTTAATTTTATATTATTGAGAAAATATATTTTTACAAAAAAATTAAAGTATATATTTAGAGTAATATATATTAGAAAAGCTACATTGTAAATAGATGGAGGCTGTTGTGTCAAATGCTAACGGCTACTACATTGCTCCAAATAAAAGAGGTAGAAATATTAAGATAGTTATTGATGTGCCTATTACAGGTCAGTATAGCAAACTTTCTGCTATGGGTTGTAGTGGCACTGCTATTGTCAAGCAGGCTCTGATTGCTCGTTTTGTTAACGAAGAAGAGTGTAGTACATTTTTACGAGCATATGAATTTTTTGAAAAGTATGGAAAGTTTGAAAAAATGCTTGAGGAATACGTGGAAAAACAAGGAAAATCTTTTGATGATATATAAAAGCTATTATAATAAATAGCTTTACTTTGATGTTGATATTTTAAGTAGATTATTTATAAGAATAACAATTTTAGTATTATTTTTATTTAAACTTTTGGAACTATAATGAATAAAATATCTAGAAATGCTCCTTGTCCTTGCGGAAGCGGAAAAAAATACAAACATTGTTGTGCTATTTTGGCTCAAAATGAAATTATTTTTAAAGAACGTATTGATACATTATTAAATTCATTTACGTGGATTAGCAATAATTATCCAAAGTATATTGAAGAATGTGCGAAACTATTTTTCAATGTGCAAGATACTAGTAAACTTAGTAATGTATATGAAAAATATGGCATGAATTCATTAATTTGTTTTAATGAGTTCATACTTTCTGATAATATTGTGTACGAAAATAATGGATACAATTTTCTTGATAAAATTTTACATGATAATGCTATACCATTTACAGATAGTTGTTGTTTGTATATAGAATCTCTTAGACGTAGCCATTTGTCAATGTATGAGGTGCAGTATATAGATCGGTTTAAGTTTACAGTCAAAGATTTATTATACAATGATAGAAAAGAAGTAACAATTTGGCGACCAGAAGGACTTGATCTCTATCGATGGGAAATTGTTGCTCTACGAGATCTTCAATTGCCAGAGATAGACGCTGGGTGTTGTGGGGGGTACCGTTTTGATAGAGAAGTAGCTGTAGATTTATGTAAAAAAATTACAAAAGAGATTAAAAGAAATACAAAACTCAAGAATCCAGAAAATATCGATTTTTTAATTGATGGCGTCATTATCAATAATTGGTTTGCATCTGTAGCTAATGCACAGCAAGTTGAATATTCTGAAGATGTATCTGATGAAAAATTTACATTAACGATAGATACTTATGATGTAAGTGATTCTAAATATTTAAGCCAACTTATTTCAAAAATGCCTTGGTTAAGATCTCTTAAAACAGAAAGTAGCTCTTCCTATATTTCTAAAAAATGGATACTTTTGCATGAAAAAGAAAACAATAATTATGCAGCACCATTTTTTACAAGAATTTTTACGCATTTCTCTCTTGAAAATAATACTTTGATGCTTTCAAGTTTTTCAAAGAACTGTGCTGATAATGCCCGTAAAATCCTCAAACCTGATTCCGTGAGCTAATTGCCCAAAACGTCAGATTTCCACCTTCAAGGAATTTTTTTTAAAAATTTTTATGCTGTGAAGGGTGTTTTTTAGCTCTACATAGCGTCTACCGTTTGATTTACGGGACAAAAGAGGCTATTGACGAAAAATTAGTCGTCTCGACCACGTATTTTTCAAATTTTTGGCGCACTTCTCCTATAAAACCTTATTTTGAAGAAATTTTTCTACTATCTATACAATTTTACGAAAGTGTCATAGTAGGGACACTTCTTGCCGAATACGACC
>JAFXOX010000015.1 GCA_017528345.1 Desulfovibrio sp.
AGCCAGTTCAGCGCATGGACATATGGAATTGACTGTAACCCTACTGCTAATCGAAGTGCTCTTTGAACACGAAAAGGCTTTCAGCTATTGAGGGAGGGGTTGTTACCCTCCCTTTTTCCGCGCACACACGTGAGCGGTTACGATAATTTTCGTCAATGGTCTCTTTCATCCCGTAAATCAAACGGGAGACGCTATGTAAAGTTAAAAAAATACCCTGTCCATCAGAAAAATTTTCAAAAAAATTCCTTGAAGGTGCAAATCTGACGTTTTTGGCTACTAGCTCACGGAATCAGGAAGTAGCAAAAAATATGATAGCTGTGAAGAAATTTACGCTAAAAAATCACGACTAAAATTTTTACGACCTTCTTTTCACCATAGTATACTTTGACATAATCATTCATACTTGAAGCTAACATTAACGAAAAGATAAACAATATCCTCATGATTCTCTCTTTCCAAACGGTTACATGCGCTGACTCTTTGTTACATGAAAAAAGAGCGTATGCCAATCATGAAAGAAAACACAAAGAGACTGCCGGGCATCCCACGCCACAAAACCGACAGGCACCGTACTGCTGCTAAAAAAAAGTGATGAGAGCGCGCATTTCTGACAAAGAAACCCTGCAAGCATTGCGCCTGTATAGTGTACAGCCTACCTGCGAGCAAAAGCCAAAGTTTCGAACCAAAATTGGCAAAAAAAGCCAGCAAATATTGGTATAGAGCGGATCAGCGGGTTTTGCACTTTTAGCATCATGTAGAATAAAGATTTGCTACCCACTGAAGGCCTCTGAGAGCTCCTGTAACCTACCGATAACAAAGTCATACACAAAATTGTCCATTACCAGCTCCTTGGCTTGCCTTTCGTATTGAGAGGCCTCATCAGTCCTGCCCGGTTACAGACGTTCATCGGAAGCAGTGTCGCCTCCTGAGGAGGGGTCTCAGACTGTTGTTCAACGAATAAAAGGCCAGTAGAAGGCGGTCGGTATGAATTGGTGGAATTCGTTGTAAGGCGACTTTTCAATTCCTGACAACGGCTCTTTCAGAAGTCCTTTTCCTCAATCATCTGCGCCAGAAACTTCTTAAGCTTTACTATGCCTTAAGGGCCTGTGCCTCAGCCCTGAGAAGCTCGTTATCACGCAACACCCTTGCGCTTTCAGTCTACAATCCTTACTCAACGCAGCGCAGAGCGCAGCCATAGTTCCTTGACCAAGCAAGCCTTAGCGCGTAAGCTAAAAAACAACAGGGTATCCTGCTGGTTACAGGAACACCCTGCGGGTGCGGTGCGTTGCAAGAACGCCCTGCACGGCTACCATACTAGAGGTTCATTTTTAAGCCCCGTAGTCCATAGGCCGTGGACTACGGGGTTTCCTTTTACGCAGAAGAGCTGGTTATCCCAGCTCCGTTGGTATCAGAAGTACCGCAGCCATAGCTATGGTAAGGGCAAAAAAGACCTTCACAAGCATGGCGCACCTCCTTTTGTCTGCATCGCACCCTATCGGGCGAGGATAGCCACAACAAAAGGCAGCCGTGTAAGCGAAGAAGTCGCAGAAAAGAAGATAGTCGTGAAGATACATACGCTGAAAACTCACGGCCACATGAAATCAACATGCCCCGCTTACTTGTGCTTATCTGTGTTCCTAAAGATCTTGCTGACTGGACATGTCAGGCAGAAAACGAAGCTGTCTTCGTAGCTGCGGGGACAGCTACTCTTCAATGAATATGCCAGGCACAGAGAAGACCCAATCTATGAGGCTACACATTCCTCGCACCACTATTTTTTCAGTGCTCTTTCTACGCAAAACCATGTATTGAACAGCTGCTGAAAAACAGGCATGAGCGCATTTTTGTGACACAGGGCCCTGCGAAGCTACCCCTGCACAGATAGCGATAACGCCCCAAAGGAGACTCTCAGACACGTCTCCTTGGCAGAAGATAAGCAAGAGAGAGATTCCTGGAAAAAAACAGCCCAACATGGGAGCAAAGCACGCCTGTCCATAGAGGCTGAGCCCAAGGACACCCGCGCTTTCCCAATAAGGCTCTGTGGAGTCTTTTTGGCACAAAGGCCTTTTTCTCCCCAGACATACTTGGCATACGGCGCAATAACTGGCCTTAAAACCTTGGCGCAAGCTACACCACAATCAAGCTTGGCGACACTCCCTTTGGCACAAAAAAAAGAGCCCTTCCGAAGAAGGGCTTTTTTAATGCTGCTATCAAAAACACTAACTGCTATGATCGCATTGGCTCTGAGCTTGCTGGATTTTCCAAGAAAATCTTCCAACCTTCTATCACTAGGCCTTTGCTTGTTCCCGGGAGTTTTCTGCTTAAAAAATTGACCTGCAATCACATCCCAAGCAGACATCAGATAAAAATGGCTAACGCAGATATGCCTAAACAAATACCGACACACCATATGAGATTGCTTTGGTCTTGCTGCACGATTTCCGTGAGCACTCTTCTCTCAAACGCAGTACGCGTATCTGCAGGAACCTGCTCGATAGGCAGCAGTAACGCTGCATAAACGCTTTCCATGTCATAGCGAACGTTGAAGCGAAGCGCTTCGATATCACGTGCTAACGCAGCGCGAATCTCTTCTCTTTCACAACGCACCTTTGCGATCTTGGCTCGAGCCTTTTCCATGTCACGCTGTACATCTTCCTCGCTCACAAGCCTACGCGCATCTCTGAAGAGGTTCTGTCTGTCCTTAAGCAGACGGGCATGCAAGCTTCCTTCGAAAACCATATCCTGCCTCGCAGCGACGTGGTCTGCGAGGCTTCGATCCATACCAGCATCTTGCAATGCTTTGCTGTAGCCCTGGGTATCAAACGTAAAGGTTAACAACAGAGAAGCCCTCATGTCCAAAGAAGAACGTACCTTTCCTCACACCGTCGCAAACACTATTTTTGAACAAGAGAGGCTTTGCGAATAACGATGGGGGAAATGGGCACATCTTCGTGCATACCCTTGGAGGTTGTTGCCACCCGTTCGATCTTGTCAACCACATCTTTGCCCGCGATCACCTTGCCGAAGACGGCATAGCCAAAGCCTGCGTCTGTGGATTCCTTGTAATCGAGAAAGGCGTTATTGGCGGTATTGATGAAAAATTGTGCCGTGGCTGAATGCGGATCTGAGGTACGGGCCATGGCAATGGTGTATTTTTTATTGTGCAGGCCATTATTGGCTTCATTACGGATGGGATTCTTGGTGGGCTTTTCCTTCATGTCGGCTTCGAGCCCTCCGCCCTGAATCATGAAATTGCGGATCACGCGGTGAAAAATGCTGCCGTCATAGTGACCTGCTTTGACGTAGCGCAAAAAATTCTCTGTCGTCACGGGTGCATGCTTGGGATCAAGCTGCAAGGTAATATCTCCCATGCTGGTCTCAAGTTTGACGACCACGGCAGCCTGAGGTGCGGCATACGAGGCTTGCGCGGCAACAAAGGGCAAGCCAAGACAGAAAAGACTCACAAGTAACATACGCAAAAACAACGCAGATCGCATAAGCTCTCCTTGCGGGATTATCCCTATAATTAAGATCACACAGGCCTCAAAGGCCCCCAAATGCTTCAGGAACATCTGCGCTCTCTAGCACGTGGAGGGAACTTGCGCAAGATTGCCCAAACGTGGCAAAATGCCCAACGTGTGACAGCCCAAGGAGGCCAACGTGCAGCCATTGTCTTTTTCCAAATGGAATCCCGGCGGAAATACGACCCTCTTTTTTCCCGTAAAAGCCGTAGCAAAAGCCCAAAGGGCTACACTGGCCGCTGAAGCGCTCAAGGATCAGGCTCTTGCCGCTGAACAGGCCGGCTATATTGATATTGCCGAACACAGTCTCTCTATGGCAGGCGGCGAGTTCTGCCTCAACGCAACCCTTGCCTTTGGCGCCCTTTTGGCCCGTCATGAAGAACGCAACAAAACAGACCATGAACCAGGCCGCACGCATACAGCCAGAGTGACCGTTTCCGGCTGGCCCAAGACCATTTTTTTGAGCTGCACAGGAAGTTCAGCCACCTGGCATGTTTCAGCGCAGATTCCGCTGCCTCCCATACCCTGTGAAGACCTGGGCTCTGGCCGTTGGCTGATCCGTCTTCCAGGCATCAGCCACCTTCTCCTTGAGCAAGCCAAAAATCCCCTCACAAGCCACGAAAACGCAGCGCAGACCATGCAGGAACTGCGCAGGCGCTATCACCTTGAAGAGGAAGCCTGTGTCGGTGCCATCTGGTGGAAAAAAATAGCGCAAGCTTTGCAACTCACACCTCTGGTCTTTGTCCGAGAGACCGAAACCCTTGTCATGGAACAGGCCTGTGGCTCAGGGTCACTGGCGCTCGCCCTTGCCCTTGGCCAGGGTCAGAGAACGCAGGAATTTGCCCTTGAACAGCCAAGTGGCGCCATTTTGCATGTGAGCCTCAATGCTTCAGCCCAGTATGCCACCTTGGCCGGCGAAGTACGGCTTGTGGCTGAAGGCACCTACTGGTCAGGACATCACGTGCTGTGAGCAAGACAAAGGCGGGCCTTCGTGAGGGCTTCAGCACAGGCAGTGCAGCCTGTGCAGCCGCTTTGGCAGCGCTTGAATGCCTGCTCACAGGCAAGGCGCCACATACGGTATCTGTTCCCTTGCCCCCCATACACCCCAAGCCCCGGGCCTGGCTTGAGATACCTATTGCAGAAGCACACCCTGCACAGGCAAACGCCTCCCGCCTCTCAGCCTTTGCCTGCGTGATCAAGGACGCAGGCGATGATCCGGACGTCACCCACAACGCTCGCATCTGCGCCAAAGTTGATCTTTTTCCCCATGCGGCCCAACATGGCAACATCCGTATCAAAGGCGGCCTGGGCGTCGGCAAAATCACGCTGCCAGGGCTTCCGCTTCCGCCAGGGGCCTGGGCCATAAATCCTGTTCCGCGCATGCAAATGCGTTTTGCCCTGCATCATCGCTGGCAGGAGCTTGCAGAACATACGCCCCCTGCCATGGCCGTCGAAATCAGTGTGCCCGAGGGAGAACGCCTTGCCCAAAAAACCTTCAATGCCCGCCTTGGCATCACAGGAGGTCTTTCCATTCTGGGCACCCACGGCACTGTCAAAGCCTTCAGCCATGCCGCCTTTGCCGCAACCATTACCGAATCAATTCATGTGGCCAAGGCTCTGAACCTGCCAACGCTCTTCTTTTCCACAGGTCGCAGATCAGAAAAACTTTTGCAGGCGGCCTTTCCCCAATGGCCTCAACAGGCTTTTATCCAGGCCGGAGACTTTGCTGCCTTTGCCCTGATCAAGGCCCATCGGGCAGGCTTTGCCAGGATTATCTGGGGCTGTTTTTTCGGCAAGCTTGTCAAATTGGCGCAGGGCCACGGCCAGACCCATGCCCGTCGCCACCTCCTTGACTTTTCCAAGCTTGCCGACTTCTGTCGAGCGGCTGGCCCCACAACCTGCCAGGCCATCTCTCAGGCAACAACAGCCAATGAAGTGTTAGAACTTCTTCTGCATACACCTCAAGGGCCCAACCTCATTCGCCAGCTCACCCAAAAAGCGGCCAATTTTGCCAGTCACTGTGCCCGCCAGCCCGTTGAGGTACACCTCTTTCATCTGGACGGGCGGAAACTGGCTTCTTTTGCAAAGGACATCCATTGTGAAGAGCGCTGACACAAATCCCCTTACGGTGCTTGGTCTTGCCATGGGCTTTGAAGAACGCGGTCTGTCTGCGCAGCACGAGGCCATGCTTGCCTGCGCAGATCATATCTGCGGTTTTCCGGCAACCCTTGCCCTCCTCAAAAAACTGCCGCAAACGCAAACATTGATACACAAACTCCTGCCACTGACGCTTCCCCTTGCTGCCTGCATGAGCGACCTTGAAGAAAAACGGAGCCAGGGCCAAAAGATTGTCTGTGTGGCCGGAGGCGACCCGCTCTTCTACGGCCTTGGCTCGACCCTTACGCGCTATTTTCCCCCGGAAATGCTCCAAATCCTCCCTGCACCAAGCAGCCTCCAGCTTGCCTGCGCACGTCTGGCCCTGCCCGTGCATGAAGTCGATATGCTCTCCCTGCATGGCCGCCAGGCAACCATTGCGCTTTCCCAGGCCCTGCTTACCCAAAAGCATCTCTGCCTGCTCCTCGATGACCAGCACACGGCAGCTTCTGTTGCCCGTTTTCTTCTCAGCAAAGGCTGCCACAACTATCGCCTGCATATCTTCTGCGATCTTGGCCGAAGCAGAGAACGCGCATGGCACCTTTCCCCTGAGGAAGCAAGCGAGCTTGAGCTCACAGGCTCAGTAACCGTCATCCTTGAATGCACAGAAAAGCATCCGCGCCCCTACCTCGGTCTTGAGCAAGAGGACATTGTGGATAACATGGGCTACGCAAGCTCCCTGAGTGTACGCGCAACAGCCCTGGCGCTCCTTGCCGTCCAGCCGGAAGATACTATCTGGGACATTGGCTCAGGCTCAGGTGCCGTGGCTCTTGAAGCCGCAAGTCTTGCAAGACAGGGCGCAGTCTATGCCGTCGAAGCGCAATCTGACAGAGCCTCAGCCATAGTCCGTCGGGCGCAAAAACTTGGCGCCTGCCATCTTGAAGTCATCCAAGGATCTGCTCCGGACTGCCTTGAGGACCTCCCTGCCCCTCACAAAATCTTTGTCGGCGGCGGTTTAAGCCAAGATCATGGACAAAAGCTTCTGACCGCACTCTGCCAGCGTCTTCAGCCAGGAGGCCGCCTTGTGATCAGCTGTGTCCTTTTTTCCTCCTTCCAGACCTGCCTGAATACGCTTAAAACTCTACGCTGGCCTCTGCGCATCCTGCAGGTGCAGTCCTCCCAGGCCCGCCCTCTAGCCCATGATCTGCACTTTCAGGCAGAAAACCCCGTTTTTCTGCTTTGCGCTCAACGCAAGGCCTAGGAGAAAATATGCATCCAGGCACAGTTTTCTTTATCGGTGCCGGTCCGGGAGATCCTGAACTGCTCACCCTGAAAGGCGCCCGTCTCATAGCCTGCGCCGATCTCGTACTCTACACAGGATCCCTTGTCCCCCCAGCCATTCTTACCAATCATGCACCACATGCCCGCGTCATCGACAGCGCCCTCCTCAGCCTGGAAGACATCCACAGGCTTATGCGCGACTGTGCCCTGCAGGGTCAACGCTGCGCCCGTGTGCATACCGGAGATCCGTCCCTCTATGGGGCATTGCGTGAGGAAATCACCCTCCTTGAGCAAGACGGCATTCCCTGGCAGGTAGTGCCGGGCGTCACCGCAGCCACAGCGGCAGCGGCAGCCTGCGGCATTTCCTTTACTGTCCCTGAAGTCACCCAGACACTGATCATCAGCCGCATGGAAGGCAAAACCCCCATGCCGGCCGCAGAAAGTCTGGATCTCCTTGCCTGTCACAAAACCTCTCTGGCCATTTATCTTTCCAGCAAACTGGCGGACAAGGTCCAGGAAAAACTGTTGGCATCGGGCTTGCCCGCTGAGACACCGATTCTCTGCGCCCATCGCGTGGGCTGGCCTGAAGAGGCCTTGATCTGGACCACGCTTGCCGATCTTGCACACTGCATGCACAAGCATAATCTCCAGCGTCAGACCCTGATCCTTGTTCTGCCGGCAGAAGCCGCAAAAGGCGCCAAGTCCATACTCTACAGCAAGGATCGGCCAAGATAGCCAAAAGGGTATTTTGCCATGCTGTTTTTCAACCGGATAACACGCAAAGCAGCGAAAAAGAGCACAAAAAAAAGGGGCCTTGCGGCCCCTTATTGTTGTATGGATGGAGTGGAAATGAATGCATGCCCCGCATGTCGGGAGGTGAAACCTTAAAGTATCAAAAAAATATTGTCAGAAAGCCTTACTGTTCCACATCACTGCTTTCTGTCTGCACTAAAGACATTGCCAATCGCATCACGGGAATAAAGGATGGATCCTCTCTCCCGTGCAGGCGCCCGCAGACAAATCGGGCCATATCCAAAGCCAGTGCCGCATCATCTGGAACAAAACGTGCGGCCTTGCGGTTGTCTTCCAAAACGGTCAAATAACTGTCCAAACGATTCAGTTCTGCGGAATTGCCCGGCGAACGAATCTTCTGAGGTCCCTCAGACTGATGAAGAGTAGTTGTAAGCGACATGTCCATTCCTCCTTGAATGGATCACTGCGTCCCTGCGTAAGGGGTATGCATTCCAGCAAACGCATGTAGAGTCTTCCTGTTCCACTCTCTCTGCTCATCGGTCAGTATACAAAAGACTTTAGGGGCTGGCAAAAAAAATTTTCCTACCCCCCTAACGCTTCGCACATGCGTAAAGATACTCCAAAAAAACACCAATGACCAGAGCTTAGCAGCCTCTTCAGCAGCCCCAGAATGCGTCTACCAAGGCCCAATCCAGAAAACGTCAAAAAAAACGTCGTTTTCTGTCTCACATTACCGCTTTAGCACCTAACATTCTCTCAGATTCTCACCCAGTCAGCTGTGGCCATGCTCTCCCAGGCTAATACCATGCCCCAGATGGCTATGCAGTTGATAGGGGGCTAGCTGAGCACACTTCAGCTACACGAGCGCTTTTGCCAGACCAGAACTTGAGTAGGAAAAAAATATATAATTTTGTTAAAAAATTTATAAATATTAACAACAAATAGATGATGCCGTTTGGTTCTCACTAGAATAGCTGCTTCGCATACCATCTACTTGTGGAAAATTCCAAGTCTGCGAGACATAACTCATGATAAACTCCATTCCACAAAATAACCTTCTACACTTGTAGACGCCATTCACAAAGTATAGTACAAGGAATTGTAAAAGAAACGCAAGCCCTATATCGACAGTATTGAAACTACAGCATAAAAAATTTTTCTAACACGAAAAACAGATTCTGCTCCTCTTGCCTCTTGGCGGTATTCCCCACTCCCTAGAATCCCATTGCCATTTTTCCAAAAATATGCCATAACAGCGAGAAAGAGGTGGAGGAAGACGCAAGTGACAAAGAACAAAAGTCACTATATTATTATAATTAATTATATTTAATTGGATAAAAAAATGGAATGCCTAATACCGTTTGAAAATTTTAACAGAACTAATGATCATTTTATTAATTTTTTATTTATCAATGAAGACCACAAAGACCTCCTTATATCTTTTATTAACTCTATTATAACATCTATTAACTTACCAAAAATTATTTACGTAGAATATAAAGACAGAGAATTTAACACAAAAACATATAAAAGAAAAAGGTGGATCTGTAGATATATTATGCCTATGATCTGATAATAAGCTATACAATGTAGAGTTTCAAAATAATAAGTTTTCATATTTTATAAACAGAGTATTTTATTATACATCAATAATTTTTTTGAACATTAAAGCTGGAGATGATTATGATAAGTTAAAAAGCGTATGCAATATTTCTATTTTAAACCATAAATTATTTTTAGATATAGATGATAATTATTATTTTCATCCTTTTCGATATCAACACCAAATACTAAAAGATTATTATCTACCTAATTCAACACTTTTCTTTATTGAAATACCAAAATGGGAATATGTAAAACCTGAGATTGATAAGTTTACAGATTTGGATGACTTTTTAGCTTTTTTTCTTCAAAAAGCACATACTAATATTTAATGGAAATAGCAAAAATGAGTAAAATCATGACGCAAATAATGCGCCTACAAGATGAGTATAGAAAGAATCATGATCTATTAAATGGATATAAAACAGCAGAAGATTATGAAAGAGACTTTATGTCTATTATGAATACAAACAGGGCTGAAGGCAGGGCCGAAGGTAAAGCTGAAGGTAGAGAAGAAGGCAGAGAAGAGTCAACTTTTGCTTTTGTTTCTGCTATGCTTAAAAAAATATGAAAATGTCATATATAATGAAATTATCAGGACTTACAGAAGAAAAAAATAAAAGAAATAAAATCTAATATACAACAAAATATTTTTATATAAAAACTATATATAAAAGAGATATCATCTTCTATGCTTGTAAGAAGAGAATGCGATATTTATCTTGAGATGCTATGCTGTGCTCGCCAAAAAATGACAACATTTTCCACAAGTTCAGAACAAATACCAGCCAATAGCCCCATTTTCATCAACACTCAGCAACTCAGTCACAATCCAGACGAAAAATCTCTAGATGTCAGAACATCTCACCCCCGACGTAGACGAAGACACAGAGACAGCAACTTTTGTCTGAAGCAATGATTCTTTCGAGCCAGCCGTGGCCGTGCTGTTCTAGGTCAATGTCATGCCACAGATGTCCATGTAGCAAATCAGAGCTTAGCACACTTTCAGTCTCTTACACATTTACCGGACCCTGAAACTTGACTTTTTTGCAAGGAAACCTATTATTTTGAGATGACATCTTCCCCCGACTAACGTCGGTGGAATCCTAGCGGAGGCAGGCTTATTCCTGCACGTCTAGGCGTGTTCCTGCGAAAACTGGACTGCCCAGAGGAATATTCGCTTGGTTTTCGCTCGCAAATTTCCCACACTAGGGAATTTTACGATTGTGAACCAACACTATTCCTCAAGACTCTCACTATCTCTCCACAGGCTGACACAACCTGCCCGGCCACCAAGGAGTAGTTTGAAGCAGGAAAGGTAAGTGGACGAGAAAGTTCTTGCGGTGCGCCTTATATCGTCGAGTCTTTTGGACCGTTTTTTACGGCGCGTAGGATAAAAACTGAGCCAGAAATTTTTCTCTTATTAGGTGACAAACTGCCCAAAAAGGCAGAACTTGACAGATCAAGTAGGCAGGGTTGTTCACGTTATGCGCTGCAAGACGTGAAATCTACGGGAAAAGTGGGGGCAGCGTTTTTTTTACCTGCACAAGCAGGACTGGATACGCTGAAATATTGATGGTACGGTGGCAGGACATTTATTCTCAGGACGAATTTGGCTGGCACGACGCGTATACTCCGGTGTTGTCCCCCAAACTGCATGATCTGCAGAGCCTGAAACGTTTTCTTGACGCTGTGCACATCAGGTTTTGCCTGGTCAAGCCCTTTCAGGAGGAAAAAAACTATCCTCTTGTGGAAAGCCGTGAACTTTTGCCCTCCTTTGACAGTGACATGTTCGAATTCAAGAACCTGCCCGGCTTTTCCCTTGTCGCCTTTGCCCGCCATCTGAACTATTTCTCCGAAATCTTTCAATACGACAAATTAAATACGGCTCAAGACGGTGATGCCAACAGCCAGGACAAACAGCTTCTGGCCCAAAACCTGCAAACACTGGCTTCACGTATTCCACGTTACCTCCAGCATGAATTCCGCAGCAAATTTCAGGGGATAAATACCCTTTCCCTTGAGGCCTACGCCAGTCTCATGCCCTATCTCTTACAAATGGATCGGGCACAAGTTCTGGCTTGGGATGAAATGGGTGCCTTTCATCTTACAGGCGTATTCGCCTCCTTTCCCGCAGACATCGACGGTGAGCTCAAGCGCTTCGGCACACGTATCGGCAAATTTATTCCCGGTGACAATGAGATCTACGAAGCTAACCGCATGTTTGTCTACCAGTACCTCATGGAGCTCTACGGTTTTCCCATTGTCAGCGAACGCCGTACCTCAAGCGCCCTCTTTGCGCGCAGGCTCCACAAGATGGGCGAGCATTTTCTGCTGCGTGTACTTGGCCAGACTGACCGAACCATCACGACCTACTATTCTCAAGGCGAAAATCAGCGCTATCCTTTTCTTGAAAAAGTTGCCCTTGTGCAGCTGGATAAAGACCAGAAGGATGTCTACGATCTCGTGGACGAGCACGGCTTTTTTCTGGACAAAAAACGCCGTGTGATCATTTTGCGCGTACGCTACCGCCAACATGCCTTTAATCCCAGCAATATCAAGGAAGACCGTGCTATTTCCGTAAGCACACAGGAGATTCTTCACCCCCTGACCGGCGAGATCCTGCCTGACCTCAATGTTATCAAGGACACAAGCAATCTGCTCTTGCACCTGAACGATATTGTCCGCGGTGAATATACAGGCTGTGTCCTCTATAAGCGCACGGAACTTGTAGAAAACACTGATACCGACGAAAAGAAGCTCAAATTCCTCTCGGCCTGGCTTGGCAAGCATCAGCGCCGCATCATCAGCTACAGCGACGAATTTTTCAACAATGTGATCAAGATCATCGGCGATTACCTCTATCAACCGCAGAAAGACGACTACTTTGAAAATATAAGAGAGCTCTATCTGGAAGTCGTTTCACGCTTTTCCTACATCCAGCAGGCCCGCAATGTCCGCCTTCTGCAGGACATCGGCATGCGCAAGTACAAAAAGCAGAAACTCACCTACCGCCAGATGTTCCGTGAGGCCCTGCAGCTGCTGGGAGAGCTGAAGTTCGAAGGCAGCAACTACTTTGAACCGATTGTGGACGACATCATTAATACCATTGAAAAAATTCTCAGTGACCGCTACCTCAGACGCAACTATATTTTACCGGCTGAAAACACGCTTTCCAAAATCGGGCAGGAGATCCGAAAAAACTATGGCAGGCTTTCGCAAATACAGTACGAATTCAAGGAATTGAAAAAAGCCAAAAGCACGTCCAAGCCGTGATTCGTAAAACAGCCATGAGCATGCCAGCTTTTTACCTTGCCCAGTCCCAATGGGGCAGTTGCGTACACCTCAGGCCTCCGGAAAGCCACCATCTGCAGGTACTGCGGCTTGCCTGCGACGACGAGGTCGAGCTTTTGGACGGCGTGGGGCATATCGGGGTCTTTGTTATCACCGATATTCGCAAAAATGAGGTCATCCTGCAGAAAAAAACCGAGACCTTTCATCTCAGGCCCACATCTCTCCCTATTCTGGCCCTCGGCTTGAGTAAGACGATCCGCCGCAGTTTTCTTCTGGAAAAAGCTGCCGAGCTTGGAGCCTCTGGCATCTGGCTTTTTCAGGGGCAGTTCAGCCAGGCTAAGCTCGTCCCCTCCCTTGCCGAGAAAATCGAGCCAACCCTGATAGCCGGCTGTAAACAGAGCAAAAATCCCTGGCTGCCAGAAATCCGCCTTTTTCCTCAAGGTCTTAGCGAGCTCACAGAAGCGCTTTCAGGCATAGATCACCGCTATCTGCCCTGGGAAGGAGAGACCAGCAAAGCCATGATCAGCCTTTCCGATCTCGGTCTGCCGGGCAAAACCATCTACGTCATCGGCCCAGAAGGCGGCTTTGCACCCAGGGAACTGGAAGTCCTGGATCAGGCTCAGTTTCAGCGTGTCAGTCTGGGAGCTCGCGTTCTGCGCTGTGAAACAGCCGCAACGCTCTGCCTGGGCCTGCACTGGTGGGCATCCCAACTTTCCCAAGCCAAGGATTCTGCCCTGTGAGCGTTTCCACTCCCCTCCCCGAACGTCTGCGCCCTGACACGCGGGAACTCTTTCTCGGTCAGAGCCATCTTGCGGCACGTTTAAGCCAGCTCATGGCCGCCCCCAATCTTCCAAGCCTGCTCTTCTTCGGCCCCCCTGGCTGCGGCAAATCCACGCTGGCTCTTCTCCTTGCCCGGCATTTTCACAAACGCTATGTTCGCATCAGCGCGCCGGAAACCGGTCTGCAAAACCTGCGCCGCACCCTCAATGGCGTAGAAGTGCTCATTCTCGATGAAATCCACCGTTTTTCCAAAGCCCAGCAGGACTTTTTCCTGCCACTCATCGAAAGCGGCGAACTCATTCTCCTGGCCACAACCACAGAAAACCCTTCCTTCAGTGTCACTCGCCAGCTCCTAAGTCGTCTGCATGTTCTAAAACTGCGCCCTCTCGGCCCTGAGGAACTCATACGCCTGGCCCGCCGCGGCGCCCAAGCCCTGGGCAGGGACTTTGCCGACGAAGCTCTTGAAGTTCTCTGTATGGCAGCCCACGGGGACGCGAGAACTCTGCTCAATCTCGTGGAATATGCCGCAGCCAGTGAGGGTCCTCTGACGCGTGAGCGCATGCGCGAACTTCTGCCGGAAATCATGATGCATCATGACAAAGCAGGTGACAGCCACTATGAGTACGCTTCAGCCCTCATCAAATCCATTCGCGGCAGTGACGTGGATGCCGCCCTCTACTACTTGGCCTGTCTCCTGGAAGGCGGCGAGGATCCGCGTTTCATCTGTCGTCGGTTGATTCTCTCGGCCTCGGAGGATGTGGGCCTTGCCGATCCCCAGGCACTCCCCCTGGCTGTGGCCTGCCAACAGGCCGTGGAATTTGTGGGCATGCCCGAAGGCTATATTCCCATGGCCGAAACCGTGACCTATCTCGCCCTTGCCCGCAAAAGCAATTCTTCCTATGCGGCCTACCTGCGAGCCCAGGCTGAAGTGAGACGTCAGGGACCTGCGCCTGTACCGCTGCATCTGCGCAATGCCACAACCGCCCTGCAAAAGGAATGGGGCTATGGCAAAGGCTATAAATATCCCCACGCTTTTCCTGACAGTTGGGTGTCGCAGGAGTATCTGCCTGAAGAAGTGCGCACGCTTCGCTTCTACCAGCCCCGGGAAAACGGTGAGGAGGCCCGTCTAAGCCAGTGGTGGCGCAAAATCAGCCGCAATCAGCCCAAAATGCCTCCCAAGCTGGACTAAGGCAAAAAAGGCTGTGTTTGCTGACCTCTGCGTCAGGAGATTCCTCTATGAATGAAAAATTCCACGTTGCCGGTACCTATCAGAGTCATGTGGCTCCCCATGGCCTCTCCAAACTCTTTCCCTCACTCTTCTTCTACAGCAAACTGCTCTTCGGACCCTTTCTCTGGCTCTGCGTCCAAGCCCGCCAGGGCAAGTGTGACGATACCTGCTGGGTGAAAGGCAGTGTCTGGTTTTCCAATCAGATTGAGGAACTTGGCTGCCCCATCGTGGTCGAGGGGCTTGATTATCTGGCGAATGTACAGAAGCCCTGCGTGATTATCGCCAACCATATGAGCACGCTTGAAACCTTTGTCCTGCCAGGTATTATCCGCCCCTTCATGCCCTGCACCTTTGTGGTGAAGGATAGTCTCGTCAAACTCCCCCTCTTCGGAGCTGTGATGCGTTCCCGCAATCCCGTGGTCCTTGGCCGGAAAAATCCGCGTGAAGATCTCGTCCATTTGCTGCGTGAAGGCTGCAAGCGCCTTGAACAGGGCATTTCTCTGATTATCTTTCCCCAGAGCACACGCATGCCCGTTTTTGATCCTCACAAGTTCAATACCATCGGGGAAAAACTGGCCAAAAAAGCCGATGTTCCCATCATTCCCCTCGCTCTTAAAACCGATGCCTGGACCGCAGGCAGCGTGATCAAGGAAATAGGACCCATCCATGCTGGACTGCCAGTGCATTTCCGCTTTGGCGAGCCCCAACGCGTGCAGGGTACAGGCAAGGAGCTCCATGAGGAGTTCTGTCAATTCATAAGCCAGAGCCTTGATGAATGGTCCAACGACAAGCCTGTCCGCTAAAACGTTCAAAGGTTCTTTTGGACAAGCAAGCAGCAGCGGGAAAGAGAAGACTTGTGCCAAAAAGCAGGAAAGCCCCACAATATGTGGGGCTTTCTGTCTTTACGCCAAAGAGCGGTCACGTGCTTTGACGACAAGTTTGCTTCCTGCCACAGGCCTAGGTTACCTGGTCTATAGAACAAAAAAAAAACGCCTCCTCGACTTTTCGCAGTCTTTGGGGCGTAACATACTCGCACAAAAATCTCAGGCTTTCATGTTCTCCGCAAACAGCAAGGAGAAGCGGTTTTTCGCCTACCTCATGTGCTTTTTCATGTGACTTTTTAGGTTACAGCTCTTGAAAAGCTGGTCGGGATGGCGCGATTTGAACGCGCGGCCTCAGCGTCCCGAACGCTGCGCTCTAGCCAAACTGAGCCACATCCCGATGGCAAGTCTTTAGCCTCTTTCGGCGACTTTGGCAAGTTTTTTCTATTTGTCAAAGACCACCATTTGGCGTATGTTCAACCATTCTATGGGTATTTGCGCCCTGCAAAAGTCTGGCAGAGCGCTCTTCAGTCTTTGAACGTTTGGAATGGCTCGGCCTTTCCGTTGCGACTTCATGCGTCCGCAAAACTGACACAGATGCGGATTACGGACTTTGTCGATTACGTCTTATTTCGTTCTCTGTCTTTCGGAGAGACGCGTATGTCTCTCAGCGGTAAAGACATGATTGTATGTTTTTTTGAGGTTTTAGCATGATACGAGTTATCGTTGTTGATGATTCTCTCTTCTTGCGCAATTCGCTCGTGTCGCTCATTGAGCAAGATCAGGAAATCAAAGTGGCAGCCACAGCCAGAGACGGTGTTGATGCCCTGCGCAAAATACAGGCTGCTCCCGATGATTTTGATGTTGTTACCTTGGATGTTGAGATGCCCAATATGAACGGGCTCGACACCCTCAAAAAACTCATGGCGACAGTTCCTCTGCCCGTCCTGATGATCAGCTCCCTGACCGAACAAGGCGCTGAAACCACCCTGCGTGCTCTGGAACTAGGTGCTCTCGACTTCATTCCCAAATCCATGGAAAAGGAGAAAGACAAGGAGACCTTTGGCCGGGAAATCAGACAAAAAATCAAATCCCTGTCCCGACGCAAAGTTTTTGTACGCCTGAAATACGGCGCTAAAAACAAGGCTGCAGAAAAAGACAGCAGACAGGCCAGTCAGCCAGGCCAGGCTGTTCAACCTAAACGTTCTTCAGCCCCTGCCGATTATGTACAGACACCTTGTAAAGGTCCTCGCGATCTGGTCGTTATCGGTGTTTCCACAGGTGGGCCGCCGGTTGTCCAAAAAATCCTCTCGGCCATGCCTGAAGATCTGCCGGCCTGCATTCTTGTCGCCCAGCACATGCCCCCGGCCTTTACCGGCCCCTTTGCTCGCAGACTGGACAGTGTCAGCAAAATCACGGTCACCGAAGCCGTTGACGGCGACAAGTTTCAACGCGGCCACGCCTATGTCTGCCCCGGTGGCAAACATATTGGCATTCGTCTGCGCGGCGTGCTTCCCCAGATTGCCGTCACCGATGAACCCAAGGACGCTCTCTATAAGCCCACAGTCAATGTTCTTATGGCGACAGCGGGCAAATACATGGGACGCCGTACATTGGGTGTCATGCTTACCGGTATGGGCAACGACGGTGTCGAAGGCGCCAAGGTGCTTGTCGATAACGGCGGTTGTCTCATTGCTCAGGACGAGGCCTCTTGCGTGGTCTATGGCATGAACAAGGCTGTGATTGACGCCAAGCTCGCCAATCTCATCCTTGATGCCGATGATATCGCCAAAGCAGTTATCGACACCGTGCGTGGCAAGTAATCACAAAGCCCAGACGCTTCAGCGATCATGGAACCTCATCCGCCAGAAATCCTCCGCCTTTTAGGCGGAGGATGAAGCCGGAAATTGCCTTGTAACTTATTGAATACGTTCACGATACCTGCATGCTTCCATACAAAAGCAGCAGTGCAGGTAAGGCCGCGCCAACTGACAGAAATGCCAATATTGACCTTGCGAGTCAGGAAAGAGCAAATCTTGAGGACGTCAAAGCCTTTGTGCCTCATCGGATCCACACAACGCTTCAGTACCGTGCTGTTCTGCAAATGTGCAGAAAAAACACGAAAAACACTGGAGATGGCGTTTCCACCCTGAGACAGGGTTTCCACGCCAAATTTATTGATGACAAGGACAGTAGGATGGAAACTGAAACAAACCAAATCTCTCAAGAACAGATTCTCAGCGGCCTCAAATCCGACAACAGCTCAGATGTCCGTGACGCGGCCTTCTTGGCTGGGGAGAACAAACTCCAGGAAGCCGTTCCCGATCTCTGCAATCTGGTGCGCAGCACCAATATCGGCATTCAGGAAGCTGCAGAATTTGCCCTGAGAAAAATCCGCGGAGCCCAGGTCATCGAAAATCTTCTGCCGCTTTTGCAGAGCGAAGAAGTTTCGGTACGCAACGCGGCCATGGACATCCTCAGGGAGATCGGCGTTGACAGCATTGAAAGCATGCGTCCCTACCTCAAGGGCGAAGATGCGGATCTGCGTATCTTCATCACCGATATCCTTGGCCACTGCAAAAGCCATAAATCGGCAGATCTGCTTGCAGAGGCGCTGCTCAGGGATCCAGAGGTCAATGTCCGCTATCAGGCGGCTGTCAGCCTCGGTACCCTGGCCTATCCTGAATCTGTAGCCCCCCTCTCCAGGGCCATGCACGATGAAGAATGGGTGCAGTTTGCCGTCGTCGAAGCTCTGGCCAAAATCAAGGACACCTCGGCCACCACAGCTCTTATCCAGCTTCTGCCGCAGTCCTCGCCCCTTGTCTGCTCGGCTATTGTCGACGCGCTGGGAGATCTTGGTGATATCAAGATTCTGCCCATGCTTCTCAATGCCCTGGAAAACGTTAATGAGGCCCTGCGTCACACCATTGTCAAAACCGTGGTAAAAATTCTCAACGGCTCCTCACTTTCGCTTTTGCCCAACAAGTACAAAGCTAATCTCAATGTCTATCTGCTCAGTGCCTTGAATGACGACAATGAGGATATTCAGGAAGCGGCTCTGACTGGTATTGAAGCCATTGGCACCGAAAGTGCGAGCAAATCCGTGCTGAAGTTTGCCATCAGCAAGGATCCTGAAACTGATCCCGATATCTATGATCAGGCCATCAAGACGCTGGCGGCCCTTGGCTATACCCAGGATATTCGTGATGCCCTGCACTCGGACGATGAGAAGACCGTCCTTGTCGCCATGCAGGCCTGCCAATTCATTACCGACCGGGCACCTCTGGAAGAGCTGAAAAACGCCTTCTGGCGTGTTAATGTCGATCTAAAATGTCTGGCCATTCATGAGATCGCCCAGATGGGCGACTGCTCAGATATGCCCTTCTTCCTTTCCGTGATTGATGAATGCGATGAATCGGAAATTCTCAAGGGTGTTCTGAGCTTCCTCGGCAACCAGACCTCATGCCGTGATATCGACGACATTGTCTTCAATCTTCTCGATCACAAGCATCAGGATGTGCAGGAAATGGCACTGGAAGCCTGCATCAATCTGCACAGCGCCAATCTCAACGAGCGTTTCCGCGCCATGGCTCGCGAAGGCAATGTCATGCAGCGGATGATGGCTGTCTATGCTCTCGGTCGCTATGACGCCATGGAAAATATCAATGAACTCTCAGCTGGACTTGAGGACGAGGACAGTTCCGTGCGCAGAATGAGCGTTGAGGCCTTCCTGAACATGGGCCCCGATGCCGAGCGTTTCCTCCCCAGGCTTGTGCCGACGCTTAAAGATCCGGACAAAGACGTACGTATGGCCGCCGTAGACCTGTTAGGTCAGATCTGCACACCCTCTGTCATGCCCTATCTCCTGGAATCCTTGGAAGATGACAACGACTGGGTGCAGATCAGAGCCATTGAGGCCCTGGGTCACGCCCGCCTGGAAGAAGCCATTCCCCAGCTCTCCCAGCTTCTGGAAAAAGGCAGTCCTATGGTCATGAGCAAAGTGATAGAAGCACTTGGTATGATTGGAGGCAATATGGCCTTTACCGTGCTTCTGGGTCTGATGGATCATGAAGATCCCGAAATTCAGCACGCAGCCGCTGATGCTGTGGCTGCCATTCAGGCCAGTCAGGAGTAGGAATCATGAGTACACAAACCCCCTTTCAGCAGAAACCATTTGCTTTCGGCCAGCACGATAAGGATGACAAGGAGCGTAAGCCCTTGACTTCGCTGTTTGCCAAACCGCAGACCTTGAGCTCGGGGGCCTTCTCCCATCATAACGACCACGCACAGCCCTTTGCCAGCCATACCCAGGAGCAGCCCAAACCCTTCTCGGCCTTCCGGCAGACCCAGACACAGACCCAGACGCAGACGCGTTCTTTTGGCACGCAGACCACAAAACCGGCCTCCACCTTTGGAACACGCCAATCTTCTCCCTTTGGCTCTCAGAACACGACGCAGACCCAGACGTCGCTTTTTGGCAGCCAGCGCCCGGCAACTCGGCCGGCTACAACTTCGGCGACACGCCCTGCTGCGACTTCGCCAACACGGCCTTTTTTCCGGACGAGCACAAGCACAGGCCAGGATCAGAGCACAAGTAGCTTTCATAGCTCCAGGTCCATGCATCTGCAGGCACCTTCCTTTCACAAGGAAATGACCATTACCGATGAAGAATTTGTCCTTTTGCGCGACTTCATCTACAAAAAATGCGGCATCTTCATTGCCGAAAACCGCAAATACCTCATTGAGAACCGGCTTTCTAACCGCATCAAACATCTCAATCTCAAAAGCTATTCAGAGTACTACAAGTATCTCAAATTTGACGACAACAAAGAAGCAGAGCTCAACGAGCTCTACGTGTTGATGACCACCAACGAGACGAGTTTCTTCAGAAATCCGCCTCAACTTAAGGTTTTTCAGGACATCGTCCTGACCAATATCATCAACGATATCCGTAAGTCAGGGCAGAAAAAGCTGAGGATCTGGTCTGCCGGCTGCTCCACAGGTGAGGAGCCGTATACACTGGCCATCATTGTCAGCGAGGTGCTCAAGGGTGAGCTGCTCACCTGGGACGTCAAGATCACAGCCAATGACCTCTCCACCCAGGTGCTGGCTGCGGCCCGCAACGGCATCTATTCAGAGTATTCCCTGCGCACGACCCCCAAGGAACTGGTCAGCCGCTATTTCACCAAGGATGGTCAGGTCTATAAGATCAACCCTGAGATGAAACGCCTGGTCAGCTTCGGACAGATCAACCTCAACGAGCGTGAACAGCTCAAACGTGTGGAGAGCTCGCATATCGTCTTCTGCCGCAACGTCATCATTTACTTTGACGACGACATGAAACGCCGTGTGATCAACTCGTTCTATGACAATCTGCTTCCCGGAGGCGCGCTCTTGATCGGCCACTCGGAAACGCTGCATAATATCTGCCGTTCCTTCGAGCTTGAGCACTACTCGGGCACCATTGTCTACCGCAAGCAACGTTAGGCATTTCCCTGTTCTTGCAGACACATGCCCAAGTCTGTGAGAGGCCCTCTCTCAAATCCTGCTCTCTGCAGGTGGCTTTTGTGCCCAATTTTGTTCTCGTGCCAGCTGGCAAAGGGAGCCGGTCAGGTACGGACACATTGCCGAATAAGGATTTTCGACATGCAAAAACATATACTGGTCATCGACGACTCCAAAACCATCCGCAATCTTGTGGCCTTTGTCCTGAAAAGTGAAGGTTTCAAGACCAGCACTGCAGAGGACGGCCTCGACGGCATTGAGAAGCTCTACAATATCGACGCCGTGGATCTGATCATTGTGGACGTGAATATGCCGCGCATGGACGGTTTCACCTTCATCAAGACCGTGCGCACCCAGGACGCCTATAAGGACATTCCCATCATTGTGCTCTCCACCGAGGGCCAGGAGAAGGACATTCAGACCGGCATGAGCCTCGGAGCCAATCTCTATATGGTCAAACCCGCTCAACCTGAAAAAATGGTCCGGAACATAAAGATGCTTCTGGGTTAACCGATAAGAAGGGTACTCTGCCCTTGCAGGGTGTTCCCAGAATCTACGTTAGCTCAATGAAGGTAGGACTGTATGAGCCAGGACATGTTTGATCCAGAACTTTTTACAGATTTTATAGCAGAAGCTCGAGAGCATCTCGAGACAATCGAACCCAATCTTCTGGAACTGGAAAAGACACCGGACAATCTTGCCCTGCTCAACGAGATCTTCCGTCCCATGCACTCGCTCAAGGGCGCATCGGGTTTTCTTGGGCTCAATCGCATCAATCAGATTGCCCACCGTGCCGAGAATATCCTCGATGCCCTGCGTAAGGGCGAAATGGTGGTGACAAGTGAGATCATGGATGTCATTCTGGCATCGACCGATGCCTTGCGTCAGATGATCGACAATCTTGAGGCGACCAGTGCCGAAGGTGATGTGGCCATTGAGCCCATCATCGCACAAATCGACAATATCATGAATGGCGGGGGTGCTGCGGCGCCTCAGGCCGAAGCCCCCGCCGAACCTGAGCCTCAAGCTGAAGCTGTGGCGGAAGCACCTGCTGAGCCTGTGGCTGAAGTTACCGCTGAATCCCCGGCAGAACCTGAGCCCCAAGCTGAAGCTGTAGCCCCGGAAGAACCTGCTCCTGCTGAAACTCCTGCAGAGCCTGCTCCTGAAGCATCTGCTGAACCTGAGCCTCAAGCTGAAGCGAGCGCTGAACCTGCCGCAGCTGAACCGGCCGAAGCACCCAAGGCCGAAGCCGCCCCGCAGGCCGGAGGCAAGGGGCTAACTCCCAAGGAATGGATTGCTACGCTTCCTGCCCTTGATGCCTATCCTCTTGAAGCCTTTGGCGAAGATCACCTCAAAGACTTCATCGACGAATCCATTGAAAATATTGAAAATCTCAATGCCGGCCTTCTCGCCCTGGAAGAAAATCCGGGCGAACAGAAGGATCTCGTCAACGATATCTTCCGTTTCTTCCACAATATGAAGGGCAACAGTGGCATCATTGGCTACAATGAGCTCAATGCCCTGACCCATGAGGCCGAAACGGTCCTGAACAATGTGCGTCAGGACAAAATGCAGGCCAGCCCCGAACTCATTGACCTCTTATTGCTTGTCGTTGATATGATGGAAGCGCTTATCCAGCATATCAATATCAGCGACGGCAAGGCTTCGCCCTTTGACACATCCGCTGTCATCCGCAAATTACAGCAGGTGCTGGCAGGTGGAGCCATTGAGCTGCCAGAGGCCCTGATGGCCGGTCATGGCGCAGAGCCTGCCGCTTCTGAGAGCGCAGCAGCTTCCGAAGAGCCTGCTGAAGCCCCGGCAGAAGCTGCCAAGCCCGTTGTGGAAACGGTCAAGCCCACGATTATTCCGGTTGGCACCGAAACTGACGACAACGAAGCCTTCAGAGTCATGGTGCGCCAGCAGTTTGAGATTATTCACGCGGCTCTGGCCACTCTGGAAAAGGATGGGTCCAACAAGGAATCCATCGATGCCCTGCATCGCTGCCTAATTGTGGTCCGCAATGCCTGCAGTGCCGTGGGCCTTGACGAGATCAAGGTCTACGCCGAGCGTACTGCCGGCATCGTTGAGCAGGGACAGAAAAAGGGCATTGATTTCGGCATGATGGTCGACATGATGAACCAGGAAGTGGGCATCATTGAAGACATGGTGCAGAAGGCGGTTTCAGGCGGCGGCATCAGTATGTCGCAGGATAAGGAAAGTGCTAAGGAAGAAAGCAAAGCAGCTGCAGCTCCCGCTGCCAAGGCTGCCGAAGTACCCCAGCCTGCTCCGGCCCCTGCGGCAGAGGCAAAGCCAGCCGCTCCTGCCGAAGCGCCCAAGCCGGAAGCCAAGGCCCCTGAGGCTCCCAAGCCTGCTCCGGCCCCTGCGGCAGAGGCAAAGCCAGCCGCTCCTGCCGAAGCGCCCAAGCCGGAAGCCAAGACCCCCGAGGCTCCCAAGCCTGTCGCAGCTCCTGCGCCCAAGCCTGCTCCGGCCCCTGCAGCAGAGGCAAAGCCAGCTGCTCCCGCTCCCAAGCCTGCTACTGCAGCTCCTGCAGCACCCAAGCCCGCTGCCGCGGCTCCCCAAGCCCAGCAGCATGCAGCAGCTCCCCAAGCTCAACAGCATGCAGCAGCTCCCGCAGCTCAACACAATGGTGCCGCCCAGCACAAGGGAGCCTCTACCATCCGTGTCGATCAGTGGCGACTGGATCACCTGATGAACTCCATCGGTGAGCTGATCATCAACCGGAACCGCTATACACTCATTGCCAGATCCCTTGAGGGTGCGGGCGGCAATGTCAATATTTCTGAAATCGCCCAGGATCTCTCGGAAACCACCTATGCCATGGCACGTATTTCCGATGATCTGCAGGACACCATCATGAAGGTCCGCATGGTGCCTGTTTCTTCCGTGTTCTCCCGCTTCCCCAGACTTGTGCGCGATCTTTCCCGCAAGAGCGGCAAGGAAGTGGATCTGGTCATGGAAGGAGAAGAAACAGAACTCGATAAGAGCGTTGTGGAAGTCATCGGCGATCCTCTCGTGCATTTGATCCGAAATTCCGTGGACCATGGCATTGAATCCGAAGCTGACCGTGTGGCCGCCGGTAAGCCTGCCAAGGGCAAGGTCACCCTCAGAGCTTTCCACAAGGGCAATTCCGTAGCCATTGAAATTGAAGACGACGGCAAGGGTATTGATCCTGAAAAGATGCGTCAGGTGGCTATCAAGAAGGGTATTATTTCCGCTGAAGAAGCGGCCCAGCTGGATGATAGCGAAGCACGCGAGCTGATCTTTGCTCCGGGCTTCTCCTCGGCTGAAAAAATCACGGATATTTCTGGCCGTGGTGTGGGCATGGACGTTGTGCGCACCAATATCAAGAACCTCAAGGGCAGTGTGAGTACCTATTCCGAAGTGGGCAAGGGCACTAAGTTCACGCTCATTCTGCCGCTGACACTCGCCATCATTGATGCGCTGATGGTCAATGTGGCAGGACAGATGTACGCCATTCCGCTTGATGCCGTCTCGGAAACCACAAAGATTGAAGCGGTCCGCCTCACCGATATTAAGGGCCGTAAGGCTGTGACCTTGCGTGGTGATGTCCTGGGTATCGTGGAACTTTCAGAAATGCTCGGCCTGCCGCCCGCCAAGGAGCTGCCGGAAATGCTCTCCGTTGTGGTCATCCACGACAATGAGCGCCGTCTGGGCCTTGTGGTCGATCAGCTTCTGGAGAGACAGGAAATCGTTATCAAGCCTTTGGGCGCATATCTTGGCGACCTTCAGGGTATCTCAGGGGCAACCATCATGGGTGACGGATCTGTTATCCTTATTCTTGATCCCCATGAAATTTATATGCTGTCCACCTCCAAGGCCATGACAAATAGTCTTGAGGCCAAGCAACAGGCACAACAGCAGGCACCGGCTAAGATCGCCGTCTAGGAATTGTCTCAGGCAGCCCTCCCCTTTAGCTGCATGAGAAACACCCCGGCGGGCAATCGGGAAGTAGAAGAAAGGACATAGTGTGAACTGTGTCCTTTTTTCAGTGTTGTGTGACTTTTTGTCCCTATGTGCAGAATGCTGCTGAACTAAGGAAGCAAGTTTTGAACCAAAATTGGCCAAAAAAGCCCGCAAACCTAGGTATAGAGCTAATCAGCGGATTTTGAACTTTTTGCATTTTGTAGAATATAAATTTGTTTCCCCTGAGAGCTTCCGAGCGCTCTTGTCATCCCCAAGTTTCGAACCAAAATTGTCAAAAAAAGTCCGCAAACCTAGACGTAGAGCTGATCAGCGGATTTTGAATTTTTTTAATTTTGTAGAATATAAATTCGCTATCCGCTGAGTGCTTCCGAGCGCTCTTGTCTTCTGCCGGGAGCAAGGTCATACACGAGAGGCTCCATTATCAGCTCTCTTGGCCCCATTGGTCTTACCGCTCTTTTCTTACACGCTCTTTATTTGTCCTAACAGATCAGCCCCCTCCAGATGCCTTGAGGGGGCTGATCTGTTAAGATTTTTTTCCTTTTTTTTTCATCCAGAACGGTTTTACGTCCTTTTCAGGCGCCATTTTCACAAGTCTTGGAAGAAAACGAGCAAGAACATCAACCAAATCAAGTTGACCGCTTATGACACTTTCAATGTCTTTGTAGGCCATGGGCGATTCATCAAGTGAGCCGGAAATCAGCTTAACACGGCGTTCCCTAAGAAAGCTTTCCCATTGTTCATGTGTCAACTTCTGATAAGCCGCCTTTCGGCTCATTGCTCTTCCAGCCCCATGAGAACAGGAATTGTATGAGGCAAGATTTCCCTTACCTCTCACCAGAAAACCTGGGGTTCCCATAGAGCCAGGGATAAGGCCAAGTTTCCCTTCATGAGCAGGAGTAGCTCCTTTTCGATGGATAACAAGCTCTTCATCACCCACTCGCTCTTTCCAGGCAAAATTATGATGGTTCTCGGCCATAGCCAGGGCCTTTGCCCCGAGATGTTTCAGGATAGAGGTATGAATAAGCTCATGATTGGCAGACGCGTATTTTCCCATCAGCTCCATAGCGGCCCAGTATTCCTGACCAGCTTCTGAATCAAGATCAAGCCATGCCAAATGTCTGAGTTTGTCAGGCATATTTGGATGCAGTGACATAGCAAGCTTGCTGTAATGCTGGGCAACTGCCTCACCTGTTCCCCGGCTGCCAGAATGGGAGAGAAGGGCAAGATATTTTCCCGCAGGAAGTGTAAAACCTGGCTCTACAGCATTTTCCGAAAGATGGAGTTCGCCAAATTCTACAAAATGGTTGCCGCAACCACTTGTTCCTAGCTGAACTGCCGCCCTGCCTTTTAGTTTATTGGTAACAGGACTTATTGACCAGTCTTCCTCCATGACCTGATGTTGACGAAGACGCCAGAGCTCAAACTGGGCCCCTACCCCAAAACGTGTTTCCGTTTCCAAGGCCTCAATAAATGTTCTTTGCTCCTTTTCGAAATCCTCAAAAGGGATATCAAGAACTGTCATCCGCATGCGACAGGCTATATCAACGCCCACAGCATAAGGAATGACGGCATGACGAACAGCCAATACGCCACCAATAGGTAGTCCATATCCGGCATGGGCATCAGGCATAAGCGCCCCGCCAACGGCGACAGGAAGCTCGCTAGCGTTCTGCATCTGCGCAACAGCTAAATCCTCAAGAACGAGATTTCCCCAACATTTCCAGGGGGCAGGTGTCTGTCTGGCAACAAATGCCCTATGCAGAGCCGGATGACTATCGAGCCATGCTGATACCTCTAAAAATCTTTTCTGCAAATCCTCTGTTCCCTGAGGCAGATCTTTGTTATGGGCAAGACAGTGTACAAAAGCCAAAATATCTGTTTTTGCGTAGCCGTCATTTTCCGCAATGTTTGCTGCCTTCATAGCTTTGGCAATGACATCAGCAACAGCGGGGATCCCCGCGGCATAGAGACTTTGACTTGGAATCATAAGACCGTTAGGGAAAACTTACAAAAGATTATGCATCTTTATGTTTCCTTTCCCGTTCTTCTCTTATTCAAGAGGTTTTGCGTTCGATTTTGCCGTAGCTACTTTCGTTTGTATAACGCTCCAGGGACTTCAATTCCCGACTAACGTATCGGTATCCAAAAATTATATTGAAAATTAGTACAAAATAAGACCTGATTCGTTAAAAATTATGAGACATATGCTAAACCATAATTATACAAATTTATTGTAGCTTGAAAATCTCTGTCTATTATATTTCCGCAATCACATTTATAAATTCTGTCTTTTAATTGTAAATCATGCTTATTCTTTTTACAAATACAACATAATTTCGAACTTGGATAAAATTTATGTTGTGGCGTAGGTAAGCTCGGTTTCCTTGCAGAATGAGCCCCATGTACAGCCAGCGGTATATACTGACATGACCTACTTCCTTGACCTCAGTATTGGCTGCTTGCTCTGGTGAATACCCCTTTTGAAGCGCTCTTCCGATCCTTTTTTGAAGTTCTCCTGTCAGCTTGCTCTCAGGTCCACAATGCTTTCTCATTCTCACATAACGGGCTTCTGC
>JAFXOX010000016.1 GCA_017528345.1 Desulfovibrio sp.
CACACAACTGCGAAAACTGCACTGGCAAAAGGAAAAAAGTCAGACATCAACCAATACCCTTTGCAGCCTGAAAACCTGCACCCGCTATCTTGATGTCATTTCAACCCTTCATAATGCTGAGAGCCCAACGCCAATTGGTGGTCATGAGATGAAAAATCTCGGCTAACATAAGCTGGGCAGGAAAATGAAATTTTGGCATTCGCCATCAGCGAGCCCCCCCTGTTATCCGTACAGAACCTTTGAAGTACGCACTTTGAGAAAGCTTCTTTGGGAAATTTGTAAACACATTTGCATTTGCAGGCAAAAAGCCATCATTATCGTATAACGGGTCTTCAAAAAACCAAGTAGGAACGCCGATGAACAAAGAAAGCTCAGCTTGTCAGGACGCCCTCTATGTCAACTGGCATCTTCTTGATGGTCTGAATCATGACACGCCCTACAGCCATGAACCTGACTCTGTGATCAACGAGCGTTTCTTCCGGGAGCCTCTGCTTGAAACAGCGTACCATTTGCTTTCTTTGAACCGCCCTGAATACATTTTTCATCTCTATGGTGGTGAACCTACCATCCATCCTTATTTCGCAGATCTTGTGCAGTATCTGGCAACTTCTGGTCGGAACGTGCATATGATCCTCGAAACCAATGGCATCCGCCAGATCAAATACTATGACAAACTTCTGCTTCCCGTGCCCCAACAGAGGATGTGCGTCAGATTTGGTGTGCATCTTAAATACATGGATATTAAGAAAGTTTTGACCTTTGTGGGTTTTGTAATCAGCCAGAAGCAGCTTTGTCAGGTGATCATCAACTGGGTGCCTGAGTACGACGCCAAGGCGCAACTCTTTTATGAAAAACTCTCACGCCTGCAAAGACTTCTTTCCTTTGGCCTAAGCGTTGCTTTTCCCATGGGAGGAGAAGCTTCGTGGCTTCGGCAGTATGCAGACAATCATTTGGCATATGAACCAACATTCCCCTCATGGACTCTCCTTCCCGGCAAAGACGCTCAAAGCGTGAAAAAAACTTACGACAGCGATTCCGTCTTACAGTTTGATGAAACTGTTTCCTGTGTAGGTGTCAACGCTGTCCAGGTCGACCATGACGGCAACTGCACCACAGGTTTTACGCAAGACGATGAGCCCTTTGCCCCCAAACTTTTGCGAAAAGTACCCCTGAGAGACGATCTCCCACCTGCCATAGCCTTTGACACCATGGAAGAAGGGGAAGAGTGGCTCAAAGCCTTCTCTCAAAGAGCTCTGGCCTATGAGATCAATGGAGGTCCTGTCAGAAATCCGCTGGAAAACGATAGCGTTGAGCAAAAGATCAGATTAAAACTCAGGCGCCTGGCGCCTGTTTCTAGGTATCAGAGAAAGCTGACTGTCTATCCTGAGCTCTGGCGTGAGCGCAGAGAAGACATTTTCCAGGTCTATGAAGCCCTGGCAGACGATGCAAGTCGCGAGGTTCTCCTGCGCAGAGTCAAGGCTCAGCTCTTTGGCCTAAGTGCCTATCTTGTAAGCTCAGAATATGGGCAATTCTGCCATCCTGCGTTTGCAGACATTCCATATGAGGCTGGCGTCCCATCCCTTCGCAGACTGCGCTTTGAAACTGTCAAAGCCGGAGAACTCGAAAATCTGAAAGCCAAGATAGCCTGGTACAGACCGGCTCTTGAGCTTGTTCTCCCCTCTTCACCGGAGTGGCTTGAAATCCTAACTGCTCTCACAAGCACCCTACCCGACTACACATTCTACCTTGGCCAGCATGGCGTGCAGACTATCTGCTATGCCCAATCAACAACGCCCAGGAAACGCTATCAACCCCTTCCTCTGCGGACCATAGATGGTAATCCCTTAGTCTCAATTATCCTAAAAGCTTCAGATGATGAAGAAGCGCTCTCCACAACCATTGAGAGTGTGGAACAAGAAAGGCTTGCCCGCGAGGTCATCATTGTGCAAGATGCCTCAACCCTCACAGAAAGCCTGGATGAGCTTGTACGCAAAAATCCCCGGCATATCAGGGCATTCCGATTTGACGAGGATCTCTCGCTTTCCAAAGCGTGGGATGCGGGCCTTGATATGGCCCAGGGAGAATATGTCTGCTTTGTC
>JAFXOX010000003.1 GCA_017528345.1 Desulfovibrio sp.
GCCAGTTCAGCGCGTGGACATATGGGATCGACTGTAACCCTACCGCTAATTGAAGTGGTCTTTGAACACGAAAAGGCTTTCAGCTATTGAGGGAGGGGCAGTTACCCTCCCTTTTTCTGCGTATACACGTGAGCGGTTACGTCATTTTCTGTCCTTTTTAACTTCTATAGAATAATAAACATAGTTTCCATGTCTTTGCACTATCGTATAGTAGGAAATAGACTTGCGAGCTCGCGTCAGGACGCTGTCTATGATTAAGTTCACAAACTTTATTTCGTCATAGCGTTTATCCGTCCTGCGAGCCATCACCCGTATAGATGTTTTACTTTTAATCAATGCTAAGCCAATGTAATTAATAGCTTCACGTGGTGTAGAAAAATAGTATCCAAAAGTAAAATCATCAACTTCGGGCGTCAAATAAAAATAATTATTGTCGATATATTTCTCAAGCGGCTCAGTTTCATTAACCTCATCCCAACTGTGCGTTACCCTCATAATGTCTTCAGATGCATTAAAATATTTGTGAGAAATAAAGCTAAATTTTCGTTTCTCGTTAGCGTCATTATCATCCCATGTAACATCAACTGCATACCATTTTCCATCAATTTCTATAACATTCCATACATGTTTCTGTTTACCAGCAACGCCACTTTGCATATCGACTTTAAATCCATACATCGTACAAAGCATATAAAAAGCATCGCAGTATCCCTGGCAGTTAGCTCTTCTATCTAAAAAAGCACCAATAGCAGTCGCATGACGTGGCATATTTTTTGTTGCTGCACGCGTAAAATAAGAAACATACTTACAAATTGTATCATGAAAAAAAAGCTCTGCCTGTAACTTTGTCATATTTGCGGCTTGTTCTATCACGCTTATGGCAATGTGATAAAGACGAAACTCTTCATTAGTTAATTTTGTAGTATCGTTTTTAAGATAAGCATCAGCAATACGCATGCCAGGATAGTATGTTACTTTGTAAAGAACACGAGCTTCTTTTTTATCATTTTTTAAGACCTTGGAATAGATATGCGGCAAATTACACGAATACAGAATATCGTCATTTGAACCCATATAGCCATTCGTATAATTAACGATGAATTCAGTCAGCCGATCGTCAATGCAATCTCGAACGAAATAGATGAGACTTTCTCTGTCGCTGATGGGAGGAGATTCAACACGCAGCTCATACGCATAAGCTTGCGAATGAATAAGCGTGAGAAAGAGGAGAAGATCAAAAAAAAGTAAACAGCCTTTGCGCATCGTAAGGTACCGCTACAGGGAAAAGCTCAATACATACACCAACACGAAGAGGTTACGCCCAATGAGAGTGCCGAAAACGACTTAGTGCCAGAAGTCGTCTATCAGGTGACGAAAGACATTCCCAAAAATCATGAAATTTGCTTCAAGATGCCTGAAAACTCTCATTCAAGCAATAGGAGCTTTTACCCGCACCCTGGTCACTTCCTCGTCATTATCCAGAATGGCACACGATCTCGCAGATGTTTTCTTTCACACAACGCTCAGCCAAGCAAAAAAAAACAAAAATCTTCACGCATTCAAAGGTATTGCCCGCGCTTGAGCCCATGAAAAGCTGAGAAAAAATCAAAGAAAAAGCAGCGGTTGCAGAGATGCCATGGAGTTCATGATACTCTATTTTCCCAAACCACTGAGAGTCTCTCCTCGACCAAGGCTGCCCTATCACGCCTGTATGTCTCCTCAAAAATACTTCGAAGCTGTGCCTGCTCGACATAAATTCGTTACCGCCCGAGCTGATTCGAGACAAAACCTTGGTACGCCGATTGGGTAAGATTTTGTCAAATATCATTGATATTGCCTGACACAACTATTCTCTCCAGCTTACTGGTCTCTCATACGGTGAGTCCTCACTAGCAGCCTGCAAAAACCATTTTCCAGTCAGCTGTTAGGGCAGTGACAAAAGCCTGTAGCGAGAGGATTTGCGCACCGCAAGCTCATGGCGCAGAAAAGAAAAAATCATTTGCCTTTTCCAAAATTTTGCTTGACACTTCAAGCAAGCTGATACATATTGTTTGAGCCGTGGGGTTGTAGCTCAGTTGGGAGAGCGCTTGAATGGCATTCAAGAGGTCGTCGGTTCAATTCCGTCCAGCTCCACCAAAAAAAATAAATGAATTGAGGGGTTTACAAGGATGACTTGTAGACCCCATTCTGTTTTTTCAAGGGGTATAGGCCTGTTTGGGGAGTGGCAACTTTGTGGTACTGATTTTAGGACGTTGAAATATCACGGGAATTGTACCACTGTGGAGCCACATGTAATCGTATAACGATGTGGAATAATACCAATAACTAGTTGAAGTGACAGGGAAATATCCAGTTAAATTTTTAATGAGGGCCGGTTAGGGAATCCTAGCTGGCCTATTTTTTTGAGGAAGGGTCATAGCTCGACCAGATATGGGGAGTTAAGTAGTGAGAGACCGCTGTGTAATAACAGTAATGCAGCGGTCTCATTATTTTAAAACTTTATGTTCAGCGCTAAAACGTTCCAGCGAAAGAATGACCCATGTGTCCTTGCCCCTCCATTTTTGAGGTTTCACGGTGGCTGCAAACGTGGCCGGACAGTCGTCCTTGTCCTTTGCGTTGTACAGTTCTCCCGTCACAGTGAGGATTTCTCCATCCTTTTCGATCTCCTGCGCCTCGGCGTAGTATGTCTTGCCAGCGGGGCCGTCCCGCAGCGCGTCAAGGTTTTCGGAAAAATGCCACTGCTTCCCGTCGTACCAGCAGGGCAGAGGATCTTCCGATTCTAAGCCGCCGTTGACGTTCCGAATCTTCGCGCCAAAATACTTCTGGACGGACTCGACGACGAATCTTCCGTCAATGGTGAGCGAGCCGTACGGACAGTTCTTGTCCCCGCACTTTTTTACCCGACTCCTGAAATTGTTGATAGCGTTATGCAGTATGCCGAACTGGGCCAGCACCCACTCGATATATGGCTCATTCGGGAAAAGGTGCATCAGCTTGTAACTGCCCATACTCTCCATGTCAAAATCGACAAAACCGGCCTCCGTGAAGTTGCTCAGAAAGACGCTCATCCGCTTCAGTTCGTTCGTGCGGCCCTTAGCGGCTGGGTTCTCGCCCTTACCGAAAGCAGAGCCGCATAACAGAAGGAACAGAACGACCAAAACAGCGCAAAGAAACTTTTTCAAAATTATCGCCTCCCTGCTAAATTTTTTTCATGAGAATAGCCGAAAATTTGACTGCATTAACATTTGATAACAGATTGAGTTTATATAAAGGATAAAAGGAGAAGGTTCCAATTTTCCTCGTAAGCGTAACTACCATCATTGTTTGCTGAAATTGTCCGAAAAGTATTATAGAAGGATAAGTTTAAAGTTTTCTAGAAAAATTTACCATTTCGGGAATTGAAAAGCCTGGACATCTTAATGGATTGTTGTATTGTATCAGACGTATTGATGATGTTAACCGCATTGTGTACCGTATTGAAGGTGAAGATTGTCGAATTGCACAATGTAGATGGCACTATGAAGGCTAATCTTATTCAAAAACTTCCCATTTCGCGATCTCCGAAATGCCAAAAACTCGCGGACTGCTAAAATGAAAACGAATATACTAGACGTTTGGCTTTTTATCTAGCTGAAATTTTCATCGTTGTATGTTTGCCTGCCAAATTTCGAGTGCAGCAAGCTTTTGTGGACTGAATCTTGCCGTGCCAAAGGGAACATCTTCCAGCCACTGTCGACTGCGAGGAATATTTTGCGGACAAATCTTTCCGCTCACCTGATACGTGTCAGATTCAAGCGAAAAATTACTAGGTCAAAAAATTCTGACAGGATAATTGGCAGTACGTTTTTGCTGCTACCCTGCTCAAATCCGCTATTTTCGGGAGTTTTTGGCGAGATTTCAATCCCGCACTACGCTTCACACGCGTTTGAGCTGTGCATCAAAAACAGATCTTACGTCAAAAGTATGACTTTTTTTCAAGAGACCTCGAGATACTTCTGTTTTCAGCCACCTCCCAGGCTCTCGGAACTTTGGCACGAATTATGCCTTCAGTGTTGTATTGACTTGATTTTGTCCCACTGGAGGTTGCCATGAGCCTTGTTGTCAACAATAACATGACTGCAGCTCATATTTCACAGAATCTGAGAGCTCATTACACAAATCTTTCTTCGTCCACGGAACATCTCGCAGCGGGTCTGCGTATTTGTTCGGCAGCAGACGATGCGGCAGGCCTCGCCATCCGAGAATTGCAGCGCACGGATATTGCCTGTTTTCAACAGGGTGCCAGGAACTGTAATGACGCTATTTCCATGCTCCAAGTTGCTGATGGTGCATTGTCTATTGTTGACGAAAAACTCATCCGTATGAAGGAACTTGCCGAACAAGCGGCCACTGGCACATATGATTCTATGCAACGTATGATGATAGAGTCAGAGTATCAGCAGATGGCTTCGGAAATAACGCGTATTGCCAATGCTACAGACTTCAACGGTATTCACCTGCTCAATGGTTTTCTCAGCGGTGTCCACGACGGTTCTGGCGTCAGAAACAGCGGACGAATGAAAGTCCATTTTGGCGTCGGAAACGATTCAGCCGAAGATTACTATTATGTGCAGATTGCTTGCTGTACAGCTTCTGCCTTTGGTGTGGGCAATCAGTCAAATCCGAGCTCATCAGGGTATACCGTATCAACACAGGAAGCTGCACAGCGAGCTCTTGTCGCCCTAACCGAGGCCATCACCTCCAAAGACAAAATCAGAGCTCACCTCGGAGCCCTGCAGAATCGCCTTGAAAACACCATCACAAACGTAAATACCCAGGCAGAAAACCTTCAAGCCGCAGAATCACGAATATCCGATGAAGACGTTGCTGAGGGGATGACCGAATTCGTGCGACAGCAAATTTTGACCCAGTCGGCTGTCGCCATGATGAGTCAGGCTAATTCCATGCCTGAGATGGCTATGCAGCTTCTCCAGTAGTCAAATAGATGTCTTTACACCCACAAAAAAAGATGCCTTGGCAAAAGGCATCTTTTTTTGTGGGGAAATCATTTTGTCAAGAAAGGATTATTTCTTTTTCTTACCCTTCTTGTTCTTCTTGTCAGACTTATCAACAGTCTGAGCAGTAGTATCTTCTTGAACAGCTTCAGAAGCTGAACTTGCCTCTGCAGGCTCATTGGCAGGAGCCTTGGCAGCGACGGTTTCTACTCCTTCGTCAACTGTCTTTTTTTTTTCGTCTTCTGCTTCAGCCTTGGGTGTTTCAGCTGCTACTGCAGCTTTTGCCGCAGGCTTTTTTTCAGGCTTGGGAGCCTGCACAATGGTTCCGTCTTTTCTCACAAGAGTAAGCGCCTGTGACAGACATGCTTCCATACAGGCGGTGTACTCTACGCCCTTCTCCTGACGCCAGTCATGGCAAAGATCGCAGCGAATAGCAATGGTACGTGCAGGCGTGACAGGAAGATTACTAGTATTGTCTTCCTGCTGCTTGCCAATCACTTCAGGAGAAATGACACCATAAGGGCAGACAGAAGCACACATCATACACCCGGCACAAAGCTCAGGATGTATGGAGAAGCTTCCGTCCTTATTTTGCTGCAGTGCCCCAGTAGGACAGATATTGCAGCAGGGAGCCGGATCACAACAGTGGCAGCGCACCGATGTTTTAAAATCGTCTCCCTTGATAGCCCAACAGCGCGGAGAGTACAGCGCCTTCTGTTTCATGGCCGTTTTGAAATCAAGACCATGATGCGAAGCTATGCACGCGATCTCGCAGCGACGACAGGCCTTACACTTGCTTGATTCAACCTGAACGTGTTCTTGCATGGTTTTATTCCTCAGTATCAACGCGCAGAGAAATGAGCATCAGCCCGTGTCCGCCGTCGAAATGGATGTTTTCTCCACCACAGGCAGGGCAGTGGAATTGCCGTTCGGTTACGGTAAAACTGTTTCCGCAGTCTTGGCAATGGCATGTGAGCGGTGCCTTGCGTACGGTCAATTGCGCACCATCTGCCAAGGTGTTTTCGGCAAGGAGTTCAAAGCATGAAGTCAGGGTTCTTGGTTCTACACAAGAATACAGTCCAAGCTCACAGATGATTTCCTGGACATGGCGAATTTTTTGTTCTTCGCTAGCTTGGGCATTATGCTCCTCAACCGTCCGTTCAACGAGGTTGAGGAGCCCTTGAACGAGACTTGCTTCATGCATGTGCTCGCTTGCTCCCTACGCCTAGCGTTCAGTGCAGGACACGCAGGGATCAATGCTGTTCAGCACCAGCGCCACTTCTGCGATCTGACAACCACGCATCATGACACTTAATGCCTTCCAGTTCATATAGGAGGGCACACGCCACTTCAGACGGGCAGGCTTGTCTGTCCCGTTGGTACGGATATAGTAGGCAACCTCGCCGCGAGGGGCTTCCGTATGGGCAAAAGCTTCGTTGTAGGGAATTTTACCCATAGGATTGCAGACAGGTCCCTTAGGCATCTTATGGCAGCACTGACGAATGAGCTTGAGAGACTCAAAGAGCTCGCGTACACGCACCATAGCGCGAGAATGCACGCAGCAGCCAGGCTCTGTAATCACGTCAAACTCAAGATCAGGATAGGCTGCATAGGGTGTATCGCGACGCACATCACGAGCAATGCCCGAACCGCGTGCTGTAGGTCCAACCACACCAAGGGCAATGGCATCTTCAGGAGGCAGAAGGCCAAGACCCTTCGTACGCGTCAGCATGATATGATTGGTGGCAAAGAGATCGCGAATTTCCTCAAGCTGTGGCTCAATAACATCCACCTGTTTAAGGATGTATTCCACAAGCTCGTCCGTCACGTCGCATTTGACACCGCCAATGCAGTTGGCGGCAAGATTCATGCGGTTGCCGTACACAGTCTCTTTGACGTCCTGCATGATTTCGCGAACTTCCATGACATGCATGAACAATGACTTGAATCCGACAATATGCGTCTGAATAGCAAGGTTGAAAAGGTGTGAAGCCACACGCTTGATCTCTTCAGCCATCACGCGCAGGTATTTGGCGCGCTCAGGAATTTCGAGATTCAAGGCATTTTCCACCACCATGCTATAGGTGAAAGAGTGACTGTTGGAGCAAAGTGAGCAGACGCGTTCGGTGAGCGTAACGTTTTTGACAAGCGTACGCTGCATTGCCAGACGCTCCATTCCACGATGCACATGTCCTGATGTCAGCTCCACGTTCTTGATGTTTTCACCTTCTACCGTCAGATGAAAGTAGACAGGTTCCTCAAGAGCGACGTGAACGGGACCAAGTGGCATAGTATAGGTGCTGATGCTCATCGCTGTTGCTCCTTTTCGCTAAGAATGCGTTCCCAAAGGTCTTTGGAGCTAGCGCCATTCATCATGACCGAAAGGGGAACAGCTGAAGAAAGCAGCCCGGCATCAAGCTTTTCATCCAGGAAGAGACGTTTGGGATTGGGATGATCGGTAACCTTAATGCTGTACAGTTCCATAATTTCTCGCTCATGCCAATCTGCATTGGCAAATTCCGGCGTAATCGAAGGAACAATGGGCCACTCACGGTTCTGAGTCACTGTGAGGTTATAGATGATGCCTTCCACATCAAAGTGGTAGCAAAGCTCTTTGCATTCCTCAGGGCCGTCCGTGTTCGAATAGGCCGAAATCATAATCAGACGAGCCCGATAGCCTTTGAGAATGCGAGCGGCATCTTTAATTTTGCTTGAATTATCCAATCGAAACCAGTGATAGCCATTGCCATACAGATCTGCTGTATGTTTGATGGCTTGTTCATCAGGGCAGAGGGGGGTCAACGCGTCAATGAGCGGCGCATGCCCCTTGATAATTTCCTGCATATGTCATCCTTTCTTCTGAAAGAAGATTATTCAACAGCTTTTTTTTCCGCAGCTGCGGGAAGACCGGCACTGCGGCGAGCATCTTCCAGCTGACGGCATGAAGGACAGAGCGTACGCACATGCTCAAGATCAACATCATCGTTGTGAACATAGAGTTTCTTGAGTGTAGCTTCAGGCACAGGCCGGATCATTTTGCCACACACGCTGCAAGGTTCGTAAGCGATGGTTTTCTGTTCAATGACCTTGTATTTATCTGCCTCAGGATGGGCCGAATGCCAGTCTGGCTCCAAGCTAATGGCGTGCATAGGGCAATACTGCCTGCAGGCCGCACAACGGCAACAGGCATTGTGCCAAACAGTGATGGTGTGACCGTCTTCACGTTTTTCAATGTTGATGGCGCCGGCAACGCAGACATAGTTGCAAATGCCGCAGCCCATGCAGAGATCCTTATTGATGACGACCTTGCCGCGCAGACGGTCAGGCGTAAAGGTCTCGGGCACCAGAGGAAAAGGATCGGTACTTGGGCCCTGCAGCAGGTTGCGAAATAGGACTTTGAGAAAGCCAGCCATATTATGCCTCCAGACCCAGTTTTTGCTTCCAGATTTTCAAGCCAAGGGCCACAGCTTCCAGAATGGCCTGAGGCCGCGGCGGACAACCTGGGACATTGACATCCACAGGGATGTATTTGTCGATGGGGCCGTCGATGGAGTAGCCTTCCCGGAACACGCCACCTGAAATGGGGCAGATGCCCACGGCCACAGTCACTTTTGGTTCTGGAATTTCGTTCCAAACCCTGAGCACCTGATCACGGATACGTGTGGTCAGCGGCCCAGTGATCAGAACGATATCGGCATGCCGCGGGCTGCCGCAGTAGCGGCAACCAAGCCGTTCCACGTCGTAACGGGGAATAAGTGCTGTTGTTGCCAGTTCAACATCGCAGCCATTGCATGATCCAGCATTGATACGGAACAGCCATGGCGAACGTACCTAATTTTTTTTGAGCAAATCGTCAAAAGCCATGCCAGCCTCCTTAGATCAACCAGACAAGCAACAGACTACAAAGCGCGAGCATGGTCGGCACCAGCACGAAGAAGCGGAACGCCTGATCGATGCGATAACGGCCGGTCGCAGACTTGACAAGTGTCAAGGAGACGAGCATCAGCGCCAGACACTTGACGAGGAACCAGACAAGGTTGAGCAGCCAAAAATCGCCTAAGGTGCCAGGGAAGAACATAGCGACACCAAGACCGAGAACAACGAAGGTCTTCAGGGCACTTCCCACATGGAAGAGCGCCAAGAGAGGACCACCGTATTCAAGCAGGGGACCTTCGACGATTTCTGTTTCTGCTTCAGGAATATCAAAGGGCGGAACACCCATGGTGCCGGGCAGGAAGATCAGATAGGCCAGGAAGGCCGGTATCATGACCGGATTAAAGCCCAATGACCCGTTTGCCTGCTGCCATTCAACGATTTTCAGGAGTGAAAATTCAGCACCCCAGTCACCACCGTTGAGAGACTTGCCCACAAGCATGGCTGTGGCAAGCAGAATCATCAAAAGCGGCGTTTCATAGGCAAGCATGATGATCATTTCACGTGAAAAACCGACAGCACCAAAAGGCGAGCTTGATGCCGAACCACCCATCATGACGGCAATGGCCGGAATGGGCAGAAGGTAAAACAGAACAAGCAGGTCGCCCATATTGTAGAGACCGTCAAAAACGCCAGGCACCGGAATAAAGGCAGCACAGACCGCCATACCGGCAAATCCGACCACAGGTGCCATCAGGAAGGCCTGGCGGCAGGCTGTACGGGGGATTAAGGTCTCTTTGGTTAAAAGTTTAGCTGTGTCCAGCCAGGGCTGAATCAGCGGAGGACCGACACGGCGCTGCAAACGGGCTTCAACTCGGCGGTCAAGACCTTTGAAGAGGAAGCCAATGACGAGAGCAAAAACGCCTCCTGGGAAAATACACATATGCAGTATGCCCAGTAACGTATCCATTAACGCACCTCCCGGGAGACAAGGCTCAGAGTGAGATTCTTCAGTGAGCCAAAGACGCTTGAGGGATCCATACGGGAAGTGGCCTGGCTAACCGGCACACCGCAGGTATAGATGTCGATCTCACGCAAATGCGTGAAGCGCAGCACAAACCAGCGGCCTGCGAAGAAGGCGATGGCCATCATGATGAACATGCCTGTGGCATTCCAGGTACCCGGACCAGCCAGGACGCCGGAGAGACCGACTTCGAGTGTCTTGGCGCCGTATTCCCCGAGGATCGTATTGATCGGCATGAGAGCCAGACCTGGGAAGATACCTGTCAAGATGCAGCCAATGCCAAGCAAAAGCATGGGCAGACGCATCACTCGGGGCGCTTCCTGAACATCGTCGAGATCCGTGGCCGGCTGGCCGAGGAAAGCGGCGTGCATAAACTTGGCAATGTAGGCAAGGGTGAGCACACTACCCACAAGAGAAAGCAGCGCGAGGAAAGGCTGACCTGCTTCCATAAGAGCGTGGTAAATCAACCACTTTGAGGAGAAGCCACTCGTGGGCGGAACACCGACCACGGAAAGGCCGGCTATGGCAAACATGCACAAGGTAAACGGCATTTTACGGCCGATACCACCCAGCTCTTCCAATGTTTCCCGATGTGTTGTGAACATTACAGCACCGCAGATCAAGAAGAGAAGGTCCTTGAAGAAGATATGGTTGACAATGTGCAGCATGCCGCCTGCATAGCCGAGCGCCGTGCCTGCACCCACAGCCAGAACCATGTAACCGAGCTGGCTGACAGTGGAGTAGATGAACATGAGCTTCAGGCCATTGGTCATCATGGCCTTGATGGCAGCCATGATGATCGTGATGGCACCGATCCACATCACGATAACGTTGAGCACTTCACGCTCGGAGGTATTGAGCATACCAGCCAGCATAAAGCCACCGCCAAGGAGCATGAAGAGCTTGATCAGACCAACAAGGGCGCTCTTCAGCAGAACCGAAGAGATAAAACCGGAAACCGGTGTGGGGGCCACAGCCGGGTGCATCTGCCAGTCGATGCGGAAAGGCAGCTGGGCAGCCTTCATCACGAAACCGATGGCGAGAAGCGCCATGCCCAGGAAGGCTCCATGGCTGATATTGGGAACAGCACCGGTGGTCAGGATAGAAACGTTGAAAGGTGTGAAGGGTCCAATGACACAGATACCTACAAAGAGGAATCCTGCGCCTGCCATGTTAAACATAAAGTATTTGAAGGCCTCACGCATGGAGAGGTTGTCGCCTTCGTGGGCCAAAGCCATGTACAAGCTCCAGGAGCTCATGATTTCCCAGAAAAGGAAGAAGCTCAGGAGGTACTGGCTGGAGGCCATACCGATCAGGCCGCCGCACATGCAGGTAAAGGCACAGAAGAAACGCCACTGCGTGTGTGAATGCGACATATAGCCAATGGCATAGGCCATATTGATAGCGCCGACGATGGGCACGAGCAGGGCAAAGCAGAAGGAGAGCATGTCCATGTCGCGACCAAAGAGCAGAACCAGGAGAGCGGAGAGCAGCAGAACTGCAACACTGGCCATGCCACTCTTCACACGATCCTTGGCGAAGAAGGCCGGTATCACGGCTCCGAAGACCGGAACGACAACATATACAGGCCAGGGCACACTGATGCTCGCAAGAATGGTGCTATCCACAGGAACGGCACCAAAGCAGAGCGTGGCCACAGGCGCAACCAGCTGCATGGGAACCTGAGGCACCAGAGCCATCAGGAGGCTCAGAATAGCCAATACTGCCAGGCTCAAACGCATGGTGAGCGGAGCCTCAGACACTCTGGGCAGATCATCGGGTCGTCTGACGAAGATGATGGTCTTAAGAATGCGCGTATAGTAGATAGCGCCCACCAGAGAGCCGATAAAAATAAGCGCAGCCAGTCCAAGATGGCCACTGTCAACGGCTGCCTGGATCATTAAAAGTTTGCTGTAGAAGGCACCAAAGGGCGGCAGACCCATAATGCTGACCAGGCCAACTGCCATACAGGAAGCTGTCCAAGGCATATTCTGCCCGATACCGCGGAGGTCAGCGAGCTTACGGCTGCCCGCACGCAGAATCATGGCGCCCGCTCCAAGGAAGAGCAGGTCCTTCATGATGGCGTGATTGAGCATGTGCCAGAGGGCACCTGTTGTTGCCAGCCAAGTTCCCAGACCGAGGACCAAAGCAATTTCACCTATTTGCCCCAGCGTGGAGTAGGCGAGCATGCGTTTGATATCCTCCTGCAGGAGGGCCATGATTTCACCGTAAATCAATGTCGCTACACCCATGGCGCACAGACCTGTACCGAACCAGCTCAGGTTCATGATACCGTCCAGGCGTCCTGAAGCGGAACCGGCACCGATGAAAACGAGGCTAATCAGGCCAAAGATGCCCATCTTGGTGATAATACCGGAAAGAGGACCGGACACCGATGACGGAGCGGCCGGGTGAGCATCAGGCAACCACGAATGCAGGGGCACAAGACCGGCTTTGACACCGAAGCCTGCCAGGCAGAGTACCATGGCCATCTTCAGGAAGCCGGGGACTTGACTGATGGTGGTTACATCCCCTGAAAACTGAGCAAGCATATGCAGGCCGGGAAGCATGAAGAGAGCGCCACCGGCACACATCACATAGTATTTGAGACCTGCGTCGTAAGCAGCACGCTTGCCTTCATGCACCACAAGGAAGTAGGAGGCAAACGTCATTAGTTCCCAATAGCCGTACATGTTTCCACTGTCCTTGGCAGAAACAATTCCAGCGAGGGAAGCAAAGGTCAAAAGCAGGAAGAACCAGTACCAGCCTTTGCGCTCTTTGATGTAGCTGAGGGAGTAGACGCTGACCACAAAGGCGATAACCGTCACCATGATCAGGAAAAGCTGCGCAAGAGGCTCAGCCGGGGCAAAACAGACCGCAAGAAGCGCTATGAAGCTTGTGGCAACGCCAAGATAGTCGGCATAGTGAAAACGTGCGAGGAAAGCCACACCTGTGATGAAGGCTCCAAGATAGAAGATGCCATAGGCGATATGGGTTGCGCTCTGCTCGGTGAAAAAGCCGATTTCTGAGGCAAGACCTGAAGCCATAGACACTCTCAGGATGCCGAAGAGCGCGATAAGCACGCCAAGGCCGAGGGCTAGGAAGTTGTGATCCTGGGCAAAGCTTTCAGCCTGAGCATTTTCTTCGCGACCCTTTTCCAACCAGACCTTGCAGACGGTGTCCACATGTAACCAAATGAACACTGTGGTGGCGGCTGCCATCACCAGCAGGCAACCGAGGCCCCATGCACCCATGGAGTCTACAATGGCATCAACGATGAAAGCTCTGCCTTCAGGAACGAGGAAGGGCGATCCGCCTATGGCCGCAAGCATGCCCAAGGCAAACAAGGCCCCGGAATAGGGTTTTTTGCGACCCTGACCGATGAGTTCAGAAAGGGGTTTCTTGCCTCCTGACTCAAGAGAAGAGAGCGCACACCAGGCAAGCAGACGGGAACAGACCTGAAAGATGACAAAAAGCCATGCACCGGCTGATCCCAGAGCGGTTTGCGCTGTTATGGCCATACAGACGATACCGGCATCGTGTAACGCGCCCCAAAGAATGAGGCGGCGAGGATCTGTACGACTGCATACGGCCATAGCCGCTGCATACAGCAGGAGGGCCGTACAGATCAGCATCATAATGCCGGCAAAGGACAAAATGGATGTCATAAACGCCCCGTATTTTATGGAAGTTCTTTTTTGGCTGTGCACAGGCAGACCACCAACCTGTGGAGACAAAAAAAAATCTTCCGTTTTCCTTTTCCTCTTCAAAAGCCCAGTTTTGCACCCCAACCCAGACACAGAAGGCTGACGTCACGGGAGGATACACAAGCAGACAAGTTTAGAGAATTGGATTTGGGACGATTTTAGCTGACATTTGTCTTTTATGCAAGACTGATGCTGAGATTATCTCAGATGACAGTTGTCCGTTAAAGCCTCTCGCAGGACTGTTTCTGCGTGAAAGTGGCAAATGTAGCTTGTGACAAAAAAAGCCGAAGCACAAAAACTTCGGCAAGAAAAAGAGAAAAAAACACAAGTTTACCTAAACACTTTCCTGTGTTTGTTGTGGCTCGGGTTCCGCAGCCATTTCAGGATATTTTTCTGCGTAGGATTGAATCAGATCTGCCGCCCGTTTGGCCAGAGACCCCACTTCAGGTTTGGAGATCTGCCCGTCAGCACCAACGCTTTCACCACGGTGACGCAGCTTTTCGGTAACGAGCGAGGAGAAAATGAGAACAGGAAGACGTTTGAGTAAAGGATCTTCCTTAATGCGACTGGTGAGGTTCAGACCATCCATGACCGGCATTTCAATATCTGTGACCACCACCTGAACAAAATCGCGCAGAGGACGTTTCTCCTGCTCGACGCGCTTTTTGCACTCAAGGAGATACTCCCAGGCCTCGCGTCCATTGGTTGTAACAACGACTTTATAGCCTGCCTTTTCCAGCAGGTCACGCTGCATACCGCGGATCAGGGGAGAGTCATCAGCGATCAGGGCCTTGTAGCCGCGTGAGACATCCCAGTCCTCTCCGAGATCGCCAAGACGCAGGGCAAGTCTCGGATTGAGATTGGTGACAATTTTTTCAAGGTCAAGCAAAAACACAATGCGGTCATCGAATTTGACCACACCGACGATAGTATCACTTGAGACACTGGAAACATACTGGTTCGGAGGTTCTACCTCTTCCCAGCTTATGCGGTGAATACGATTGACGCCAGTGACCATGAACGCGGTATTGACGTTATTGAATTCTGTGACAATGGCTTTGGTATCCTGACTCTCGTGCGCCGGCACTTTCCCCAGCCACTGACCGAGATCCACCAGCGGCACAATACGGTTGCGCAGATTAAAAGCACCTTTGACGCTGGGGCTCTGAAGCTCTGGCAGTTCAGTGACTCTGGGCATGCGGATAATTTCCGTCACCTTGGCCACATTGACGCCATAATAGCCGCGATAAAAAGTTTTGTGCGCCTGCTGATCTCCAGGCAAAAGGAAACTTCCCAAATCGCCTGGCTTATTGGTTACTTCCTTTTGCAGTGATGACGCATGTCCTTCCATCTGGGCCAGAGCTTCCACACGAGCAATATCTTCTTCGGTAAGCGCTTCATCGAGATAAAATTCCACAATCTCGAGTTCATTGGTACCGGCTTCCAACAGGATATTGGTGATGGCAGTCTGTGACATATCTCCTCCGCGTGCATGGCGGCACTAAACTGATCTCTTGCCGGCACCTACGCAATGGCTGCGAGTCGTGCTTCGGCCATATCTATGAGGCTTTTCGGCGTAGATGCGCCAGCCGTTAGGCCTACACATGCTTTTTGCTGAAATTTTTTTTCGTCCAGCTCATCTGCGGTTTCTACGAGCACAGTTTCTATGCCACAGGCAGCCACAACATCGGCCAGTCTCCGCGTATTGCCACTTTGGCGACCACCGACAACAACCATAATATCCACTTTCTGGGCTATGGAGCGCGCTTCCTCCTGACGCTGCCTTGTGGCGTCACAAATGGTGGAAAGCACCACAAGCTGCGGGTGCAGATTCGCTGCCTTACGCTCAAGATTGAGAAAGGCCTCGCGGTCCTGCGTCGTCTGCGAGGCGAGCACAAGCCCCTTATCCATGGGGATCGGCAGATGGCACAGATCATCGTTGGCTCCAATGACACATGCCGGCCCCTGGGCGTAGGAAATCAGGCCCCGCACTTCTGGATGATCTGCTTCGCCAAAAAGCAAAAGTGCCGCTCCGTTTTGGGTGGCGCGGGCAATGGCAAGCTGGGCTTTTTTGACCTTAGGACAGGTTGCGTCGACAACATAGGCTCCGCTCTGACGCAGAACGGACTCCCGATCTCTGGGGATACCGTGGGCACGAATAACGACACAGTCTTCGGCGCCCAGTGCGCTGATGTCTTCTACGCAGACAACACCCTTCGCCTCATAGGTTGCAAGCACCTGAGGATTATGGATGAGGGGGCCAAGCGTTGAAATTTTACGGCTTTCACCCCTGGCTAAAGCCGAGTCCAGCTTTTTCAGGGCAAGCCCCACCCCCATGCAGAAGCCGGCTGTTTTTGCACGCAGTACATTCATAGGTTTCAGTCTGCCTGCCCTAGGCAGGCAAAACCGCCTCCTGAGTTGTTGGTGTGTTTTCACGCAGCAGCATTTCGAGCATGGCATTGATACAGCAGGCTGCCAAGGCTGATCCTCCGCGCGTGCCTAAAAGGGTAAAATGCGAATAAGGGCTCTGATTGAGGAGCTCCTTGGATTGAGCCGCATTGACAAAGCCCACAGGCATCCCGACGATCAACGCAGGTTCCGGCGAGCCCTCCTGCAAGCAGTCAAGAAGGCAAAGCAGGGCTGTGGGGGCATTACCGATAACGACAACCTGCCCTCTAAGCTGATCCTTGATCTGTCTCAGCGCGGCATGCGCCCTTGTTGTCCCCTTTTGTCTGGCCAGGGTCTCAAGACCCGGCAGGTCCATCAAAGCAAGAACTCGGCATCCAAACGGCGCCAGGCGTCTTTGCGACAAAGCCTCCCTGGCCATACGCGTGTCGGTATAGATCGTGCAGCCAAGACTAAGAGCCTCAAGCCCCCTTTCCAACGCTGAAGCACTGAGACGGAGGTCAGGGAGGATGGAGCAGTCACCGCTTGTGTGAATACAGCGTCTAGCAATTTCCCAAAGTCGACCAGCGTAGGGACGAGGTGACGGAACACATTGATCGATGAGTTCAAATGATCGTTTTTCAATGCTTGCAGGACTTTGGGCAGAGTCCAGGGGCTGTGAAAGATGATACATACAGTTTAGCCTTGATTGTGGCGTTGGCTGATGCGCGCAAGCCACGCTAGCCAGAAGCTGCGACCGCCTTCCACAGGCAGATGGAGAAAACTTCCGGCGGTGGCTTGGCGTGTGCAGCCTGCAGGGCCAAGCTCGTTATGATGTCTGTCACGAAGTCGCCAAAGAGGAGCTGAGCTATGCGAGGTGACGTGGGCATAGTGAAATTCGTGGCCTCGCACACTGACGACCTGCGTATGATGAAGAAAATCCCAAACCAGCACCGCTTTTCGATAGCCAAGACCCTGCAGCTGATGTGTGACACAGGCTTTTTCCGGAAGGAGGCCTGCCATGGGAAAAGCGCTGCCATCCTGAAGCGTGAGTTCTTGCATCAAATATAAATAGCCCCCGCACTCTCCATAAATGGGAACATGATCAGCATGCGCGACTTTCAGAGCCGTAAGCATGGCGTCATTATCGGCAAGGCGTTGTGCAAAAAGCTCAGGATAGCCGCCTGGCAGAAAGATGGCGTCACAAACAGGAAGCGAATGATCAGAGAGTGGAGAGAAAAAGACAGGAGTATATCCCTGTTCGGCGAAAAATGCCGGTAAATCAGCGTAGCAGAAGGAGAAAGCACGGTCACGGGCAATGGCAATACGGGCTTTTTCCTTACTCGACTTACGGGCTCTGAGGAAGACAGCGCTCTCGCTCTTTTCTGTCTCTTGGGGGGGCGGAAGACAGAAGGTCTTAAGCAGACGATGCACAGCGACATGTGTTTCAAGCCAGTCCGCGAGCTTATTACTGTCGAGTTCAGGCAAGCTTTCTGCAATGTCCACAAGACCTAGGTGTCTTGAGCCGATCTTTGGTGCACCTGTGCGCGGCAAACAACCCAGAAGTGGGACATGATATGCCCCGAGAACCTTGCGCAGGCTTCTGGCAAGAAGGGTTGCGTGTGTAGCGCTACCGGTATGGGTGAGAACAAGACCGGCAATGACAGCGCTATCTCTAGCCTGGGCCAGAAAACCTTCGGCCAGTGCCGCAGCTGATTCGCCCATGCCTGCGACATTGAGCAGCAAAAGAATAGGGAGATTAAGGGATTTCGCAAGCTCCAGAGATGAACCCTTGCCACCATCATAGAGTCCCATGGCTCCTTCAATGAGCAGGATATCCGCTATAGGCTCATTGTGCAGCCTTGACAGTAATCGCTCAAGACCTCTTTTACCGAGCATCCAGGGGTCGAGATTAAGACAAGGCCTCTTGGCAAGGGCCGCAAGATAGCTGGCGTCGATGAAATCAGGGCCAGCTTTAGCTGGCTGTATCCTGTAACCTCGTCTGTTCAGGGCGGCAATCAGAGCAAGAGCTGTACTTGTCTTGCCGGCATGGCTTGCGTTGGCTGCGATAAGAAGACCTGGCAGGGGGCTATTCATAAGGCCGCGGGCTTAATGGCCCTTGTCGCCCTTGGGACGCACACGCAGAGCTTCCTGAAGGATGAGTGCGTCTGCCTCAGGTCGAGCCTTGATATCGAGCTCGCGATCTCCGCCTGAACAGCAGAAGCCCTGCGGGCCAAGTTCGACATAGCCTGCCGAGACAATCTTGCCATAGGGCAACTGCTCACGCATATCGCTGTGATCAACCCTGCGCGGAAAGATAAAGGGCACTTCCTGACCGGAGAAATCTTCTACAATGATATATTTCACCGTTACAATCCTTTGCCCGCTTCAGCACGTAATCGGGCTATTTTTTGCTTTGCCGGTATTTTTGTACCGCCTTATTGTGCTCTTCAAGGGTGCGTGAAAACACATGACCTTTGCCGTTACTATCTGCCACAAAGTAGAAAAATTGATGGGATTCCGGGGAAATGGCCGCTTTCAAGGCACTCATGCCGAAAGAACAGATGGGACCTGGTGGCAGACCTGGGAGCTGATAGGTATTATACGGGTTTTTGCGATCATCAAGATGCCGATAGAGCAGACGCCCTGAAAACGTCGGCCCCAAGCCGTAAATTACGGTGGGATCTGCCTGCAAAAGCATATTTTTCGCCAGACGGTTGGTATAGACACCGGCGACGCGGGCCCGCTCACTTTCGAGAGCGGTTTCTTTTTCAACAATGGAGGCAAGAATAACCAGACGTTTGAGGTCCGCATCCTTGGGACGTGTTTTATCAGGCCAAAGACTTTCTGCCCGAGCCCAAAAATTGTCCACAAGACGCCGGCCTATTCTCGTCGCCTGCTTACGTTCGGCAGATTGTTGTGTCGTTGCCTCTGCCGCAGCCTCCGTCTCTTCAACTTCTTCATATTTCTTAAGAAGATAGGTGTCAGGCATCAGAAACCCCTCTGCACTGGGCAGAGGAATACCGCAATGTCTGAGGAAAGCCGGATCAGTCACCACACTGAGAAAGGCTGAGGCCTTCACAAAGCCCTGTTCTTCAAGCAGTTTGGCGGTCTGCCAGAGCGTAAGCCCTTCTGGGAGGGTAATGCGGTAGAGCACGGGTTTCCCATGCACAAGGGTCTTGAGTACAGCCTCAGGCAACCACCCTGTATGTAAGGCAAAACGACCAGCCTTAAGCTTATTGTGTTCCTGATAAAAACGGGCAAGCAGGATAAAGGCTTTCTCGTCAGTGATCAGACCTGCGTCAAAGAGCTGATGGGCAACTGTCCCCAAGCGAGCACCTGGCAAGACATCGAAGAAAACTTCACGGCCGTTGCTCTCCGGAGCCTCGTGCAAAAAACGCCAGCCGCGCAGACCAAGATAGGAAAGCGTACCGATCAGCACGAGCAAAAGAAGAACGCAGAGGCGCAGAACATGGCGTTTCACAGATCACCTCTCATCATGGCAGCACCCGTGCCGCCTTAAGAAAGCTCTGCCCATGACTGGCAGCTTCCGCCAGAAAGGCCTGAAGGATTCGCACGGCAGCCTGTTGATCCAGGACTTGGCGTCGTTTGGCAGCTTTCAGGCCGCTCTGTGCAAGATCGTCCCAGGCCTGATAGGAGGTCAAAGCCTCATTCATAAAGTAAAAAGGCAAGGACACACGGCGCATCAGTCGACGAGTGACATTACGAATTTGCCGGCAGATCAACGTTTCTTCACCTTCAAGAGGGAGAGGCAGGCCTACGACACAAGCTTCAACCTGTGTGGCGACAATGGTCTCAGCCAAGGCATCAAGAAGGGCCTTACGTGACCCAAAGTCGGCAAGTCGCAAGGTTTTGAATGGAAAGACCACATTACCTGAAGGATCGGAAAGCGCAAGCCCCGTTCGTTCCAGTCCATAGTCAATGCACAGACAACGCATACGCAGTCAGCTCTGTGATCAGGCCTAGACTTCAAGAAAGGCCAGGAAGAGGCGGGCTGAGCCCTGCAACAGGGGCACAAGGACTTTATTAAGAAGACCTGAAAAGAGCAAAAGCATCAGCAGAAGAAAGCCGAAGCGCTCGATACGTTGATAGGAAAGAGCAAGGGATCTGGGAAGAAAAAATGTGAGAATACGGCTGCCGTCAAGAGGAGGAATAGGAAGAAGATTGAGCCAGGCAAGCGCCAAGTTGATCAGAACGCCGGCTTTCATGGCTGTCAGCACAATAAGAAGGAGACTTGATGCAAAGGCTGATTCCGGCAGAAAGTTCAGGGAAAGCCAGAGCAGAAAAGCAAAAACTGCGGCCAACAGGAAATTTGTGGCAGGACCGGCTAAGGCCACAAGCATCATGCCCTTGGCGGGATTGGCAAAATATCTCGCGTTGACAGGTACAGGCTTGGCCCAGCCAAAGACAAAGGGACTGGTTAGACTGGTCACCACAAAGACCAGAAGGCCAAGGGGGTCAACATGCGGTAACGGATTGAGCGTCAATCTGCCAAGCGCTCTGGCCGTCGGGTCCCCCAAGCGGTAGGCACAGGCGCCGTGAGCCACCTCGTGCAAAATAATGCCAAGAAGTGCCGGCACGATGTAGATGGCGATCTTTTCAAGCGCCGCAAGGATATCACCGTTCAACATGTGTGCCCCTGCTGTGGTTTGGCATCTCCACCACGCGCAGTTCACCGCGTGTTTCATTGACTCGTTTGCGAAAACTCTGACGTCTGTCCTCGCCGTCGATGAGCCCTGCAAGCCACTCAGCGACATGCAGGACCTGACGTTTTTCTCCAAGATTGATCAGACAGCGGCCAATACCGATCTTGCAGGATGGGCAGCCCACAAGCACTGGCCCCTGGTAGCCCTCGGCAAAACTCTGAGAGAGGGCCTGCTCTTTACGGGCACGCAGCTGATTGTAGATGGCGGGGCTGGTGATGGAGCCCATGCCGGATTCTCCACAGCAGCCGGGATGCAGACGAACATCATAGCCAGTACTCTGCGAAAGCTGCGCGACAATTTGCGGCTGGCCCTTAACGCGGTGCAGACCTGCCCATTCGCAATGGCAGGCTCCGTGGTAAAGCATAGTCTTGGCTTCCTGAGGAAGGGTGAGTAGACGACGGTCAAGATGCGGCAAAACAGCCTGAACCACATCCTGCTGCTGCAGGGAGGGAAAAGAATCTTGCAGGTTAAGACGCCCAAGACTGTCGAGGCAGGTGCCGCAAGACGTAACAAGAAGAGAAATGTCAAATTTTCTGCGACTTGCTTTGCGCAGCATTTCCGAAAGCTGCTGCCGGCATTCAGCCAAAGTATCCTCGTAGGCCGTGTCCATGCCAGCTGCGAGAAGCGGGTAACCGCAGCAGAGATGTCTTGGGGGGATGGCCACAGCATACCCAGCCGTCAGAAGCAGCATAAGACTGCTGATACCGATGCGGTCATAAAACAGAGAGCCACCGCAACCTGGGAAATAAAGGGCAAGGGGCATGCCTTCGGTAAAGGCGTGTGGCAGAAAGACGTTGCCGCGGGCGAGCTTCAGACTTTCATAAAGATTCGTATAGCCCATCTTGGGGCCACGACCTGAGAAAATGGGGCTTTCAAAGCGCTGTTTCCAAACCTGGGGGAGGAAACCAAGGAAGCGGTTCTGCATCTTTTGACCAATTGAGGCCATTTTTGCAGCTTTGGGCACGCGATTGGCAATGTCTGCTTGCAGAAATTCAAGAACACGTTCCTTGATGGGATGACCTCCAGCCCCTTCATGATCGAGAAAGGCTCGCAGACTCAGAGCAACTTCACCAGAGGGAATTTTCACAGGGCAATTGGCCATGCAGCGTCCGCAGGCTGTGCAGTGCTCGACCACATCGCGCAAAGCCGCCAAAAGCTGCGTATTGCTCTCGCCCGTGATGACTTGAGAATAGTAGACCGCTTCAATGAGCATGCCCAGAATCATGTTCTTATTGCGCGGATGATACTGCATGGAGCGCTCTGGGTAACACATGGCGCACACCTGCTTACATTTGCCACAGCGCGTGCAGGTCTGAATGGAGGTCAAAAGGCTGATCAGTTTTTCCTTATCAGGCAAACCACTGTCATTGATGTCATTGAGCAACCTATTGAAGGAAAAGGTAAAGGGCTTGACCGGCAGGTCTCTGAAGACGAGCTTGGCCGGATTCATCACATCCCTGGGATCCACCTGTTCCTTGAAACGCCTAAGAGCGTCCATTTTTTCCTGGGCCAGAAATGCGATTTTGGTAATACCGATACCATGCTCTCCCGAAACTTCTCCTCCAATTTCCTGACAATGGCTCATGACGCGTGCGGCTGTTTTTTCCGCACGTTCAAGCATATCGTGATCATTGGAATTAACAGGAATATTCACATGGCAATTGCCATCACCTGCATGCATATGGCTCGCCACGATGATGCGGCTTGCTTCCATGTGTCGGGCAATTTTGCCAATTTTTTTCGCAAGCGTAGGGTATTTTTCCTGTAGGCGCTCCAGAAAGGCCTGTGCGCCCTGGAGCATCAGATCATCGGAGATCTCTGTGGAGGAGACACTGCCCTTGGCGGCTTTGGTAGCAACGGCAAATTCCTGATTGACTTCCGTGTCTTCAATGGGAAAGCCTGGGAGTCGTACAATTTCCTGCAAGGCACTGCGGTAGGCCTGAGCCGTACACTCAAGGTTCAGCTGCTCGAGAAAGATGGCAAATTCGGGAATCTTGCTAACGGGTATAACCACATCTTCATTAAGCTTGAAACCGGAAGTTCGCTTGGCGATGACGGAAAGCCTGTGTCTATCCTCCCAAAAACGCTCGGCCTCCTTCTCATCTTTGGCCACAATGATATCCACATCTTCCTGCTTTTCCACGACCCGCACAATATCATGGACACAGCGATCAAGCAGGGCCGCATCGTCACCGTCGACCTGGAGGATGATCACGGAAATAGGCTGGCCACCATATTGTGTGGATTTTGTCTGATATTCCAGAGCCTGCACGTATTTGGCGTTAAATTCCTCAAGGGCAGAAAGATGGGCATAGTCGCCATCCTTGCGGATCTGGTTGCGCAGGGCAACGAGCTCTTTCACGACCACAGCTGCAGCATGCATGGACTGGCCAAAAAATTCCAAGGCCATGACGCGTTTCAGGTGAGGTTTCTTGTGGATAATAAAACAAGCTTCGGTGATAATACCGTCAGTGCCTTCTTTCTGCACACCAGGCAGACCGCCAAGGGCTTTATTGGTAACGTCCTTGCCAAGGCCAGGCAGTCTGATTTCGTCACCTTTCAGCTCGATACGGCGCAAAACTCCGCCCAGACGATCCTTGACATGAAAAACAGCCGTTTCTTCAGGAAGAATCTTGTGACGCGGATGATTCTGGCGTTCCACGACAATGATTTCACCTGTGGGAGTCACCATCTGCCACCAGAGGAGATTGTCGAGGGTTGTGCCATATTCAAAGGCGCTAGGGCCTCCGGCATTTTCTGAAATATTACCGCCAATGGATGAGGCCTGCTTGGAAGCGGGGTCAACGGAAAAAAGGGCACCGGCCTTGTCCACAGCCGAAATAGCGGCCTGGGTAATGACCCCGCACTGGCAGGTCATAGTCATGGCATCGAGATCAATGGGGCCGATATGTGTAAGGCGCGTCATTGAACACATTATCGTGCGCCTACGGGCAGGAACGGCTCCACCTGTCATGCCTGAGCCTCCGCCACGGGGTATGACGGCAAATTTCAGGTCATTGGCCAGGGTAATGATCTTTGCCACCTGTTCTGTAGTATCCGGCTCAACCACAAGCAGTGGCAGCTCCATACGCAGGTCGGTTGCGTCCGTCGCCATTTCCACCAGTGCCATGGCGTCGGTCAAAATACATTCTTCGGGGAGAATCTCGCGCAGAGCATCAATCAGCTTATCGCGAAACTCCGCTTCAGCCGTGTAGGCAGACCAAAACATGGTGATGCCTTCACTGATGGTTGTGGCATAGTAATGGGCCAGAGAAACGGATTCGCGTTCAAAGGTCGCATCCACGCTGGAACGTACGGTGCGAACATCGATAAAGGGATTATAGGCAACAAGAAAGAGTTCCTCGGCAATGGAGATCGCCAGATTTCGAACAGATTCCGGCCATTCCGAGAAATCATCGATATTGATCTTCAATATGCGGTTTACCACATAATTGGGAGCAATTGAGATATGTGGTCCCTTGCGTATCACGACATCAACTCCTTGCTGCTGCCCTGTTTGCCACAGAAAACGCCTCAAAAGAGGAGCTTAGTGCCTACTTGTTCAGGGAAGACACGATCCTGCTTGTGCTGAAACCATCGATGACCTGGACGAGATGGACTTCACCGCCCGACTTTTGCACAATATCAGCGCCAACAACAGTCTCAAGGCGATAGTCGCTGCCCTTGACAAGAATATCAGGGACAGTCTTGCTGATGAGTTCAAGGGGCGTGTCCTCATCAAAAAGGACTACGGCATCAACACCATCCATGCCGGCCAGGACCAGTGCCCGAGCATTTTCCGGCTGTATGGGGCGGTCTGGGCCCTTAAGACGTTTGACTGAAGCGTCGCTATTCAGCCCGATGATCAGACGATCCCCCAGATGCGCGGCTTCCTGGATAAGCTTAATATGGCCAGGATGGATCAGATCAAAGCAGCCATTGGTAAAGACAATGCGGTCATGATGTCTGCGCCATTCAGCGATTTTTTCCAAAAGTCGCCCCTGGCTCATGATTTTGCTGCTGAGAGCATTGACCGCAATGGAGAAAGAATTGTTATCAGATGCCAAAGCGGAAAGCAATTCATCTCGGTCAACGGGACTTGTCCCGACTTTGGCAACAACGATGCCCGCCGCAAGGTTGGCGATTTTGGCCGCCTCAATCCAGTCAAGGCCCTCGGCAACAGCTGCCGCCAATACAGCGATAACGGTATCGCCGGCGCCTGACACATCACAGACCTCGCGAGCCTGCGTTGGAAGCTCTGTAACCTCGCCAGAGGCTTCGAGCATAGCCATACCCTTGGCACCGCGCGTCACAAGAATGCGGGCAAGATTCTTGGCCTGCATCAGGCTGATGGCCTGGCGGGCAAGGAGCGAAAAATCGCCTTCCTGAGTGTTCAGGACGCAGGCTAGCTCCCGGGTATTGGGCGTCAGGCAGTCGGCCCCGGCAAACTGGCTCCAGTCGTTGCCCCTTGGGTCAACGAGCACAGGAATCTTTTGTTTACGGCAGCAGGCTATGGTTTCCCTGGCCAGAGAAAACTCTTTTTTGTCGGCAAATAGACCTTTTCCGTAATCGGAGAGAATGACAGCTTCAGCCCATGGCAAGGCGTGTAACGTATTTTGCCAGAGTTTTTGCACAAGCTCAGGGGCAAAAGGTTCACAGGATTCTTCATCAAGACGCAAAAGTTGCTGTCCACGGGCCAAAATACGGCTTTTACAGGTGGTCGGACGGTCCAGGCAGAGCGCTGGTGGGGCAATGATGCTTTCACAATCAAGCAGTGCTGAGAGATCCTGACCGGCCTGATCATTGGCTCTGGCCCCAACAAGTGTGACGGCAAGACCCAGTCGTGCAAGATTTCTCGCCACGTTGGCCGCCCCCCCAGGCGCATTCCAGCGACGCAGCACATTGGCCACAGGGACCGGAGCTTCAGGTGAAATTCTTTGCACCCTTGTTTCCGTATAGCGGTCAAGCATAACGTCGCCAAGCACAAGCAGTCGTTTGCTCAGTTGGAGATCCACAAGAGCCTCCTTTTGCCGATATTGCGTGAATTTAGCTTTGGCTGTCCTGCCAGCGCACGCAGAGCTGATGGGGTATACCAAGCTGATCTACAAGGCGGCCGCTGAACTGTCTGGCCAAATGTTCAAGGTCTCTCTGGCCGGTGTAGAAGGCCGGCATAAACGGCATAATGACCGCTCCAGCATCGTGAGCAGCAAGCATATTGGTCAGATGCAGACGGTTTAAGGGCGTTTCCCGTGGCACAAGGATCAGAGGCCGTCGCTCCTTAAGCATACAATCAGCGGCCCTGTGGATAAGATGGGATCCGTTACCTGTGGCAATGGCGGCCAAAGAGGCCATGGAACAGGGACAGACGATCATTCCCAAGGAGAGCCAAGAGCCACTGGCCGGCCCTGCCGAGAAATCGTCTGCCGCATACACCCGATGGGCCAGTTTTTCCAAATCAGGCACGCCTTCACTGGCAAAAACTTTGCGCGCCGTAGGGGAAATAAGCAGATGTATCTCAAGATCCTCAATGCTTCTCAGATTCTTCAGGACACAAGAGGCAAGGGGCATTCCGCTTGCCCCGCAGACGGCAAAAAGCAGACGTTTGTCAGACATGGACTGGCCTGTGATTTTCAAGTTTGCAAAAAAAGCGTAGGTTGCGCCATTGGGCGTCATCCTACAAGCAGTTGTGCCGAACCATCGCTCTCTTCATAAGAAACTATGGGCCTGAAGACCGACATCGTAAGGGCAAGCACCGAAAAGCTGCCACGCAGAAACGGGAAAGCAATGGCCAGGCGGCGCAGATGCAGGCAGTTTGTTGGAAGAAGGGGAAAATGTCATGCTGAGGGAAAAAACCAGTCTTGCCGTGTGGTCTGTCAGTCTTGGATGTCCCAAAAACCGCGTGGATACAGAACATCTCTTGGGATCCCTGGGCGGCAGAATCCGTTTTGTCAAACAAAAAGGGCGAGCTCAGCTTATTTTTATCAATACCTGCGCTTTTATTGAGTCAGCTGTACGAGAATCTGTGCAGACTATTCTCGAGATTGTGCGTGATCTCAAACGCCTCAAAAAACGCCCCTTCCTTGCCGTAGGGGGCTGTCTTGTTGGCCGCTATGGCACAACAGAGCTTGCCAGGGAGATTCCCGAAGTGGACCTTTGGCTAGCAAGCCGGGATCTTTCCCTATGGCCAGAGATTCTCAGTCGCGCTCTTTTCGGCCGCGACCAGTCCCAGTCAGGGCGACTGCTTTCCACAGGTCCCAGCTATGCATGGCTGAAAATCAGCGAAGGCTGCCAGCATCAGTGCGCCTTTTGCACGATTCCCAAGATCAGAGGTAAACTCTCAAGTTCTGCCCAGGCCACGCTCATCGCTGAAGCTGATCATCTGCTTGCAATGGGCGTGCGTGAAATTGATCTTGTGGCGCAAGATGTCACAGCCTATGGCCAAGACAACGGAGAACACCTTAAAGATCTCATCACTGAGCTTTGCAGGCGTCCCTCTCTCCTCTGGCTGCGTTTGCTCTACCTCTATCCGACAGGCCTTGACGAGAATTTCTTACATTTCGTCAAAGACACAGGAAGTCCGCTCCTCCCGTATTTTGACATTCCTCTGCAGCATGCCCACCCGGAGATACTCTCACGCATGGGGCGACCTTTTGCCCAAGATGTCGCGCGTACTGTAGAAAGAGTACGGCGTATTCTGCCTGATGCGGTTATCCGCACAACCTTTATTGTGGGCTTTCCAGGAGAGACAGATGCCCATTTTGCCACTCTCTGCCGCTTTGTGGAAGATATGCGTTTTTCCCACGTTGGCGTTTTTGCCTACGCCCGAGAAGAGGGAACAGTTGCCTATGACTATCCGGAGCAGGTACCGAAAGACATCGCCCTGGCCCGGCGTGACGAACTGATGGCTATTCAGCGCTCGGTAAGCCAGGATCTCTTGTCCGGCATGATTGGACAGAGGCAACAGGTCCTCGTGGACAGCGTCAATGACGAATGGCCGGGCCTGCATAACGGGCGAGTCTGGTTTCAGGCACCAGAGGTGGACGGACAGACCTATATCAGCGGTCCAGGAGTTGCCCCTGGTAAGGTCGTAGAAGCCGATATTGTCGAAAGTGCAGACTACGATCTGACGGCACTGACCTAGGAGAGATTCGCCGCATACCAATCA
>JAFXOX010000017.1 GCA_017528345.1 Desulfovibrio sp.
AGCCATAGAGAAGAGGGTACACCCGATCCCATACCGAACTCGGCAGTTAAGCTCTTCATCGCCGATGATACTGCATAACGTCATGTGGGAAAGTAGGTCGCTGCCAAATTTTTTTTTCAAGCCCCGTTCGGGGCTTTTTTTGTGTCCACTGTTTCTTGTCTGAAATTTTCTGCTCCGTTGACTTTTGTGTTGAAGCCCCTATATACAAATCAACGTTTTTTCTCTATGTATACCATTTTTCAGAGGAGAACTCATGGACGATGCGCCTGCCTCATCTCGTCTTAGTCAATTTCTGCGGCATGTCTTTTTTCAGATTCTGCTATTTTTGTTGATTATAGCATTCCTCTGGGGAGGCCAGAGAGTCTTTAGTTCTCTGGATCAGACAAAGTTTCCTGCTCACGTTGAGATTGTAGCTAACGCCTCAGAACAACCTGAAAACGCCAAAGGGAAGCTCTTGCTTGATGCCATTACCCATCAGATGCGTTATGAGCTCAATTCCACTTTTGGTTGGTCCTTCAATGATCTTCTTTTCAGTCGTTTCCTCTTTGACAATAGAGCCTACCGCCAATATGGGGTTTATCACGCGACCAAGTGCCTGATTGATCTCTATGCCATGCATATCGCTAAGTTAGGTGCGTCTGACAGAGAAAGCGATTTTCTGTATCGTGCTCGCATTAATAACTTTGCCATTGATCCCCGCAGTTTCTGGTTCCCTTCAGCTGAAGGTTCGTATGAAAAGGGTTTTGATCTACTCGAGAAGTATAAGAAATCCTTGGATGACGGGACAGGTGTCTTTAACTGTCGTTCCGATGACCTTTATACGTCTTTCAATGTTGTTATTGGTGAAAATCTTCTCGGGTATGCTCTTGGACTTTTGCAAAATGCCCAAGATTTATCATTTCATGATCTTGATAACAGAATTTATGAAGTACAAGGCATAACCCTTGTGGTGCGTGATTTTGTTAATGCACTTTATACCCTTTACCCAGAAATCAAGCAGAAGAATAATGAAGGCAACATGAACGCGGCAAATGTCTATCTTGATAAGATTTGTACGTATGATCCTCTCTACATTACTTCCTCTTTTAACTCTGGTGAGTTGATCATCTCCTATTTGCTATTTGCACGCGCTCGTCTCTCTGATATCAGTAAGAGTCTGCGTATCTGATTGTGCAGTCTGCGTGTCTGACTGTTTTTGTTTTTCTATGGAATAATTCCTGTGGATTTGCGAGGAGAGTTTTTTATGCCCTTATGTACCGTTCAGGAAGCCGTTTCTGATATTAAAAAAGGTAAGATGGTCATTCTTGTGGATGATGAAGATCGCGAGAATGAAGGCGATCTGACCATGGCAGCTGAGTTTGTGACGCCGGAGGCTATTAATTTTATGGCGCGTTTTGGACGCGGCTTGATTTGCTTGCCTCTGGATCCCAAAATCGCTGACCATTTGCGACTGCCTTTGATGACGCAGCGTAATGCCTCCCGTTTTGGTACCAATTTTACCATTTCCATTGAAGCTAGGGATGGTATCACAACGGGTATTTCAGCCGCAGACAGAGCTTTGACCATTCGGACAGCCGTTGCTGAAAATGCGCGTCCTGAAGATCTCGTTTCCCCAGGACATGTTTTTCCCCTGCGAGCTAAAAGCGATGGAGTGCTTTCTCGAACTGGGCAGACCGAGGGCAGTGTCGATCTTGCCAGACTGGCAGGCCTAAAGCCTGCTGCCGTGATCTGCGAGATTATGAATGAAGACGGAACAATGGCGCGCATGAATGATCTTGAGGCTTTTGCGGCAGAGCACGATCTCAAGATTGTCGCTGTGCGTGACATTATTCGTTACCGCCTTGATCGCGGTCAGGTCTCAGTGCGTTGTGATGCTCATGCCCATCTTCCTAGTCTGTACGGAGACTTTACGGTTTATGCCTATGAGAGTGATCTGGAGCCAGGTACGCATCTGGCCCTCGTCAAAGGAGATATCAGCGGGCCTGAACCGGTTCTGGTCAGAGTGCATAGTCAGTGTTTGACAGGTGATGCACTTGGCTCCTTGCGCTGCGACTGTCGAGGTCAGCTTGGGGCCGCATTGCGACAGATCGAAAAGGAAGGACGGGGAGCACTCATTTATATGCGTCAGGAAGGACGGGGCATTGGTCTTGCCAATAAAATCAGAGCCTATGCCTTGCAGGACCAGGGCTATGACACAGTTGAAGCCAACCGTATGCTTGGTTTCCCCGATGACTTACGCGATTACGGAACAGGCGCTCAGATTCTTGTTAATCTTGGCATTCACAAAATCCGCCTTTTGACGAACAATCCCAAGAAAATTGTTGGCCTTTCTGGCTATGGCATTGAAATCGTTGAACGAGTGCCCATTGAAATTGAGGCCTGTCCAGAAAATGAGGCGTATTTGCGCACCAAGAAGGAAAAAATGGAGCATCTTTTGACAGGCATACGTTGTCATTAGCCAAAGTAAATAAAAAGCAGCCTTTCGAGGCTGCTTTTTATTTACTCTTGTATGGGTTTTTCCCCTAGGGTGAAGGTCGCTTCTGCGACCCGAAGCGGAGAACTTCAGTACGCCAGAAATGGAGATTCTTACATCAGGCAAAGGGGGCTGATCAGCCAGACTGCTGTTGCTAGAAAGGTGAGAAGGTGGTCGTGGCTTCAGCTGTGAAAGCGTTTTAAGACGGATTTTGTCGATGGGATTCCATGCGAGACGGCTGGCAATTTGTTAGGAAAGGCTTTATGTCTGTGTTTTTGATTTGTCTTGGGGCATGTTTTGGTGCTCTTTTACGACACGCGCTTGGACTCCTTCTCAATCCCGTAACCAACTTTCTGCCGCTTGGCACCTTGACGGCCAATCTTGTAGGCGCTTTTTTGGCCGGACTGATCTTTGCCTTTTTGCTTGATTTGCCTTGTGCTGACAGATGGCGTCTCTTGCTTGTAACAGGCTTTTTGGGGGCATTGACGACATTCTCAAGCTTTTCGCTCGAGGTGACACATTTTCTTGTGCAGGGACGTTTTGTCCAGGCTTGTGTTACCCTAATTGCCCATGTCTGCGGCTCACTTTTGCTGACAGGCTGCGGCTTTGCCGTTTATAGAATGCTGCAGCGCGTGTGGCCATTTTTGCAGGGAAGAATTTAACGCGGGATGAGATGGCGGGGTTGAAAGAAAAGACGATATTCTTTGCGCTTAGGAAGTGCAGAATCAGGCATGCGTACGCTTCCTTCAATGGATACGGGCTTTTCTGAGAAGCCGAAGGGTAAAAGTTCGGCATTGTCGACAGTTGAGCGCAGAAAACCAAGGCCTGTGATATAGATGACAGGCATGCTGATTTTTTTGTCCCCAGCCTGGAGGATGGTGCCCTGCTCAAGGGCATCCCGAGTGGAGTTTTGTGCTGCTTTCTTGAGAAAGCTTGGCATCTGGAATTCTGTCCTATGGAGTACTTCCAGAAAATCGTTGCCTGTGCGTCCCACGAAGGTCAAAAGTGAGGAACCATCGTCTGAGACAAGAAGGCTAACAGGCATTGTGCCTCCGTGAATACCCATATATGTCGGACGGGCTCCGGCTGGCATACGGACCCAAGGTCCTTCAGCAAGTTTTTCTTCGGCCGCCTGTGAGAGATGTGGCGAGACGAAGAAAAACGCTGCAAAGCAGCATAGAAGGCAAACTTTTCTGAACATGATCCATCCCCAGGGAAAGATCTTTGTCGCAAAGACACTTGTCATGCTCTCATATTGTCTCGCTCAGACCTTGTCAAGCTTCTTTTTTTGTGGCGTTTTTTCCCGGTTTGCCAGTACTTGAGCCTGAACTGAAGTCTTCTATGAATTCTTCCCCTGCTGAGGAATCGGCATCATATTTTTTTTCTTAAGGGATATCAGACGAGCAATTGCAAAGCCGATTTAAAAAATTTGTGAAATATTTACATTATTCTCAAATTTGTTTCTTCGAGTAGTCTATATATTCTTTCGATAAATATACTAGTCTTTTCTTAAAGAGCATTGGGTGAGCAAATCCGGCTTTTTACAGAGGCTTTGCCTTGTCTTTGCGGCCACTGTAGGCTAAAAAGCGGCTGTGTAGTTTTTTGGAAGGAGATGCGCCTCATGGGCACAAAAATTCTTGTTAAGGAAGCGCTTATACCGGGAACGACAAGCAAGCTCGTGCTTGACGCCCCACACATTGCACGCTCTGCCCGCCCTGGGCACTTTGTGATGTTGCGGGTCAATGAGCTCGGCGAGCGAATTCCCCTGACTATAGCGGATACAGATCCCGAGGCCGGCACCATCACTATCGTCTATCTTGTTCTGGGTAAGACGACAGCTGAGCTGGAAAAACTTTCAGCAGGGGATGAGATCCTCGATGTCTGCGGACCGGTGGGCCATCATACGCATATTGAGAAGCGAGGTACGGTCATTTGTGTGGGCGGAGGAACTGGTATCGCTGCTATGCACCATATCGCCAAGGGGCATGTGCAGGTCGGAAATCGGGTACTTGGCATTATTGGCGCACGCAGCCAGGACCTCTTGCTTTTTGAGAAAGAGCTTAAGACGCTTGTGCACAGCTTATATATCACCACAGATGATGGCAGTTACGGCCGGAAGGGACTCGTGACCGATGTGCTCAGTGAGCTTTTGCATCAGGAGAAGGATGTTTTTGAAGTTGTCGGCGTGGGGCCCGTACCGATGATGGCCGCTGTGGCCGAGTGTACCCGTCCTTTGGGCATTAAGACGACGGTCAGTCTCAACCCCATCATGGTGGACGGGATTGGCATGTGTGGCGCATGCCGTGTGACGGTGGACGGTAAAACGCGTTTTGCCTGTGTAGATGGGCCTGAATTCGACGGGCATAAAGTGGATTTTGCCGAACTGAAACGGCGGCTTGCAGCCTATCGTGAGCAGGAAGCCCGTTCAATGGCTGCTCTGCAAAACGTAAATGCCTGAGCAATTGAGATAATACAAGAAAAGGCGAACACAAAAGATTCTTGCGTTAAACAGGTGTTTTGAGACAAGAGATTCTACGTATCATTAAGGGAGGCGGCAAATTTCTCTTCCTTGAGTTGAGTGAGCATGCCGGAGAGCCGATGACAAAAGAGAATACATTGACACGGATACCCATGCCCTGTCAGGAGCCCGGGATCCGCAGTAAAAATTTTGAGGAAGTGGCCCTGGGCTACAGTGAAGACATGGCTCTGGCCGAGGCTGGTCGTTGTCTGCAGTGTAAGAAACCTCTGTGCATGCAGGGGTGTCCTGTAGAAGTGCCCATCAGAGATTTTATCGCGTGTGTGGTGGCCCGGGATTATGCCAAGGCCTATGAAAAAATCACGAGCTCAAACAGTTTTCCGGCCATCTGCGGGCGTGTCTGTCCCCAGGAAAATCAATGTGAAGGACGCTGTATTCTTGGGAAGAAAGGTTCCCCCATCGCTATCGGACGACTGGAACGATTTGTGGCGGACAGGGCAGGTGCCGGCGCCAAGGTCGACAAAGTGCTTGGCAAGGGGAAAAGAGTCGCCTGCATTGGTTCTGGCCCAGCCTCTCTTTCCTGTGCTGGTGTCTGTGCGAGAAACGGCTTTGACGTGGATATGTACGAAGCCATGCATGAGGCCGGAGGTGTACTGGTCTATGGCATTCCTTCTTTTCGACTACCCAAGGACGTAGTGGCTCGGGAAATTGAAGGCCTGTCTCGCCTGGGCGTGCGCTTTTTCATGAATTATGTAGGCGGACGCACAGTTTCCGTGGAGGACCTTCGTAAGGAATATGACGCCGTTTTCATTGGTGTAGGTGCGGGGTTGCCAGTTTTTCTCGGCGTTCCAGGAGAAAATCTTGTAGGTGTCTTTTCTGCCAATGAGTATTTGACGCGTGTGAATCTTGGCCGAGCCTATCGTTTTCCTGAATATGACACCCCAGTCTATCCCGGTCGTCATGTGACGGTCTTTGGAGCGGGCAATGTGGCTATGGATGCTGCCCGTACAGCGTTGCGTATGGGCGCGGAAAGCGTGAATATCGTCTACCGCCGCACGCGCGCTGAAATGCCTGCACGTAAAGAGGAAATTGAACACGCTGAGGAAGAAGGCGTCGCCTTCACCATGCTCTCTGCGCCACTCTGTTTTACCGGTGATGCTGAGCAGAAACTCTGCTCTGTGAAATTACAGAAAATGGAACTGGGAGAGCCTGATGCCTCAGGACGCAGACGTCCCGTGCCCATTGAAGGTGCCTGTGTTGATATGCCAACGGACCTGGCCATTATTGCTCTTGGCACGCGTTCCAACCCTGTCCTGCTGCAGGCTACACCCGGCCTCAGTTTGAATGATCGCGGCTATATCTCAGTAGATGAGAACACGGGTGAAACGTCCATAGCCAATGTTTTTGCCGGCGGCGATATTGTTACAGGCGCAGCCACGGTCATCCTGGCCATGGGGGCCGGAAGGAGGGCTGGTCAGGAGATTGTGCGGCGTTTTGCGTGAGTGGGGGACAATATGATTGACAGTGATTTACATCTTCACACCAGGTACTCTCATGGCGCGTCAACGCCACAGGCCATGTATGAGGCAGGTCTTGCCCGTGGCCTGCACCTCATGGGGTTTTCAGAGCATTCTCCACGGCCTTTAGGCTTTAACTATACCCATGAATACCGGGAATCTCTGACCCGACATCTGCCAGACTATGTGCGTGAAGTATGCTCTTTGCGGGACAATCCTCGCGAAGCTTGCGATGGCCAGGTCTGTCACGTGCTTTTTGGTATGGAGATGGATTGGCTTGAAGGCGAGCTCGATTTTGCAACACGTTCGGCCAAGGCCTTTGATTTTGACTACCTGATCGGCAGTGTGCATTTTATTGGCCATTGGGGTTTTGACGATGGCCTTGGTCCCTGGGAAAATGCCTCTCAGGAAGACTGTGAGGGCTGGTATCGGGCTTATTTCTCGGCATGGGAAGCTATGCTGAAGTGTGGTCTCTACAATATTGCCGCCCACCCTGACCTGATTAAGATCTTTTCGGTTGAGCAGTTCCATCACTGGGTGCAGAAGCCCGAGAGCTTGGCACAGATCAGGCATTGCTTAGAGATTTTGAAGGCGCAGGGTATGGCTATGGAGATTTCCTCTGCAGGCCTACGCAAGGCGTGTCGAGAGATTTATCCCTGTCCAGAAATTATGCAGATGGCACGAGAACTTTCCTTGCCCATTACCTTTGCCTCTGATGCCCATAATGTGCACGATATTGCCTATGGCTTTGAAAAACTTGCAAGCTATGCTCGCTCCTTTGGTTTTGAGGAATATGTGCATTTTGTCAGGGGGCGTTGCCTAACGCATACGCTACCTGACACCCAGTAACCTTTTTTTCCTATTTTGCAGACAACCTGTAATTGGAGAGCTTGTGAGCGACATCCTTATACAATGTCAACAGGTTTCGGTGACACTGCCTTATGGGGTCAAGCGTGAACCTGTTTTGCACGACATCAGCTGGAATATTTTGCGGGGGGAACACTGCGCGTTGACGGGCGTCAATGGCTCAGGCAAGTCCACTCTTTTGCGTTTGCTGGGAGGTGAACTTTGGCCTGATTGTGGTAGTCTCCTCTGGCTGGATGAGGATGGATCTCTGAATTCATCTTTGCTGACTGGTCGGGCTTTGACGTCTTTGATTTCCCCTGCCCGTCAGTTGCGTTATCAGAAGCAGGCCTGGAGTATTCAGGGAATAGACCTTGTACTTACAGGCCTTGACGGTACGCCTCTGCTCTACACAGAAAGCAGCAGCGAGCAGATCGCGAAGGCCAGAGATCTTGCACGCACTCTTGACTGCGAGGAGCTTCTGTATCGTGATAGCTCGACTCTTTCGCAAGGACAATTACGCATTCTTTTACTTGCCAGGGCTCTGATAGCTGACCCGGCTGTCCTTTTGCTGGACGAATGTCTTGAAGGTCTTGATCAGGGCCATGCGCGACGTTTTGTGGAAGTGCTCGAGCACGTTGCCGAGCGCAGTACGCTGATTTTTGTGTCTCATGAAGAGGGAATGATTCCTGGTTTCATTAAGCAGCATAAATTTCTTGACGGAGGCAGACTTTTCACAGGGAGCACTCTTGCCGGTGCAAAGCAGATGGAGGAACAGCACGGCCAGATCCAAGCGCAGATGCTGCAGCAAACATGGCAACCCAGAAAAAATGGCGGGCATCAGCCGATCTTTCAGCTGGAACACGTCAATGTTTTTATTGACGGCGAGCCCATTCTTCATGATCTGTCATTGAGCGTGGAGGAGGGGGAGCATTGGTTGATTACAGGTGAGAATGGTTCCGGTAAATCCACCTTGCTTCGACTTTTGGCAGGTGATGAGTTTTGCGCGGCAGGCGGCAGCATCAAACGGTGGCTGCCCAAATTGCAGGCCAGTAAGGGCGGCTATGCGCAGAGTTTGGAGGATTTGAGAGGCGGCATCAGTTTGATTTCAGCCAAGACGTTGTCAGACTACGACTATCCTCTGGATGTGCTTGCCCTGGTCTGTTCAGGCTTTGAGAATTCCGTGGGGATCTACCGCAGTTACAGTGATGAAGAACGGGCCTGGGCCAGAAGTCTTTTACGGCGCTTCTTTCGAGAGTACTCGAGAGAGATATTTGAGAAGCTTTTGCATCGACCGGTCTCAGAACTTTCTACAGGCCAGCTGCAGCGGGTTTTTCTCGCCAGAGCCCTGGTTTGTCGTCCTAATGTTTTGCTTTTGGACGAACCCTTAGCGGGACTCGACCAGTCCTCGCGAGCTTCTTATCTTGCCCTTTTAGACAGTCTTGCCGCAGGAGATACGGCCTTCCCCCGTTTAACCATGCTGTTTGTGGCTCATAAAGACAGTGATTTGCCTTCTTGTCTCAATCGTCATGCCATCCTGGAACAAGGCAGACTGCATATTGCTTAATTCCAGAGCTTACTGCTCTTTGGTGAAGGTCAGCGCGCACCATTCCCCTTGTAATTGCCGTGAACTCTGTACAAGACCCTGTTCAAGATAGGCCTTTTCTACTTTCTCTGCCTGAATATCAAGAAGTCCCGAAAGAATCAGCTGGCCGTTGACGGCCAGAACTTGGGCTATGGCGTGAGCCATTTGGACAAGAGGCTCTGCCAGAATATTTGCGAAAATCAGTGAAAAACGCTGTCCGTGCACCAGTTCAAGAGATCCGTGCTGAAATTGTATCCGTTGCACAACCCCATTTTGTTGGGCATTTTCTTGCGCATTGTGGAGAGCATTGGGGTCGATATCGAGACCTTTGCCACTCAGGCCAAGCTTGCTTGCGGCAATTGCAAGAATGCCTGAGCCTGTTCCAAGATCCAGGAAATGATCCTCAGCAGAGATCAGCCTCTTTTCCCAAAGTGCCCCGAGAAGTGTCAGGCAGAGAGCTGTTGTGGCATGCTGTCCAGTGCCGAAGGCATTTTTTGGCTCAATGATGATGGGGATTCGCCCCTGGGCATTGTAATCATCCTTGCGCCATGGCGGTAGAACAACAAAGGTTGACCCACATAGCACAGGCTCAAAATTTTTTTTCCAATTGGCGAGCCAATCTTCATCTTCGCGTTCTGTAAGGGTCGCTTGCACGTTACTGGTTTGGGCAAGGATGTCTTGCTGCAGACCTTCAAGTACGCTTTTTTCGTTGTTGAAGATGAGGAAACGCGTTTCTCCGGTAGGGAGAACTTCTTCCTGCCAACCATTGAGGGTGTGAAGCGAAAGAAAACCTAGGACTTTGTCGGTTTCTTCTTCAGGGGCAAGAAAAGTGAGCTGAAAGAGTGAAGGCATAGACGACTCCTTAGTAAATGTGACAAAGCCTGTGGTGATATTGCTTGCTTAGAAAAAAATTTTGCCGTATTTTAACTTTTTAGTTCTTTGTGATTTGAAGTTTTTTTCCCGAATGGGGGCGCATTGGTTTCGACGTGGATAGTGAAGCCAAAGTTGCAGGTCGAGGCGCCGCTGGCCTCGTAAAAAGCGGCAAAAATGTAATTGCCAAGAACGATTACGAATACGCCTACGCTGCGTAAGCAGTAAGGGTTATGCCCCAACAGAGGGCACGTCACAAATGATGACACCTGATACTCTTTTGTGGCGACACGCATCAGGCTGGCGTTTTTCCTGTCGTCAGACAGGGGAAAAGCGTGAGATTCTTCTGTGTGACTAGTTGTATCACGCTTGTTCAAGAGCAAAGGTACAGCGAACTCTAAAACTTGAACTAAACCTGTAGACGCTTTGCGTGGAATATTTGCGGACGGGAGTTCGACTCTCCCCGCCTCCACCAT
>JAFXOX010000018.1 GCA_017528345.1 Desulfovibrio sp.
AGATAGTTCATTTCCGTGGGGCCATAGGGAAAATACATGGCAACTCCTAGCTGTCTTCGAGCCTGAGCACATTGTAGCCTGCCACGTAGTTGAGCAGACGCGGCCGATCCACGGAATCTCCCAGGGAAGAGATAATGTGTTCCATGCGTGAGGTTTCGTTTTTCAGGTCCTTGAGCAAATCTGTGAGTTCAGCCATTTCATCGCTTTTGAGCAGTTCCGCAAGATGTTGAGCTGTCTTGGCCTCATGACTGCCCTGAGGCAGCATAGCTGTGAGTTTGCTCGCAAGCCCAAGGGCCTCGGCATGATCCTCGTTGATGATCTCAATGAGTTCGCGGCAATAGTCTGCGGAATTTTGCATGATGTTCAGCACATTATTGCCATAGTGGGCCATGGCTCCTGCGGCCTTCTGCAGGGTGTCGCGGGTCACGGCCACGCGTCTGCCAACGGTTAGGGAGACGATCTTGGCGAATTTGGCGAGAAAATGCTCGTCAAAGCCATCAAAACCGTATTCACGGCGTGTGTAGAGCATGACCAGGCCAAAAGGCGGTCGGTTGCCGCGTTCGCGCAGCACAAAGGCTAAGCGTGAGCGGTAGCCTTCTTTGTAGATCATGCAGTCAAAGGATTCGCCGCCTTTTTCAATGGACTGGAGATTATTGGAGACAATATAGCGGCTATGTCCTTCAAGAATGGCGCGCATGACAGGGTGCTGACGCAGGCTCTCCTCAAGCATGGGGGCGACGATGGGCAGGTGATCACAGCTTGTGGCATCGGCATAGCGGACTTTCCACTCACCACGGTTTGAGCGCAGACGGCAGACAAAGAGATCGGCGTGCAGCGCGCGCACGAGAATGCGGGCGCTTTGGGTGAGAACCTCCTCAGGCGGAGCCATATGATCGGCGATGGAGAGGAGGTCGCTTGAGGTCCGCAGGAGCATTTCATGCTCAGCCTGCATGGAGGCCAGCGAGGAGAGAAACGATAATAGGCAGCGCCAGTTGTTCAGCACAGAGTTGTGGATCATCGGCTGATAGCCTGCATCCAGAGCCCGTTTGGCGGCAGGCAGAAGGGCGAGTATCGCTTTTTTGATTTCAAAAGGTGCATACTGCAGAAGACTGGCAAATTTTTCTTTCGTGCTTGGCGTTTGAGACGCTTTCATAGTTTTTCAGCAGGAGCGTTTGGGGCTCTGCTGCCTTGTTGAGATGGACGTCGAAAAAAAGCGAAGAACCCCCGACAGAGTCGGGGGTTACGCTGGTAAAGCCGTTGAAGCTTGAGTCTATCAGCGCAGAAGCAACTCTGCAATCTGAATGGCGTTGGTTGCGGCGCCTTTACGTACCTGGTCACCGCAGCACCAGAGATTGAGGCCGCGCGGACAGGTCAGGTCTTCGCGGATGCGACCCACAAAGATGATATCCTGGTTTGAGGTGTCCAGCGGCATGGGATACTGGCGGTTTTTGAGATCGTCCACGAGTTTGCAGCCAGGGGCTTTGGCAATGAGTTCGCGCGCCCGTTCAACAGTGATCTTTTCCTTGGTGTGCAGAAGCACGGAGACACTGTGGGAGCGGACCACAGGCACGCGCACGCAGGTGCAGGAGACCAGAAGCTCCGGCAGATGCAGAATTTTGCGGCCCTCGTTCTGCAGTTTCATTTCTTCGCTGGTATAGCCCATATACTGCTCCCCGCCAATCTGCGGGATAACATTGTAGGCGATCTGATACTGAAAAACCTTGGGTTCGTAGTGTTCACCGCGGGATAAGGCTTCCACTTCAGCCATCAGTTCCTTGGGACCTGCGGCACCAGCACCGCTTGTCGCCTGATAGGAGGAGACCACCATGCTTTCAATGGGGCTTTCCTTGGCGAGAGCATTGATGGCGACAGTGGTGACAATGGTTGTGCAGTTGGGATTGGAGATAATGCCCTGATGCTTTTTGACATCTTCAGGATTGATCTCAGGCACGACCAGAGGAACCTTGGGATCAAGGCGGAAAGCACTGGAATTGTCCACAAAGGTGGCCTTGGAGGCCACAATGGCCTTGGCGAAACGTTCGGCAATATCGTTTTCCGCGGCACCAAGCACAATATCGAGGCCCTCAAAGGCCGAATCTTTGGCTTCGGTGATGGTGACGTCCTGGCCCTGAAATTTCATGGTTTTGCCTGCGCTGCGCTGTGAGGCCAGCAGACGCAGTTCAGCGATGGGAAAATTGCGCTCCTCGAGCACTTTGAGCATTTCCTGACCAACAGCTCCTGTGGCTCCCAGGATGCCGACATTGACCTTTTGCATGGGGTTTCCTCCCGACCTTTGTGAACATTGTCCAGGAATGACCAACAATGGCACGATCCTGGAAAAATGGGAATTTTTCTATCTACGTCATGTCCAAGAAAAAGTCAAAATAATCATCATTTTTGGTGAAAATGACACACCTTTGCGCAGGATAGTCCTGCTCACTGGCTGATGTCTGGAAATGAAGAGGCAGAAGCGGCGGCAAAGCTACGGTGGATTTGCAAAAATCAACGGTAGAATATGCGATTTTTTTTGACAACAATTGAGGAAAAATAGGAGGCGGCGTTTCCTCCTCGGCCAGTGTCGGGGTATCAGCGCTGAAAAACTATGCCAACGGTACAGAAAATCGAGCAGGCGGCATTGGACGGGGATGCTGAGGCACAGTATCAGCTTGCGAGGCGTTATGAGCAGGGACGGCAGCTTGAGCAGGACTATGGCAAAGCCAAGGAATTTTATGAAAAGGCAGCCGAGCAGGATCATGTTTTGGCGCAGCTGCATTTAGCTTTGATGTATGTCAACGGAGAGGGCGTCAAGCTCAACCGTGAGATCGGTTGTGGTTGGCTGAAAAAAGCCGCTGATCAGGGCAATGTCGATGCCCAGTACAATCTTGGGGTGGCCTATCTCAAGGGAGCAGGCGTTGAACGCAGCGACATCAATGCCGCCAAAATGTTTTCCAAGGCCGCAGATCAGGGCTATGCCATGGCAGAATACTATCTTGGCTATCTCTATCTGATCGGCAGTGGTGTGCCGCAGGATTTTCAAAAAGCCATGTATCTGATCTGTTCAGCAGCGGACAAGGGGTGCAAGGAAGCCTCAGGCCTTACAGAGAAGATTCAGGTCTTTCTGTTGAAGTTTTATCAGTCACGGGAAGGCTCTGAGTACTTAAATGGCGTGCCAGCCGTGAAAAAGACCCGAAAACCCTATAAAAAGCGAAAAGCGGCAACAGAAGAGCCAAGCTGAACGAAATGATGTACGTGCAGGGCTGTGAGAGGCAAAACCAGCTTTTTGGTCATAGACCTTTATTGGTCGCTTGTGAACATGCTTGGCTTTGACTGGCAGCCTGCTGATCTTTCCTGTGACTTTGGGAAGGAGATTGCGCAGATCCTGAAAGCAGGATAGATTACGTAGGTGAACAACTTTGCGTCTTTGCTCTTCCCGCTGAGGGGTATTGGAAAGCGGCAACCAACCACCTCTTCCCACGTCTTATGGCTTTTCCAAGGGACATGTCCTGCTGGCATCAAGAAACAGCACTTTGGCAGGCCAACAAGGCAAGGAAATGCTGGTAAGGAGCCCTCCTGCCGTGGGGGACGGCGCGTTCGGTAAACGTTCACACATCTCCATCTTTCTCGTGATGGTGTTTGCCAAAGGTCGCCTTTGTCATTTTTCAATGCTTTGGAGTAGGTATGGAATATTCTGCATTACTACGTGAACTTGGCGGAGTGTTGGGCTTTGACCTTGCGTTTTCCGATCAAGGAACCTGTGGCGTGTTTTTTGACGAGGATGAAGTCTTTTTTGAAGTCAATGACGGCCGCATGTTTATCATGGCCGAGCTCGGATCGTCCGAAGGACGTGATGAGGCCTGTGTGCGGATGCTCAAAGCGGCCAACCTTGGCCTAGAAACAGGTTTTTCCTGTATCGGCATTGATGAAATGCGTGGCCAGTTCACTCTGTGCCGTGTGTTGGAGGGTGATATAGCCTACCCTGATTTTGAGAAGATGCTGACCATCTTTCTTGGTGCTGTGCGCTACTGGAAGAAATGGCTCAGCCTCCCGCCGGAGAAAACCACTTCTCACGTACAGCAGTCTCCTAAATATGGTATCAAAATATGAGGGCAGCTTCGCACGCTGTGAAGAGCTGATGCAGAGCCTGTGAAAATGCCTGACGTCTTCTTCGTAGCGCTTGGACGTGCGCCTCTTCGAACACTTGATACTTATCTATCCCCGCAGAGCTCGAAACTCTGCGGGGATGATATTTTGTGCCGTTACGAAATGGCTTCAAGAAGCTTGATGGCATCCACATAGCGGATCATACCTTCGGCCACAGCTTTGGCATTCTGCATGGCGTGCACCACCGTTGCCGGATGTCTGACGACGTCGCCACCGGCAAAGACGCCATTTCTTGTGGTCATGCCAAAGGGGAGATCTCGTGTGATGACGTAGCCGCGATCATCGACCTCAATACCCTTGGCCGTCTTGACGATGCGGCTGGCCGGCCTTTGCCCAACAGCCAGAATGACGACGTCAGCCTCTTCTCTGCGTGTCCCTGAGGGCGTTGTCAGTTCAATGCTTGTGACATGTCCGTCTTCACCCTGAATGGCTGTGAGCTGCGTCTGCCAGTTGAAAGCAACATGTTCTTTGACAGCATCCTCGTATTCAGCGCGCAAGGCACTCATCTCGGCCATAGTGCGGTGGTAGATGATTTCCACAGATTTGGCTCCCATGCGGATGGCTGTGCGTGAGGCATCCATGGCGGTATTGCCGCAGCCAACGACAAAAACCCTTTGTCCGGCCGCGACAGGCACTTCCTCGCGTTTGATGCTCTGTGCGTTGAAAAGACTGGCCAATCTCAGGAAATAGATGGCCTGTTCCACTCCCTTGAGATCACAGCCCGGAATATCGAGCTTTCTGGGCTTGCCTGTGCCTGTCCCCATAAAGATGGCGTCAAAGCCTTGATCAAAGAGATCGTCGATGGTCAGATCAATACCAACGGTGGTATTGCAGTGAAAAATGGCACCCAGGGCCTTGATGCGCTCCACTTCATGTCGCACCACATCCTTGGGCAGGCGATATTCAGGGATGCCAAACATCAGGACCCCGCCTGGCTCAGGCTCCATTTCAAAAATTTCCACCTGAAAGCCCTGACGGGCCATGTCACCGGCAATGGTGAGACCAGCCGGGCCCGAGCCGATAACGGCAATGCGGCCGCGGTTTTTTTGGACCAGCCCTTCGTGGTGCAGACCCATTTGCGCGTCAAAATCCGCCACAAAGCGTTCGAGCTTGCCAATGTTCATGGCCTGGCCCTTTTTGCCGAGAATGCAGTGGCCCTCGCATTGGCGTTCATGGGCACAGACGCGCCCGCAGACTGCCGGTAGGTTGCTGCGGGTATTGATAATTTGGATGGCATTACCCAGGTTGCCGAGAGCCAGTTCATGGATCCAGTCGGGAATTTCGTTGTTGATGGGGCAACCTGTACGGCATTGCGGGCTTTTGCAGTGCAGACAGCGCTTGGCCTCCTTGATGGCTTCCTTCATGGTGTAGCTTTCATTGACCTCTTCGAAGGAATCGGGGGAGGCATTGACCAGTTGCATGGGATCCTCGCTTACTGGAAAGATGATAATTATTAGTTACGGCGCTCGGCCTTGACGTCGATGACAATCGTTTCGGAATCGTCGGAGGTGGTCTGTGGTGGCCTTTGCCCTAGATGCTCCTGCAGATTTTTCAGAAGCTTCTTACGTGCGAGATAAAAGGCCACTGTTGCCACAAGGCTGAGGCCGAGAAAGAAGAGAAAAACATAGAAGCCAATTTGCAAAAGGACAGGAAAGAGCAAGAGCAAAACAACAATAATGGCAATTTTTTGCATGGACGGTTCCTTTCTGGATGTTCAGCTCAAAGATGGCCGGCAGGCTTTTGGGCCTGTGCTGCTAAACATGGGAAAAAGGTTTGCGCCAAATGCGCAGAGCGTGTCTGTCCCTGTATGCTGCAAGGAGCCTCTGAAAAGATTGTTTTAGACCACAGGGAAAAGTGTATGGATGACGGACATCCAGATGGGGACGCTGACCATGCCCAGAACTGTGCTCAGAGCCACAAGGGAGCTGGCATATTCCTTGTCAGCGCCATAGTAGGCAGACATCACAGAAATAATGGCCATGCCGGGCAGGGCACTTTGAATGACAAAAACACGCGCCATGATCGGAGAAAGCGTCAGCACATGAAGCATGACAACGAGAACAAGGGGGGCAATGGCCAGACGCAGCAGAAGCCCCCAGATAATGTCTGCCCCCATATGCGCTTTGTGCCACTCCACACGTGCAAGAGTGATGCCCACAAAGATCAGTGCAAGGGGAGTGGCCAATTGCCCAAGGTAGCGGCAGGTTTCAGCAATGACTCTGGGCAAAGGAAGACCCAGGAGCACCAGCGTTATGCCCAAAAGAACTCCGCAGAGCGGCGGTGAAAAAAATTGTCTGATTTTTTCTGAGAGGCGCAGTTGTTGTTTTTTTGTGCCCTCAGCTGCCAGCACATGGGCCCCAAAGACCCAGAAAAAAAGCGTATTGGCAAAGAAATAGAGCAAAACATAGGGAAGCGAGCTTTCACCAAAAAGCGCCACATTGACCGGGATGCCGATGAGAATGGTATTGGAGACTGTGCCGGCAAGGGCAAAAAGACCGCGATGCCGTTTGTCCACACGCACAAGCACGGCAAGTAGGCGGAAGAGCAGATAACAGGTGATCATGCTCGCCATGGGCACAAGGGAGCTACTCAGACTTGCCAGAAGCTGATCCCTGTCGAAATGGCCGACAATATTGCTCATCAGATAGGGTGGCAGAACGACTTTGGTGATGAGCTTTGGCAGAAAAATTTCTGTTTCCGCTGAGATCCACTGGCTGCGTACGAGAAAAAAACCCACAAGGCCAAGCAGGGCAATGCTTGTCATAGATTCAAGGGCTTCAAGAAAAACCATAAGGGCTGCTCCTGCTTCTGACACATATCTATTTCAGACACAGGATGCTTTCTGTCAAGAGTTTTTTTATCGCCTTGTAAGGTGTAACCTTGCTGATCATTAGCGCACACGGCCTGATCTTTGTGTTGGAACAGGGCTGTCCCCGTCTTTTGATGGCCTTCGCCGGCACCTAGCTCTGCTTTGTGATAAGTTTCACAGCCATTTTTATGTTGCCAGTTATCCTCTTTGTAATGTTGTTGAATATATCTCTTTTTCCATATTCTTCTGTAAATCTGTCAATAACGGCTTGAAAACGCTCTGCAATGAGTTCAGTAAGTTCTGCAAAACGTCTATTAATATAAGTAGTAGTTGTTCCTATGTCATCAGCAAAAATTTTTAAATCGTTTTGTGAAATAAGATCTTTTTGATAATGACGTCCTATAGCTATAGCTAAGTCAGTATCAAGTGTAGAGTATACTTCAGTACAAATCGTATCATATAATGGTGAAATTTTTGAGGTTCCATCTTCGTTGTAAATTATTGAGATATTTTTTATATGATTATCACAGTTTCCTATTAAAAAATTAAATAATGCAAAATCTGTTAGGTTTTTGTATATAGAATTTTTATAAATATTTGCTATTGTATAGTAGCCTTCATATAAACCTGACCTTTGATATTTAGCACTTGGGTATATGCCCATGGCTTGACAGAAGTCTTCTTGATGTAATCTATAAATTACGTTATTTCTTTGATATCGATCGTAGCGTTCAATACTTAGTAAATATTTATTGTTAATTTTGATGAGTTTGTAATTGACAGCTGGTAATCCTATATCCTTCGCGAGTTGGAGGCAGAATGCTTCATTAAAAACAAGGTCTTTATATATTGGGGAGTCAGGTTTAAGAATATGGGTTGTTGGTGCATAGCCGGTGGGAACAAGGATATCACTCTCCGTGACAATGCAGGCGAGTTTGTCCTGTGCTCCGGCAAGGGAAAGACGCGTTTTCACCGTTGTTGCGAGGTACCCGCAATCCGTGTCGAGAAATTTGACGACTTCATCAAGGCAGCTTCTATAGCTATGGTCGTCTTTGGGCGGTACGGTATCTGCAGTGACAATAATGGCTCCAGCCGTCTCATTGCCGAGTTCCGCCAGACAGCATATCAGGTCGCTGCCGGCAATGCGTCTTTGGCGTATAATCTCTTGCAGAATAGTGTCTTCAGGAAGCAGATTGGCAAAAAAGGTATAGGATGCGTCCTCGTCGAAATGTTGTTGTGCAAGGGGGAGAGACTTTGAGAGAGGGATCCCGTCATACGCATCATCATAGGCAAAAAAGACTTTATGCGGGCGAAAAGGGTCAGGACGTGATAACGACCCAACGTAACGCTCACACAGAAAAACATGCAGTTGTGCTTCCCTAAGCATACCATCTTTTCCTTGGTATGGGCTGCGTCTTATGTTCTTGGCATGCCCTCGATTGCCGATAGTAAGCTCTTTACTTACGGTGAAGATCAGTGCCGGTCAAGAAGCCTCTTTACAAGGCCTAAAGCCTGCTCTCTGCCATATTTGGGTGTCGGAGGACATGAGGAAGAAATGCGTGATCAACAATCGGAGGCAGGACGTAGAGAGGACAGACGCAGCGTGTCTTCCCGTATTTTGCGCGGTATATCTGGGTTCTTGGCATGGAAACGTTCCCAGGATGGCGAAGGAGAAGGCCTCATGCCCTGGGATCGCACACAGACATGCAGCAAGACATCAAACCCGTGGCCAAAAGGCGCTGTCTCGCGGCGGGTAGAGTGTACAAAGCCCTTGTTTTCTTTTATGCTTAATGCTTGATTTTTCAGTGATTTTAGGAAAATATGACGCCTCATTGTTGATGAGCCTCGGCACGTGTGTCGGGCCAT
>JAFXOX010000019.1 GCA_017528345.1 Desulfovibrio sp.
ACCTAAACTATAAGATTTCGAAAAAACTGAAAGTTGGGTGAAAAAAACGGCCGAAAGGACCCACCCAAAAAAGTCAATGATTAATAATATTTACGAGACTTCGTTTATACTTTCGTTGATTATTAGCTCACGGATCCAGGATCTTGTAAAATTTGCAATGGTCTATTGATGTGAACAGTAAAACACCATGGGGAAACCAAGGTCTCGAGAAAACGCCCCCAGAGAGACAGAACAGACTCCCTTACCAAGAGAACAAGACGAGTTTAACATGCGACCTGAATCTGCCGGCAACCTTGCAACTCAAAGCCTTTTCGGGGTATTGTCCAGTTCATTCTCCCCTCAACGATCTTCCAAAGGCGATACCCCGAAAAGGCCAAGTCAAAAAATAGCCAAGGGGAAAGGCGTAAAAACGACAGAAAGCCTTTGGGCAGATCTGGGCATAGGAGAGGATACCAGCATGCGTCAATTTGATGTTCAACTTTTTATGGCGGCAGTACGCCGGGAAGCTGGAGAAACGTACGGCGAGCCTGTGAAAATACGTGATATTTTGGCCCTACTCAGGCTTGAGGGGCCTTCGTTTCTTGAGGCAAGCTATCAGCGTGTGCTTTTTCGTGCCCCTGACCCCACTGGCCTTGCAGGTTACGCCAAGAGCTCACATTCCTTCTTTGGTCGTCTGCGCATTCTTGTGGCTTTGCTGTGTAGTGCAGAGCGTAGTGCTCTGCCCACACCTTTAGCCCATTTTTTCTGGCATATACGGCAGTTGCTCCACAGAAAGAGCTGACTTATGCGCCCTTTTTTGCCTTGGCCCCCCTTTGTGCCGTGCAGGCGCTATTATCTCGCCGTTATCTTCTACGGTTTTCTCATTCTGCGCCTGGTTCACACAGGCTATGCCCCCATTTTTTCCTTTCTGCTTGCCCTGCTTGTCGGATCCCTTGCTATTTATGCCCTGGGAGCCCTTGCCGCCAATAGTCTCCATCCGCACCAATGGCCCAAAGCAGAGCTGAAAAGCGCAAAAGCTCTCCTTTACGTGCTTTGTGTGGCAACATGTGCTCTCTGTCTCTGTGCCTCCTTCTTTCCCCTGCCTGAGCGTGGCTCCTTCCAGCTCTGGTAACAACTTGCCCTATACTTTTTTCAAGGATTGCCATGTTCTCTGTCGACTTTCTGCGTCGCAAGCTCGCTTCACCTGCATTTTGCTTTCAGGCCATGTTTGTCACTTTCTGCGCGTATCTTGTCGGCTTTGCCTCGGGCTACGGATTTCGGGAGGCACTGCCCCCCATTTCTTTTCTCTTTCTTGTCGCCTACTATCGCGCAGACTATGCTCATTCCAATCTCCATGCGTTTCAGGGGAAAGGCTATCTTCTCCTCTTTGGCCTTTTCCTCATCTTTTCCGTCCTCACCTCCCAGCAGCCTCTTGACTCTTTTCTCCATGTGGGCCGAGGCCTGAATAAACAGTTCATGGTCTTCTTTCTGGCCCTTGAATGCGCCAAAGGACGCAAAGAAATCCGTCTGCTTGCCTGGATGCTGCTTCTTGGCTGCTACCTTGAGGGACTTGCCTGTGTCCATCAGTCGCTCACAGGCCATGATATTATCCATGGAGACCCTCTTCTGGCCGGTCGACTCACAGGCACCATGGCCTGGTACTGGGTGGGCAGCTACCTTGTTCTGGCCGGTATTCCCTGCCTGGCTCTTGCCTGTGAGATTTGGCGCAGCTTTGGCCGAGGAATCGGAAGTTTTTTGGTTCTCGCCCTGCTCTTGCCGCCCCTCTTTGGCATTGTCTTTGGCGGCTCGCGCGCCTCATACCTTGCAGCCCTCACAACCGCAGCCTTTGCCTTTCTCATCACCCATCCCAAGCTTTCCCGCAAGCGTCTTGTCCTCTCTCTTGGCCTGCCAGTCCTTGTACTCATCGCCCTCCTTTTCTTCTGCGGCCAGGGTCGTTTCTCCCTCAGCGGCATTGCCCACGATTCCCGTCTTACCCTCTGGGGCTATGCCCTTGAGGTCTTTGCCACAGATCCCCTCACAGGGGTTGGTGCCTGGCAGTACAGACCTGTTGTGCAAAGCCTCCCCTTTGCCACAACTGCTCCCGCAGAGCTGATCAATCTCTCCCATCCCCACAATGTCTATCTGCAGGTGCTCTGTGAAACAGGCGTAATAGGAAGCATCCTCTGTTTTCTGCCCATTCTGGCACTTTTTGTGCATGGAGGACGTGTTGCCGGCAAAATGGTACGCAGTCCTCACCTCTCCAGACAGCAACGCCAGCTTGCCCGTCTGGCCTTCTTCTTCTGGCTCGGCTGCTTTGCCTATCTTGTTCACGGTCTTGTCGGGCACGATTTCTTCAGGCCCTGGTATCAGGCGCTTTTCTTCACTCATCTGGGCATTCTGCAGGGGGCTACCCTTGCCTTGCAAAAAAACCAAGCCTCTTAGCCGGAAAACGCCTGCTACCCTGCAAAAAACGTCATTGGCGCTCAAGACTGAAGTCCCAGAACGCTTCGTGCCAAGGAAGACGCCTGGCTTCTGCCAAACCATGGCAACGCCGTACAAAAATAATTTTTCACAGCGTCCCGTTTTCTTGCAAATGCCCTTGAGAAAACGTTTTTTCGTTTCACAGACACAATGATCGTATTAGACAAAGTCTTTACTCTTGGATATACTGTCCGAAAAACTGGAGTAATGTTTGGAGAGCTTGGGTGACCAAGACCAATCTTGCGAGAAAAAATAATCTATTTTCCTTATAAAAACTGTATCAATAGTCATTAAATTCTCAAGACAAATACTAAGGTCTCTTTCTCGCAAAAACCGGCTAAGCACCTCCACATTGACTCCCTTGGCCCTTTTTCGTAGTCCCAACCATGGGTTGCTGCATCCATAAACGCCGTTATCCCAGAAGGAGAGGTGTTTATGGAGCTTACCCTTTTCGAGAGAAACAACCGAATATTCTCTCTGCTCTGGTAAAAGGAGATGGTCGTATGGCTGACATCAGACTTGTTCAACCTAGCAACGGTCAGCGCGTCACAGTTGCTTCTGAAGAAAATGCTCGCCTTGTCTTTGATTTCCCTGCCGATCAGGTGACGATGAGCCGTGCCGATGGCTCCAATGACCTCACGTTGCAGTTTGATAACGGCGCGACCATTGATCTCAAAGATTTCTACACCAAGTACTCCAAGGAGAACATGCCGGAGTTTGAGATAGATGGGCAAATTGTGGCCGGCGAAGACTTCTTTGCGGCCTTTGGCCCGGATCTCGCCCCTGCTGCAGGTCCTGCCGCCTCCAACGCCGCAGCGCGTAGTGGCCACTACAATGAATACGGCACATCTAGTCTCATGGATGGCTTAAATCACCTTTCCGGTCTTGATATAGGATTTGAAGGTGAGACAGATCATTCTGAAACGGAAGAAACCGCGGGATTGGATGACTCGGATGACGCAAATTCCAGAGCACGCAGAACGACAGATTCCGATAGTGATGCAGACACAGATGCGGATGCTGATGCCGACTCGGACGCTGACGCCGATGCGGATGCTGACGCTGACGCGGACGCTGATGCTGATGCCGACGCCGACGCCGATGCTGATGCCGACGCTGACGCTGATGCGGACGCTGACGCTGATGCAGATGCGGACGCTGATGCCGATGCTGACGCAGATGCTGATGCAGATGCGGACGCTGATGCCGATGCTGACGCTGATGCCGATGCTGACGCTGATGCAGATGCGGACGCTGATGCCGATGCTGACGCTGATGCTGATGCGGACGCTGACGCTGATGCGGACGCTGATGCAGACGCTGATGCTGATGCTGATGCGGACGCTGACGCTGATGCGGACGCTGATGCAGACGCTGATGCTGATGCCGACGCTGATGCAGACGCTGATGCTGATGCCGACGCCGATGCTGATGCGGACGCTGATGCTGACGCTGATGCCGATGCTGACGCTGATGCAGATGCGGACGCTGATGCCGATGCTGACGCAGATGCTGATGCGGACGCTGATGCAGACGCTGATGCTGATGCCGACGCCGACGCCGATGCTGATGCTGATGCCGACGCTGATGCAGACGCTGATGCTGATGCCGACGCTGATAGTGACAGTGACTCGGATGGGGATTCAGATTCTGATGATGACGTTGAAGTAACTACGGTCACTATTGTGGGAACAGACACCACAGAAAGCGATAACGGTCAGATCACCTTCACCGTCGCTCTTTCCAACCCGCCTGATCCCAACTTTGATGGTGAAACCACCGTCCAGGTCGAGATTGGCGGAACGACCCACGATGTAACCATTGGCTCCGATGGCACTGGAACTTTGACCATCGCCAATCCCAACAAGGAAGACGCCTACAAGGACGCCTCCGAAATTACGGCCACCGTTACCGGTGTGA
>JAFXOX010000020.1 GCA_017528345.1 Desulfovibrio sp.
GCCATCAGCTGTCTGAATGAGAGAAATGGCATCGTTGGCATTGCGGATGCCCTGATTCATGGTGGCAATATCCGAACGCATCAGTTCACGGATAGCCAGTCCTGCGGCATCGTCCGCTGAAGAATTGATTCTGAGGCCTGTAGAAAGGCGCTGGGTGGATGTGGATAAATTCCCGTAATGGCTGCTCAGAGTATTGGCAATATTGCCTGCCATGAGATTGTGGTTGACGACTAAAGACATAACTCCCTCTCCTTGGCGGTCTTTCATTCCGCTCGCATGAGAGTATGCATTTTCTGTGCCAAGAGTTTCGTGTCCCTTTCGTGTTACCTGTCAGGCTGACGTATCTTAACGGCAAAAAAATCCCGGCAGAGGGATCTGCCGGGATTTTTTCAACGCGGTAAGAGCTTAGGTCAAGGCAAAGTGTACGTTGCCTGGTCTTTTAGGAAGAAATGACCCTGTTTCCAGTTTGAGCAGGCTTATTTCCACAAATGGGCATAACGGCTTGCCACACCATCTGTGCGTTCATAAAGCTTGTCGATAAGCGCCTCGAGATCTTCGCCACTGACAATGCCACCGGCATGTCTGAGTAAAAAGGGGAGGTAGCCTTTGCCCTGTTTAAAGACCCAGCAAATGCTGTATACCGAGCCAATGGCCGGACGATCCTTGAATTCTGACTGTGTGGAGATCATCAGCATGAGCATAGGTGAATCTTTTTCCGCTTCGGCTGAGAGGCTAAAGAGATTGCTCTGATTAAAACGTTCTTTGAGACGCATCACAAGTTTTGCGCCAATGCTGTCTGTTCCCTCTCCCGTAATGGCAATGGGTGTTGTCAGTCGGGATCCTTTTTCGGGCTTATCAGCAACTGGTTTTCCCGGTTGAGCGGTGGCGTTAGAGCCTTCAGCCCAGACGCTTGTGAATGACCCGCAGAAGAAGACAAGGAAAATAAAAGCAAGGCAATGTTTCATCATGTTGATCAGCTCTTTTTTTCTGAAGAGAGGCAGAAAAGATTCCTGCTCCCTTTTGTGATTGTTATGAAAACCTGTAAGGATTGCCATAAGGCCGAGATGTAGCACTGGGAAAAAACAAGGTTTGCTTGCCCAGCGTTGCTCAGCTTGAAAGAATTTTTTCATATTCCTGCGCATCAGGCAAGCTTCTTTTCTGCCGATTTTGGCTACAGGCTTGCGCACTGAGAGGACAATTGACATACGTTGGAAGAAAAAGCATGCTCACTGGCAGACAAAAGCCTTCAAGGAGTACGGCATGCATCGCACACTGATTGTGGATGTGAAAAAAGCGCTTGCCCCCTGCGACGATCTGACCATTTGCGGCTGGATTAAAACGCGCAGAGACTGTCGCGGTTTTTCCTTTCTTGAAATTAACGACGGTTCCTGTCTGAGCAATCTGCAATGTCTTGTGGATGAGGGAACCCCGGCCCATGAGGCTCTTGGTCAGGCTCAGAACGGCACGTCTTTGGCCGTCAGAGGTGCTCTTGTGGCCTCCCCTGGCAAGGGGCAACAATGGGAAGTCCATGCCAGGGAAATTACGCTTTTTGGTCTTGCCGATCCTGAGAAATATCCGTTGCAAAAAAAACGGCACAGTGATGAATTTCTCAGAAGTATTGCCCATCTTCGGGCACGAACCAACAAATATGGTGCCATTTTCCGCATTCGCTCGCAGGCGGCTTTTGCTATCCATGCGTTTTTCAGAGAGCGGCATTTTGCGTATGTGCATACGCCCATTCTCACCGGCAGTGACTGTGAAGGGGCCGGCGAAATGTTTCACGTCAGTGCACGTACGGCAGATCAGCACAATGACTTCTTTTCACGGCCTTGCCAGCTGACAGTCTCAGGACAGCTTGAGGCCGAGTCTCTTGCCTGCGCTCTGGGCCGGGTTTATACGTTTGGGCCGACCTTTCGTGCCGAAGATTCACGTACACCGCGTCATGCTGCTGAATTTTGGATGATTGAGCCTGAAATGGCCTTTGCCGACCTTACGGATATCATGCAGCTCGCTGAAGATTTTTTGAAAAGTGTGATTGGCAGTGTGCTGGAAACAAGTGCTGAAGACCTTGAACTCCTGGATAAATTCGTGGATAAAGGCCTGCTTGCACGGCTTAAGGGCTATGCTTCCAAGACGCCTTTTGCCCACCTTGAATACAGTCAATGTGTTGACATCCTGCAGCAAAGCGGCAAGAAATTTGTGTATCCAGTGGCCTTTGGCACGGATCTGCAGACAGAACACGAACGTTTCCTTGCTGAGGAATACTGTCGCGGTCCTTTGATCATTACCAATTATCCGCGTAGCATTAAACCTTTTTATATGCGTGACAACGATGATGGGAAAACGGTGGCTGCCATGGATGTTCTGGTGCCGGGTATTGGCGAAATCATCGGTGGATCTCAGCGTGAAGAACGTCTCGATGTGCTTGAAGACAAAATGCAGGCTTTGGGTAATACATCTGCAGACTACTGGTGGTATCTCGATCTCAGACGCTTTGGCTCTGTCCCCCATGCCGGTTTTGGTCTTGGCTTTGAGCGTCTTTTGATGTTGCTCACTGGCGCAGGCAATATTCGAGACGTGTTGCCTTTTCCGCGCACGCCTGGAAGTCTTGATTTCTAGAGTGTCTCTCTGTTTTCACTTAAGCACAGTCATTCAGGTTTTTAGGGAATGATCATCAGCTACGGTTTTCATAAAACACTGAGCGCATAGGCCAACGAGATTTTTATCGTCTTATTGGCTGCATCGTTAGCCGATTCTTTTTGTGCGTGACTAACTTTTGGCCA
>JAFXOX010000021.1 GCA_017528345.1 Desulfovibrio sp.
GCCATCAGCTGTCTGAATGAGAGAAATGGCATCGTTGGCATTGCGGATGCCCTGATTCATGGTGGCAATATCCGAACGCATCAGTTCACGGATAGCCAGTCCTGCGGCATCGTCCGCTGAAGAATTGATTCTGAGGCCTGTGGAAAGGCGCTGGGTGGATGTGGATAAATTCCCGTAATGACTGCTCAGGGTATTGGCAATATTGCCTGCCATGAGATTGTGGTTAACGACCAAAGACATAGGACTCCCTCCTAATGGCTAAAGTTGAACTGCCACAATCCTTGCAGATTTTATGCCACACTAAAAAAAATCAATTATTTCAAATAGTTACAGAACAACCTGTCTGGCCGGAAAATCTTACCGGGCTGACATCTGGCCCCTGAAAGGAAAATTTCGCCTGTACTTATGCGCTTTTGAGGAGCTCAGCCGCAGGTGTCAGGAAAATGGCGAGGTAAGCTCAAAAAAGCTGCCTGTCATTGCCTAGAGCCCAATCTTCTGCTAGACATACAGAAGCTGGCCGGAAGCGGGCCAACCCACAATCAGCCACACGAGGGGGCGTGTTATGAGCCGCATCAAAGATCTCCGTGCAGAAGCTCTGGCTCTGCACAAGGATAATCAGGGAAAAATTGAAGTACGCGTCAAGGTGCCTGCCAAAGACGCCGACGATCTGACCTTAGCCTATTCTCCGGGTGTTGCCGAGCCGTGTCTGGAAATCAACAAAGATGCATCGACCCTGGATGTCTACACCAACCATTCCAATTTTGTCTGCGTGGTGAGCAATGGCACGGCCGTGCTTGGTCTTGGTGACATTGGAGCCGATGCGGCCATGCCGGTCATGGAGGGCAAGTCCCTGCTCTTTAAGACCTTTGCCGACGTTGACGCTTTTCCCATTTGCGTCAATACCAAGGACACGGAAAAGATCGTTGAACTCATTGAGCTGATGGCCCCCACCTTTGGCGGGGTCAATCTTGAAGATATCAAGGCTCCTGAATGCTTTATCATTGAAAATGCCCTGAAAAAACGCGGTATTTTCAAGGGGCCGATCTTTCACGACGATCAGCACGGCACAGCGGTGGTTACCCTGGCAGGACTGCTCAATGCCTTAAAAGTCGTCGGCAAATCCCTTGATGACATCAAGGTTGTGACGAGCGGTGCTGGTGCTGCGGGTACGGCCATCATCAAATTGCTTATGGCCCAGGGGCTCAAAAACGTCATTATGTGCGATTCCAAGGGGCCCATCTATGAAGGGAGACCTCAGGGCATGAATCCTTTTAAGGATGAGATTGCCAAAGCCACCAATCCCGAAAAAATCAAGGGAAGCCTCAAGGACGCCATTCGCGGTGCCGACGTCTTCATTGGTGTTTCTGTGCCCAAGGCTTTGGATGAAGCCATGATCCAGAGCATGGCCAAAGATCCCGTAGTTTTTGCCCAGGCCAATCCTATCCCCGAAATCTGGCCTCTTGATCGCGCCCATCAGGCTGGGGCCAAGGTTGTCGCCAGTGGCCGTTCGGACTGCCCCAACCAGATCAACAATATTCTTGCCTTTCCAGGCATCTTCCGCGGCGCCATCGACGTGCGCGCCACAGACATCAATGACGCCATGAAAATTGCCGCAGCCCATGCCATTGCCGCCCTTGTGCCGGACAATGAGCTGGCCGCCGACAAGATCATTCCCTTCTCCTTTGATCCGCGCGTTGCTCCGGCTGTGGCCAAAGCCACTGCTGAAGCGGCCATTGCCAGCGGCGTAGCCAGACTGAAGCTTGATCCGGAAAGCGTTGCAGAAAATCTGCGCAAGCGTCTGACTCGCAATGCCCGCTAATAAAGCTCTTTTTCCCACGCAAAAAGTCCTCTCTATGCAGAGGACTTTTTGCGTCTTTTGCACTCTTGTGCTAGCATCCTTTCATGAATCTTCGTCTATCTGGTAAGCGATATCCGCTGGCACTTTCCCTCAGGGGAAAGCGCTGCCTGATTGTGGGCTTTGGCAGTGTTGGCCGCAGAAAACTCACGCGTCTGCTTGGTCTCGGGGAAAGTGGTCCTTGCGAAATTCTGATTTTTGATCCACTTCTGCAAAACCCTCGTGACGATGAACTTTTACAGAAGCCCGGCGTGATATTCCAGGCAAAAAGCGTTTCTGCCAGCGACCTTACTGTACATCTGGTCTTTGCCTGCACAGGCAGCAGAGAAGAAAATGCGCGTATTGCAGGCATGTGCGCAGATCGCGGAATTCTCTGCAATTGCGCCAGTGAGCCCTGGCTTGGAGACGTCTCGCTTCCAGCCTTGGTGGAATGTCCGCCTCTGACGGTAGCTCTTTCCACGGAAGGTGCAAGCCCGGCTTTTGCCAAAAAATGGCGTAAGGAGCTCGAACTCTGGGCCAAAAAAAAGCAGCCTGTGCTCAAACTCATGGCTGCCTTGCGTCCTCACATTCTGGCTCTTGGAAATCCTCAGGCAGAAAATAAAAAGCTCTTCTCTGCGCTGGCCGAAGGACCTCTTGAGGAGATGCTGGCAGCGGCTGAATGGCAAAAAGCCCTGGACTATCTGACAGCTACCCTGCCAGAAACGCTGCAACCGCATCTTGCCCCTCTTTTCCTCTCGCTTTCCCAGGCTGAAACCACGCAGATATAACCTATGCTCCCCCAAAAAGGAAAAACTGGAGGCGGCATTTCCTCCCCGGTCTACGTACCTGGGCATACCTGCCGAAACGCTGATGATCTCACATGAACTGACCAGCTGGAGCATTTTCATTTTTTTTATGCTTGCCACCCTAACAGGCCTTGGAGGAATCCTTGGCAGACGTCCGGCCCTGCAGAGAGCTGGCTGCATTCTGGCGACCGTGGCCTTCCTGCTGCAAACAACAAGTTTTTTTCTTGGCTTTCACAAAAGCTTTGAAGGCGGTTTAAGCGCTGGAGCCTATCTGCAGATCTTTGCGTGGTTCACGGGTCTTGTGGGTCTCGTGCTCTGGTTCAAACTCAAACAGCGCACAGCCCTGATTTTTGCTGTCCCCCTCTGCGCCGCTCTTTTTGCCATGTCGCTGCCCTATATGGAACAGACCATTGTTCTGCCGGCCTCCTTGCGTTCCTCCTTTTATGTGCTGCACATCGCCTTTCTCTTTATCAGCCTGTCTCTGATGGCGGTGTCCTTTATTGTCAGCTGCCTTTTTCTCTTTCTCGAACGCCGTATTAAAAGCAAACAGCGCATTAAGGGCTTTATGGAAGACATGCCGGCACTTTCCGTGCTTGACAGCATTAATAAGGTCTGCATTCTGACCAGTTTTCCCTTTTACACCATAGGCATTCTTTCAGGTCTCATCAGAAATAAACCGGTCTATGGGGCGACCTTCAGTGGAGATCCCAAAGAAATTGTCAGTCTCATCATCTGGGCGCTCTTGGCCTTTGTTTTTCACAATCGCCTGTCAGCCTCCTGGGCTGGGAAAAAACCAGCTCTAACCATGATCTGCATTTTTCTGCTCAGTCTCTTCTCTCTATTTGTCGTCAACACCCTCATGGACACCCACCACACCTTCATCAGCCACTGAGCCCAGCATCTAGTCGAGAATATTCGCATGGATACCAGTATTTTTCTTGTCGGCCTCAATCATCGCACAGCCAATGTCGACATCCGGGAACGTTTTGCCCTGGCCAATCACTGCAGCCAGGAGCTGTGGGCCATTCCCTGCAGTAACAATATCAGAGAAAATATCATTCTCTCCACCTGCAACCGTGTGGAAGTTGTAGCCAGTGGGAACACCAAGACTGTGGATGAATTGCTTGAGGACTGGGCCAGAGCAAGAAATGTGTCTGTGGACGAGCTCAAACCCTACGTCTATACCTATTCCCATGAAGAGGCTATCCGCCACCTTTTTCTTGTGGCCTCAAGCCTGGATTCCATGGTTGTGGGCGAGCCGCAGATCCTAGGGCAACTCAAAAAAGCCTATAAGCAGGCTGCAAGTGCCAAAAAAACGGGACCCATTCTCAATCGTCTCTTGCACAAAGCGTTTTCTGTAGCCAAACGCGTGCGCACAGAAACGCAGGTGGCATCCAATGCTGTTTCCATCAGTTATGCAGCTGTTGAGTTGGCCAAGCGTATTTTTGGGGATTTGAGCCAGCATAAGGCTATGCTCATTGGTGCCGGTGAAATGGCAGAACTTGCCGCAAAACACCTTTTGCACTTTGGTATCGAGGAACTCTTTGTGGCCAACAGGACCTTTTCCAGAGCGCAGACCCTGGCCGAAGAGTTTTCCGCCCGAGCCCTGCCTTTTGAAAGTATCAACGAGACCCTCCCCAAAGTAGATATCATCATCACCTCCACAGGCTCAACTGACCCCATCATTCGCGCCCGCAACATTGTCGGCGTTTTGCGTGAACGCAAGAATCGTCCCATGTTCTTCATCGATATTGCCGTCCCCAGAGATGTGGACCCTGATGTCAACGGCATTGACAATGTCTATCTCTACGACATTGACGATCTTAAGGAGATTGTTGAGGAAAATCTTTCCAGCCGTAAGGATGAAGCCCATAAAGCCAAAAAGATCGTTGAGGACGAAGTTGCCACCTACACGCAATGGCTCAAAAGCTTGGAAGTGCAGCCAACCATTGTGAAGCTTATTGACCGCCATGAGCGTATTGCCCACGAGGAACTAGAACACACCCTGCGCCATCTTGATACATCCAGGCTCTCAGCGCAGTCAGATCCCAAGGCGGTCAAGGAAGAGCTGCAAAACATACTTGAGCCCATGCTTCAGGCCATAGTCCATAAGATCAATCACGAGCCTTTGATGTACCTCAAAGGCGAAAGTACACATCTTGGATCGATTGAACGCATCAATACCATCCGTAGCGTCTTTGGACTCAAGTAACGCGGATCTTTCCCTGACGCGTCTTCCGCCCAAAGCAGCCAGGCTCTGTTTGTCTGTTGAACGCAGCATGTACGCTCTGGGCTTAGGTCGTCCCTTGCGCCTTCTCCTTGCCCTTTCAGGTGGAGTTGACTCCACCGCCCTCGCCTGCATCTTTGCCATTCTGGCCGCCCGCAGACATGACACGCTTTTTGCCGCAACACTCAATCATGGTCTGCGTCGTGAGGCTTGCCAGGAGGTGCAAGGCTGCCTAACCCTCTGCCAAAAACTTGGCATAACCTGTAAGGCACTGACTTGTGATGTGGCAAGCTGGGCGCAGCAGCATAAAGAAGGTCTTGAAGAGGCCGCCCGCACTATCCGCTACCGTTTGCTTGAAGAGACGCGTAGTGCTTTTGACGCAGATTTTGTGGTCACAGCCCATCATGCCGATGATCTCAATGAAGACATACTCATGCGACTTGTCAGGGGCTGCGGCTGGCCTGCCCTTGGCGGCATGAGTGCCAGAGATGATCAGCGCCACCTTCTGCGGCCTCTCCTTGGGCTCAAAAAAAAGGCGCTCACAGACTTTGTGCGCGCCCTACATCTTTCCTGGTTTGAAGACAGCTCAAACAATGATCTGCGCTTTACGCGCAACCGCTTCCGTCACAAGCTTCTCCCGCTTCTTGAACAAGAAAATCCCCATATTTCCAAGGCATTTGAGCATCTCCACACGCTTGCCAAGGTGGATACCCATTTCTGGGAGACGTACCTCACACAAGCCCTCGAACGCTTTGGCTATGAACTGCACCTTGACGAGCAAAGCATCAGCATCAGCTATACCAAAGCCTTGCTGGATGCCTTACACCCGGCAGCCCGCCTCAGACTCTACCTGCGCACCCTCACACTCATCTCTGAAAAACGCAGAACGCTTGGCCATCAAAGCGGCGAAGCAAAGGCAAGTCAGCTTTTTGCCCTGGAAGACTGCGTTCAAAGAGGCAAAGGCGGCAAAACCATCCTCTTCCCTGGTCGCATCAGCGTGATCTTCCAGCACAAACGTCTGTGTTTTTCAGCGCAGCTCTAAGCTTTTCCCTTCGCAAGCTCATCCCACAAAGCAAAAACACTCTGGGCAATACAATGACCGCGCAGGCCAACCATCTCCCGCAATTCAAGCTGCGTGCCATGTTCCACAAAGGTATCAGGTATACCAAGTCTGTGCACGTGCTTGCCAGACAAAAGCGAAGCATCGGCAAGCAGCTCAAGGACAGCTGACGAAAAGCCACCGGCCAACACACTGTCTTCGACAAAAAACAAGACATCCACTCGTTGGGCAATTGCGCAGATCTGGTCGGCAGGCAACGGTTTTATCCAGATAGGATCAAAGACAAGCGGTGAAAAGCCCAGCTTCTCGCGGATGGCCACGGCCGCCTCAAGCGCCGGATGGACTCGATTACCACAGGCCAGGATGGCGATACGCTCACCTTCTAGCATAATCTCGCCTTTTCCAAGTGCAAGCGTGTGCAGGGGCTCAAGTTCTACGCCAAAGCCCACACCGCGCGGATAGCGCAGAGCACATGGCGCATTGAGAGAGAGGGCCGTCACAAGTGCATGCCGCAACATATTCTCATCGCGTGGTGCCAAAAGATGTATACCGGGGATAGGCCGAAGATAGGCAATATCAAACATACCATGGTGGGTTGCCCCATCCTCTCCCACAAGGCCGGCTCTATCAATACAGAAGGTCACAGGCAAATGCTGCAGACAGACATCGTGGACGACCTGATCGTAGCTGCGCTGCAAAAAGGTTGAATAAATAGCCACAACAGGCTTAAAGCCCTGAGTTGCCAGACCTGCGGCAAAGGTCACAGCATGCTGTTCACAGATTCCTGTGTCGACAAAGCGTTCCGGGAAACGCTCGCGAAAGAGACTTGTACCTGTGCCTTCAGGCATGGCTGCAGTAATAGCCACAATACTTGGGTCCTGCTCGCCGAGCTCAACTAGCGTCTGTCCAAAAACCTGGGTAAAGGAGGGAAAATGCTTTTTGCTGGCTACAGGTAGTCCTGTTTCCGGCAAAAATGAACCCACGCCATGAAATTTTGTGGGATTATTCTCCGCTGGCGCGTAGCCCTTACCCTTAATGGTTCTGACATGCAGAAGCACTGGCCCGTCTTCCACACTGGCTGCCATCTGCAGATGCTTTTGCAAAGAAGGGATGTCATGGCCGTCAACAGGGCCAATATAGGTAAAATGGAGAGCCTCAAAGAGCATGCCAGGCGTAAAAAAGGATTTAAAGCTCCATTCACCGCGCTGGGCATAGATGGCAAGTTTTTCCCCGATATGCGGAATGGAACGCAAAAAGCGCAGAACTTCCTGCCGGCTTTTGCGCACCCACTGAGAAGAAAACGTTCGGCTCAAAATTAAGGAAAGCGCCCCTACATTGGAGGAAATGGACATCTCATTGTCATTGAGCACAACGATCAGACGTCGTGCCATGTGCCCGGCCAAATTCAGTCCTTCAAAGGCTTCACCGGCAGTCAGAGCTCCATCGCCAATGACCGCGAGCACATGATGTCTTTCCCCCTTCAGGTCACGGGCCATGGCCATACCAAGCGCTGCCGAAATAGAAGTTGAGGAATGTCCCACGCCAAAATGATCAAAAGGACTTTCATCTCGTCTGGGGAAACCGGAAATGCCACCTAGCGTACGCAGGCTGTCAAAACGGTCCCTGCGTCCGGTCAAAAGCTTATAGGCATAACATTGATGGCCCACGTCCCAGATCAGCCGGTCTTGCTCAAGGTCAAAGACTGAAAGCATGGCCAGCGTCAGTTCCACAACACCCAGAGAAGGTGCCAAATGACCGCCATTGTGGGAGACAACATCCACAATGCGCTGTCTAATCTCAGCGGCTAGCTCTGTCAGCTGCTCGCGCGTCAGGCCGTGAAGCTGACGGGGATGGGTGATACTCTCAAGAAGAGATGTCATGAAGTATTTCTCAGCGATGAATCTGGTCAAAAAAAGGCAGCGTATCAACTGTTCGACAATGACAGCGACGGCTCTTGACATTTGGGATTAATGTGTAGCCTGATTACCGGATACTCTCTGCCAACAGTCTGTCCACTATCCTCATGGAGATCGGCTACTTGATGGTCGCAGGCGTCCGTATTCGTATCTGATGCGTACAAACCGGCTATGTTCCTGTTCATCAACGTCCGAAACTTACTGACCGGTATCCTGTTCTGCAGCCACACCCGGTCAGCCATTCCTCATGATTGGGCTTTTTACAACGCAAGGTCAAAACGGAACCGTATTGCTAAGGACGGAATTAACCTATACGACTCTTTCTAGGGTATACCTGGCAAGAGAACAGAGTTCTCTTGCGTCCTCACCGGCAAGTCCCTCAAGGGCTCGCACAGCTAAACGCACGTGTTCAGAAGCAAATTCCCGGCTTTTCTCCAACCCAACCAGGGCAGGATAGGTGGCCTTATGCTGCTCACGATCACTGTGCACGGGCTTTCCCAGGACAGCAGGGTCGGAGATTTCATCAAGAATATCATCCACAATCTGAAAAGCCACGCCAAGCTCCTGCCCAAAGCTGGCTATACGGGCATACAGGGATTCTTCTGCCCCGGCAAGTAGAGCCCCGCAAGTACAGGCTGCTCGCAGCAGGGCGCCTGTTTTTTTGGCATGTAGAGCACGCAGATGCTCAAGATCCACATTATCGCGGCCTGTACACTCCATATCCATCTGCTGACCTCCAACCATACCTGCGGAGCCGGCAGCCCGAGCTAGCTCAGCAAGAGCTGCCACAAGCCGCTCAGGAGGAACATCTGCCTGACATGCACAGGCAAAGGCATCGGTCAAAAGACCGTCTCCCGCCAAAAGTGCGCAGGCTTCTCCAAAGACTTTATGGTTGGATGGCTTACCCCGCCTCAGATCATCATTATCCATGGCTGGCAGATCATCATGGATGAGGGAATAGGTGTGGATCATCTCAAGGGCGCAGGCAAAAGGCAAAACCTTCGCTTCCGCCTCACAGCAGAGCGAGGCGCATGTCAGACAAAGCACCGGCCGCAGTCGTTTGCCACCGGCCAAAAGGCTGTAGTTCATGGCACGGGCTAGAGTCTCAGGAACAGCCGAGTCCCTCACGGCACCTGCCAAAAAATCCTCGACCAGTTGTCTGCGCCTGGAAAAAAGAGCATCTAACTGAGAAGCCATTGTCTCATCCTGTGAACGAAGCTCCGCTACAAGAAGCAGGAGCTTCTTGCGGGATAGGTTAAAAAGGGATGCTATCATCAGAGGCGCTTTGCGCCCTGACAGTGTCTTCTATCTCAAGCTGCAGAGACGCTTCTTCTCCGTTCTGCCACTTTTGCAATTGATGCTTGGCGTTTTCCAGCATCTCGCGACAATCTTTGGAGCAGAGCATGCCTTCCCGGTAAAGGGCCATGCCTTTTTCCAAAGCCAGCGTTTCACTTTCCAGCTCCTGGACAATAGCCTGCAGACGGGAAAACTGCTTTTCAAAATTTTTTAACTTATCTTCATTTTGAACTTGTTCCATGGCAGCCAGGCGCAGCAGCGCCCCCTCCTTCTTGAGCATGAGAAACGTTCTCCGTACCATCCACAGCCGTAATCTCGGCAAGCAGACTGCCATCGGCAAGCTGCACCCGGATCATCTGCCCTGCGGCCCTGCCATCAACAGTACGTACGAGCTCGCCCTCAAGGTTCTCCACAAGAGCGTAGCCTCGGGCGAGCAAGGTCAGCGGGCTTGCCCGCTCAAGCAGAGCCTGCATTTTTTCGAGTTCGGTCCAATAGGCCCTGACCTTTCGCTCGCTGGCAAAAACAAGTTTTTCCTGTAAACGCTCAAGGTCACGGTTTTTCGCCGCAAGCCTCGCTTCGAGGCTGTGATAAAGACAGCTTGAAAGCTGCTCTACGCGGGCAAGAGTCCTGTCCCATTTTTCAGGCGCCATCTGTCGCTGCAAACGGTTATGCACATCCAGGAAAGCCTGTTCTTTCGTCCGCACAAACTCTTTCCAGCGCGTCTGAAAGTTCTGCAGACATAGAGCAAGACGCTCCTGAAGAATCTGCAGCTTATGCCTTGGCGAAGCAAGACCAAGGGCACGTTCTTCGTGCTCAAGGCGGCTGCCAAGCATGGCCAGAAAATTCTCACAGGCAAGGATCAGACGCGCCTGCTGTTCCTCAAGGACACGCAGCATCTCTGCTCTGGGTTGCCAAAGAAGCTCCGCCGCATGGGTGGGGGTAGCGGCTCGAAGATCCGCCGTCAAATCGGCAAGGGTGAAGTCGACCTCATGACCGATGCCGGCAAGAACAGGAACGGATGCCTGAAAGACCGCATCTGCCACGATCTGCTCATTGAAGCACCAGAGATCTTCAAGAGAACCGCCTCCGCGAATGAGCACAATGACCTGAGCCCAATGCTGAGAACAGGCGAGCGTAATGGCTCTGGCAATGGCTGCGGCCGCTTCCTTGCCCTGCACAAGTGTTGGAAAAAGGCGAATCTGCGAAGTCAGGCCACGATTGGCGGAAATTTTCAGAAAATCGCGGATCGCCGCGCCCTGTTCAGAGGTGATCAGAGCAACACGGCTGGGATTTTGCGGAATGGGACGCTTACGCTTGGCATCAAAGTAGCCTAGCTGAGCAAGTTCCTGTTTTCTCGCTTCAAAAGCCTGGGCAAGAGCTCCAGCGCCAGAACAGACGACATTTTCCACCACAAGCTGACAAGTACCACGCTGTGCATAAAAAGAGAGACGACCGCAGCAGACAAACTCGCCACCCTTTTCCATCATCTCTCTCGTAACACGAGGATAGACTTCTCCTGTGGTCAGATTGTAGTTGGCGCGTCTGTGAGCTGCAAACCACGCACAGCTCAGCTGCGCATGAGCATCTTTCAGCGTGAAGTACATATGCCCGCTACTCATTTCCTTGACACCGGAGACCTCCCCCCGGATCCAGATCAGGGGGAAGGTCGTCTCAAGTTTTTGCTTGAGCTGCGCGGTAATCTCGGAAACCGAGTAGACGGCATTTTGCACGCAAAGCTCCTACTACTGGCTCAGCCCACAGCCTACGCTGGCCTGCCAGGCTTTGAAAGCCTCCAAAAAGCCCTCAAGAGGCAATTCCGTTTTTGCATGCGTTGCCCTGTGTGTTGCTTCAACAACGCCCCGGGCAAGGCTTTTGCCACCAAGCACAAGCTGCAGAGGGATTCCCAGAAGATCGGCATCCTTAAACTTAACGCCCGGGCGCTCATCACGGTCATCCAGAAGCACCTCGATCCCCAGGCCAGAAAGCTGCTCATACAGCCATTCCACCTTGGCACAGACATCGGTTTTTTTCAGATCAAGGTTGATCAGAATACACGAAAATGGCGCAATCTGCCAAGGGAAGACAATGCCGGATGCATCGTGATTCTGTTCAATGGCTGCGGCCATGATGCGGGAAATACCGATGCCGTAGCAGCCCATAATCATGGTTGTCTCTGTACCCTGCTCATTCAGGAAGGTGGCATGCATGGCCTGGCTGTACTTGGTGCCGAGCATAAAGATATGACCGACCTCAATGCCCTTGGTCAAAGAAATGCGTCCCCCGCAACGCGGGCAAGGATCATCCGCAAGGATGCTACGCAAATCAGCATAGGCGACAATGTTGGTATCTCGCGCGAGATCCACATGCCGCAGATGCGTATCGCCTCGATTGGCTCCCACCACATAGTCATTGTCCGCCTTAAGGCAGTTGTCCGCATAAATGGGAATATCAAGTCCCACAGGACCGGCAAAGCCCAGAGGTGCATGCGTGACGTTTTCGACAAGAGCGGCATTTGCCAGCTCCACCTGATTGGCTTTGAGGAAGCGCGCAAGCTTGGCGTCATTGACTTCATGATCGCCGCGCACAAGCACAGCCACGGGCTTGCCGTCAACAACAAAGATCATGGTTTTGACGACCTTGCTCTGTGCCACGCCAAGCAACGAGGCAACCTGTTCAACAGTATGAGCTGCCGGCGTTGCCACCTCTTCTCTGGCCGCACAGGCTTCAAGACTGACGGCCTCCTTGCAGACCACATCGGCTCGTTCCACATTGGCGGCAAAATCACAATCATGACAGTAGGCAATAGTGTCTTCGCCGGAATCAGCCAGGACCATGAATTCATGGGAAAAATTGCCGCCAATGGAACCTGTATCCGCCTCTACAGCTCGAAATTTCAAACCAAGACGCGTAAAAATGCGCGTATAGCAGGCATGCATGATGCGATAACTTTCCTGGGCCTGCTCCACATCTGCATCATACGAATAGCCATCTTTCATGACGAATTCGCGCCCGCGCATCAGACCAAAACGGGGACGCATCTCGTCACGAAACTTGGTATGCAGCTGATAAAGACGCAATGGCAGCTGACGATAGGATTTGATCTCTCCACGAACCAGATCCGTCATGACTTCCTCATGGGTCGGGCCCAGACAGTAGTCACGCTCATTCCGGTCCTTGAAACGCAGAAGTTCCTTGCCGTAATGTTCCCAACGTCCGGTCTCTCGCCAGAGGTCACCTGGCTGCACCATGGGTAACAACACTTCCTGGAAGCCTGAGCGATCCATTTCTTCCCGCACGATAGCTGAAATTTTTTTCAGAACACGCAAACCAAGGGGTAAATAGGTATACAGACCACTGGTCAGCTTTCTGATCATGCCGGCCCTAAGCAGCAGTTTGTGACTAATGACCTCGGCTTCAGCCGGGCTTTCCTTAAGTGTGGGAATATAAAGAGAGGAAAATCGCATGCGCTCCGATCCTTTCGCGTAGGCTACGCTACGTAGATGTTCGACAAAGGTTCAAGGTTACTTTGATGTTTCGGCAAGCAAAGCCGATAGTTCTTCCATAAAGGCGGCCAACAGGGCATCTTTGCCACGCACCGTGCGGATGACGCGACCTTTTCGGAAAATCAGTCCTTTGTCACGGCCGCCGGCCAGACCAATATCCGCTTCTCTGGCTTCTCCAGGGCCATTGACAACGCACCCCATCACCGCCACCGTGATCTCAGCTGTGGATTCAGCCAGACGGGCCTCCACAGCCGCAGCCAAACCAAAGAGATCAATTTCTGTACGCCCGCACGTTGGACAGGAAATAATTTCAGGGCCACGCTTGCGCAGACCGAGAGCTCGCAAAATTTCATAGGCAACGGTGACTTCCTCGGTGGGATCTGCGGTCAGGGAAACACGCATAGTATCACCAATGCCTTCCGCCAGCAAAAGTCCAAGTCCGACTGAGGATTTGACAGTGCCGCGCATCAAGCCACCGGCTTCCGTCACGCCAATATGCAGAGGATAGTCGCAACGCTGGGCAAGCAAACGGTAGGCTGAAACCGTATGCCCGACAGACGAGGATTTCAGTGAAATTTTCGTATCATAAAAACCGCAGGATTCAAGAATACGCACATGACCGAGGGCGCTTTCCACCATGGCTTCAGGAGTAGGACCCCCAAAACGGCTAAGCAGATTTTTTTCCACAGAACCCGAATTCACACCGATGCGTATCACACAATGATGCGCCTTGGCACAGTCCACGACCCGTCTGACGCGTTCAGCCGAACCAATATTGCCGGGATTGATGCGCAGGCCCTCTAAACCTGCTTCCATGGCCATGATAGCCAAACGATAGTCAAAATGAATGTCTGCGATGAGAGGGAGATCTGTTCCGGCACGCAACGCGACGAGGGCCCGGGCTGCCTGCTCATCGGGAACAGCCACGCGCACGACTTCACAGCCGCGCGCTGCAAGTCGCTTGATCTGCGCAAGGGTTGCTTGAGGATCGCGGGTATCGGTATTGGTCATACTCTGCACCACACAGGGTGCCCCGCCACCAATGACAAGAGATCCCAGATGAATGGCCCGAGAGGGACGGCAAGGCTTGGTGAAAGGAGTAACGGTCACGGCAAGGCCTCGTTGCACGTTTGGCTGAAAAGCAGAAAAACTGACGAAATATACGCCAAAGAGCACTTCCCCACAAGAAGGACCTAAACCGGAAAAAATATCCTGGAGAGAGGTCTGTTTTTCGTCAAGCTGAAATCCCTTTGGCAAAGATAGCGATGGACAGGGCCAAAGCCACCTCTGCCTAGACACAGGAACATATTTTGCATAGTTTTAGGCATTGCGCCAAAGCAAGACACAAAATAAGGCTGGCTCCACACCGGATTGCTCTGAGCCTTACGGTTTTGCTACAGTCAAAAGCAAGAATGACATTTTGCCTCCAGAGATGTGAAGAGGAAGATCATGTTCAAAACGTTCTGTTTGCCCATTGTGCTCGCGCTATCGCTCATGCTGCCCTGCGCCTGTTCCAAAAAAGGCACGGCCCAGGACCCCTATTATATTGATGCTGTGGAACTCAAACTCAAATGCCGTGAGCTTGCCGATCAGATGCTCGCGACAATGCCTAATCAGGTACTAGATGGTGTCATAGCCATGCCCACATCCTTTGTGGATCAAAACAATACCACAAGGTCCTCACAGCTGGGCAGACTTATTGCCGAGTCTCTCTTCTACGAATTCAATCAGCGCGGCTTTCCCACCAGAGAGTACCGTCTCACCGGCAATATTACCGTCAGAGGGGCCAGAGACAATCTTGTCCTCATTCCCGACGCCAAAATTCGTAGCGACCAGCGCTGGGCCAGTCTCCTTTTAGGCACCTATCTTGTCGACCGCGACGCCACCTTCATCAATGCCCGCCTTGTACGGGCAAAAGACGGCCTTGTACAGCGTACAGGACAGTTGGTGCTGGTCAATACCCCTATTATCAAACGCCTTGGAGAACCCGACAAATATGTGGCACCGCCAGCCCCGTCAGCTCCAAAAACCTCAAGATACAGCACACCCGTAAAAAGACATCCTCTGGACAATCTCTACACTCCAGTGCAGAGTATTGGCACAGGAACTATCCCTATTGTTCAACAACGTTGAAGCCCACGGAGGCAGCGTTTTCCCTGTATTGGAAAAAACGCTGAAAACTGATGAAAAAAATGCTTCCCCTTGTGATCTGTCTTGCCTGTGCCGCCCTCAACCTTGTCCAAGGCACGATGGCATCTGCAGCCATTCCAGAACAGCTTGTCTGCGCCAGCCAGCAGACCAAAAGTCTTGAAATGCGCTATCTCAAAGAAGCCCGTCAGTATCGTGCTGAAGGCCGCTATGAACTGGCAAGACAAAGTTATGTCCAGGCGCTTTCCATTTGTTCTGACGAAAACCGTCTGAAAATCATCCGTCAGGAATTGGATGGTCTTGAATTGCTGCAGCGCACACTACGCTGAGGAGAGCTATGATGCGGTCACCATTTTTGCCAAGCATAAAACTTCTGCTGATGCTCGTACTTCTCCCCAGTATGCTCTCCTGCAGCGTCATAGGGAAAGTGGAAGCTCGTTTTACCGGCAATATTCCCTATGCCGGAAAAAGTGTTGCTCAAAGTCTCGATGAGCAATTGATGACACGCTATGCAGGTCACGGTTCAGAAAGCGCCAGAGTGCGTGAAGGCATTGCCCGTGCTCGTTTTATGATTATGGGCACAACTCCTGTCAATCTCAATTCTCTTGCAGAATCCTGCCCTCTTGCCCGACAAATGACTGAAGAAGTTTCTAGCCAGCTCATGGCTTTAGGCTACCGTTACGAAGAGCTACGCAAGGGCAAGGCCATTCGTTTTGACCGCAGGACTGGTGAACTCAATCTGACCCGCAATGTCAAACAGCTAACACATGCTTATGGAAAAGGGCAGGCCGTGCTGGCCGGCACCTATGTTATCAGTGATACCAGCGTGCGCTTCAGCTTCAGCCTTATCCACACTCTGACCAACGAAGTACTGGCCAAAGCCTCCGTGACAGTCCCCATTACCGAGGACATGTACTCCCTTCTCGATGAAACCCCTGTTCGAATGCCGCAGGAAACCTGGGGGAGCAACAACAAGCCCAACACCTATACCACATTTCAGTGATAGCCTTACTGTCCTTTTCTCAGGTCCTCTTACTCAACTAGACATAAAAAAACCCGCTTAGCTTGCGGCTTTGCGGGTTTTTAATGGAATGTAATGGAGCATAAAAAAGTGCAATGGTGGAGGCGGGGTCAGCCAAACTGTAACAGGAAAAGCTTTAATAGAGCCGATTTTACCTTTACCAACAAGTCCATGTACCAACAGATATACCAACAAAAAAATTCCTTGGCATTTTTCGAGTTCTCTTGGCATGTTTTCTGCATACTAAAACACTCCACAGAATACCTATTTTGTCCAAAGAAGTCCATAATGGTTGCTTTTTTGCACCTCTGAGCGTAACGTAGTGGCATGAAAAATGAATTGTTGAGCTACGTTGTCGGTCTATGCCAAGCTGCATCTGCCGCACTCTTGGCGTCAGCGGTCATAGTGCCAGACAGCAGACCCGATGCTCTGCTTGGATGTTATATCGTGGCGGCACTTGGAGCCCTTTTTGTTTTTTTGAAGCACAAGGAGCGCTAGTAATGATGGGAGTTTGGGCATATATTGTAGGGCTTGCACTTGCTGGACTGCTAATCTACAAGTTCGTGCCTAGCAAGTAGCGCATTTTGCCATACGAGGAGGGCTAAATGGATGGGCCTGTCATTGCAGCCATAGCATTTGTGTTTGCATTAGGATTTTTAACCTTACGATATGCAAAGAGATAGATACGGCCTGCATTTTATCAGGGAGCAACAAACACTTCCTTGGCACACTTCCTGCATGCAATAGCAGTCCACAGAGAGCCTATTTTGTCCAAAGAAGTCCACAGCTTTGCAAAATGACGGTATATTTGACGGTATCCTGCGCACATAAAAACGAAAAAAGCCCATAAATAGCGGCTTTCCTGTCTTACTTCGGTTCCTTGATGTGGCACCGAAGTCAAAAAACCTGATTTTTCCACCTGCGCAGGTCACCAAACAGACAAAAACTGTGCCAGCCATCTTACCCGTCCTTTGATCTCATGCAATGACAAACGCCGACCTGAATTGTCATTGCTGCCCACTTCCCCTCTCTGTCCGGCATGGCCTGCCGCTCAAGCGCCTGCCAGAAAGGAAGGGTTACTACTCTCAACCGCCTGCGCCTTGCCGACACTTCTGAAGCCCTCAGCTCATGAAGCTACGGACGCTCTGGTGTACTTCTTCCCCATCTGTCCGGCATACCTTCCCTTGACCTTTGTGGGGGGGGATTAGTCAAATCGGGCAAATTTTCATCTAACATATTGGTTTTCTTAGCTTTTAGGGTGTTAGTCGCAAGATAGTACCCAAGAGTGCAGCTCCAGAGCCGCCAACAGAAGACATGGCCTGCGCCGCTCTGGGGAGTGCTGGCCTTGGCTCTATCTGCTCGCTGATCACCAAGGACGGGTTGATGAGAACGCTGTTGTCTCAGAAATCGGGAAAGCACTTGTCAGCATAGAGGGAGCAACACAGCCTCTTTCTACAAAAATGACAGGGCTATCCGAGTCTATGTCTGAGGTGCTAAAGATTGTGCTTCCAGCAGCAGAATCCATACGGAACACATACCCTTCATTGGTGAGGCAGTACGGACGCTCTCCGAGCTCCATGTATTCACGCACGGAAAACGATGATGGGTTATCATCGTCAGGAAACTCAAGCACAACCGGTACTGAAAATGTAGAACCGTCGGGACGCGAAAATGACATAACGGGTAATGACATGACTTCTTCTCCTGAAAAATCAGAGATATAGAAATTAGAAAAATTTGTAAAAATAATCATGACACAGTACAATTAAATCACAGCTATTCGCAGTAAATACTCTTTTTTTATATATTAGAACGTAAAGTCTTCTGTTTTTTGTATAGATACTATTTCAATATACAATACCTTTGATTTATCTGATACATAAAATAATATTTTCCAGCCCTCTGAAGTGTTTGTATAGCTCAAGCAGCAGTGGTTCCCCTTGCAATAATCCTGATGCAACTCTCCAATATTATACCTATCCATAAATGATGACAAAAAATGATTGCCAGTATCTCTTGCATTAAAGATGTATCCTAATCCATAAAATCCAATTCCTATAATATTATTTTCATTATCACTTGCAATGCCAATTAAACTAACTGTTGGTAAACTAACTATATTTCCCCATTTATCAAGAAGAGGGTGAACTTCATTTAAAAATATTGGTAAGCCACTCTTCTTGAATTCGTTAAATATTCTTTCTGTCGTAAAAAACTCAACATTATTTATTTTTTTGTATATTAGACCTAGTTTTTTTGCGTTATTTATGCATTCATTTTTAGTCATACCAATGTAAAACCCTCTAATTATTGGCCCTCTTCCATTTGCATCGAACTTCTGCTTTTTAATTATTTCTTCTATTTCATTTTTTTTAGGTATGAGTTCATCGTCTATATAGTCGCTAGTAGATAGAGCATAAGCATCGCCCTTGCTATAATTTTCAGTTAAATATATAAAAGCCTTCTCGTCTCTCCTATATTTTATCCAATTTATATGATCATCTAATCTTCTTTTAGCATCTTCTTTATCTTCTAATTGACTGATATACAATTTGTATTCTTTAAATATATTATTTAATCTTGAATCTGCATACTTTAACTCTTTTGATTTTTTAAGCAATGCTGTGTATTCTTTATCTGTTATTGGCTTGAAATTTTTCTTTAAAATATCTTTATGCAATGATATCATTTTCTTAATAGTCTGCACTAAACAATCTTTGTATGCTTCTCTCACACTTTTACCACTATCTATTAGCAATCTCGCTTCTTCATGTATTCCTGATTTAAGCCATTGTTCTTTATTTCTTATAGCTTCTTTTACTTCCTGTTCTGATGAATATTTTTTCATTACATCTATTACTTCATCCCAGTTTGCTTTTACACCTTTCTCGTATGCAATAATATCTTCATCAGTTTTTAGCATTTTTATATATTGTTCTTTATAGTTTTCGTGATTATTAAGGCTTTTTAAAGTATTACTAACTATTTTCAAAGTATTTGCCATTACTTCTACTGTTAAATTTTGTTTGTTGCTGTAAGGTAAGTCTACTTTCTTAAATACATCATCTGTACATGATATTAATATATTAAAATTTTTACCATTGTATTCAATGCGCATAACTTTCATAAGTTTTTTTAATATATCATCACCAATTTTTTTGTATTTCTTAAATTCTTCATAAGGTATGTCAGTTTTAGCTTTGTAAATCACAAAAAATGTACTAAACCATACGACTTTTATAATTCCTAATCTATCATTTTTTTCTAATCTTTTGATCGAGTCAATATAAAATTCTCCAAAAATACGAAAATATATATTTATATCAAAGATACCATTATTTTGAAAATAACCAGACTTACTAAAGGAATTTACAATTCTTTGTGCTAGTGCTTGATTTTCTTCCGCCTCAGAAAAGAATCCTTCTATTGATGTAGGAACTGTATACTCACTAGCTGAAAGAGCCGCTACGGTTAAATAGTTATTAGGGTTTACAATTTCTTTTATATTATTTGAATATGCCTTAATAGTTGTCAAAAAAATTAGTATAAATACGATTAAAATATGACATGCCATGTGTGTGAGGATTTTAACGTCCAGCATAAGTCTCTCACCTTTTTGTAAATCACCTTTCGATAAATCAAAACACCTGTAAACCCCTGATTTAAATGAACTTTTCTCCTAAAGCCTCAGAGCCTATGGTGAAGTTCACCTTTTTTTATCTCGAAACACACAATCTTGTCCATGACTGGAAAACTTATCGTAGAAAATATCACCAATCTCTCGCGGACTGACCTGTGGTAAATCCAAGCCTATGCCACAAGCCAAAGAAGAGAGCATTTCAGCCTTACATCTCCTTGGGATACACCCAAAAACCCCGTGAACAAAAAAACAAGACCTCCCCACCGTTGTGAAGAGGTCTCCCATGCCATGTTTTTTGTTCATTGCTCTCTACCTAAATCTTTGAGCCAACTTCTCTCCAAAATGCACTAACACCGTAAGCCCACCCTGCAAGCCATTTTCCGTAAGCCTCTTCGTCTAGAACCTTTAGTAAATTGTCTCCGTTCTCATCTTCCAGAGAGGCAAAATACCCCCCAAGCAATGCGTCTTTGAAAAGGTCTCTCTCGGCAAGGTCGCAAGTCTCGGCAAGTGTGGTTGCCGCGTACAGCAATTCCTCATAACTGGCTGACTTTGCAAACTCGTAACCTTCCTCTTCACCCTCGTCAAATTTCGTGTCTTCGTATTCCGCCTTCTCCTTGCGCAAGCGCTCAATAATAGCTTCCATGTCTTCTCCTTCAAGTCGTTTTTTTTGTTGCTCTAAGGTCTCAATCTGCTTTTCCATAGCATTTTGAAAAACTGCCGTAGGACTGATCTTGTCCTTGAACGGCTCTAGCCGTGCTGCCAAGCTGTCAGAGATTCCAACTGAAAACTTTTTCGTCATGATACATCTCCTTTGTTATGCTATTCACATGGAATGCGAATAGCTTTTACAAAAAAGATATTCGCATAATAGCTAGCTATTGTCAAGTAAAAAAATATCCTTTCCAGAAAGTATGCCAAAGCATCGCCTATACTACCCATTTTCCCTCTCTGAAAGGCTCAAAGCCTCATTCTCGGTGTCCTGAAAGCCGCTCCATTCAAGGCTTTTCATCCATATGCCTCTAGATTGCGTGAGATTGCCCCATATTGCGCTCAATCTCGGCAACGATTAACCACAAGCGACAGGCTCGCTTCGCTCGATTTTGAGCCATCTAAACGGCCTCGCTGGCTATGAGGGGACTTCCTTTTGCCGGACAGAAGGAAAAAGGTCACACTCAGAGAAGATTTCCTCTTCAGGTGTGACCCCTTCAATCTTGCCGACCTGCGCAATGGCCTGAAAGTTTGCCATTGACATTCGACCAAAAAATATGTCTACTGACCCTACCGGCGACGGAGAGGGCGGCATCGCCTGTTGACCCGTCAAGCTGGGTGGTGGATCGGGGATGCCCTGACAGACCCACATCCAAACATTTTTACCTGAAGGAACTTTTGAACCGTGATCCGCCATTGTGGGCAGAGGCGGTTCCTAAGTTCCTTCAAAGCTTTTTTGGCTTGTCACGAGCAGAAAATCGGCTCTCTGGCGGCTGCTGGCCTCCAGCAGGACTGATCGTGGATACGCCGCCCACGGACGAAATCTGATCACTTACAGGCTTATTAAGCTCTGTTATGACCTGTTCAAAGCTTCGGGCGAGAGTTGTCGTAGCTGTAATAGCTCCGCTGCTCACCTTTTCCCGAAGCTTTTTTTCACGGCTTGTCACGAGCGGAAAGTCGGCTTCCGCCGGGGACGGGATTACTCCCGTTTACGCCGATCGTGGGAACTCCTTCCTCTGAAGGGGCGCCGTCCACGGACAAGCCTAGTCCTTCCCTTCCTCTGTCACAACCCCACAACTGCACCCTGCATCCAAAGCCGGCCCGTAAGCGCCTCGCCAATCTGAGGCGCTTTTTCTGTCATTTTTGCAGGCAAGTACAGAGCGGCCTTAAACGCGTCTGCGTCAAAACCGGCAAGCGGAACTTCAAGCTTGTGCATCGCCTGCCCTGCGATGTCTGCGGCCTCAACGGTCTCAATCGGGCAGAGATATGTGAACTCTGAAGCCCAATTCGTCGGCAATAGAATGCGTGAACCAGCCATGCTGAGGGTATATCCGCGTATTGTCTCAGTCTTTTCTGGCTCGACCGCCTCAGCGCTCAAAGCCAATGCCGAGAAATAAACGTCAACTTCCTTGCCGACCGCGTACGCTGGGCTATTGCAAAACCAATCCGGCGCGTAAAACGACAGCGATAACCCGTCACAGTCTGGCAAAGTCGCCTCGATAGTGGCCTCAACGCCGCTTGCCCACGGGTGGATACCCTCAATACGCACACGCCTTGGGATACCACCGCCAAAGATAGGGTAGCACGTTGCAACCTCGTAACCTTCTTCACCCTGCGGCCTTGCCAACAGCACGCAGGCTCGTTTATGCAGGACAGCTCTGACTTCCGTTCTGTCTTCCAGCCTCGTTGCGACTTCCGGCAGCTCTTCGCCGCCGTCAATGGCCTGCGGAAGAAAGCTCAAGACGCCATTGTCCGAGCCGAAAATTGCCTGCCAGTAGTTGCCAAGACCTTGAAAAACATCGCCCATTGTCTCTTTCTCCTTTGCCATGCCGCCGATCGGCGGCTGCCCATATCGCAAAAGTCATATTCTCGAACTTCGCTCTCGCCTTGTATTCCAGTTTACAGAAACCTGAGTTTCGCCCAATCTGCGGTAATCGCGGTCTCAAATGCCTCGATCTCCTTCCGCAACTTCGATATTTCACCGAGCAAACGATCATGTTCCCTGAGCCAAAGCTTGGCCTGCGAAACGGCCTTTTCTGCCGCTTGCTCCACCTCAAAAATCTGCTTTCGCCGCCGTAGAATGGCATTTTCACGCCGCTGGATTGATGCAGTAATGCCGCCGCGCTTTGCAAGTCGCAAGTGTTCTTCTGGGGGTATATCCCTAAAGCTTGGCTTCAGATTTGCGAGTGATTTTGAGCTGACCATATGCCGTATTTCCTTCAAATTTTCGATTTTTCAGCGTTTTTTCGCTGCCATGAACAAAGAAGTCATTGCCTGCACCTTCCGCTCAATTTTGGGGTAATCTCACGCAAAATTTGATGCCTGCACCTGACAGAGGAAGAGGGGGTTTGCACCCGGTCTCAACCTCGCTTTAACCTCGCTTCAACGGCCTGCGCACTCAACACCCAAAAGCCACCGTTGCCCGTCTGCGGCATCCATAACGCGCGCGCCCGTGATCTCTGCTATGTGCCAGTCGAGATAGTCTACCGGTGTACGGAATATGTAGCATGACTCGCGCTCGTATTCGCCTTCCAGCCGCCAAAGCTCAGAGCCGCTTATATGGTAGAACGGGTCGCCGCGTCTGGGTGCTACCGTTAGCTTCTCCCTGATAAAGCCTCTCAAACAGTCTTCTTCCTTTGAGCTAAGCCTGCGGCATATGTGCGGTTGCGCAGGCAGCAAGGTCTCCAGCCACTCAAGCAAGCAATCCTGTTCAACGGGCTTTGCGCCTTCAGTCGAAACATTGCTGGAAGCTGGCCTGTCAGAAGAGGAAGGTTTGCTGCCCCCAGCTCCATGAAGCCGACCACCTTCAGGGCATGCCCTTTCTTCCTCTGTCCGGCTAGGCATAGCCTGCGCCTCGGATTCCAGCTTTGACGCTCCGGCATCAGGTGCAGGGTTATCCGTCTGCTCGATCAACCGCATTACCCGGCGCTGATACCATTGCTCCGCCGTAAGGGCTTTATCCCCCTGAAGCGCCGCTCGGTGCGCGTCTGTGAGGTCTTTGCCGCCGACCGGCAAGGCAAGCTTGATTCGTGGGTATTCCTGTCGCCATTTGGCAAAAGCCTTTGCGCCGCCCTGATCATCGTCTGGTACGCCGATCACAACGAGTGCTGATTCAATCAGGCTACGCGTTTGCTCATCAAAGCTCTTTGAGCCGCCCAAGAGCGCAATCGTTGTCAGCTCAAAAGCGCTTGCCTGCCAGCACAGAGCTGCGTCTAAAATGCTCTCAAACAACGCTACCGCTCGGCCTCTTCCATGCAAGACTAAATTTGCCGCCTCGTATTTAAGATGCCAATGTGTGAATGACTTCCCCTGAAACAAGTGCGCAGGGCAACACCTTATCTCAAGCGCCGCGATATGGTCATTGCTCCATACGGGCAAGACTGCGCCTGCTGGCAGACAATGCTTTTGCTCAGGCTTTGCCTCGGACATACCCCATGCACGCCTGAGAGGATAAACCGTCTGAGGATTCCACCCGAAGCCGCAAGCCTCGACCGTCTGACGTGTCAGAAAGCGCTCAGACTGATAGAACCGCGCCGCCTCTGGGCAATTCAGAGCCGCTTGGCAATTTGCCACAAAGGCCTGCGCCGCCGCCTGCCAAAGATCACGATTCACAACTTTGACGCCGATGCTCTGCTTGGCCTCCCTTTCAGAGGAAAGGGAGCTGTGGCCTGCGTCAAGCGTGCTGAGTATCCGCTTCGCATCAGGAACGGTCTCGCCGCAAAATTCGTGCACAAAGGCGACAACATCGCCCTTTGCTCCGCAGGAATTGCAGAACCACCGCCAACGCCCATCTGTGCTTCGGTTTTTGAACATTCTGAAGCGATCTGTGCCGCGTCCGCAGGCAGGGCAAAGCGCCGCCCTGAAAGTGCCGCCGTTTTCCGTGACCTGCTCGGTCGGGAAACGCCGCTGGTATATTTCGACAAGGGGGGTCATAGCATAGCCCTCTCAATAAAAAACTCTTCCTTTCTGTCAGGAAACCTTACCGGACAATTTCTGCCGGACAGGACACCCCTCTAAAGAGGGGGTGTGTCCATGTCCGTTTTGTCCGGCGGACAAGATGTAATTTTGTCCATTTTGTCCGTTTTGTCCGTTTTGTCCGCCTCATCAGGGGCTTTAGATGTTTCAAAAGGTTTTAGTGAATAATAATCCTTGAGCAAAAATATATGCCCTTCTCCAACAAGATCTTTCCTAGCTCTATCAAACGCCTTACGTTTAGCATCAACACTTTTATTAGGATATCTATCATAAAAATAAGGCCGCCATATATCTTCATCTACACAATCTTCACCTGTTTCTTCTAAACATTTTTCTAATGTTTCGATGGCAAGTCTTTGAGCTTTTGTGAGTTTATTTTTGTCGTTTTGATGGTAGTTATAATCACACTTTTCTGCTTTATTAAAATCAATTACTCCGCCTTCTTCTACAAAAGATTCTTCATCTCTACATTCAATAACACATGAAGTTACCTTTTCATTATATTTATTAAGTAGTGGAGAATTGTCACTATTTTTAATTTCTAAAACCAATAGCTCGTATTTATGGGTTTCTCCGTCTTTGCCATCTTTAACTTTTTTGAAAGTTATGATAAAAAAATTTCTATTTTTTTTCTCTCTGTTAATAGAAAATTCAAAATCCCATGCTCCACCCTGTCCACTCCAGCCACGAGCTCCCATTTCTATATTTTTTCCACTATGGTGAAGAAATAGTGTTGTACATTTTGTATAGAATGATATTTCTTGTGCATTAGCTATAGCGACGCCTAACTCATCGGTATTCTCTTTAACTCCTACCATAGATCTCGCTTGAGTATCGACGATGACAAGTGAACCTTCAGGTATCACCTGCTTCAATTCATCCACTTGTTGTTTATCCATTAACGAAAGATTACCGATGTAGAATTGGAAATCGCCATTAAGTTCACGTCCATTATCTGTACAATACTGTTTGTAAGCTCTAAGCCTCATTAGGAAGCCCTCGCCGCCCTCAAGAATCAAGTATCGTACAGGACGCTTTTCCGTTCTGTGCCCATACCAATCCCAGCCATTAGCAATGTGCATGCCTAGATCTATCGCAGCAAATGACTTAGAACTTGCCGGTGGCGCCCATAATTGCCCCATACCACCGTCAATAATGACATTGCTAACAAGCCATTCAGGCGGTGGAGTATCTTCTATGCCCTCAAGAGTATGGAACTCAAACCTGCTCTTCTTGTCTGGATTTTGAACTGCTTCCTCAGTATGTGGAGTTTCACTTGAGTTATCTTTTGAAGCCTTCTTCTGCTCATCAACCTGAGCTAGAAAAGCCTCTTCCTTCTGTTCAGCGATAGCATCAATAGATGCGTCATCAGCGTCAGTTTTATTGACGCTATCGCTTATCTCTTGTATAGTTGGAGCGTTGTTGAAGTCCATAATCTTTCCCTATCCATGTCAAGGCTAGCCCAAGTTTCGATGCTTGAGCTAGCCTTGTTTCATTTTTTAGAAGTGTAGAGCCTCAAAATCATCATTGCCATTATAATCTTCAACTCTTTGAAGCTCTGCTACCCAGGTAATCAAAAGTGCTATCTTACTGCGTATAGATAATATGCTGTCATGTATTTCTTCAATCTCAAAATGTACATCTTCACCTTTACGTCTTGGATACAAATCAAATAGCAATTTAATATCTACAGAATAATTTCCATCCTTGGCTATTCTTTTATAAATATCTCTCACACTCCTCATTTCTTTATTTAATCTTTCGAGGTATTTCTTGGCCTCTAAAAGCTTATCATTCAGAGAGTCGATACTCATATTACTCAACCTCCGCTCTCAACATGCTGATAATGCGTTCAAGCTTATCGTAACCTTCAAGTATTCTGTCAATTCCTAAGTCAATTTCTGCCTGATACTCGGCACTCTTTTTAGATTTACCTGCCAGCTCTTTCAAAGTATCTGCTTGCTCATGAAACCTTTTTTGTAAGAGCAAACATCATAGTTGCATTATTTTTAAGACTAGTTTCCATTCTTTGTTTCATTTCTTGTTTTACTTCTTGAAGAAGCTGACGGGTAGAACCCGGCCTAACCGCCATAGCCAATTCACGGCTGCTCCCCCTCGCACCGCATGCCCGATCGTTGCTCTTGAGCCAAGCACCGTTTTCCTGCATTGTCCAAGTAATGTTACCATTCTTAATACTATAACCTTTCACTTCTCTATTTTTGTGTTGAGATTTCATTTTTCACCTCATACTATTGCGTGCAGATATACGCCAAACCATTCTTTTGAACTTCGCTTTCCGTATTTGGTACACCATGTACCAGCCTTGCTATTTACCGATTGCTGTGTTAAGTAAATCTCACCCTAGCATATAGATACCCTCACATCTTCCGCCAATGGTTCGCGCCTTTGGCGGTTTTTTTTGTTGTTCACAACTATGCGGCAACCAAAGAATCCAAATAGGCGTCTAAGGTCTCTCTGAGCCACAAGGTACATCTAGGAGTTACCTTGAGACCTGCACCTATTTTGCCATCTTTGACCAGACTCCAAAAATAACTGACACTGATACCAAGATAGCCTGCCGCTTGCTTTGCCCGAAAACCTCTCTGTGGACGTTCAGGCTCTCTTTGATATGTGGAATGTTTCTTCATTGGTTCTTCCCCCTTTTGTGTTTAGAAATGCACAACAATACGTGTAGAGTACAGTGTATGACCTTTTGTTTGTTATATGGCAACCTCTAGCAAAAACGTTTGAACTCCCCACAACGTAAAAGAGGCTCTCCACAACGTCGCATAATTCAACGTTATGGAGAGCCTCTAAGTCTCTTGTAGCGCGGCTTTTTGGACTTTTTGTCAGTCAGTCAAAAAAATTTTCACTTGGCCTCGTTTTTCTTGCAACGACGTTCTTCAGGGATTGCGTTGTAGACCGCTCGCACCATTGCATCCTTAATTTCCTTCCACCTTTCAGCCTCTTCCTTTACGGCCTTCATGCTCCAGCACCCGTTTGGCGGCTCGGCCTGCGCAAGATGCCAAGTCAGTTTGAGCATCGCCGGAGCGGCATCGCGCCACCTTTCTTCTGTATTTGTAAGGCGCTTTTCTAGAGCGGCATCTGTTTGCCCTGCCACCTTCTTCTGTTCGGCAAGGGCAGTCTCCAGCTCTGCAATTCGTTTCTTGGCGGCTGCCAGCTCGGCCTCAAGCCCTGTGATTCTGGCCTGTGGAAGTTGCTCTGCATGTTCTGGCCTGAACTGTGGGCAACGCTCCTCGAGCTCGGCAACGGCACATTTTTCAAAGTAAATGGTATGGTTTTCGGTTGTCTGAAGCTCTGGGTTACAGCACTCGCCGACTTTCAACATGCCATCAACGGTTACTACGGCTGTGTTTCCAAAATCATCTTCAGCCAAGCGAAGCTGGGCAAGTACCGGCGACATGCAGACTATGGTATCCTCATTCAAAGGCGCTCCACTTTGCTTGTCCGCAGAGCCTCTCTTCAGATCATAGGCTGTAAGCTCTCCAGTACTCGCCATGTCAACTATGACTTCCTCAGCAATATGCTTCCACCTAATGCAAAGTTCCTCAAATGTCATGAACCCGGCAAAAGGCGCGATCTTGCCAGTAGGTCTGTTCATAACTTCCCTTCTCTGTCTGGCATGTCTTCCCTTGAATACGAAAAAATGTGCCCGTCAGAGAGAAGAGGGAAGAGCTTCTCTGCTCGGCACGGGTAGCTATTCCGCGCCGCTGACGGGCAATCTGACTTGTCTAATCTACGCTTCAACCTGAGCGCCGCTATGCAGCAATTCTTCAAGCTCTGCGGCAACTTCTTCAACGGTCAACGCCGCGCCAGAAAGTGCCTTTGTGCCCTCAGAGCTTTGGTCTTCAAAGAATGAGTTTATCCCAAGTGTTGCCAGAGCTAGCTTTGATTGCAAGCCCAGAAGCTTGTTACACACGTCACTTGAGAAAAGAATGTTTTGGTCGGTCATTTCACGCTCCTTTGTTGCTGGGGGTAGTAGCCAAATCGCTCAAATTCGCATCTAACATGTTGATATTTTTGAATTTTAGGGTAGTAGTCGCAAGATTGAACCCTTGTGTGTAGAAATCTCCATATTCAATCGCCTATGCCTGCGCCCGCAGGCTGTCTAAATAGTCGGCGTACTTCTGCATCATCTCTGTACGTTCTTCAATGTACAAAGACCTGTTATATGCCCGCCTGACCTCGTTTCTTTCTACATGGGCAAGCTGGCGTTCTATGACATCACTTCTGATTTTAAGCTGCTCATTCAGCAATGTACTTGCCATTCCTCTGAAGCCGTGAATATCTTGCACGCCGCTATAGCCAAGCCTCTTCAAGGGTTGTCTGAGCGCTCCCTCTGTGATGTACTTGTCTTTTCCTCGTGAAGAAAAACAAAACTCGCCGCCGCCGGTACACATCTTCAGCTCTTTGAACAGAGCAAGCGCTTGCTTGGATAGCGGTACAAGATGCTCAAGCTTGCCCTTCATTCTCTCTGCCGGAATTGTCCACAGAGCATTGTCAAAGTCGATTTCTTCCCACCGTGCGCCCCTTAACTCGTTAGAGCGCACAAAGACATAGCTCATCAGACGCAAGGCTACATGCACCGTCAAAGAGCTTGGGTAAGCGTCTATATCCCTGAGAAGCTGACCTACCGCCTTGGGGTCAGTAATGGCATTGCGCTGTCTATGGTGAACTTCTGGCAAGACCTTGCTGATACCAGACGCTACATTGCTTGGGCACAACTCTTTCTCAAAGGCATACTCGCATATCTGGCTGGCAACAGTAGCTATCCTGTGACTTGTCTCTACTGCCCCATTTTCTGCCTTGGCTTGCAGACATGGCACGATGTCGGAACGCTTCAACTCGGCAATCGGCACACCACCAAAGGCTGGGAAAAGCACGTTCTCAAGGTATGAGAGAACGTTGGCTCGGTACTTCTCGTTTTTCTCCCCCATCTTGACGGTGAACCATTCATGAGCTACTGCCTCAAAAGTTTGAGCGTTGCGTTCTTCTTCGGCTTTGGCCTGCGCTCTGCTCTCTTTTCGCACATCTGAAGGGTCAAGACCGTTTGCAAGCGTTTTCCTTACCTCTGCCAATGCCAGACGGGCTGCCTTCAATGAGATGTCAGGATACCGCCCGATAGTGTACGTCTTTTGCTTACCATCAAAGCGGTATAGGTAGCGCCATGACATTCCCCCTGTTGGTAAGACGAAAAGAAAAAGCCCGTTACCATCACTCAGCTTTTGTAGCTTTCCTGTTGGTTTTACTGCCCGAAGCAGAGTATCTGTGAGTTTCTCGTTCATGTTGGTATTCCTTTTTTGTGTTTGCTGTTACCAACAACGTACCAACAGGGTTACCAACAAAATTTTTGGTAGTCAATGGACTTTTGAGGACTACTTAGGACACGAAAAGGGGGCTTAGGAACGAAAAAACCCGCTCAGCTTGCGGCTTTGCGGGCTTTATAAGATTTCTATGGACTAAGGCAAAAAAGTGCAATGGTGGAGGCGGGGAGAGTCGAACTCCCGTCCGCAAATATTCCACGCAAAGCGTCTACAGGTTTAGTTCAAGTTTTAGAGTTCGCTGTACCTTTGCTCTTGAACAAGCGTGATACAACTAGTCACACAGAAGAATCTCAC
>JAFXOX010000022.1 GCA_017528345.1 Desulfovibrio sp.
AGATAGCTCGTTTGCATGGTGTACTCTGACTTCTGGAACTGGAGAAGGGAGTGGCTGAAATGTGCAATCTTAGCGCTGGTATTGAGAGGCAAGGGATTAAGAAAGGAATTAAGAAAGCTTCCTGTATACTGTTAAATGTAGGCGGGAGTTGACAAAAAGATACACCTCAGGTACATTCAGATAATTACTGACCTGACCGTTGGTAAAAAATCTGAATAACATGAGGTGTATACAATGAATGCTAAAGCAATATCCAAGAAAAATCAAGTCAGTCAGGTGAATATTTTCAAGCAAGACGAGATCGTAAAACGCACCGAGCTTATCGGCCAGGGCTTAAGAGCTCACTCATGGAAGGATCTCGAGACAGCTGGAAAGTTTGCCAAGAATGACAAAATCAGCTTCATCAACGACAGCATGCTGGTTGTTGGCTGCGACATCGGCAGCGAAACACATTATCTCCGGGCCATTGACACGCGTGGCAGGGAAATCAGCAAAAAGGCATTTGCCTTTAGCAATGACAGCGAAGGCTTTGCTTCGGCCAAGGATTGGATGCTGGAACTTGCGGCTGCCAGCAACAAGGACCAGATCGTCGTCGGCCTCGAGCCTACCGGACATTACTGGTTCTGCCTTGCAGCGTGGCTGGTGTCCAACGGCATCAGCGTTGTCCAGGTCAATCCGTACGCTGTCAAGCAGACCAAGGAGGTCGAAGATAACAGCCAGCTCAAGGATGACCGCAAGGATCCCAAGCTGATTGCCAATTTGGTGAAGGACGGGAACTATGGCATGCCGTATCTGCCGGAAGGTGTATATGCTGAGCTCCGCAGGCTCACATTGCTCCGCGATCAGCTGACGGGAGACAGGGTGAGTGCCCTCAATCGGCTCCATCGTGAACTGACGATCCATTTCCCTGAATATAAGGACGCCCTAGGGAAAATAGACGGGCCGTTCACGCTGGAACTGCTAAAGAAGGCACCTTTCCCGTCAGATTTGAATGTGCTGGGCGTGGAAGGCATCAAGAACATCTGGCATGAAGCTAGGCTCCGTGGGTGCGGCTACAACCGTGCGTCAGTGCTTCTCAAATACGCCGAAGCCAGCGTTGGCTTGACCGAGGGGACAGACGCTTCCAGACTGGCTGTGCGCTGGTTCGCTCATCAGATTCTTGAATTGGACAGGCAATTGGCTGAGATAGAGGGTCTGCTGCGCGAGAAATGTCGTGAAATCCCTTTTGCTGAGAATGTGCTGGGGATTTCTGGCATCGGCGACAAGATCCTGGCTGGCATCGTGTCGGAGATGGGCGACATTTCACGCTTTGATGATGCCAAGGAAATCCAGAAGCTCAGTGGCATGAGCCTGGTGGCGTGCAGTTCTGGCAAACACAAAGGCCAGACCAAGATCAGCCACCGAGGTCGCAAACGCTTGAGATACTGGCTGTTCCAGGCCGCTAAGTCATCAGTTGTCCATGCCGGTGAGTTCAGGGAATTGCATGAGTACTACACGACTAGGGAAGTCAATCCGTTGAAAAAGAAACAGTCGCTGGTCGCCATCGCATGCAAGCTATTACGGGTCATATTTGCCATTCTCAAGAGCGGCGCATGCTACGACCCGGAGAAGATGCTAAGAGACATCAAGCGTCAGAAAGCGCAGGCCTCACCTGCAGCGGCCTGACAAAGCAAGGCAGGCATGGAATAACACAGGTAATCTATCAATAGAAATCCAGGGCTCTGCCGGGTTGCTCACAACATTGTCGGCAACTGGGCAGGGTCCTGGAAGGGAACCCTTATGCGGCGCGGTTGCAAGCGCAACCTTGCCATCACATACATCTACCAACGTAGCCTTCGCGATGTCGCGTCCACTGTTCAATCAGTATTGCGCAGGCGAAACTGGTCGGTAAGTATCAGGACAAACAAGAGCTGTAGCTGACAGCAGTTCTCTCCATGAGGCACGACCTTGTAGGAAAGCTTAGTCAGCACTCGGTGTATGAGCAGGTGGAACGAAGGAAGTTGGGACATGATCCCATTAGACACGGAAGGTTCACCATCATAGTTGACAGAGGGAAAATAGCCTTTAAAAAAATCAAGGCAGGGGGCTCTGCTCCGCATACCCTTTTTCGGCTATTCGGCAATAAATGCTACGGCTGCTCATCATTTTTAGCTCTGGTTTCGACGTGAATTTATTTGAGGAATGGCCTAAAATCAATGATTTAGGGCTTGACATTATAGGAAGGAGACTTAGAAATATGGCACCAATAAGAACAATTCGTCCGCCTAATTGACACCTTTTTTCAACACAGGTTTTTTTAAACGAATTAATTGATAACTGTTTTCACTATCTGGGGTATTAGGTGAACATCTTTTACCTTATGACCCCGATATCATATGGATGATGTATTAAGATGGCACAC
>JAFXOX010000023.1 GCA_017528345.1 Desulfovibrio sp.
CCATTCTACAGAAGGTATCCGTCGCCTCTACTGGCAACGAGGGCAGGATCAACGATTCCGCATTGTGGGTATGGAGTGGTTTCCTCAGCGTACCGGCCTCCTAGACGACTACAAGAACGGCCGTCTGGTGGCCGAAGCGCCTTCGTCAATTCTTGACGATAGTTCTCAGACACTGGCTCTGCCTCCTGTCCTGCTCGACGGCCAAAAAGCGCCGCAAGCGCCAGTCAAGCAGGAACGGCTTGTGGCGGCACGAACTGAAACGCCTACCCCAGTTCTCTCCATGCCCAAAAATCAGCCTGCTGAAGTTGACTGGAGCACGGATAAACGACTTGATGCCACTCCACCTGTGCAGAGCCAAACTCAGAAGTCAGAAGAACCTGAAAAAAAGCCCGCCGAGGCTGTTAAGCAGCTCGAGGGCAATAAAGCTGCAGAGCCTGCCAATTCACCGCTAACACCTGAAGAACGTGAAAAACTTACGTCGGCAGCGTCCAAGCTCTGGACACTTCTTGCCAATCATAACCCTCAGTATGTCGAACTTTTCTCCCAGAAAGACTTCAACCGCGTGCCAAATGTTCCCAAGCAGCGCTCCCTGCGCTCGCTTTTGCGCAGATTGGAAGCACTGTCTGGTGAAGCCTGGCTTAGGCAGTATCTCGGACCTATAAGCGTTACCAAAGAGGGAGAAATCTCCTCAACAGAGCATGACGTCTTACTCATTGGTCCCACAAGCCGAACAGAAGGACACGTACAAACCTGGTGGCGGAAAACTGTCCAAGGCGATTTTGAGATTGTGGGTTTGGTCTTCAGGCCTACACCGACACGGCTGACGGCCACCTGGCTCGAACAGATCAGTGCCGAAATTACAGAAGTCGTTAGCAACTGGTACAAGGCCTGGGCTGCGGCAGATATTGATGCCTACATGCACTTCTACGCAGAAAATGCCATACAGCAGGGCCGCCGTGGTGCCAAAGCCATTCGCCAGCAAAAGGAATTACTCTGGAGCCAAAACAAACCTGTCTCCATCTCCTTCACTGGTCTACGCGTGCTTCCCAAAAACAACGAGGTCAGCGTGGACATGAGCCAGAGTTTTGAAGACGCCTCAGGGAAAAAAGATCACGGCATTAAAGTTTTGCGCATGCAGTATAATGGTCAACACTGGGAAATCCTCGAAGAAGGTTGGAAAGCGGCGGACTTCGTCAGGCCTTGAGCCAATGCCTGCATCTGCTGACGTGTTTTCTCTTTCCGCATAAACCATTGCAGCCTGCGCAGAACACGCAAAGGCGTGCCGTCGGCTCAGCGGCTTGGCACAACACCATCAGCACAGGGTAAGATTCATGAACAGCCTGCACGAAATCCTCAACCAGATTAGCGCCTTCGTCTGGGGGCCGGTTATGCTCGTTCTGCTTGTCGGAACGGGCTTTTACCTGACGTTAGGTTTGCATTTTTTCTCGTTCCGCAATTGGATTCCCGCCTATAAATGCCTTTGGCAAGGACGCAAAGATCAGTCCAAAGAGGGTGAAATTTCCCCCTGGAACGCCCTGATGACAGCGCTGGCCGCTGACATCGGTACGGGCAACATTGTGGGTGTGGCCACGGCCATTGCCGTTGGTGGGCCAGGTGCCCTGTTTTGGATGTGGGTCACGGCTCTCGTGGGCATGATGACCAAATTTTCCGAAGTCCTGCTCTCTGTCTATTTTCGCGAAAAAACGCCCGCCGGTAACTGGGTTGGCGGTGCCATGTATTTTATCAAAAACGGCCTTGGCCCCAACTGGAAATGGCTAGCAACACTTTTTGCCGTTTTTGGCATGATCGCCTGCTTCGGTATCGGCGCCATGGTTCAGGCCAATTCCATCAGCGTCAATCTGCAAAAGAGTTTCTCCATCCCGGAATGGCTCACCGCCCTGCTTTTGCTGGCCCTTGCCGGTTTTGTTCTCATTGGCGGCATTAAGCGTGTGGCGCAAGTGGCGGGTAAGCTTGTACCGTATATGGCCGTGATCTATGTGCTGATGTGTCTCATCATCATCCTCATGCACTTCACAAGCATTCCCCGCGTTTTCTGGTGGGTTGTCACTGACGCCTTCACCCCCACAGCTGCGGAAGGTGGTTTTGCCGGCGCTTCTGTGATGCTTGCTATCCGCATGGGTATGGCCAGGGGTATCTTCTCCAATGAGGCCGGTCTTGGCTCTGCGCCTATGGCCCACGCGGCCTCTACAGCTGAATCCCCGCTCGTCCAGGCATCCATAGGTATGCTTGATGTGTTTATCGATACCATTATCATCTGCAGCATGACAGGCTTTGCCATTCTTGTCAGTGTCAATCCCGATGGCCAGGCACTCTGGAGCAGCGGCATCAGCGGTGGACTGCTCACAAGTCAGGCCTTCAAGTGCAATCTTTCGAGCTTCGGTGAATATGGCGTAACCATCTGCCTCACGCTCTTTGCCTTCACAACTGGGCTTGGCTGGTGCGTCTACGGCGAACGCTGCGTGATTTACCTTTTTGGAGACAAAGCTCAAAAGGTCTTCCGTTACATTTATGTTGCGTCCTTTGGACTTGGTGCCATACTCGCTCTTGATGTTGTCTGGCTCTTTGCCGATATTGCCAATGCTCTGATGGCCTTACCCAATATTATTGGCATTCTCCTGCTCAGTCCGGTCCTCTTCCAGATTGTTCAGCAGGAGGTTAAAAAAGATTCCCGCTTTGTCCTATAAGCGCTGACCTGGCAATTCTGGGTAACACGCAAAAAAAGAGAGAAGGCTTATTACCTTCTCTCTTTTTTTGCGTCTCAGACCTAACCGCAAAATTGTTGTGAGGATGCTCTTGCAAAGGGACTTGAAAAAGACTCGAGCTCGGATCCAAGAAAATATGCTCCCGTAAACTTCCGCCTTTAGAGACGAGAGCTTCTTGCGGAAGCTCAAACAGTACGACAAATCCAAGAAACTGCGGCAACTTTCGCGCTCTCTACAGGCGTAGATGCCAGTCCATCCCAAGGTATTATGCCAGCTTTCGCCTTTATCCCCAAAAAGGCGGAAGACTTCTGGCTGATAAGGGTAAAATCAGCCTTTAGCGTTCCCAGAAAACTGTCAAGGGGCGAGCACTGGCCAAAGCCTCAAGAGGCATCTCTACAGTCTGAACGCCCATTTCCCAGGTTGCTACCTGATAGGGCTGAAAATGAATGCTGATGCCGGAAGGCGTCAGTGTCAAACTGGAAAAATTCTCAACCTCAGGCTCAGTACCACGCAAAAGCATCTGCGTACGTCCTGTGCCATAGCGCTGATCAAGAAAGGCGCGCGACCACTCGCTCATCAAACGCAGGGCTTCGTCAGGCTTTTTGAAAAGATCAACAAAATGCAGACGCTGACCATTGATCAGGCTGTAGTTCAGGGTTACCACGTCAAGGTTTGCGTGTGGGCCACCCACGTGATTCCAAAGGTGAAAGGTAATGCTCAGAGCCTTGGATGAAGGGCGTGAAACGCTGTAATCGGCAGCAAGTTCAATGTCCTTGTTCAACGCTGCGTCAACGTCTCTGCCCATTTCAGCACTGAGGATTTCATAATCAAAATTGCGTTCAAAGGCGTCGGCAATATCTGCGGCCCATTGACGAATATCACTGTCCACATCACTGCGGCCTATGGACGGATAACAGATGGCAATGGACATATGCGGATGAGAAGCCATCTTCTGCTCAGGCAAAGGCCGAATAAGAAGATGATCAATGATACCAGGCAGCGTCGAGCCCGAGATCTGGGCCATGGCCTGGGCCTCTTCCTGCTTTTGCTGATGCGTGGGATTGACAAGCTCAATCTTTTCAACACTGAGATTATTGTTGTTCGTCGCCTGATCTTTTTCTGTTCGTGCAGCAAGAGTTCCGGGCGGAAGCTCTTGAGGCCTCTCTTCAGCAGAGGACAAGGGCTGGGCCAGGGCATCAGTCTCAGCACTTTCTTTGGCTTCGGCACACAGGGCCATAAAACTCAGACAGAAGAAACAAAAGGCCAGGGAACGGCTTAAACACAGGGAAAAGACATGAGACATGGCAATCACTCAAGCGCAAAAAAATCACAAGATATTGTCCAACGGTGACCGTTTCTATCGTCTCAAAACGCCCTTCAGTCAATACTTTTTTGAGATTTTTTTCAAATTCTGAAACCGCGCAAAAGCAAAAGGAGGTATTTGCGATCGCGGACAACCGTACAGAGCCCAAAAATCAGATAGGCCCAGGAAAAAATGGCATGGAAGCGTAATGGGTCAGGGCTTAAGCCCAGTAGTGCTGCTACCGGCTCTTCATAGAGCGGCGAGAGAAATTGGCCAAGGAAAAGCAGCAAAAGCCAAATGGCCTGACGTTTATGCAGATGCAAATTCATCAAAAGCGCTATGGCAAAAAAGGACTGTGCAGCCGTAAGCAGGATTTCCTGAAACTGATGTGCATCAAGGTGCATAGGCGGCGTGAGTCCTTGTGAAGACAAGGCGTATACCCAGGGAATCATGCCTACAAGCAAGGTCCATTGATTGAGTTTGGAGGCCAAAAGGCTTCCAAGGGCAAGACCGGCATTGCCGCGCATGGCAAACATAATGGAGATAATAAATTCAGGCGCCTCCGAGGCTATGGGTGCAATCCACTGTACCAGCAGAAATTCATTAACGCCAAGGAGCTTTCCGCTTTTGACAAGGTTTTCACTGAAAGGCTCAGCATCAAGCACAATGACTGCTGCAGAAAAAAGAAAAAGGAAAAAGACGCTAAGCTTACGCCGTCCAGGAGTCATTCTGGCCAAAACGGCAGCCGGCCCTTCTACAGGCTCGTCTTCAATGCCGCGGCGTCCGATGATCAAAAGATACCAGACGTAGAGCCCAAGCAGGACGGCGCCGTCGACCCAAGTCAAAGAACCTTTCAAAGGAATGACAAGAGCATAGAGGGTCGCAAGTCCGAGAAAAAGGATTTCTGTGCGTTTTTCTGCTCTCAGACGAATACCCTTGTGAAAACGGCTGGCAAAAATCAAGACCAAAACACTCCAGCCAAGGCCAATAAGCAGACGATTGGCTCCGGTCATATTGGCAATGGCATAGTGAGAATAGGTGCTTGTGGGATCTTGACCGGCCATCCAGGTAAAATACATATCTACGGCATATTCCGGCAAAACGGCAATAAAGGCGACCACAGCAATGGCGACAGCCTGAGGCATATCTAGCTGTCCAGCCTCACATGCCCATGTCAGAAGAAATGATGCTCCCAAAATGGCAAGACCGGCAAAGGCTGCCAAAACAATGGGAGAAGTCTCGATAGCCAAAAAACGCAGAAAAAGCCCAGGCAGAGTGAGCAGAATGGCCCATAAAAAGGGACGGAAGGCTCGTGACATAAGGACCTCACAAAACAAAAAAAAGACCCGGCATAAGAAATGCCAAGGTCTCACTCATCGATATTCGGGACATCGACGACGATACCAGACCAAAGGTCATGCTGTTGATATCGTCCAAGCCTCACGGGCTTAGTTACTCCCCTTGTAGGCCATTACCTATAGTAATTTTCACGTCTCGTCAAGATTGGCGTAATATACGCAAAGCATTGGCCACAGCAAGTAAGGTGACGCCCACGTCACCAAAGACAGCTGCCCACAGACCAATGAGGCCGCAAGCGCCAAGGCCTAGGAACAGAAATTTAATAAGCAACGTCAGCACAATATTTTGCCAGACAATGGCCATCGTCTTTTTAGCAATGTTCAGAGCTGTTTTCAGCTTGGAGAGTTCATCGGTCATCAGCACCACATCAGCGGCTTCGATAGCCGCATCAGAGCCCATGGCCCCCATGGCGATACCTATATCGGCACGCATAAGTACCGGAGCATCATTGATACCATCACCGACAAAGGCGAGTTTTTGTCCGCTGGGTACATTCTTAAAGAGCTTTTCCACGCAGGCCACTTTCTGATCTGGCAAAAGTTCCGCTTGATAATGGTTGATACCGACCTTCGCCGCGACATCGGCTGCAATGCTTTTTTCATCGCCTGTCAGCATCACAAAATCGGCAATCCCTGCCTGCCGTAAACGCTCGATCGTCTTGGCACTATCCGGGCGCAGAGTGTCCTCGATAATCAGAAGGCCAAGATACTGACCATCCAAAGCCACATAGATCTTAGTCCCGGGAAGATCTGAGACGGTAAAATCTATGCCCTGCTCTTGCAAAAAACCATCATTGCCAACGAGTATGGTTTGCCCCTTGTAGAGACCTCGCATGCCCCGCCCGGCAAATTCCTGAGCACTCTCAAGGCCTGCTAGCTCACAGCCAGCTTCCTTTCCCGCATCCACAATAGAGCGGGCAATGGGGTGCATTGATGCGCTTTCAGTGAGGGCTGCCAGGTGCAAAAGTGTGTTGGCGTCAACGCCTCTTGCGGGAATGATGCGGCTGACGGCAAAAATGCCCTGACTCAGAGTTCCCGTCTTATCAAAAACCAGAGTATGCAGCTTGCTCAGTGCCTCCAGGTAATTGCCCCCCTTCACGAGGATACCCTGCCGGGAAGAAGCTCCAATACCTCCGAAAAAAGTCAAAGGAATAGAAACGACCAAAGCACAGGGGCAGCTAACAATGAGAAAAACAAAAGCTCGACGTACCCACTCAATCCAGGGGCCATATCCTGCTAACGGCGGGACAACAGCTAAAAGAAGTGCCAGAAAAACAACAAGTGGCGTATACCAGCGGGCAAAGTGGGTGATAAAATTTTCCGTAGGGGATTTCTTAGAAGCGGCATTTTCCACAAGGTCGAGAATTTTTGCCACCTGTGTGTCGCCAAAAGCTGCCGTCACGCGAATACGCAAGAGACCTTGCATATTGATACAACCGGAAAGTGCACGATCATTGACAGAAACATTACGCGGCAGGGATTCACCGGTCAAAGCTCGGGTATCCAGCGCCGAATCGCCTTCGACAATGACACCATCCAGAGGAATACGTTCACCTGGCCGCACCACGATCTCTTCGCCAACAGCCACCTCCTTCGCTTCAACTTCCCGTAGCTGTCCATCACGCAGGACTCTTGCTTCTTCAGGTCTGATATCCAGAAGAGAGGCGATGGAACGCTTGGACTGGCGCACAGCCCGATCCTGAAAAAACTCGCCGATCTGATAAAAAAGCATGACAGCACAACCCTCGGGGTACTCGCCAATACAAAAGGCTCCGATGGTTGACACCGACATCAAAAAATTCTCATCAAAAATATTGCCGTGGAGGCTATTGATCAGAGCTCGCCTCAGTACGCGATAGCCTAGCAGCAGATACGCGCAGGCAAAAAGTGCGAAAGATTGGATTTCTGACAGAAGCGAAAGGCTGTGTAAAACAAAAAGGACAACAAAGAGCAAACCCCCAAGCCTGACAGTCGAAAAGAGACGAGAGCCTTCTTCTCTGTCCTGGAAGTCTGAAGCGTTGCGCTCAAGACTGACCAACACATCCGGTTCAAATTTGCGGACAATGCTTTTGATCTGGCTTGAAATCTCGTCAATTTCAGCAGAGGTCCGCAAAGAAAGGCGCTGTTTGAGAAGATTGAGATTGGCCTCTCCGACATTGGCAAGTTTTGAGACCTCATCAGCTATCTTTGACGCACAGTTTGGGCAGGTAAGCCCTTTGAGCATAAAACTGAGGCTTTTATCAAAACCTTCCTGTGCGAGCACAATGACGTCAGGCTCATAGGCTTGAACGATCTTTTTAACATGTGCTGTGTACTCTTCGGCATTTTGGCAGGCGTCAACACGAATCTGTAACCGTTGCTGCAGAAAATTCAGGGATGAGGAGGATACTCCTGGTACCTCTCCAATCGCATGTTCGATCTTGGCCGCACAATTGGGACAGGAAAGCCCTTTCAGAATAAATGAGAGTTCCATAGCATACCCTACTCAGCTCTTGCCACAACACGCATGAACGCACGCATACAGCTATTCCTCACTCTCAAGCAGATGCTCGAGGCCTATAGAGACAATTTTTTCCACATGCTCATCGGCAAGAGAATAAAAAATGACCTGTCCCTCACGGCGAAAGCGGACAATATTGGAAAGTTTGAGCGCATGGAGATGGTGAGAAACGGCAGATTTAGTCACCCCAAGAGTCACGGCAATGTCACAAACGCACATTTCGTGCGTCAAAAGACACTGCAAAAGCCGAATGCGCGTTTGATCAGCAAAAAGCTTGAACAGGTTGGCCAAATTCAAAGAAATATGACTCTCAGGCAGTCGCTTACGCACATAATCCACAATGTCAGGATGAAGCACCTGACAGTCTGCGGATGAAGCTGAATGTTCAGTCTTTGCCATAGCTATTCCAATAGTTGAAAAATTGTTCAACTGCGAAAGTAGCTATAAGCCTGACGAGTGTCAAGCCAAAAAAAAGCGCAGCTTCACGCTACGCTGCTGTCCTCGAAAAACGCCAGAATCCTGTCATTTTGTAACCGCTCACGTGTTCGTACGAGAGGGGGTGTCTTCAGGTAGTTGACGGCTGCCACGAGGGGCTCTTTTTAGGATAGAGATTTGCTTTGTTTTCTGTTGACAAGTCGGCAGAATTTTGCATTTCTTTTTTCATGGG
>JAFXOX010000024.1 GCA_017528345.1 Desulfovibrio sp.
CATCCTAAAACAGAGGGTCTTCGACAGAACGAGAAAATGATAAGGCAATTACAGCGACACGGAAACGAGGGCGTCCTCGCAAAAGTGATCCTTCTGATTCGCTCCAAGGGTAAGACGTTTTTGTGTATAAAAAAATGCAAAACTCACGATATAGAGAATATCCACTTCAGGTTGCATACGAACTGACTCACTTGATGAACAAAATCCCTGACAGGACCAAAAGCGTCTCTATGCCTATCTGGCTGCACTCAACAAAATGCAGTCTCAGCTTTTGTAAACCATTCACAAATATAGCGTACCCTTATCAGTTTTGTGAGCTCGTTGTCCAGCAAAATAGACTCAGACACCGTTTCCAGCTGCCTTGCAGATTTCTTGGCAACGAAAAGACTCAAGAAGCAATAAATGTTTCTCTTGCCATGCCAACCATTCCTTGTTATTTTTATAATATTGAATAACTTTCAAAATTTAACAAATAAACTAAACTATATAAAATTATTACTTAATAGACAGTATATTTAAGAACTTTTTTCGAAAAAACAATATAATACAAAAACAACAAATACATCAATAGATAATAAGCTAAAAATAAAATAAAATAAAGCGCCGACAATGAGAGAGGAGATTGCTATGTTGAAACGTTTTGGCGTTTCTCTGGATGAAGAATTGCTTGTACCTTTTGATGACCTTTGCAAAAATAAAAACTATGCCAACCGCTCCGAGGCCATCAGAGATCTGATCCGCAAAGCCCTTGTCGAAGAACACTGGAAAAGCGAGACAAGTGGCGCAGGGACATTGACCCTGGTCTACAATCATCACAAAAATGATCTCACTCGCCGTCTGATGGCCATTCAGCATGAGGATTTTGACTGCATCATCACCTCGCTGCATGTGCATCTTGACCATGACAACTGCCTTGAGGTTCTCATCCTCAAAGGAGAGCCTTTGCGTGTACGCGCTCTAGCCGACAAGCTCATCTCCTGCAAAGGAGTTAAACACGGCGTCTTCACAGCCACAAGCACAGGACATGATCTGCCCTGAAAAGACTCCTAGCCCAAAGAACGCACAAGTTCAGGCAGTCTGGCAAGCATTTCTGTAATTTGGCTTGCCGGTGTGGGGTTTGCCAATTGCCCTGCCTGCCGACAAAGCCTTGCCGCCTCCTTGCAGGCTTGCTCCATAGGCCTGCCTGAAGCCAATAAACCTGTCACAACCCCTGTGAGCAGATCTCCTGTACCGCCGATAGCCTCAAGCACTGGCAAATTGGGTTCCTGGATGTTGGCGACGATTTTTCCCTGATGCACAAGGTGGTCTGTCTCTCCTTTGACCAGAAGCCACTCTGCGGCATTGCTGTCCTGATAGGCTTTACGGGCCAAGGCTGCCACGTCGTGGTCTTCAGCATGCACGAAGCCACGTGTGTAAAAGGGGTGCGGCGCCTGGGCATCGGCCAGGAAGGTCAGCTCACCAAGGTCGGGAGTAAAAAGGTCATAGCCCTGCGCATAGCCACTCATCTTGGCCACATACATATAGCCAGCGTCACAGACAAGCTGCGGACGAGGAGCAAGACGTTCCAAAGCAAGCCAGATACGATTATGCCAGTCCACATCGGGATAGAGATAGTGAAACGTAAGCCCGGAAAACGTCTGCTCTGGCAGGCATTGCACAAGCTTTGCGTAAATCTCCCGAGACCCTTTCCCCTGCCCTGTATCCCCGCATAGAAGCGCCATGGGAGGCTTGCATCCAAGACTCTCTAAGGTCAGACAGGCTGCGGCAAGCAGCGTAGGTGTCCCCCGCTGCACTTCCACCACGCCCCCTCTCTTATCGCCATCAAAGTGTATCTCCCAGTTTTCCAGATGAAAGGCACCCAGATACAGGGAGAATGTCTCCGTGGGCACTGTCCCCACAATCAGCCATGATGCCATCTTCTTCTGGCCTCCATAAACGCCTTTTGCAGGGCATAGGCACAAAGTGTCTGGGCTGAAAAACGGGGTTCCTCTGCGTCGTCGAGGGTCATCCCCACATATTTGGCCGCAAGATATGGCACATCGGGACAGCCTCCACCTGACACATTGACGATACGACCACTGCGCCGCTCAACAGTGATCTTCATATTAGCCGCCTGCACCATAAACCAATCCCCGAAATCCACGTATCTGAAAAGCGAAACCGGAGCTAAAAGCCCGTCAGCTACCGGATAGACACCTTCAGGAGCAAGCTTCTGGGACTCCAAAAGCGCGCGTATGGCGGGCTCGTGCACGGCGGGAACAACCACAACCATATCGCAGCCCGTTCGCAGCCAGGCAGGGGGCGCAAGCACGCGTACGGCAAAGCCATGGTCCGCAAGCAGCTGCTCGGCCCGAATGACCTCGCCTGTATGCTGAAAGGTCAAAAAGGACTGATCTGTCCGCTCTTTTTCCAAGGCCGCGTTTGCCTTGCCGAAACGGGCGAAAATCTTTGCCAAAAACCCCATAGACACCTCAACCCAAAAAAAGAGGCCCCCGGAGAAACCCGAGAGCCTCTTTGAGCTTATTTGCGCAATTCAAGACGAGAAATGCCATTGCCCTCGTCTTTGACAGTCACAGTCCAGCCACTTTTCTTGGCTGCCCGACTCACATTTTCCCGACTCGCCTCATTATCCACAAGGACATCCATGGGGGAAGCGCTATCTGCTTTGTTTGCCTCGTGAAACATGAGCACTGGTTGCGGGCAGGAAAGCCCGCGCGTATCGATTTCTCGCATCTTCAGCTCCTTAGGCCCGCTTGATGTGGGCAAAGCCAATGATCAGACAAAGAACCAGACCAATGAGAGTGGCATGCATGCCATAAGGTCCAAGACCTGCGCCGGAACTGGCCGTACCAAAGTTGTGGGCCATGGCTGCCCCCACAAGCATACCCAGAGCAAAGAGCGCAGCATCACTGTCACCTTCTCCGGCCATAAAGAGCTGACGGCCGGGGCAACCGCCTGCCAGGGCGAAAGCGAGTCCCGCCGTGACCATACCCAGGAAATTCCAGAGATTGTCGGTATGGGCCACAGGCTGACCTTCAAAGCCCACATGGAGACCACCGGTCAGCGCATTGGCAACGAAGGCCGCCACAAAAAGACCGAGGATACCCAAAAAGAGATGGAACTGCTTAAAGAGGAAGAGATCTCGCAAGGCGCCCATGGTGCAAAAACGGCTTCTCTGAGCCAGCATGCCGATCAAAAGGCCACAACCAATGGAAACGACAAAGGGCGCATGCATGGAGCCGGGTCCCTTCAGAGAATAGAACAGTGGCCCTGACTGCGGCTGCCCTTCTGCCTGGGGGAAACACAAAGCAAGGGCAAGCAGCCCAAGAATCAGAAGGGGAAACAGCGCCCCGGTCACACTGCTCTGCTGGCTGGAACGGCCAAGGGAATAGCCCTTGCGAAAGAAAAGTGTGCCCAGAAAAACACCTACGGCAAGACCGGCAAAGCCAAAAAGCGCATTCAGATCGCCTCCGGCCAGACGCAAAATGGCACGCCAGGGGCAGCCTAAAAAGACAAGTGCCCCCATGGCGGCAACCATACCCAGCACAAAACGTGTCAGCGGGGATGAACCGCCGCGCGGTCTGAACTCACGGAAAGCCAGGGCAGCGATAAGACTACCTAAAACAAAGCCCATGATTTCAGGGCGCAGATACTGGACAACAGCAGCCCTGTGCAAACCAAGGCCACCTGCGATATCGCGCTCAAAACAGGCCACGCAAATTCCCATATTGGCGGGATTGCCCATTTTCTGCAGCATAATGGCCAAAACGCCAATGACTGCTCCCACAAGCAAAATACCGACACTTGTGGCAAAGATGTTGTGTTTCACGAGTCTCTCCCAAGACAAAAGAATCCCTCTTGCCAAAACACAAGATACAAGGAAGTCACTCTGTCAAAAAACAGAACGGAGAGAAAACGTGGTGAGAGGATCTCAAAGGCAGGAATGAGGACGAATTCGTGGAGGGAAGATCTCTTCGTCACACGTTCCTCTCCGGAGAGCAAAGAATCGCACACCGTGGATTCTTGGAGCTATCGCTCAACCGAATATGTAGCGCATGACAAGGGATCCTGTTCAAAGTGGACGAACGACACCTCAGGGCCAATCCCAGAGATGCCCATGAGGGTATAACCTGCCTGGGGTGGCAGGTCAAGGGCCTGAATTGGGGCCCAAGCCACGTTTTCCACATCCTGTGAAAAAAATTTTCCACAAACTGTTGACAACCTACGTCCCCGACTTATCTTCTTGTCAGAACGGAAAAGCAATACGCACAAAGTACATTGATGATTACAAAAAGATGTTTTGTGAGAAGGAGGTTTGTTATGAATACTTGTGAACGACTTCCTAGGATGTTTGAAGAAATCCATCCTCTTACACCCTTCAAAGAAAACGATCTGTGGCAGAATATCTGCACACCATGGAAGATTTTTTCTGATCTTGGCAGATCTCAGACAAATCTAAATAATGAATGTCTACCAAAAATTGCGGTCCACAGTGATGAAAAGCAATATTGTATAGAGGCTGAACTTCCAGGCATGGCCAAGGAAGATATTCATCTTGAAATGAACAATGGCTACCTCACCCTGCAGGGAGAGCGCCATGAAAGCTGCGAGCACCACGAAGAAGACGGCTATTGGCTGCATGAACGCCATTTCGGCTCCTTCAGCCGCTCCATCAGGCTTCCAGAGGATGCTCAGACAGAGCAGATCACAGCCAGTCACAAGGATGGCCTGTTGAGCATCGTGATTCCCAGACAGGCCAAAGCCCAGGCCAAGGCGATCCCTGTGCAGGAAGCCTAAGTTTTCCACTTTTTTTCCACAAAAAAAACACAAATATGGAGGCTCATCATGAGCACACAATATGTTCTTCCGACCCTTTTTACACGTCCCGCTTCCGTAGACAACCTCTTCAACAACTTCTTTGATGACTTCCCGCGTTTCTGGCTAAAAGGCGTGGACAAGCAGGAACAAAGCTTTCTGCCTAACATGGATGTGACAAGCGATCCGCAGAACTACACAATTACTGCCGACCTTCCCGGCATGAACAAGGAATCCGTCTCCCTTGAAATCAACAATGGTGTCCTCACCCTTTCTGGTGAAAAACACCTTGAAAAGAAGGAAAACGAGACCGAGCAAACCTGCCATCTGCAGGAGCGCGTATTTGGGGCCTTTTCTCGCTCCTTCACACTGCCTGAGGACGTGGAAAGCGAAAAGATTGCCGCCAAGTTCAAAGACGGTGTGCTGACAATCACGCTACCGAGAAAGACCAGCTCTGAAAAGCAGCAGATCAGCATCACAGCGGCCTAAGCCCCCAATACCAAATACCAAGCACAAAAGGAGACATATCATGAGCGACAGATATTTTCTTCCCAGAACCTTTACTGATAGCAATGACCTCAATCCTTTCAGCCAAGGCGGCTTAATTGACCGCATGTTCGACGCAAGCTTCCCTTGGAAAATGCTCAAGGCCTTCCATCAGGATTTTCCCAAGGATCAGGATATGAACTTCCTGCCGAAACTGGATATCAAAAGTGATGCCCAGCAATACCAGATTACAGCTGAAATCCCAGGTGTTGCCAAGGACAATGTCAAACTGGAAGTGCATGATGGAGTACTCGTACTCTCTGGCGAAAAGAAAGAGGAAAAAACTGAAGGCGATCAGAAAAATCAGCAGGTGCATGTGCTGGAACGCCGCTACGGTTCTTTTGAGCGCTCCATGACGCTGCCTGAAGACGCTGATGTGGAACATATCAAAGCCCAGCATAAGGACGGAGTTCTGACGGTAAGTATCCCCCGTAAAGCTCCGCAGCAGAACAAGAAAGTCATCAGCATCAGCGCTGAGTAAGACAGATTGCCTCTGATCTTTGCCCTACGGGCTCCCTCCAAAGCGACAAGGAGAAATCTGGCTATAGCCAGTGACTCCTTGTCGCTTTTTTTTGTGGTAACTTGTAATTTGGCTAGGCATTCCCCTTCTCTCGAAAACTAGGCCCAGGTGAAAGCCAAAGACTCCTTTTTGTTTCAAGTAGCTCAAACCTTTCATGATTCCCCAAAAATAGGCGTGCTACACCACAGATAAGCTCAGCGTTTCTCTGATACCAAGGGTGAGCAGCATTTTCCCCCATGATCGCGCTCTCAAGCACTCCTTCCCATGCTGACAAAAATTCGCTATTGCAAGACTATACTGTTGGCTTCTCCAAGACATCTCACCCTTTCAGGAAAAAAGCATGGTAAAACTGCACTTTGCTCCCCACCTGACTATTCTTGGCAGCGCTGCAAATTTCCAAAATGGCCGTGGCATTCCCATCTTCAGCAGTCCCGTCCAGGCTGGTTTTCCTGCTCCTGCAGAAGACGATGTGGAAAGTCAGCTTGACCTCCACCGCTATTGCGTCACCAATCCCACAGCGACCTTCTTCCTACGCGCCTGTGGCGACTCCATGATTGGTGCAGGCATCCACAACGGGGACCTGCTCGTGGTAGACCGTTCAGCTGAAGCAGCCCATGGACGTATTGTCATCGCAGCCATCGAAGGCGAACTGACGGTCAAGCGCCTCTGCCGAAAAGACGGACGTGTTTTGCTTCGTCCGGAAAACCCCGCATATTCTGACATTGACATCACTGAGCGTGAATATGTCTTTATCTGGGGCATTGTCACCTTTGTCATCCACAGTCTCTAAAATGCAAACCCACAGCACTCAGCCCCGCTTCTTTCTCATCGACTGCAATAATTTCTTCGCGTCCTGTGAACGCGTCTTCAGACCTGACCTTGCCAATCAACCCATTGTTGTTCTCTCCAACAATGACGGCTGCGTTGTGGCCAGAAGCCGGGAGGCCAAGGCTTTAGGCATTCCCATGGGGGAAGCGGAATTCAAGCTGCGGCCATTGCTTGAACGCTACAAGGTCCACGTCTTCTCTTCCAATTTTTCGCTCTATGCTGCTATCTCCCAGCGCGTCATCGCCAGCATTGAATCTCTGGTTGGAGATGTTGAGCAGTATTCCATAGATGAATGCTTTGTCAGGCTCTCCCCGGCGCTAGCCGCCAATGCCCTGGATACTGCTCGCGCCATTGTACAGAGAGTGCAACAATGGGTGGGGATTCCCGTGTCTGTGGGTATCGCAGCAAGCCGGACGCTGGCAAAGATTGCCTGTCACTTGGCCAAAAGCTATTGCTCTGGGATCTTTTTTCTCAATGGCACAGAAGACCAGCACGATAAGCTCTTTGCGAAAATACCCGTGCAGGAGGTTTGGGGGATTGGCCGCAGGCTGGCCAAGCGTCTCTACGAGGCTGATATCCACAGCGTCAAGGATCTCAAATACGCCGACACCGATTGGGTCCGCAGAAATCTCAGTGTCACAACCCTGAATACGGTTCTTGAACTGCGGGGTATTCCTTGTATTGAGGATATTTCAGCCCCTGCCAAAGCGCGGAAAACCATTATCTGCTCGCGCTCCTTTGGTGAGAAAATCTATGAGAAAGAGACGTTAGCCCATGCGCTGACCGCCTTTGTGAGCAGAGCTGCTGTGCGTCTGCGTAAAAATCAGCTGCTGGCGCAGGGCCTGGGCATCAATATTGCTTCCTCGCGCTTCAGCGACCAGTATACAAACAAAGCCTGGCAGACCCTCCTTCCGCGCCCCACCATGGATACGCAAATTTTGCTGCAGACAGCCATCAGCGGCCTGGAAACGATTTTTCAGGCAGGTGTGCCCTATGCCAGAGCCGGCGTACTGCTCTACGAGCTCAGCCCAAGCACGACTCGCCAGGGCTACCTCCTCGACCTGGAAGCACTGGACCATGACCTGCGCCGTGAACAACTGATGCATACGATAGACAGCATCAACAGCCGCTACGGGCGTAGCCAAATCCGTTTTGCCCTGGAAGGCACAGCAGACGAAGCCTGGCAAATGAAGCAGGAACGGCGTTCCCAGAATTACCTGGGGGACTGGGAAAGTCTTGCCATCGCCCATTGCAAAAACTGACCAAAAAAGCCTCAAAAGAGCCGTTTTTCACGCGCTCTCTTGAGGCCTATTGCTCAAGGGATTTCCCCTCTGGCGGTTTACGTACACCGCCTTTTTTTTGCGAAGCTAGCGTTTTCCGACAATGGGCCTAACAAGGTGTCAAACTGAATAATCCGTAATCACGCCGCACCCTTCTTCAGGACAAACATAAGGGCTGTTGATAGCAAAGCCGGAGGTATCATGGGCTGTGGCACCGGAATTATGGATAGCCTCAGCAGGAAGATCGCGCTCAAAATGCATGAGCGTATCATGGTTGGTTGAGCCTGAGGCATAGAGGGCCTCGGCCGGGAGATCCCGGTCAAAATGCATGAGCCGATCATGATTGGTGGCCCCTGAGGCATAGTGAGCCTCTGCCGCCAGATCTCTGAAAGCAGTCAGGGGCTGGGCGTCTTCGAGGCGAATATCACCAAGGCTCTTGACAAAAGCAACGTCAGCCATGAGCAACTCCTTGAACGCTGCCTAGCGCCACAGATACGCAGACAGATCTCCTATTCGTGAGCACGCGCACGCTTCACGGCCTGAAACCAGGCGGAACTTTTGTGCGTCAAAAGCAGAATACAGACAACCAGAGAAATGACAAGCTGCAGAATGCTAATCAGAGAATCCACATCACCCAGATGCGAGACAAGCTCCTTGCCGGCAGAGACCATTCCCCAGGTGATAAAGGCAAAATTGACAGCAAAAAATGCCACAAAAAAGAGTCGAGCCCAATTACGCCCCTGATAAAAAAGCCAGGCGAGAAGCAGTGCCACAAGCACGCTCACAGCACGTGAGGCGATGAACTGCTCAAAGCTGCCGGTCTGTTGTCCTAAAACGCGCCCAAGTTCCACATAGTGATCATAGCCATTCATGGTCGTCACGGCAGTCAAAAGCGCTGTAAAGGCCTGCAGGATACAAGCCTGAAGCACATTCAGAGGACGCGCGGCAAGCACTGCGTGAAGATCGTCCTTATGGGTCTTCTCGTCCATTGAGGACATCCTCCATAGGGTTATTTTACAATTTCGGGAAATATTGCACGCGACGCGAATATTCTGCATCTGCTTGCAAAATCCAGAAGCGCGAGTGCGGCACATGATACGCAGTGTTTTGCGCTCGTAGGGGATCAACGCCTTGAGCTGACGGCAACGGAGCAATCAGATCTCAAAAGCCTTACCCCGACAAAACTCAGTTCTTCGCTTTGTCTGTTTGGTCACTCTGCGTATCCGCTTCCCGCATCTGTTCCTTCAGCAGTTTCATCTGCTTTGGCGAAATCCCTCAGCCGCCTGTAAGCATATCCTTGGGCAAACGAAAATGCTCAATGACGAGGTAACAGAGCCCAAGCAAAGCCACAACGGCCACAATGTCGAGTAACAGGGTCATACTGTGCCTCCTTCCGTTGCCAACAGGCAATCAACAAAACGCAAACTGCGCCTCACGTAGCTTGTACTTTTCTTCTTGATTGTCTTTTGCCATAGGAGTATATGCTTTGTCATGACAGAAGAAAAGAATACCCCAGGCTCTGCCAAAAAGCCTGAAGAAACACAAGCCTACCTAGCCCTTTCCGAAAAGCTGCGCCAGGAGCTGGCTGACACGCCACCTGATGAGGGTGAAGTCTTCTCCATCCTTGATCTTCTGCTCTTTTCTCTTGAGACCGAAGAAAATTCGTATCTTGGGAATATCGGTCTCAGGGTCTCCACCTCTATTCTTGATGCGCTCAATAATGTAGACCGGCGCTTTGGCCGCGGTTTTTTACGCCAGCTGAAGCTGTTCTGGTTTGCGCCATCGATTCTTGAGCAGCTTATCCACCGCAGTACCGAGCTGCGCAACAGCATCGGCATGTGTGCCAATATGATGACCACCGTCAAGCGCTCCCAGCTCGTCCATTTTGTGGAACGCAGCGGCGGCTCTTTCAGCACACCGGTCATTCAGAAATGGCTAGATGCCCGTTCCTTAAAAATCTCCGTCGAAGACTGGAAAAAACTCATGGCGTAGGTCTTTGCCTGACCGCACGCAGGGAGGCGGCGTTTTTCCCAAGCCTTGCGGCTTATGCACGCTGTTAGCTGATGACCCTTCTTTTTGTTTTGCTCATCTGGTTTCTGGGCGGCGGACTGCTCGCGGCACTGACTCAGCTTTTCTTGCTCTCGGTTGTTGCCAAAAGCACTCGCCGGGAAACTCCCTGCTTGAAAAGTGGTTTTTTCTTTTCTCTGCTGCGCATGGCCTGCATCTGCTGGCTTATCTGCATGCTCTTTGACCTCAGTGGCAAAGATCACCTCATCAAGATCATTGTCTTTGCCGATGTTCTGGCCACAGCCCTGCATGCCCTCTATGCCGTACGCCGCTATGGTTCCTACGCCAGACGCAGCGGCTTCCGTGCCGGCATGAATCTCGGTTCCCTCTGTTTTGGCATTGCCTATATTGTCTGGGCCATTCTCTAAGGAGCTTGCGCAAAAAAAAAGAACAAGAGAGCGTTCTCCCTTGTTCCCATCTTGCTTGCAAGATCAGCAGCGATGTCTAGGATAAAAGCGTGAGATAGTCACTGCGCTGTTCTGCAGGGGGTGCCATATCCAGACGCAGAGCCCGAAGATCGGTGACGCAACAATCCTCCTGCCGGCTCAGTTGCAATTCTCGCTCCTGCAGATCCTCCCAATGGTTGATCTCACACGCCAGAATCGCTTCAGCGAAGTCGGCATTTTCTTCCGCACTGCGTACACAGCGCCCTCTGGGAACCTCTTGCCAGACCACTCGACTTGCATCACTGCGCATTTTCTGCGTATGCTCGGCCTCCTTCTGGAAAATGGCAATGCGCTCCTGGCTGAGCAACATCTTGCGCATATTGTCCTCATTCATCTCGGCAATACGACTGAGATTTTCAGCCGTGCGATCCAGGGCTTCAACGGGCTTTTCACCTTCGTCCTTACGGGCAAAAAACCAACGTGAGAGCACACGGCGCAAACCTGAGAAACTTCCGCAGCGTCCGGACTCCTGCGATGAGCGGCAATTATGCCCCTGACGCAGATGGAGCGCGTTTTCCATCTGAGAAATGCCTGTTCCCATGGTGTTCTCCTTTCTTTCGGCGCATGTCCATGGCTGTGGCGCCAAACCTCACAGCCCATAAAGCCATGGGACTGCCGGATCATAGGCCCGGAAAAAAGGCCCTTTGCCGAAATTTATGCAAAATATATGCCTAAAAGAACACAGTATTGGGAAAACCGTTCATCGCTCTCCTCTCAGCCCCAAAGCCCCTGAACGCGAAACATCACTCATTGACCTCCACCCTCAGGCTCACCATGGAACGCTGCGACGTTGCCCTCAATATCTTTGCCAAGCCCTATCAGACAGCCCTCTCCATCCTCAGTCTTCTGGCTAATTGCCGTGAGCAGATACAGACCATTTGGCTGCAGTTTGAACCAGCAGGCTCCCGTTTCGACACCACAAGTCCCTATGCCATAGCCTACTATCTCAGAGATGAGCTGAAGGTCCCCTGTGTTATCTTTCAGCCGGAAATCTGGTTTGACTGTGATGTGGCTGAGTATAAGCGCCTGCACGAAGACGCCTACCGCCTTGGTCTGCGTTTTGAATACGCCATGGAACACAGTCCAAGCCGTCTTCTCTTCCTCATGCACAATGATGTCTTCATTCAGCGCAATCTCCTTGCGGCTATGATCCAGGAGATGGGGGATGCCTTTGCCATAGGCCCCCTTGGCCAGTGCTGGAACTGCCCGGCAAGTTCAACCTCCCTTATGGCGCAAGCGCTACAAAGACCACCCTGTCGCCCTGAAAGCTACGCAACAAGCCAGATGCCGTATAAAGAGCTGTCAAGCCTCTATGCGCTTGCTGACAGCACTAAGCACTATAAACGCAGCTATAGCGACGGTCTTGCCGAATGTTTTCAGGATCAGCCTTGGCCATTGCCGGAATGCCGCATCAATGAATGGGCCTGTCTTCTTGACCTGACAAAAACGCGCCCCCTGACCTTGCCAGAGGGCGCGGCACTTCCCGTGGGAGCCTATGCACAGTGCGGATCACATACCCTAGATATCGGCGTGGCCTGGTTTCGAGCCATGCACGCCCACGGTCTGCACGCCAAGCATTTTGCCACAGAGGGCTGGCTGACACACTGGGTGGGCACAGGTCACAAAAGCCGACTGCGCTATACCCAGGCTGAAGAACACGCCAAAGGACTTTTGCAACGTTTTTTTCCGCACTATCTGACGTGGCTTGCGCAGGCTTCTCCCAAAATGTGAGGCGTATCTCTACACCTTTTGTGACACATACATTCCCTGAAGATGCAGTCTCGCCGTCTCGTTGCCAAGCTTGGCCGCCCGTTCGTACCAGGCCTGTGCTTCTCTGACATTTAACGTAAGCCCCTGCCCGCTTTCATAGAGTCTGGCCAAAGCCACCTGGGCATCGTCGTCATCGTTTTCAGCAGCCCGCCGATACCAGTAGGCCGCAAGCGTATAGTCCTGGGCAAGACCAAGACCTTTTTCATAAAGCCTGGCAAGCCAGAGTTGAGCGATGGCGTGACCGAGCTCCGCTGCACGCCTGTAGCAGTTGGCTGCTTCGATATAATTTTGTGCGACGCCGTCTCCTTCCGCATAGAGTACCCCTAAGGCCACCAGCGCCAGTCCATGCCCCTGTTCAGCCGCTTTTGTATACCAGCGGGCGGCAAGGGAGGGATCCTCCCTGACCTTTTCCCCTTCATCGTAGAGCCAGCCTAACGCGTACTGCGCCTCAGCGTGGCCCTGTTCGGCAGCCTTCAGATACCATTCACTCGCCTTGCGACCGTCAACGGCCACCCCATCGAGACCTTTGTCATACATCTCACCGAGCAGAAACTGCGCATCAGCAAGACCTTTTTCCGCTAAAGGACGAATACACTGTTCTCTTTCTGTCATATTTAATCACATTATCAGATCTATTTCAGAGAAAATTTAATAAATAATAGATATAACTATATAACAATACTGTAGTAAAAGAAGCGTTGATAGTCACGTATTTATAAGTTTTTTGCTATACCATGTTTTCCTTCGACTTCTCCATAATTCTTCAAATATATCACACTATAACAAATATACCATTTTTAATAAAGCTTATCTATAAAATAAATACTATGTATGCAATGCGTTATTTTTTATTTGTCTTAATATCATGTATAACGCTACTTTCTAAACCTGTAGCTTTTTCTATCTGACCAACCGACAAACCCATATTTATAAGATTTTTTGCTATATCATACTTTCCTTCGGCTCTCCCAATAGCTATTCCTTCAGCTCTCCCCTGATTCTTAATTTCATCAACCCACATCTTTAAATTTTCTTCAAACATATCAACTTCTTATAAATTATAACATTTCTTAATAATGTTTACCTATAAAGTAAATACTATGTATGCAATGTGTTATTTTTATTTGTCTTAATATCATGTATAACGCTACTTTCTAAACCTGTAGCTTTTTCTATCTGATCAACCGACAAACCCATATTTATAAGATTTTTTGCTATATCATATTTTACTTCAGCTTTTCCCATAGCAATTCCTTCCGCTTTTCCCATAGCAATTCCTTCCGCTTTTCCCATAGCAATTCCTTCCGCTTTTCCCATGGCAATTCCTTCAGCTTTCCCCTGATTCTTAATTTCATCAACCCATATCTTTAAATTTTCTTCAAACATATCGCACGTCTCCTCAAATGTTAAATTATCAGGAATTTTTATATTTTTATTTGTAAGATTATTTATACGTTTTATTCCTATATTATTTATCCAAGCTGTCAAAATTCTACGAATCTCTAAATAATGTTCACCACTAACTCGATTTTTACTCTCTTTAATGACTTTATGAAGCTCCTCAAGCCCCTTAGCCCGTTCTAATTTGAAAAGTATCGTGGGAAGCCCTTCGTTTTGTACGAGTTCTTGTTTGAGTCGTCCGATATCAATTAAAAAGTACCTCGCCTTAGGCTGAAAGAGATCAATTACATCTAACGTCTGCACCTGCATATCAGACAAAGATTTCACTGCACTCCATGGCTTGAGGCCATTGTAAATGACAACTGGCAAAAAAAGCGGAAGTGGTTTATCCATCTTGATAACGTCAGCCCGATACAACGCTCTCAGGAAAATAGCCAAGTACTCAAAGATGCGAAAGATCATTTCTGGATCATTGCTACTTTGAAACTCAATCAAAAAGTACAAGTAACACCAGACACCATCTTTAGTCCGTACTCGCCAGATCAGATCTTCTCTTCGTTCGCGCAGCTCCTTATTCGAATTTGTAGCCGGAAAGCGCTCAAGTGTAGAGAGATCGACCCGATCTCTCGCTTCTTCAGGGAGAAAAAAATGAATAAGGTCTCTCACAACCTCCTTCACACTGAAAAAACGCTTATAGATGATATCCTGAGCGCTTCTTTTCCTCTTTGGAGACCTTGCTATTTTCCTTCTCATGCTAAATTTTCCGATTTGATGCGTTACTACCCAATAAGGCTTTGCTACATTTCCATTCAAAAGGGACGAGTGTCTTTTGACAGTCTCCCCTCTCTCAAGGAAGGGGATTGTTGACCTAAAGTCAACGAGAAGCCTGCAGAAACTGAAACGATACTTGGTGCGCCGTATATCCCCGTACCATCTGGAGGCAATGAGGGTGAGTGAGATACAAGCTTTGTCAATAACACTACACAACTTTGAGAGCTGCCTCAAGCTAGCATCTCAAGAGAAAAAGGAAAAAAACAGACGATTTGACCTCCACGAGAACATATGCCATAACCCCCTTTTCCAGCACAACAAACAGTCTCTGCCACCCCCTAGGAGTAACGAGACAGTCTGTCGTGTCTGCGACATACATGTACCATGAGATAACGTGTACGCGTTTTTTCTGACGTGAAAAGGCCGCCACGACAGGCCATTGCAGAGCTCTGAAAAAAAGAGCTCAAACGCTCACGCTCAAAGGCTTGGATCTGGTTGTCAAGGAGCGTCAAAGAAAGCCCCTCGACCATGCCAAGATCAGGCGCTTGTTGAACGCGAGACTGTCACTTGACACGTTCTTGCAGCAAGACATGGTTATCCTAAAACGTGCCGTAAAGCCTCTTCCAAAAAGCATGAGGATGTACAGAGCACGCAACGAGCATCTTCTTTGCCCTTTTGCCGCTCTTCTATGAGGGAAGGCTATCTGGAATAACGCGCCGTGTCAGCCTGTAGAAAAGCCGTAAAAACCTTTCAGAACGGGGATTTGGTTAAAACCACAACTTCCCCACCCTGAGAATGTCAACGCAAAAGCCACACTCTGATTCTGCTGGCACCTGTCTGGTGTTGCGAAACCTCTATCAGCTAGGAATTCCCCGACAGCAGGCGGGGGAAGATATCAACAGGATAACACTCTGAGGCAGCGTTTCCTCCCCTGCTCAGGGGTTTATACGCTGAATGATTGAATGATTGATCACGAGAAGATTCGGGCAGCGGTCCGCCTTTTCCTCGAAGGGATTGGAGAAGATGTTGAACGGGAAGGACTTCAGGACACTCCTGCCAGAGTAGCACGCATGTGCGAGGAGCTCTTTCAGGGCTACGGCCAAAATGCTGCAGATCATCTCGCAACGCAATTTTCCACCCCACACAATGGGCTTGTCATGGAAAAGGACATCAGCTTCTACTCCATGTGCGAGCACCATCTCCTGCCTTTTTTCGGACGCATCCACATCGCCTATATTCCCAACGGCAAGGTGCTCGGTCTGAGCAAGCTGGCCAGAACAGTTGAAGTCTACTGTCGCAGACTGCAGATTCAGGAGACCTTAGGCTACGATATTGCCACGGCCCTCATGCATCATCTCGCCCCTAAAGGGGTCATGGTCGTCATCAAGGCGAGCCATATGTGCATGTCCATGCGCGGCATTAAAAAGGATATGGCCGAAACGCTTACCGTGGCAACCCTTGGCTGTTTTCAGGAAGACAAAGAGCTTATGAATTCCTGTATGCGTGAGCTGCTGAACGCCTGAGCAAACCAAGATCCCCAACCCTCTCCCAGAAACAAGCCGCTTTTATCAGCATTCTCAACGAATTTTGCCATCTGTTAGTCCTCTTGACGATTTTGTCTAGACAACGTATGAAAACTTTGGCACAGCTCACAGCGCTTCACTATCTGTAACAAGATCGTGAAAGAGGCAGTGTTGTGATCTGCGTGTTTTGGTAAACACGGCATCCCTTTGGGGAAACGTGCCAAAAATTTTTCCCTGCGCGGGCTGGCAAAAATGTGCGGGCGTTCTTGCCAGCCCTAGGCGGGCAATTTCTCAAAGGAGCGTTTGATGAAAAAACTGCTTTTGGCAGCATTGCTGACAGTTGCCCTTGCTGTGCCAGCATTTGCCGGTGATTCCGGTGTCTATGCCGGAATCAAAGTCATGGACTCGTATCAAAGCACAGGTGATGTTTCTACCAGTGGCGCAGCAGGTGCCTTCGACACCAAGTCCTATTCTCAAAACACCTTTGGTGGCGGCATTTTTTTGGGCTATGACTTCTACAAACAGCACAATATGCCCATCCGTGCCGAAGTTGAATTCGCCATGCGCAGCACCGTTAATACCGACTATGATCTCAAGCATCATCGTGCAGGTGTTGCCGGCGCCAATCTCAAAGGCGAATACAATATGCACACCATTATGGCCAATGCCTATTACGATTTTCACAACGACTCGGCCTTTACCCCCTATGTTGGCGGTGGTCTGGGACTAGCCATTATTAACAGCAAATACGAAGCTGAAGTCTTCAGAAACGACGGCTCATCCAGAAGCGACAGCTTCAATGAGAGCAATACCGCTCTCGCCTATAATCTCGGTGTAGGCTGTTCCTATGACTTCACAGACACTCTGACAGCAGATTTTGCCTATCGCTTTGTCGGGACAAGCTTTCATGAGACCGACAAAAGCATAGGTGGTACCAAGGTTAAGGTTGGCATGGCCAATTACGCCAATGAATTTAGCGTGGGTCTGCGTTTCAATTTCTAAGATGCAGCGAACCACTTCTTCCAGGGCACTCGTTGAAGTGCCCTTTTTTTGTCCACGGCACGCCGCAAGCAGGAGCTGAGGGCCACAACACAAAAAAAGCCGGACAAAGTCCGGCTCAAAAAGCACAATTGCTCACGAACGTTTCCTCAGTGTCTGGGTGGCCTGCGGTGCTCCAAAATCAACTTGCGCAGATCCACAATATCTTCGGCGACATTGATGGCTTTGGGGCAGACGTGCATGCAGATGCTGCAGTGCACACAACGCCAAAGGCCGTTTTCCACAGCTGCCTTGCAGGAAAACAGAGGATCGGCATTGCGCGAGTCAAACGCCGTACGCCAGGCATGGGCAAAGGCAAAGGGTTCAAGGTAATCATTGCGGCTTTGGGAATAACGCGTGCACTGGGATGCGCAGATTCCGCAGAGGATACAGTCCCAGGCCGGCAAGACTCGCTGCAGATCAGTCTGACTCTGCACGCAGCCGTCTTCAGTATTGCTTTCCTTCTTGGGCACAATGGTTGGATGAATGCGCCCGAGATGTTCCAGAGCTTCGTCCCAGTTGACCACAAGATCACTGATCACCGGGAAATTGGCCAAGGGTGAAAGAGTGAGCGTGCTGGTTTCATAACTTTTGAAAAGTGTCTCAATATTGGTATCACAGGCCAAAACCGCCGATTCATTGACCTTGACGGCACAGGCGCCGCAGATCGCCGATCGACAGTGAGAGGTAAAATTCAGCGTGGGATCAATGTTCTGCTTGATATACTGCAGAACAGCGAGCAGTGTTTGACCCTGCACGCGCTCTTCAGGCAGCTCGTAGCGCGACTGATAGTTTTTGCTGCCGTCGAAACGGTTCACCACAAGCACAAACATCTCAATACTTCCGCTCTTTTGGAGGATACAGAGAGACGTCAACATCTTTCCAGGAAAGACCAAGGGTGCCATCTGACCCAAGACGCACGACACTATGCTTCAGAAATTGTTCATCGTTGCGTTTGGGGAAATCTCTGCGGAAATGCGCGCCACGAGACTCCTGGCGTCCTATAGCTGCCAGGCAGGCACTGCGTGCAAGCAAAAGAAGATTTCCCAACTCCACGTAGTCCGTAAATGCCGTATTGTAAACGGGATTAGGATTGGGCACACGCACCTGTCCGTAGCGCTCCCAAAGCTGCTCAAGTGTTGTCTTAAGATTCTGCAGGCGATCCGCATCTCGGAAGATACCGAGTTTATTCCAGAGCTCCTTCCCCAACTGCTCACGCAAGCGGTACATCTCGCTGGCATTGCCCCGGGCAGCTGTCACGGTGCGGAAACGCTCGCGCCACTGTTGGGCTAGCTCTGCGGCCTTGCGGCCAGCAGACAAAGACGAAGAGCGCGCACGCGTACTTGCCCCCTTTCCTGCCCATTTGCCAGTGACAACCGTATCGGTCAGGGAATTTCCGCCCAAACGGTTGGCGCCATGCAAAGACACGCAGCTTGCCTCACCGCAGGTAAAAATACCTGGAATTTCTGTTTCCATGGTCTGCCATTGGGCGACGCCAATGCCCCCCATGGAATAGTGGGCTGTAGGTCGAATCTTCAAAGGCTCATTCAAAATATCCGTGTTTTCAAAAAGCTTGGCCATGTGCACGATCTGGGGAAGGCCTGTGCTGATCTTCTTGCGGTCAAGATGGCGCATATCCAGAAGCACATGAGCTTCGTCGCCTGAGCCCAAGCCCCGCCCTTCAAGAATTTCCGTCTCAATGCCCCGTGCGATGATATCCCGTGGCCCGAGCTCCATACGTTGGGGGGCGTAACGCTGCATGAAGCGTTCGCCTTTGGCGTTCAAAAGATAGGCTCCAGCTCCGCGCGAGGCTTCACTGATCAAAGCCCCACCATGGAGTACGCCTGTGGGATGGAACTGCAGCATCTCGGAGTCGCAGAATGACAATCCGCAGCGCAAGGCTGCCGCAATACCGTCACCGGAAGCGCCAAAAGGCGTAGAAGTGCGATTCCAGAAAATACGGGTATAGCCGCCTGTTGCCAAAACAACGCAACGACAGATCAGCGGAGCGATTTCGCCTGTACGTAGATTGCGCAGCACAACCCCGTCAAAACGACCATTATCCACGGCAATGTCCAAAAGCTCATGATCCATGAGCAATTTGACATCACGGCTCAAAGCCACATCAAGCAAAGCATGCGAAAGGTAATGGCCGGTCTTGTCCTTGCAGAAATGAATTCTCAAACGGGAGCTACCGCCAAAGGGGCGAGATTTGATCTGGCCATTCTCTGTGCGTGTAAAGGGCATGCCCCAGTAGTCCAGCTGATGTACCAGTTCAGGTGCCTCGGCGCAAAAAGCCCGTGTCAGCGTCTGATCTACGAGATAGTCGCCGCCCTTGATCGTATCAAAAAGATGCTGGTCAAAGGAATCTTCGGCAATGGTGCCAAGGACCGCATTCATGCCGCCTGCGGCCATACAGGTGGCACAACGCGAGGGCATGCTCTTACTCACGACAACCGTAGAAAGCTCCGGAGCCAGAGTCAGACATTCTAGCGCACAGCGCAGTCCCGCCGCTCCCGAGCCGATAATGAGAATATCACAGGTGGCAGCACTCTGCCCTGCCCCGGCTTGACCCGGCATAGCAAGAGCTGCAAGCGTAATGCTTGCCGCACGCAAAAAAGCTCTTCGACTCAGGGAATCCAGCATGCCTACCTCAAAGGGGACACTAAACATCATGGCCCGACACACGTGCCGAGGCTCATCAACAATGAGGCGTCATATTTTCCTAAAATCACTGAAAAATCAAGCATTAAGCATAAAAGAAAACAAGGGCTTTGTACACTCTACCCGCCGCGAGACAGCGCCTTTTGGCCAC
>JAFXOX010000025.1 GCA_017528345.1 Desulfovibrio sp.
GAAGACTGGCTGCGCAGAAAAAGAAGAAGGCTGCTGAAGCTGTTGCAGCAATCCGGAAAAAAGAAAAGGCTAAGCAGCGCAGAAAAAAGCGTGCCCAGCAGCGCGAGACTCATAACAGTACGACAACATGGGTTCTGGCATGGCCAAAGCCTGTGGTTTCAATCAAAACTGGTCATGGAGGGAATGAATGATACAGACTCATACTGAGGCAACCAATAACCGACTTTGTGATCCCTATCAGGAGCTCGCACTGGCTATCGTCCGGCAGGCAGCTGATGACTATCGTTCACTGGCCAGAAGGATCGAAGCCACAGGAAATGAGATGGATCAGCGTTACCTATCCGAAAAGATGAAATCCATTTCCCGCTTCTTCCTCAGTGATTGGTTTCGCATGTTGAGCAACAGTGATAAAGGCGCAGAGATACTTGAGAGACTAGACAGGGAGGTATTTGGGCTTGACAGTTAACGCTCTTGAATATTTAAAATCATTTAGGTTGGCAGAATCTCGGATTCAATTAAAAACCCGTCAAGTAAAAGATTTGCAGGATCGGCTTCTCTGCATTTCGGCCCCTATGGATAAAGAGGTTGTATCTCATACGCCCAATGTGGGTGTTATGGCGGACACTATTGCGATGATTGTTGATCTCCAGAAAGAGATTGATCAGCAGGCTGCAATAATCATTCATCAAAAACGTGAATTGTTTCTACTGCTGGATCAGATCGACCCTGATTACGCAACTCTATTGTCTGAGCATTATCTTGATGGAAAGTCTTTTGTTGAGATTGGTAAGATTCATGGATATGAGAGGCGTTGGGCAAAAAGAAGGATGTCAAAAGCAGTTGCACAGCTGCAGGAGATTCTCGATCAACAATTTGTCAATGAAACAATGCCGATTTCTTCCGATCAGGATAATCATTAAAGCAAGCTCTGAAAGTTGTCCAACGCAAGCCCCCTTTAGGCCCCCAGTTGGCCCCCACTTGGCCAATTGCAGGCACTCTCCTTATGTGCTAACATGTAACCTGTCAAAGAAGGACGAGAGAGCATCAGGCAAAAAGCTGCCTGGTGCTTTTCTTTTGCCCTTCTGACAGATGATTCTCCCCCCCCAAAAAAGGTCCATGGAAGGAGGTTAGATCATGAGCGTATCGGTTTTTGTCTGAAGCCTGCTTAAAGAACATAGCGAGCGCATCGCAGAAAGGAACAAAGTATGTCTAAAATGAAGAACACCCCTAATCAGAACAGTCAGGAAAGCGAAATCGCGATCAAGTTCGGCAAAGGGCTGGCACAGCCCTTCACCGGCAAGGATGGAACGCAGTATATGCGGATTCAGATTCCCAACAGAGACCCGCAGGACAAATCGCCCTGGCAGTCCTTCGTTGTGCCGGCAAAAGCTGTTCATGAAAACCATTACGGAAAAGGGCTGTGGATGAAGCTTCCCCTTAATGGCAGTACCACTGTCAGCAGGGATGTCCGTACCGGGTACGATGAAAGTGGAAAGGGCATCTATGAAAAGCAGAGGCGCAGCGTGACGAACATCGAGCTGAAAGCAATGGTCGAATCTTACAAGACCCAGGAACAGGGCCATGCGATCGATGCGCCTGGCGGTTCGAGGCAGGAAACTGCTGCTCCCAGCAAGCCGAAGCCGCGCCGCAGCTACAGCATGGAGCGGTGATCGCTTCA
>JAFXOX010000026.1 GCA_017528345.1 Desulfovibrio sp.
GGTCGATTTTACCTTAATGAGCTCTGAAAATTGGCGGTCGCCCGCAATTTTCAGTTAAGCCCCTTGCCAAAGATTGGCGAGGGGTTTGGGGAGTGGTCTGAAGCCCCTTCTTAGGACAAGAAGGGGTTGGGGTTGATGTGATTGTGCAGGCGAGAGCCTGCTAAAATGGGGACTGGGGGCAAGCCCCCAGAAAGGGTAGATGTGACCCTGCAGGGCATGCCCTGCTTAATTAGGGTGTTGAGGGGAGAATCCCCTGAGCTCAGGACTTTTTCGAGGGCTTATGCCCGAGTCTTAACCTAGTATTACCTACAAATAATATGGATCCTTGACCTAAATCACGTCTACGCAACAAATTTTTGATTCAGGTCAAAAATGTGGGCTGTTATCGCACACAATTAGATAAATTTCTTGTTTTGTTGCGAAAATCGCCGTACCTTTGCAGTGTCAAAAGTAATAAAGACGTCCCGGAAACGGGAAGGCGGCCAAAACCCAAAGGGCCGCAAAAGGATAACAACATTATTAACGTAGGAGGAGCTTCACACACTTCTCTGAGTAAAGAAAAGAAAGGGTAAAAAGATGAAAAAGATGATTTTGACATTAGTGGCAATGCTGAGTATGACAACCGCATTTGCTGAAGGTGAGACTGCAAGCAGTGTAAACAACGTAGAGGCTTACGAGTTGAATGTCAATATGAATAAGCTCTCTAAGGCACTGGAGTTGGCTGATGATCAGAAAGAGGCCGTAGCAGATATTCACCACACATTCGCTTCAGAGCTGATGTTCGCTGCCCAGTACAGCAACGCAGACCGTGAGCGCCTGGTGGCCCGTGCCATCGACAACGATGTGAAGTGGATGCGCTATGTGCTCAACGACAAGCAGATGCGTACGTATCTCATGCTGCTCAACACCACGATGAACAACCGTGGCCTGAACAAGTAAGTTTGTAATGTAAAAGTTTTTAATTGGTTTGTTTGGGGGCCTCCTGTGAAGGAGGTCTCCATTTTTTTTGGTTAAAATTTGCTCGTTTCGTTTTTTTTTGTTTACTTTGCACATAGAAACCAAAACAAGTGCGATATGAGAAATGTGAAAGTCCTTATCCTGGCAGTGATTTCTGCCGTTCTCGTCAGTTGTGGATCCACGAATACAGTGCCCATTACAGGGCGCCAGCAGTCCCTGATGGTCAGTGATGGTGACATCTTGAGTCTCTCCACCCAACAGTATCAGGAGTTTATGAAGACCGCCAAGCTCTCCACCAATGCGGCCAATACCGCCATGGTGAAGCGGGTGGGGCAGAACCTTGCCAATGCCGTAACCTCCTATCTAAGGGCTGCAGGTTTGTCAAATGATTTGCAATATTATAACTGGCAGTTCAATCTGGTGCAAGACAAGCAGGTCAATGCCTGGTGCATGCCCGGCGGACTCATCTGTGTCTATGAAGGTATCCTGCCCGTCACGCAAGACGAGGCATCCTTGGCCATTGTCCTTGGTCATGAGATAGCCCATGCCGTAGCGCGCCATTCAGCCGAGCAGATGAGCACCCAGATGAAACAGCAGTACGGTGTGCAGACCCTGGGCGCCCTGGCAGGTATGCTGGGCATAGGCAACACCGCTGTGTCTATCGGTCAGGCCATTGCCGCCACAGGCCTTAACTTCGCCAATCTGAAATATTCCCGCAGTCATGAGAGTGAGGCCGATCATATCGGACTTATCTTTGCCGCCATGGCCGGTTATAATCCCCAGGCCGCTCTTACCTTCTGGCAGCGCATGGCCTCGTTGAATCAGAACCAGAACACCTCCGAGTTCCTGAGCGATCACCCCTCTGATGCCACCCGTGTGCAGCAGATTCAGGGATGGATGCCCGAAGCCATGAAGTATTACAAGCCCCGTCAGACGCAGGCTGTCCCGACCACCCAGAAGGCTGGTACGAAGACTGCTGCCAAGAAAAGTACCATAAAATCCACGTCAAAGTCCACCAAGAAGAAGTAATGTGGTATGCGATCGGTTCGCTGAACCGTCAGAACGAATTGAAGATCCGCGATGCCTTCCGTACGGAGGGTAAGGAGTGCTTTGTGCCGTTGCGCTACGACGTGGTTACGGTGAAGGAGCGCGTCAAGAAAGGTCAGAAGTCCCCCCGAGGTCAGTCTCTCGAACATAAGGAGCGCCGTCTGGTGCCAGCCATTCCCGGTCTGGTGTTTCTCAAGGCCTATGCCCCTGTCGAGCAGATGAAAGACGATTTCCGTTTCCGCAAGGAGAGTGTTTTCTTGCGCAAATCCACCTTTACCAACAAAGAAGACTATCTGACGGTGTCCGACCACGACATGGAGAACTTCATTGCTTTCAGCGAGAAGGCCGGTGAGAAGATTACCTATTTCAGTCCCGGTGAGATCCAGTTGCGCCCCGGCGACAAGATCCGGGTGAATGGCGGTCTCTACGATGGTCGCGAGGGCATTATCATGCGGGTGAAAGGCAAGCGCAAGAAGCAGTTGGTCGTTTCCATCCCCGGCATCCTCTTTGCCTCGGTAGAGATGGAGCCCGACCTGGTTGAAGTGGCTTCCGGTACTTCTACTGAGAAGTCTGAAAGGCCTGTGCAGGCCAGACTCTCCAGCAAGGAGATGGAGTCTGATAAGCAGCAGCTTCTTCGGTTGGCGAAACGGGTGCTTTTCGAGATTCCCTCTACTTACCAGCAGGAAAAGGAGTATTATCTCCTGCTCAATGAACTGAAGCTCACGGCTTCCCGTCTTTCTGCGGTCAAGGGGTTCATTCCCTCTCAGGAGGCCGAGTTGGCCCTTCCCTTATACCTGGCTGCTTTCAAGCTCCAGCAGGATGTTGAGCCTGCCGAGCAGCGTTTGCGAAAGGCTATTGACCGTCTCCAGGATACGAGTCTTTTGAAGCTTCGCTGTCAAATGTTTCTTTCCGTCCTTGCGAATGACGACGAACTTTTTTCCAAAGTCCGGGAGCGCTTTGACGCTCTCAAAGCTTCAAAGCTTTCAGTCAAACAGCGTTTTCTTCTCGAAGAGTTCGAGTTCCTCAAACCGAAGGTTTAATTCCCCTTCTGGGGGTGACCTCCAAACTCCCTTTATGCAGGGCGATGCCCTGTATGTTCACAACATCCCCAACCCCTTCTTGTCCTAAGAAGGGGCTTCGACCTTAACCCTAAATCCCTTAGCCCTCTCCAGGGCAGGGACTTAACTGTTCGCTCGCCTAATCTCTCTCACAGAGTTTTGGTATGGCTCGCAAAGCCTTTGCCCCTTCGGGGCGAGCCATGGTCTTTTACATCCCTGCTTTCGCCGCCCCTTGGAAAGGGGCTCAATATTACGATGATTCTATAGTTCAATAGTTCAATGATGCTTTGGACAACTATCATAATGATCAATGCGGTAGCCGAAAAGACTAAAATCGACCTTTGATGGTCGATTTTACCTTAATGAGCTCTGAAAATTGGCGGTCGCCCGCAATTTTCAGTTAAGCCCCTTGCCAAAGATTGGCGAGGGGTTTGGGGAGTGGTCTGAAGCCCCTTCTTAGGACAAGAA
>JAFXOX010000027.1 GCA_017528345.1 Desulfovibrio sp.
AACAGAGGGTCTTCGACAGAACGAGAAAATGATAAGGCAATTACAGCGACACGGAAACGAGGGCGTCCTCGCAAAAGTGATCCTTCTGATTCGCTCCAAGGGTAAGACGTTTTTGTGTATAAAAAAATGCAAAACTCACGTTGCGACTTAAGATCTTCTCCAAAATCTGAAAATCTATAATTAATATTTATTAATTCAAATCTTTCTTCACGCCATCCAATATACCAAAACCTTTCTGTATAATAAATCCAACTATTTTCATTAAACACACGAATACATGTAGGATCTTGCCAGGCACTCGCTGAAAGGTCATAATGAACATTAATATGAAGTTCTCCTCCGTCACACAATAAATTTATTAAATTTGTCATAGTTGTAACAACATCAGAAACATGCTCTAGAACATCAAATAGTAGAATTTTTTTAAACATGCACTTTTTAAATACGACAATGCCGTAACGATGCGTCTTTGTACTTTCTCCCCACTGTATAGGTTTAGAAACATCTAAAACAATATCAGGATTCCATCGTGACGAAATATCTATATTTATAGCATCTACTAAAAAATTTTTTCCTGACCCAATATTACATAATAATGGAATATTTTGTTTTTCATTATTATAAACAGGAAATTTAGTGTTTCTCCCGAAAAAATTACCTAAAATATCAAAATATGCATGATTACTAAATTGTAAAAATGCAGCATTTCCCATTGCCTTTATAGCTTCTGGATTTTTGAGCAATGTAACAATTTTTTTAGGTATATCTTCATATGAAGCATATATACAAGAATTTTCGTAGCCAAAGTGTATACTTGTATCCGTATTTTGTTCACATACTATACATTTTTTATTTGCCAACAAATAACCTAAACGTATTATTTCTTGAATTCCAGGGATATAGAAATGAATATTCATAACAAGTCTTGATCGTGCTATTAGAATATCATGATCAAGACCATAAGCTCTAGCTACACCTATAGCATTAATTTTTAATCTTCTTAGAGCATCGATCATGACAATACGACGTTCGTTTAATGCTCCATACAAAAGAACGTCAATATCCTTTGGATAAGTAGTAGATATTCTTGTCATTTCAGGACAATATCCAAATGGAACATAGAAAATATTATCAATATTATAAATATCTTTAAATCTTTTTATATTTTCTTCGCTATATTCCCAAACGGTAAAAGTAGAGCATGCATGCAAATAGTCTTGTGAAACGCCCTTACTACCTTCTACCAGTTGTTCCAAGTTATATATAATTGTATCTTTTGGAAGACTTGATATATCTAAATCTGGGTAATCGCATAAGTTCATTAGAATATTTGTTGCGTCAGGTACATATGATCCTCTAATAATCTTTGCATTATACTTAAGTTTATTTAGTGTAAAATATAAAGGAAGAGCAAGATCATCTATAGCTTTTGCATTTCCTAAAAAACAATTGCAACTTTATTTTTTAAATGATTTTGCATAAAATAAACCATTTTATATTATGTTTATATATTTAAGTGAACCATCTCATCTGCATTTCATAATAGATTCATATCAAGCATTTACATCTATAGTCGTGACTGTCGACTGTTTTCACGTCGTGATACATTTTTCCAATACGGTATTCAGATCGTCATGAAAAAAAATCAAAAAAACACTTTCCCAAAGGCTCCCGCTTGCCCCATGAACATACAATCTTACGAGCTGAAAGATAGGGAAGAAGGTTACGCTCATGGCAAAGTGTGTCTCTAGGGAGAGAAAAGAACTTTTTTTTTGACAACTAAACCATCGGCTGATAGGCCATATTGATCCAGTAGATACATCTCCTCCGCTTTTAGGAGCATCCGTTCTTGTGCGACAATAATATGCCCAAGACAAAGGATAACTACATTATGCCTGCGAACGATTTCCTCCATTACGTGCAAACACCTTTCTGCCACAGTGACAAACATCATTGATGGCGTGCAGCTCCAATGTTACATAAGCATAAAGCATTTGAAACTCACGGCTAAGACAAGACATATTCTTCCGCCCCATCAACGCCCAAAACTCTGCACGCGCTTAAGACGCTGGGCGGCAGAGGGAAAGTTCTGTGCAGCGGCCTTGCCATAGAGTTCTGCTGCTTTGGCATAATCTTTGGGCACACCCATGCCTTTTTCGTAGAAGAAAGCGAGCTTGAACTGCGCTAAAGCGCTGCCCTGCTGGGCAGCCAAATCAAACCAGTGCGCGGACTGGGCATAATCCTGCTTAACACCAATGCCCTTGCGGTATCTCAGCCCCAGCTCGCACTGAGCATCACTATTGCCCATTTCTGCAGCCTTGACGTACCAATCAAGGGCACGGGCCCGGTCACGACCACCTGCCAGGCCTTTGTCGTAGAATTCAGCTAAGCGGAACATGGACAAACCGTGTCCACCTTCGGCAAGAGACGTGTATAATGCCTTGGCACGCGGCAAATCTTTAGCGATGCCCTTTCCCTGAACAAGACATTCTGCTAACGCGTACATGGCATCAGAATGCCCAAGATCTGCAGCCTTGGCATAGAGTTCTGCAGCCTTTTGCATATGCTGTCGGCTGGCACCACCTTCAAGGATACGCTGAGCCTCGTCAAAATACGCCTGTGCTGCGTCTGAGCTGTGACGTAATTTAGGATCTTCCGGCTTTTCAGGGGCAGCAGGCTCAGGAGCAATTGGCTGTTTTTCCTCGTTGGCGGCTTTGGGCTCTGCCTTCGCTGATGGTGCAGGGGACTGCATTTTGTCAGGGGATTCTTCTGTAAGCTTGGGAGCATGAGTAGCATTGTCTGGTGCCGGTTGCGCGGAAATGGGTTTGGCCTCTTTGACCGGCTCCTTGGGTGCAGCAAGGTGGGGATCAACGGGCTGAAGAAGCTTTTCCTGAGCTGCCTTTTTCTCGGCCTCTTTTGACGCTTCTTTCTCTCTCTGGCTACCCTGCTTCTGCGCGTTCTCATCAGAAGCTGCTACCTTCTCCATTTTCTGCTCAGGCTGTACCGACGCTTGCGCTTTGCCGGCATCAGCCACAAGCAGAAACCCCTTGAGTTCTTCGTTTTCGTCCAACGTCTGTGCTTCTGCGGCGACCTTTGTCTGATAATCTGCGTAATCCACACCCTGGCCGGCCAATTTCTTCCGAGCTTCCGGCATGCCCTGTGCGGCCGCAAGTTTCAACCAGTGAACTGCCTGCTCCTCGTTTTTGGCAACGCCCTGCCCCCGCTCATAGAGCAGGCCCAAATTGTAGCGAGCAGATGCAAGACCATGCTCAGCAGCTTTCGTAAACCACTGTGCCGCACTTTCAAAGCCAGGCTTGTCACCTTTTCCTTCAAGCGCCAAGCGGCCAAGGGCAAATTCAGCAAGGACAAAGGACTGTTCTGCCGCCTGCTGATACCATTGCTGCGCCTGCGCCAGATTTTTCTCAATCCCACTATCCTTGACGTTCAGACCGTTTTCGTAAAGCACACCTAATTGGTACTGCGCCCGGGCAATGCCCTGAGCGGCTGCTTTACGATACCAGGTAACGGCCATAGCACGGGATTCAGGACTACCTTCCTTTTCCAAAAGTACTGCCAAATTGTACTGTGCGGCCGCGTGACCCCTCGCAGCAGCTTTGGCAAAATACGCACGCGCTTTGGCGAAATCGGCTTTTGCCCCCAGTCCCTCTTGGGCAAAAATGGCGGCATTATAGAGTGCCGGCTCATACCCACTTGCCGCAGCTTTTTCATACCAGGATCGCGCTTCAGCGAGATTACGCGTGCAACCAAGGCCACGGAAGAGCATTTCAGCTGTCATGCACTGCGCCTGAGTATTCCCGCTTTCAGCAGCTTTGTGCATCAGTGTGTAGGCCTGCTGTTCGTCCCCGCTGGCAAGCATGAAGAGGGCGAGTCTGTGTGTGGCAAGGACACTACCGGCAGTCTGAGCCTGCTCATAGAGACTACGTGCTTTGGCGGGATCCTTGTCGACGCCGCGACCTTCTTCATACATCCGTCCCAGGCGCACCTGAGCCTCAGCATTTCCGCCCTGGGCTGCCTTGGTATACCACTGTAGAGCCTGGGCAAAATCAATTTGTACCCCACGCCCTTCCTCATACATTTCACCGAGATTCTGCGCAGCCTTGTTTTCCCCTTTTTCCGCAGCCTGCGTGTACCATTCCACAGCATGTTTGGGATTGCTCTCGACGAGAATGCCCTCGTCATAGAGCTCTCCCAATTTCAAAAGCGCCGGCACATAGTTACTGTCTGCCGCTTTTTTCAGCCATTCCACAGCCTGTCTTTCGTCCTTGGGCATACCGCGGCCAGTCACATACATATTGCCAAGGATATACTGCGACTCTGTATCACCGTGATTGCCAGCCTCAGCAAACCATTCGGCGGCACGAATCAGATCCTGCCCAACACCATCACCTTTGTTGTACATATGCCCCATCAGTCTCTGGGCTTCCGTACTGCCCAAAAGAGCGGCTCTGCTGATCAGCTGAGCCGCCCTACTGGCATCCTTGGGCACACCTTGTCCCTGGGAGAGTTTTTTGCCTTCTTCAAGTAATTGCTGAGCACTCGGTTCCTTGGTGATCACCTCTTCATCGGTACAAGCACTCAATGTCAGGCCCAAAGAGCCCGAAAGGAGCATACTGAGGAAAACATTTTTGGAATATGACATGCACTTTCTCCCGATATTTGAGCCGTCCAATTATTCCGCCGACAACTGGGCAAAAGCCTGCTTTGCCCGGGCATCTCCCTGAGCTTTGGCCTGTCCGTACCAGTAGAGGGCAAGGGCAATGTTTTTGGGCGTACCCAAACCCTGTTCATAGAGCCGTCCCAGACGAAACTGTCCCTTGGCATGGCCTCCCTGAGCAGCCTGATTGAAATATTTCCACGCCAGGCGATAGTCTGCGTCTAAATGTCTGTCTGCCTCATAAAGGCGTCCAAGACGATAGCAGGCAGGGGCATAGTTGAGCTTGGCTGCCTCTTGATAGAGGTCACAAGCTTTCTGAACATCTTTGTCTACCTTACCAAGGCCTTTCTCAAAGGCTAAAGCCTGTTCATAAAGATTTCTCGCTTTGACAAGATCTTTGCCCTTGGGCGGCAGAAATGAAGCAGAGCCTGTGCCTGAAGCACTGGCTTTCTGGGCGTTCTCGTCCTGTGCAGCTGTCTTCTCAGTATCCTTTTTTCCCCTCTTTCCAGAACCAGCAGAGGGCTCGTCCCTATGCTGCCCTTTCTCTTCCAGGACAAAGGTGCCATCCACCTCTCGGATACGCACAGCAATACGTTTGCCGTCCTCTTGGGAGAGATCGCGCTCACGCACTTGGCTTGCAGATGGCCTACGGCTCGCTCGCCTTGGTCTCAGATCCAGATCCGCACGCTCTTCTACCAGCTCTTGGGCACGGGCTCGCTTCAGCCAGGCCTGCCCCTTGCGCAGATCCTGGCGCACGCCAAATCCCCTCAGATAGCACTGCCCAAGATTGTACTGGGCAAGAGCATGCCCAAGACAGGCAGCTTTATGATACCAGTAGACCGCACGCGATGGGTCCTTGTCCACACCGCCAAAACCGCTCTCATAAAGGGTCCCAAGATTGTTTTGAGCCGGTGCATAGCCCTGCTCAGCCGATCGCGTATACCAGATCACAGCCTGCGACAGATCACGCGGAACGCCTCTTTCACCAGCTTCATACAGACGTCCAAGACGGTACTGCGCCTCACGGTCACCCTGCTCTGCCGCCTTGCCATACCAGTAGCGCGCACGTTCAAAGTCACGCTCTGTTCCAAGGCCAGTCTCAAAAAGCACCCCGAGATTGTACTGGGCGAGAAGCAGGCCTTTTTCTGCTGCAGCCAGAAAATAGAGGTAGGCTGCTTCCTCGTTCTTGGCAACGCCCAGACCCTCAAGATACATGCGCGCAAGATTATACTGGGCAGGCGCATAGCCGAGATTGGCTGCAGCCTCATAGGAAGCCACGGCCCCCTTCAGGTCACGCTCTCGCCCCTGTCCATGGGCCTTGGCAAAAGCGTCGAGAAATAACTGTCGTGCCGAAGGATCGCGCAAGACGTGTTGTCCGCTTTTGCCAGGCAGTACTTCTTTCGCCTCAAGGCTTTGTCCAGGCAACACAACAAACAGACAGAGGATAAGCTGAGCTGCCCAAAGATGCCCTATGGCTGCACAACGCGTGCTCAAACAGACCTCCTGCTCCGCAAGCAGGCTGACTTACGAAATATGGACATGCCGTCCCCCTTTAAGCAAATGCTCAAGCTTAAGCAAAAGCTGATCCAGCCATTGCGGGAGATCTCCCTGGGAGAGAACGACAAGAATCAGAGAAAGACCTATGGTCAGAAGCAATGCAAACAATAGACCTTTCAACACGCCACGCAAAAATTGCTGCCCAAGCATCCGAGCAAAAGAACGTAACGGGGCGTGAAGCACCATGTGAGCTTTCAGAAGTCGCAGATAGGCCTGGGTGTAGGAGCTCTCAGAAGCGTAGAGTGCGACGGACTTCTGTTCTACGATTTTCTCAGACATCAGGATCCCGACGAGGATTTAAGCATCAGCACGAACTTCTCAAGCCATTCCGTCACAAAGGGAAGCTTCATCAAAATCAGCGCTTCACACAACGTATAGAGTCCAGCCAGAAAAAGACCAAGCACCAAGGTACTCCCAAGGGCAAAGCCAAGACCTCTGGCCATTCCGGTCAAAAAATGACGAACAAAAAGCTGCCAACGATTGCAGGAAATAAGCACAAGGCCGGCGATCTGCCCTTCTTTGGCGAGTTTCTGGGAGAATTCCTCAAGCAGTTTTTTTTCGTCCAGCGAGATTTCTTCGTTTTCCTTCAGCAAATCCCTATGCAGCATATTCTTGCCCCAGTCATATCGAACCAGTTATGCAAAAAGCCAGACGCCAAGCCTGATCAAGCCAATGGCATAGAGTGCGGCAAAGGCATCGTCGAGCATGACGCCCAGGCCATTGCGCATCTTGCGATCATAATACGAGGCAGGAGGGAGCTTGACGATATCGAAAACACGAAAAGCCGCAAAGGCCAAAAGCTGCCAGCCAAGGCTTTCTGGCGTACAGAGCAGGACAAGCCAAATGGCAAAGACTTCATCAATGACAAAGGAGGCATGGTCGTGTACGCCACAGTTTTGGGCAGCCACCTCGCAGGCCCAGGCCCCGATGAAAAAGCAGAGCAGACAGAGACAGAACCAAAAAAAAGGCCCGAAAAAAGGCGTCAAAAGCAGATAGACAAGAAAACCGGCCAATGTTCCCCAGGTACCTGAGGCTGGCTGCAAAAGGCCACTGCCCATAAACGTGGCCAAAAAGTGCGCCGGATGGGCAAAGACAAAATCCAAAGTCAGACGTTTGCGTCGCTTGGGGCTATTTTTTCGGTAGTCGGCAAACATGATACCTCTCGTTCTCAGGGATGCAACGACTCTGTCTCATCAACCTCATAGCCCTGAGCTTTGAGATACCAGGCATTGGCCAAATCAAGATCAGGATCTGTGCCGTCACCATTTTCATACATCACCGAAAGCATCAACATGGCCTCGACACTGCCCTGATTAGCTTCGCGTCGAAAAGCGACAAGGGCCTTCTGAAAGCATTCCAGAGCCTTTTCCTCATCCTGCACAAGCCCAAGACCTCCGGCGTACATGGTGCCAAGACTGTACAGGGCCATGGCACTGCCCTTGAGGGCCTCCTGCTGATAGAGGGTAAGTGCCCGCTCATAGAAAGTCTGTGCCGCGACATTGTCCTGACTGTGTCCCTGACCAGCTGCGTAAAGATCACCAAGGGCAAGACAAGCATCGGCATTATTCCTAGCGGCTGCCTGCTTATACCAGAAGACGGCCTGCTCCATAGACTGCTCAGTGCCCTGCCCCTGGGCATAGAGCTGTCCTAAACAAAACATCGCTTCGCTATTGCCAAGTTCGGCTGCCTGCCTATAGGCCGCAAGGGCTTTTTGGAAATCAGCAAAGCCCCCAAGTCCATAGGCAGAATTGTGCCCTTCTCTCAGCAGTTGCTCTGCCTGCACAGATTGAGAAAGCGCACTCTCCTGGGCAAGCATTGGCTGACAGAGACCTGACAAAAGCCAAAGGCTCACAAAGAACAAGACAAGAGGCACACGCATAGCCGTCAATCCAGGATATCCCAACTAGCGATTGCGTGCCGAGCCCACAGACTGGGTGATGAGCACTTTCCACCCCTTTGGCAGTTTAAGCTCGCCTGCCAGGGCATCATGACGGGTGTACTTGACGCAGTTGGGAAGCCCTTCCGAGGCGCAATAGAGGCCGACATTCTGATACATGCTTCCCACATGCATGCCGGAAAAGAGCTCGCCGGCAGGTGCCGCATAGAGAAGAATCAGCGAGGCATTGTCAAAACGCTTGCGCTGATCGCCATCAAGCACTTTCTTGATGCTGTTATTTTCAGGTTGATATTGCCAGACACCATCACTTAACACCACAAACAGCATGACCTTCTGCTCATTGCGGGCTGTGGGCACCACATGGCGGCCATCGGGACGATTCACCCCCCAGGCCGCCCAAAGCAAGGAGCTGAGGTCAGGCAGAGGAAGATCCTCGCCTGTAAGACGCCGGTCTGTTTTGCGATCTTTGAGACAGGCCATCAGAGGCCGTCCACCACTGGTGTCTGGAGCAGGAAGAACCACAACAGGTCCATTGGCTAGAGCAAGGTTGGGGGTGCCAAGAAATCCCAGGGCCAAGATGGCTGCACCCGCCCAAAGAAAAGAACGTTTGTGCATCTCGCCTCGCTTTCACTGAAAAGGCTAAAGTTGACAAAAATGCCAAAGGCTGCGTCAGGCTCGACTGTGCAACACGCTTTGCCACAGCAGATCACCCAATGGCCCAGACAAGGTTTTTTACGTTAAGCCACAGTATCTCGTTTTGCCCCGTATTGCAAATCTCGGAAGTAGAGAGCACACGTGAAAAAAGGTGAAGATATCAATTGCGAGTAGGGAAAATGCGTGTGATCTCGACGTATATGGCCAATGCGCCCACGCTTACGAAAAAGACTGTGGGCATTTTTACACATCTGCACAAGAAGTGCCGTATTTGTCAAAACTGCTATGTACCCGCTCCAAAAGGGCTTCTCTTGTATTTTCACACCCCTCAAAAACGACAGCATTGACCAAATCTTCGAGTATCTCGGCCAGACTTGCCCCTTGAAAACCCAGGGCCGTCAGATCATGTCCGTTGATCGCCAGATCCTTGCGGGTAAAGCGGCCATTTTCCTGATAGACGGCATCAAGCATTTCTTCAAAACGATCGATTTCCTCGTGCCTGCCAGTACAGAGATCGCTGTGAGCGGCTGTATCCGCATGAACAAGCGGCAGCAAACGTTTGAGAGGTTCATAATCAAAACGCTGAATGGCTTTGCGCACAGATCGCGGGCTATGGGCTATCGCCATATCATGGTGTTCAACAAGGAAAAGGATCGTCTCACAGCTCTTCTTGTCAAATTTCAGCCGCGCCATGATTTCGGCTGCATGGCGCATGCTCTCTCTGGGATGACCGTAGAAATGCCCACAGCCATTGGCATCGCGCGTAAAAGTATCTGGCTTGCCCATATCGTGAAAAAGCGCTGCCCAACGCAAAAGCAAATCCGTTGGGCAGTGGACAATCACCTCAACGGTATGATTCCAGACATCGAGGTAATGGTATTTATTATGCTGCTCAAAACCTAGCATGGGCGTAATTTCTGGCAAAACAACAGCGAGAATCTGGGGGGCAGTACGCAGCATTCTGCCAGCTGCCTGCCCGAGCAAAAGTCCGTTCAGTTCCTCACGCACACGCTCACAGGCAACCTGGGCAAGGGCTGGGGCAAGTTCACACATCGCCCTGAACGTTTCCTGCTCAATGCGCATATCAAGCTGTGAGGCAAAACGCAGTGACCGCAAAATGCGCAGGGGATCCTCGCGCAAACGCTCAACGGCACTGCCAACAGCGCAAACCACGCCTGCCTGAAGCGCCTTTTGCCCGCCAAAAGGATCCCTAAGGCCGCGTTCTGGATGATAGGCCATGGCGTTGAGGGTAAAGTCACGCAGGGCCAGATCTCCGACAAGACTTGCTTCACGGCCTCGAAAACTTGTTATTTCAAGAGGTTGAGCATCAATCAACACCGTTATCGTGCCGTGGGCTCGTCCCATCTCCAGACAGCGGTACGCGGAAAAACACTGCAAGAGCGTCTCGACATCGGCATTTGAGGCAATATCCCAGTCTTTGACTTCTTTCCCTAACAGCAGGTCACGTACGGCCCCTCCCACAATCCAGGCCTCATAGCCACTCTTTTCCAACGTTCTCAGAGCGCACAGACAGGCCTGCGGGATAGCCTCATTCTTCAATAATCTTGTTTTCATCATTCTTCTAAAGCGGTAGAACTAAAAATGCTCACCAAAGCCACAAGTTTATAGTTTTCAAAGCGCAATCAATTTTTTTACCCATGCAGAAGATACACGCAGAAAATGTTATCATTTAATAAATTCAATAATATCTATTTTACAAATCATTCAACTGTTTAAAATAAAAACGATCCATCGTAGTATGTTTTACCAATAGAGGTTTATCAATTTCTTTAAAACCAACCCTGTTATATAATTTTAATGCTTCGACAAGACGGCTATGTGTTTCTAGATATAATGATTTGTATCCCATAAGAATAGCTCTTTCTTCGATCTCCTTTATCAATAATTTACCATACCCATTTCGTTTTACGGCATCACAAAGATATAGTTTCTCAATTTCAGCGCATTGCTTAAAAAGAGAACACTCTGACAAACCAACACCGCCAACGGCATTATTATCGTCATCAGCTGCAACAATATACAATCTTTTTGCTTTATCTTCTAAGTAGTAAGAACTTAAAGAATCTAGTTGACTATCATAGTATGCTGTTCCCGGTACATCAAGATTATATTTTTCTAAATTTTTTCGAATTATTGAAGCTAATTTAGCATCATCTTTTTGTAAAATATCTATTAAAATTATTTTCATAAATATTTAACATACTTTTTTAAAAAAATTGTTTAATACAACAATATTTATATATACAAATCTTACGAGTAAAAAATTATCTCACACTATATAGATAATCATTTAGTGATTTTATATTCGCAAAAACTTTTTAGTAACCATAGTTAAGATGATATTTCTCATGAAGTTTTCGCAATGAACCATTCTTTTTCATCTCTTGAATCACGGTATTGACTACTTCCAGCAAATCTGTTTGACCACGTCGCATCAATACGCCTATTTCACCATGAGTAAACGGTTGCGTGAGAAGTGGGGCAGCGAGACGGGTATCCCTCTCTACATAATATGGGGCCTCTGTAATTTCAGTAATCATGACATCAGCTTTGCCTGCGGCTATTTGAGCAGGGATTTCTTCATTCTTAGGATACACAATGATGGTGGCATGAGGGAGTTTATCTCGAGCAAACTTTTCGTTGAGTCCTCCAGGATTGACCATTACTCGCACACTAGGTTTATTGATAGCTGCCAAATTTTGATATTTTTTTATTTCCTTCTTTCGACAAAGTATGGTCTTTCCATTTACGAGGTAGCCTTCGCTCATGTCCATTTTTTCTTTACGTACCTGGGTGATGGTTATACCACCAATAGCAAGATCAAAACGTGTTCTGTCAAGTACGTCTTTAGTTAATGTTGGCCATGATGTTTGAACGTAGGTAAGTGATACGCCAAGACGTTCTGCAATCTTTTGTGCCACTTCAAGGTCAAATCCCCAATACATATCACTATTTGGCTCCCGATACGTCAGAGGCCGATAGTCGCCAGTTGTACCAACAAGAAGTGTACCGCGCTTTTCTATAGTAGCAAGACTAGATTTTGAAAAAACATTTTGCTCACGTAAGCTACAGGCATTTACAAAAACACAGATGATCAAAAGAACAAGAGAAGCACGAAAATATTTCATACATTCCTCTTTATTGTTAAAAAACATGTTAGACTATTGTTCTTATGGCTAGACATGCGTTAAAGGACCTTTTACTTAACTTTTAGATTGTGGTGAAAAAAAGACTTTTCCGGATACAAAGATCGAAAAAAAGCTTAAATATCGGCATAGCACAGATTTCAAAGCATCGTACCTTCAAGGATTGCAGATACCTACAAATCTGACAGCCTTGCATACTGCCTAACTCTTGCAAAATTCTCTCAAGGAAGATCTCCATACTCTTATGATACCTCACCTTCCCCGTCAAGAGAGCTTGTGCGTCAAACAGCCTGCATACTCAAAGACTTAGGTCTAACGAACCTGCACGGCACATACTCGCAAATCATTGACGTCCAAGAGCATTTTGAAAACTGGCGCATGCGCTCCCTGCGATATTCTGCAAAGCGCCAAAAAAAAGCCCTGCAATGGCTGGTCTACGCAGCCAAAGACAGGGCATACATGATGAAACCGTGAAAAACACTCAACCAACGTAGTTGCTTGGCAAAACCACGCCGTTTTCAGAAATTGGTCCGTATTTCTCCTAGGCGTCCTCATCAGGCACGCGCCTGGCCAGCAGTCCGCGCAGCTCATCTTCAGCACTCTGCCCTTCATACAAAATGCGGAAAACCGCTTCTGTCAGCGGCGCTTCAACACCAAGCCTGGCGACAAGATCATGCACGGCCTGGGTTGTGGCAACCCCTTCAGCGACCATACCAAGCCGAGCCGTAATCTCATGAAGAGGCTCTCCTTTCCCAAGCCCCAGACCGACCTGACGGTTGCGTGAAAGATCGCCCGTACACGTCAAAACGAGATCACCCAGTCCAGAGAGACCCATAAAGGTTGGCTTTCGCGCTCCACAGGCCAGACCGATGCGACAGATTTCAGCTAGGGCACGCGTGACAAGAGCCGAGCGACTGTTATGGCCAAGGCCCAGGCCATCACAGATACCTGCGGCAATAGCCATGATATTTTTCAAAGCCCCGCCAAATTCCACGCCTGTCACATCGCTACTTCCATAGCAGCGAAACCAAGGGACCGTAAAAAGCTCGCGCAGCTCTCCCCCAAGCCTTTCATCAACGCAGGCAAGCACAACAGCTGTAGGCTGTTTCCTGAGCACATCAGCCGCAAACGATGGCCCGGAAAGCACGGCATAGCGCGGGTTACTCTTTGCAAGGACATCCCTCACAATACCTGAGCACAGCGAAAGAGTGCCCTGCTCAATGCCCTTGGCCGCATTAATCACAACCACATGTGGCGCAAAGGCTTGCGCATGCTCGCTGAGCCAGGGACGAAGCTGCTGGCAGGGAATAGCTGAGACAATGATCTTAGCGCCGAGCACAGAGGTATCTGTTGTGGCCACAAGTTGCTCAGCCAAAGGCACGCCTGGAAAATAGCGTCTATTTTCGTGGCATTGGGTGATTTCTCGGGCAAGGGTAGCATTACGCAACCACAAGTGCGTCCTGTGCCCTGAAAGCGCCAAAAGATGCGCAAGGGCTGTTCCCCAGGAGCCGCCGCCGGCAACGGTGATAGTCTCAGTGTTCACTCACGATCCTTTAGCCTGAAACTTACCGGCCCCATGCCTCAAGCCAGGGGATTCGAGTTTCTTAAAGAGCCTTTCCAGCCCCAGAACCTCGTATGCTCTCTTCCCAGCCGACGCTGCTCCACCCGCTTCAAAAGGGGAGACTGAGGCAAGCAACCGAAGACCTTTATTCAATACGAGCCCAATTTTTTTTACGAGCAGCGAACCCGCAAAGCAAATCGGACGAATAACCAGGGTTGAAGTTTGGGGCTCTACGCCTCTTTTGAGTAAACGGTAAGCCCTGACAAAACCTGCGAAGAACTAGTTTTGCGCAGCATCCTGAACACTCTTATGGACATCATCAAGATGTTCCTCCTTGAGGAAGAATTCATCTCCACGTGCCCAGTAACGCAGTCCCGGATGCTCGCGAAACATCTCCAGAGCCTTGTTTTGACTTGCCTCATCATCGCCACGGAAACGAATTTTCACCTTGCGCATGTCGGTTCCGCGCACTGAGGAAAGCACAGAGATAATGCGCATACCCTGGCTACGCAGTTTGTCAAGAACTTCGCGCAGCGTGCCGGGCTTATAGGGCAAAAGAAAGCCCGCTTCCACACCAGGCTGATCACTGCCGCTCAAATCCAGAAGGGCCTTAAAGACATCCATACCTGTCATGATGCCCAAAAGCTTGCCTGCCGAATCTGTCACCGGCAAACAGGCCACATGCCTATCTATCATCTTTTGGGCGGCTTGTTCAATGGTATTGTGCGGACCAATGGTCACAGGATTGGGGACCATAGCCTCACGCACCTTGGTTGTATCGAGAAGTTCCAGCGCTTCCAGGATCTCCACACCCGTAGCATTGGTAGGCGCATAACGCTTGAGATCAGCTGTCGACAAAAGCCCAATGACCATGAACTTGTCATCCACCACGGGCAAGCGATTGATATTATGTTCTCTGAACAGTCTGCGCGCCTGCCTGAGCGTCATGTCGGGGGTGACCGAAATAACCTTGGTTTTCATCCAGTCAAGTATCAGCATGGTCTTCTCCTCGCAAAAAAAACATCAGACATCAGCCCTAGCCTGCAGTTTCGCACATCCCAGGCCAAGCTCAAACCGGCCCTAAGCAACGGCGCTCAGGGCCGGAAGTAAACTATGCCTTATGTCCGCAACCGCATCCCTGCAATTTCTTGCGGATGAACTCAGGAACAATGCCGCGCACACTTTCAAGACTGACCATGCGACGCATAATACCCAGCTGATCATGCAGCGGCAATTTCTTGGGGCAGACGGAATCACAGGCAAGGAGGCCCATGCAGCCAAAAACACCCCTATCATCGCCAATCACATCATAGAAATCAGCGGGTGTGCGTTTATCTCGCGGATCGATATAGAAGCGCGCGAGACGATTGATGGCCGTGGCCCCCAGGAAATCCTCGCGCATGCGAGCCGTGCCGCAGGCTGCCACACAGCAGCCGCATTCGATGCAGCGGTCGAGCTCAAAGATCTTGGTGGCAAGCTCATTGTCCATACGCTCTTCCTGGGCATTGGGATCAAAGGCCTGATTGGTGTGAATCCAGGACTCGATTTTCTTGCCCACATTGCGGAACCATGTGCCCGTATCCACGGAAAGATCGCCCAGAAGCTTGAAAACCGGCAGAGGATGCAGGGTGATATGGTCCGGCAAATCTGCGGTCTGGGTATGGCAGGCCAGGCCAGGCCGGCCGTTGATCACCATGCCGCAGGATCCACAGATGCCTGCACGACAGCAGAAATCAAACTGCAGGCTCGCATCCTGAGTTTCACGGATCATGTTCAGCGCAATGAAGAGCGTCATGCTCGGATGCTCTTCAAGGGTGAAGGTCTGCATGTGCGGTGTGGAGCTCGGATCAAGCGGTGTGTAGCGAAATATCTCAAAAGTCAGTGTCCGTCCCATATCTCCTCCTAGGCGCCCTGCTCAAACGGCACCAACTGATCGCCCGAAATGGTCTCACCCTCAATGATCTTACCTCCACCGTAGCCGCGATCACCTGGCGGCAGGATAAAGAACGGTGTGGCCGGCTCATACTTGAGGGTCGGCAAGCTTGCCCCCTCCTGCCAGTAGGCCAGCGTACGCACGAGCCAGTCCTTATCATTGCGCTCAGGATAGTCCTCACGCGCATGGGCTCCGCGACTTTCCGTGCGCATCAACGCACCGTAGGCCGTACACAGGGCAAGCTTGACCATACCAGGTACACGCAGGGCCATGCCAAGTTCGGCATTGGGGCCAGCCGCGACGCGACCCACAAGACGCATATTCTTGCAGCGCTCGAGGATTTCCTGAAGCTTGTCCACACCGGCCTGGAGATCCGGGCCATTGCGGAAGATGCCCACATGCTCCATCATCACGTCCTGCATGGCATTGCGCAGGGTGTAGCAGTCCTCGCCGGTTCCCGTCTTGAGCTTTTCAATGCGTGCCTGCACACGTTGGGCAACGTCGGTCATGGCCTGGGTTGAGAAGGTCGTCTCATAGCCCTTGAGGAATTCCACCACAGCATGGCCCACAATACGGCCTGATACCACAGTCTCCGCCAGGGAATTGCCGCCCAGGCGGTTGAAGCCGTGCATATCCCAACACGCCGCTTCACCGGCGGCAAAGAGTCCTTGAAGGCCATAGGCGTGACCATCCTTATTGATGCGCACGCCACCCATGCTGTAGTGCTGAGTGGGACGCACGGGGATGAGCTGATGGATGGGGTTGACGCCCAGAAAATGCGTGGAGATATCGTAGACTTCCCGGAGATTGGTCGTAATATGCTTTTCCCCGAGATGACGGATATCCAGCCAAAGATGCTCGCCATAGGGGCTTTTGACGCCAAAGCCCTTGCGCATATGCTCGGTCATGCGCCGACTGACCACGTCACGTGAGGCCAGTTCGGCCTTTTCAGGCTCATAGTCTGGCATAAAGCGGTATTCATTGACATCAAGGAGGGTTCCGCCGTCGCCGCGGCAGCCTTCCGTCACAAGAATATCTGTGGGCACAGTGCCTGTGGGATGGAACTGTACAGCCTCCATATTGCCCAGAGGCACAAGACCTGTTTCCAGAGCGGCAATCTGACCGCCGCCATCACAGATCACGGCATTGGTTGTGGCCCGGTAGATGCGGCCATAGCCGCCTGTGGCAATAAGGGTTGCCTTGGCAAAATAGCCCACAAGTTCACCGTTGCGCAGATCGCGAGCTACGCAGCCCATGCAGCGTGTGCCATCGTGAATAAGCATTTCCGCCTGCATGCGATCATGCACTTCGCAGCCAAGCTGCAACATGCGATTGTCCAAGGTGAAGAGCACGGCATGACCTGTTCCGTCCGAGGTATAGCAGGTACGCCACTTGGCTGTGCCGCCAAAGGCACGTGAATGGATCAGACCTTCGTTTTCTGCCTTTTCGGTGGCCTGAAAGGGTTTGCCGCCCTTGTAGTAGGTGTGTTCACCGGGCACAACACGGCTCCAGGGCACGCCCATCCAAGCCATTTCACGCATGGCAATGGGAGCTGTCTTGGCAAAAAGCCTGGCCACTTCCTGATCGCAGCCCCAGTCTGAGCCCTTCACCGTATCCTTGAAATGAATCTCGGGGCTGTCGCCATCCCCCATGATGGAATTGCCGAGGGCTGCCTGCATGCCACCCATGGCTGCCGAAGAATGGGAACGTCTGGGTGGCACAACACTCAGGCTGATGACCTTGAAACCTGCCTGCGCGGCTTCCACAGCCACGCGCTCACCAGCCAAACCTGCGCCGATACACAAGACATCTGAATAAAAAACGCGCATACGCCCTCCTATCCCTGACACCACACGCGCGAGAGCGCAAGAACGCCAAGCAAAAGATAACAGCCCATGCCAATCCACAGACGCCTGCGCCAGACATCGCGTCTGGCCTTGACGCAGAAGCCGTACTTCACGGCAATGCGGTAGATGCCAATACCGGTGTGGGCAATGACTGAGGGCAAAAAGAAGATGTGGAAGAAAAGCCAGCCCTGATGGAGACGCTGACTGCTCTTGGCCACTTCAATGGGCAAATCGGTCATGACGGTATAGACATGAAAAAAGGCGCCTGCCAGGATGATGATGGCGGTTGCCACCTGCACAAGCCAGAGCCAGGTGTCAGGATCCTTGAGAGCACGGGCGTGGTCCACAAAAATCTCAAGTTCACCAGCGCGGAACGGCATTTTTCTGGCCGCAATCCAAAAATGAAAGATAATCAGCAGCAGAATACAGGGAGCTCCCAGCTGGGCGGCATAGGTTGCCTCAAGCAACCAGCCGATGCCGTCGGTAAGGGAAGGACTGAGCACAACGCTCCCTTCAAGTAAAAGATGAATACAGACAAACAGGGCCAGACACGCGCCTGACAGTGCCTGCCAGAAATCAAGACGTTGACGGATGAGCTCGGGGGATCTTGGGGTCATGCGTCCTCCCTAGATTTTCTTGTACGGAGCCTGTCCGGCCTCGTACTGATTGTTCCCAAGACAGTCTATGACCACAATGGCCGGGAACTGTTCCACTTCCATAAGCGCAAGGGCTTCCGGGCCAAGCTCAGGCCAGGCCAGAACGCTGTATTTTTTGATGCAGCGGGAGATCAGGGCGCCTGCCCCGCCCACAGCCGCCATATACGGCACACCATACTTCTTCATAGCCTCGACCACTTCGGGCTTGCGATAGCCTTTGCCGATCATGCCGCGCAGTCCCTGGGCAAGCAATCTGGGGGTATAGGCATCCATACGGCCGCTGGTGGTGGGTCCGGCACTGCCTATGGCCTGACCGGGTTTGGCCGGTGAGGGGCCGACATAATAGACAACATGGCCTGTCAAATCACAAGGCAAGGGCTCGCCCCTGTCCAGGCATTCGCAAAGACGCTTGTGGGCGGCATCGCGCGCCGCGAGAATGACACCGGAAATACGTACACTATCGCCAGCCCGCAGACTTCTCGCCGTCGTCTCATCAAAGGGCGCCTGAATATACTTGATCTCGCTCATTCCCCCCTCCTTAGAGCACGACTTCGGCGTGACGCGCCGCATGACAGTTAATGTTCACAGCACAGGGCAGCTGCGCAATATGTGTGGCTGCCCACTCCACATGGACGGCAAGGGCTGTGTGGACACCTCCCAGTCCCTGCGGACCAATGCCTGTACTATTGATCATGGTCAAAAGTTCGTCTTCCAAAGCCGCATAGCGCGGATCACTGTTTTTGCTAAAAAGATCACGGGCCGCTGCGCGCTTGGCGAGAAGACAGCATAGCTCCATATTGCCGCCAAGACCTACCCCCACGACCATAGGCGGACAGGCATTGGGTCCGGCCGCGAGCACGGCTTCAAGGACAGTTTTGCGCACGCCTTCAAGGCCATCGGCCGGCACAAGCATTTTGAGCACACTCTTATTTTCCGAACCGGCTCCCTTGGGGGCCAGACGCAGACGGAGATTTTCCCCTGGCACAATGCGCACATGCAGCACACAGGGGGTATTGTCGCCGGTATTTTTCCGCTCAAAAAGCGGCTCAGCAACGCTGGATTTGCGCAAATAGCCTTCAACATAGCCCTTATGAACACCGGCATTGACGGCCTCGGTAAAGTCACCGCCTGTGATGTGCAGATCCTGCCCGATATCGGCAAAAATAACCGCCAGGCCCGTATCCTGACAAATGGGAACCGTCTCCGTGCGGGCAATGTCGGCATTTTCCAGCAATTGTCCCAAAATATCTTGCCCCACGACTGAAGGCTCATTTTTCCTGGCGCTTGCAAAGGCCTGCAACATATCTTCGGGCAGCTGACAGCAGGCCTCAACGCAGAGATCAGCCACAGCCTTGGTAATACTTTGTGCAGAAAGCTCTTTCATAGACACTCCTACAAAAAACACCTACGCACAATGTCCTTGTGCGCAGGAGATATCCCACTATCTCGCCTGTGTTCTTCTGGCCTAGGGATGGAAAGGCCAGATCATGGGAATGAGAAGAACACAAAGCACAAGACAGAGCAACTGCAGAGGCCAGCCGGCTCTGATGTAATCACTGAAACTGTAGCGGCCTGGGCCAAGCACAATGGTATTTGGCGGCGTAGCAATAGGCGTCAGGAAGCAGCAGGAAGCGGACATGGCAATACCCATGATGATGGGCAAGGGCGAAATGCCGCTGGCCATGGCAATGGGCATAGCTAGTGGAGCCATCAGAGCGGCTGTGGCCGTATTGGACATAAAGTTGGTAATAATGGCTGTCAGCGCACAGCAAACAAACATCAGCATCCAGGGATTGTTGACCATCTTGACCACAGCCGAGGCGACAATGGCGGCTGCTCCTGACTTATCCATGGCTGTGGACATGGAAAGCATGCCGGCAAAAAGAAAGATGGTTGTCCAGTCAACGCTGCGGAAGGCCTCACGCATGCTCATGCAACCTGTAATGATCATCAGACAGGCACCAAGCACAGCGGCTGTGGTCAGCGGCATAAGCTCACTGGCCATCATGAAAACGACAAAACAAAAGACGACAATGGAATGCCACATTTTATGTTCGCGGCGCTGCTTGCCAGAATCAAGCCCATCGATGTCATCGTCAAGCTTTTTGTCCGGCAAAAGCCGATAGCCAAACACCGCATAGTAGACAAGCCCGGCAATGAGCAGCGGAATACCGATCAGACCGAATTCAAAAAAACCAAAGGGTCGAAGGGCAAGGGTCGGATCCGCTTCCAGCATGCCGTTGATCACGCCATTGACAATGCCATTGGGGGGCGTACCCACAAGCGTTGCCGTACCGCCGAGCGAAGAGGCAAAGGCCACAGGCATAAGCACACGACCAGGAGCGATCTTGGCCTTGAGACACATGCCGAGCACCATGGGCACGGCCACAACCGTGGTACCGGTATTGGAAAGCATGGTGGATAGAAGACCAATGGCTATCATCGTGTAGATGATGAGCTTCAACTGACTCCCCTTGGAGAAACGTACGGCCAGGGCGCCCACCTTATCGGCAAATCCCGTCACAAAGGTCGCTTCACCGACAATGAACATGGCCATAAAAAGAACCACCGTAGGGTCGCCGAAATAGCTGAAGGCAGCCTTGGAGGTAATGACCTTGGTCAAAGACAGTGCCACTGGTACCAGAAGCGCCGTGACGGGAAGAGGTACGACTTCCGTAAAAAACATCACAGCAGCTACCACCAGAATTCCCAGAGTGATGTAAGCCTTGGTGGGGTCTTCGGGCAAGGTGATGGTCTTGGCCGCAGCCGCCCACACTTCCTGCCCGAAGGCGAGCATACAGCATGTCGCCACAAGCACAATCCCAAGCGGGAGCAATCGTTTCATAGAAGATTCTCCAAGTGGGTTGAATAAGATCTCTCGGGCATGACATATCCCATATGCCATGCACAGAAGAGAAAAATGAGCATTCTTTAGCTTAGCATACGCACTCTTTTAGAGCAAGGGGGGAGGCAAAAGGATACAGAAACAACCAATACATGATTTATGGATATATAATTTATTTGCTCTTCATTTTCTCCAAACCTTCACAAACTGTATCCAAATGCCAATACTTACGGATACTTATGGACTCGCGCATCCCACGATCTGACCTGGAAACGACAGGCAACGTTGGTCGAAATTGACGCGCAAAGCTCACCGCCATCTTCTGGTCAACGGGGCCTTTTTACTATGGTCGTAGCACGATATTGACAAACGTGCTACTTTGACGTAAAGCTTTTCACAAATGAAAGACACGGGGCCCCTTTTCCTCGCGTTTTTTGCCGAAGAACTCAGCAACACAAGGAGTCGTGATTATGCACAAATTTGCTCTGGGCTGCACCCTGCTTGCTTGGGGACTTTTCACAGCCATTCCAGTCCATGCCCATTTTGGGCTGCTTATCCCATCTGAGGCAACGGTGAGCGACAAAACCGCAAAGACAATCTCTCTGACCCTGGCTTTCTGTCACCCCATGGAACAAAATGCCATGGAAATGGCAAAGCCCAAACGGGTCTTCGTGACAAGCGCGGGAAAAACGGAAGACCTCACAGCCGCCCTCACACCCAAGCCCTATTTAAAGCATAAAGCCTGGAGCGCGCAGTATACCTTTGCCAAGCCTGGTCTCTATCAGTTTGCCGTAGAGCCTGAGCCCTATTTTGAACCGGCCGAAGACTGCTTTATTGTCCACTACACCAAGGTCATAGTGCCGGCCTTTGGCGAAGAGGAAGGCTGGGATGAGGCGCTGGGTCTCAAGACGGAAATCGTGCCCCTGACCCGTCCCTTTGGGAACTATGCAGGCAATGTTTTTCAGGGTAAGGTGCTTGTGGACGGGAAACCCGCTGCAAACTGTATGGTGGAAGTGGAATACCTGAATGAAGGCGGAAAGCGCAAAGCGCCCAATGACTATTTTGTCACCCAGGTTGTAAAGACCGATGCCCAGGGGATTTTCACCTATGCCGTGCCCTGGGAAGGCTGGTGGGGTTTTGCGGCCCTGAATACGGCTGCCGATACTATGCCCTCCAAGGATGGGCCCAAGCAGGTGGAACTGGGTGCCGTACTCTGGACCAAATTTGCGGGAAGTGGGAAAAACTGATGCATATTGCCGAAGGAGTGCTCTCTCCAGCCATTCTGGCCTCAGGCTATGCCCTGACCTGTGTGGGCACAGCCATTGGTGTCAGACGTCTTGACAACCAAGGGCTTTTGACCTGCGGTCTGCTCGCCTCTGTCTTTTTCATCGCCTCCCTCATCCATGTGCCCATAGGGCTTACCTCGGCACATCTTCTGGGCTGCGGTCTTCTTGGCGTTTTCCTTGGCTGGGGAGCCTTCCCGGCTATGCTGGCCGCGCTCATTCTCCAGGCGGTATTTTTTCAGTTTGGCGGCATCACGGTACTTGGCGTCAATACCCTGACCATGGCATCTGCCGCCGTTCTCGCTTCATATCTCTATCGCTTGGTGGTAAGGATCTTTCCCACACGCCGGGGCCTTGCTTGGGCGGCCTTTCTTGCTGGCTTTTTCGGCGTTGGCTTTGCCGCCTTCTTCACAGCCTGCGCGCTCGCTTTTTCCGAAGAAGGCTTCAAAGCTGCAGCCTATGCCCTTTTTCTCGCGCATCTGCCGATCATGCTCGTTGAAGGCTGTATCACCATGTTCACCCTGGCAGCCATTGCCCGCATGCGGCCGGAATATCTGCCAGGCTCGCATCTGCCAAAGGCCTGATCATGTCCATCGCCGTCCCTCTGCTACGCACTACCCTTATCCTCATTCTCACTCTTTGGCCGACAGCAGAAGCTCTGGCCCACAGAGTCAATCTTTTTGCCCACAGTGACGGAACCAATATCCATGTGCAGGCAGGCTTCAGCCGTACCCAACCTGCCCGCAAGGCCACAATCACTGTTTCCCTGCCAGGCCAAAACCAGGTTTTACGCACGCTCACAACTGATGCCCAGGGCCAATGTGCCTTTCCCATTCCTCCTGAAGCTGTGACATACGGTCTTGTCATCCGGGTCAATGCCGGTGAAGGCCACGTCAATACCTGGACCATGTCCAAGGAGGAGTTTGGCGCCCAGCCAAATGCGCAGCCCGCCACAATGGATGAGACAAGCCCAACAACACAAACGCAAAAGACTGATACGCCGGATTGGCAAGCCGTATTGCGTTCGGAGCTCTCAAGCCAGCTTGCCCCGCTTCGTCGTGAACTTGCCGAATTCCAGACACAGTTGCGTCTGACAGACATTCTGGGCGGCATTGGCTGGCTTGTGGGCCTTGCCGGCCTTTTTGCCGCCATTCGCAGCAAGCGCTCAGCCAAGGGCTCATGATCATGGCCTTCCTGCCGACCCTTGACCCGCGCCTGCGTCTCATCCTACTCATCCTCTTTTCTGTCTGCTGCGCGCTGAGCATGCGCCCTCTCACTCTGGCCTTCCTTGCACTGACAAGCCTTTTGCTGCTGATCTTGGCCCGGCCCAGGCTCCGTGACCTGCAAAAACGATTCTGCGCCGTCAATACCTTTATTCTTTTTCTCTGGCTGATCACACCCATAACCACACAAGGGACCCCTTGTGCCCAGATCGGTCCCTTTGTGGCAAGTGTTGAAGGCGTGCAGCTGGCAACCCTTGTCACCGTCAAGGCCAATATCCTCACAGGCTTCTTCATCGCCCTGCTTGGCGGTATGAGCATCTCAACCCTCGGCCATGCTCTTGGGGCACTCCATGTCCCCGCTAAACTGACCTTTCTTCTGCTTTTTACAGAGCGTTCTTTTTACCTGCTCTTCAGTCAGTGGCAGAGCCTGCAGCAGGCAGCGAAGCTACGCGGTTTTGTGGCTGGCACCAATCTGCGCAGCTATCTCACCATTGCCCAGCTCCTTGGCATTCTTCTCATCCGCAGTCTTGATCATGCCCGCAAGGCCCACGAGGCTCTGCTCTTACGCGGTTTTTCTGGCACCTTTCGCTCAACCTGGACCTTTCAGATACGAGCACGCGATCTCATCTGCGCGACGTTTCTCTTGCTTGTGCTTGCGCTCTCTCTGCTCCTTGAGAGCGGCTCCATACCCTCTCTCAATCATTACCTTGAAGGACTTTTTGCATGAGCGCCACAATTTTCAGCGTTGAACATCTCTCTCTCAGCTATCCCACAGCTCACGGTGAGCGAAGCGTTCTTCGCGATATTTCCCTCTCCCTTGCCTGTGGTCAGAAGCTTGCCCTCTATGCCCCCAATGGCAGCGGCAAAACCAGTCTCCTGCGCTGCATTACAGGTCTTCTACGACCCAAGGCCGGCACAATCTTTTTCCATGACAAAGAAATCCGCAAAGAAGCGGATTTTCAAAAGCTCAGGCGCAAAGTAGGCTATGTCCTGCAAGAGGCATCAGATCAGATTTTTTTCCCCACAGTACTTGAAGATATTGCCTTTGGCCCTCTCAATCTCGGCTTCTCTCCCAAGGCGGCACAGGCAAAGGCAAAAGAGCAACTCGCCAAACTTGGCATTCTCTCGCTCAAAGACCGTCCAACCCATGCGCTTTCCGGGGGCGAAAAACGCATGGTGGCCCTGGCAGGAATTCTCGCCATGGAACCTGAAGCCCTTCTGCTTGATGAACCAACCACAGCTCTTGACGAGGAGGCCAGTCAAAAGCTCCTTGAGATCTTAGCCAAGCTGCCAACTGCCCGCATCACCGTCTCCCACGATCTGCTTTTTCTCTCAAGTGTTGCCGATACCTTCTACACCATAGAAAATCAGCAGCTTATCAACATGCCCTGCCCCATTCTCCACTCCCATAAGCATGCCCACTTTGGCGGAGAAAAAGCCCATAGCCACATTGAGGCCCACTACACTCCAAATGTCTGAAAGCCGCAGGCTCTGCCGTTCCCAGTATGTGTCTATCTGCTCTAAGCAAAAGAACATGGGGATGATCTTTCTCTCCGTCGCATTCGATGAGTTCTGCTTCATGTCGAGATCAGGGCTGATACGAGTTTCGAAGACAGATCTGCTAGACACTGACATGGCTTGGTGGAACGCTCATCCTTGTTTCTCCAGAAATACAAGGCTTTTGTGCCATCGCTGCGTTTGCAGAGATCCTCGAAACCGACCATCACAGGCACATTTCCCTTGTGTCAGTTGTGGTCATGTGTGCCGACGTCAATGCCGCAAAAAACATTTTGGCGGCAGGGCATGCCAGTCAGCCTGTGCTGAAGTTCGGGCTTGAGCGTCCGCGCTTCTGTAGGAACCCACCTGGGGAACTCGGTAGAAATACCGTGTTTCAGCAGAAAGCCCCTCCCGTAAGCGAGGGGAGAATGGCAAAATTATGCTGATGAATTACGAAGCGTGAGAGCGTCGAAGTTCCAAAAAGAAGATAGCGACACCAGCATAGGGTTGAAGCTTACCCCCAGAATTGGGCTTCTGCCAATTATCAAGTAGCTTTTGGATATCCTTGCGAGAGGCGTTCTCTCGAAGCTTATCCAGCATGTGGTTCACGCGCCTAATGACTTCCAGTCGATTGTCTTTAATCTGGTTGAGATTGAGATTCAGAATCCCGGGATCGCCATCGACTCCTCCTATCTGCCTGTTGAATTCATCATCTTGCGATTCAATTTTCCCTGTCGATTTAAGGTATCTGATCTGAAGTTTTGGGTGATGAGCCTGATTAGCAGGATTGTATTTGAGGACTCGGTTTCCTTTGAGCGTATCACAGTGCTGAAACCTTTTCGGATGCCCCTGGTTCCCGTCGCACACAGCCAACATATTCTTGTAATCGATGCTGAGCTTCCGCAAATCTTTAACTTCACACTTGGACTCAAACTCCAACGCTGAAGGATGACGCGGTTGCCAGTGCTCCACACTCATTGTCTCCAGGTCTATCCTCGTCATGCAATAGGCACATAAGTAACCTTGTTCCCTAAGTAGCTGTTCAACCAACGCCTTCTTGGGAAGTCTGTTGTCCTCATACGTCGCATCCTGCATCTGCTTGAATCCAGAAAGCGGATCCCTTTGCGATTTATGAATCGGTATCACGGCGTCAGTCCTCAATCTCAACTGGTTCCTGCCCGTACATCACAAGGTCGCTGTTTAGTCCAATTACAGCAGGAATGTTTCCGGTTTTTTCGGCCAGTTTTCTGATGGATTCACGCGCTTCGCCGAAATTCTCTTGAAGAAGAAGCCGATCGATTCTCTCCAGTTCTCGGCGTACATCCGTGTTCCTCGTCTCTGCCAGCATCACCTCCGACAAGAGCTCGGAAGTGTCCATGCCGTACGATCGTGGGGGATGGATCGGCTGCTCACCATCCTCACTCATTATCCAGATGTTTTCGGGATGGACGTTGGACAATATCATTGGCGAATGAGTCGTTATGATGAACTGAGCGTTGGGGAAAAGATTTTGCAAGCTGTCTATCAAGCGGCTTTGCCAGATCGGGTGGATATGTAGTTCAAGCTCGTCTATCAGGACGATCGCATCTCCATCCAACGGGTTGCTCAATGTCGGATTAGCAATGGCAAGTCGTAGCGCCAAGTCACCAAGGAGAGCTATGAGACACTTCTCGCCGTCAGAGAGCTGAAGAAACGCATACTCACGGTTGTTCTTCCTGATGCAGATACGAAACGGCTTGTACAGTACATGGAACTCACCGAACTCGGGGATAACTTTATGGATGGCGGTATTGACGGCTTTAACCTGGCGTGCCAGCCATTCGGAATACTCGTCAGGCATAAGAGACTTACGCTTGGCGAGAGACTGCTCGCCTTGACGGAAAAGTGCAATAAATGAGCGAAAATCAAGATAACTAGACAGGGCGTTGTCCATCGCATCAAAAGGATGGACGGCAGGCTTGAAACCTCGAATACGCTCCGGTATCTCCAAGATCGCCCGATTTGTCGGGTAGGAAACAACAAGGGGATAGTTCTTCGTAAAGGGCAATTCCTCTTCTTTCAATTCGTCATAAAGCGCATGTAGAGGTCCGAATGGGCTGCCAGCGTCATCGAAGCTACCACTTTTGTTTTCAAAATACATCGCGCTTGTTGATGTTTTGTTCACTGCATATTTCGCCAGAATGTACGAATCTGACTTCTCCAGGTGGCATACGATGCGGCATGAAAAATCGTCCTTTCCGTTTTGAACATCCGACGGCTTGAATGAAAGGGTTTCGTCAGAAAGAATCCGATACTGGGAAATCATGAACGTCAGCAGATCAAGCAGGCTTGATTTTCCGACGCCGTTGTTGCCGACAAAAACGTTGAGCTTCTTATCCAAGCGTAGAGACAGATTGGGCAGGCCGCGAAAATTCTCCGATTCTATCGAAAAAACGTACATGAAACGTCACCTGTGCTGTGCGAAATTGTGTATTTCTTTTTTTTTTTTGCAAAAACAAAAACGAAAGATGGGGATCTCACCAGTGGGGAGAAGACGCCGAAGTGACACGCCTGCTGTCAAAAATGGCTGAAAGAAAAGTTTTGCCGCTAATCTCTCATCCTATCATATCGAACACGTGGCTGATGTTCACTTTTCGAAACAGGGTCGCAGCATTTACGAAAAAAAACACTAGATTTTTTAACTAGAAACATGTAGTATGTAAACCTCAGAAGTAGATGAAATTCCCGTTCCAAGAAGGACTTGTAGCGCATACGTCAACTGAAGGTCCTCAAAACCTGCAACCAAGAGCGTAACAAGATCTTCTGAAGTTGTACCCCATCACAAAATTGGCTGCGTCCGTACAGTGGAGCACGCATTCTGTTGAGTTTTCTTCATCAAAGGGAAGAACTCATCCTTGTAACTATGCTCTCTGAAAAGCCGGTCTAGCTTTGGCGGGTTGTTTTCTTGTCTCATGTTTTTTTAAGAGGCTCAGTTATGCCCGAATCTCTTTGAGAAAACCTCGAATGCTTAGTCACGCCTCGCGAGTTCATCTCGCCGCATTCTTTCTACTCATTCTCTTTTCCGCTATCTCCTGCGTCCCCTACTCGGCGTTTGAGGAAGGCAGGGACTTTGTGTTTTTTGAGGAAGATGCGGACATTGCCTTCCACTACATTTCCTCGCTGCCCGGTGATGAAGGTGCCGTAGCACCTCCCTGTCTCATCGGCGCTCTTGTTATCCTGCGTATTCTCGCATTCTTTGAACTTCCCCCTATCTTCCTGCTCTATGATAGTTTAGAGCACCCCCCAAAATAGCAATCCTCCATCCACACTCTGTCATGACACGTGACCGGGCCTTTCTAGGCGCGGTTCTTTGACCGTGCCTCTTGACCCGGGTCTGGAGGTATTGCATGAAATCACAAATTTTCAGGTATCTCCGCGATCGATGGCCATTTTCGCATACTGTGCAGGTCAACGATATCGAGAAACTTGTTCAACTTTGTGAGGCTGAACCATGGCATATTTATGCCATTAAAAGCCGTATCTGGAGAAGGCATGTCTGCATCGCCTGCAACTGGGTGAGCGATTGTACATCTCCGCATGAAACTGTTTTTGAACCGGGTTGCGGCAGTGGCGCCAATCTCCTGTGGCTCGCGCAAAAGAAAGGTTTCACCAATTTACGCGGCAGCGATCTGTCAGCAGAAGCCGTACGCCTCTGCCATATGCTGGCAACGCAGGTGGATGCAAACATCAATGTCATTGAGGACAACAGCCTTTGTCCATCCCATCTGCCAAGCAACGTTGCAACTATTCTTTCCGTCAATTGGTTATACCATATCCAAGGAGCCTCCATGGCAGATTTTCTTGCCATTCATCGCCCTTGCCTCAAAGACAGAGGGAAAGTCGTCTGCGACATCATCGACGCGGCCTATAATCAGCAAGCCAACAACCAATATCACAGCGACGATCTCCACTTACCCCCTTCCGAACGGCGTCCAACACGCTACCTTTTCCGGCATTCCAAAAAGGAAATGCAGCAGATTGCCAAGGAAAACGGATTCAGAATTCTGCGTTCCACACGCCTGCACGCATCCATCCCACGGGCAGTCTATATGCTGGAAAAAACATAATGTGGTTGCCGTTAGGCTGCAAAGCCGCGCCCATCGAAGATCCTAGGCAACACAATGGCTTACGCCAAAAGAAAGGCCGAAAAAAGGATCATGTGGGCACGGCTTTTTTTTTTGATGCTGCGAGCTCGGCGTTTTCGTCTGGAAGGCGCAGAAACGAGGGGATGAGGAGTCGAATTGTGCGTTTTACAACTTGTGTTTACACGACGTGGTGACTAGTCATAGCCAAAAACTGAGAGCTACGGCCAATCGTCAAACATGGCAGCTTCGCCGTCAAGATTCCCAATGCTGTTACTGTATAGTGCGACTCTGCGCGAGAAGACATTTCAGGGAAATACCAGACACAACACGCGCCGCATCTGCCTTTAGCCACGCAAGAAGAGACTCCCGATCAAGAGCTATCCCTTTTTCACCCATGGAGATCTGCGACGTATCCAGGTGCTTGGAGAAAGCAAGATTATGTGTATCGAGAGGATCGTCAAAATGCTCTACCTGCAGTAGCGGCCACAGGTACCCATTGACGAGACCTCGTCGGCAGATTTCCTCCTGATACTCAGTCCATCCGTGAGTTTTGCGGGGACCAACGGCTATCAGTCCATGACGCCTCTGCACGCTCCGTCTAAAAAGATAGCAACAGCCTCCAATGAAAGCATCTGGCACAAGCTGCACACCGTTGACAGAAATAACGCGTTTGGACAGAGCTGGCATATCAACGTACTGGGGATTGAAATGAAAACCTCCTACAACGCCAAGACGGTCGGAAGCCCTGTGCGCTGCAAGAAGACGCTTTAACCAGCCTTGCGGGCAGAGCGTGTCATTGTCGACTTTGCCCAGAAATTCTGCCTTGGACGCTTGCCAAAAGGCATTGGTAGGAGCAGAAATACCTATATTCTTTTCGAGAAAACGTATCGTGGAAAGAATGTTGCCATGGCTCCGCGCAAACTGCTTCAAATACTCAACCGTACCGTCCGTAGAACCATTGTCGACGATGGTCAAACGAAACGGAGCTTCAGCATTTTCCACGAGAGCTGGAAGCGTTTCCCGAGTATAGCTGAGCCTGTTGAACGTAATATAGACGTGAGTTTTGCATTTTTTTATACACAAAATTCGTAAACCATCAATTTTTCTGAATTCTTTCTAACAAGCCTTCCAATTAGGTGTATAGCTATACATACAAAAAGAAGGGCGTATGAGGGGAAGGCCGAGAAATCCGC
>JAFXOX010000028.1 GCA_017528345.1 Desulfovibrio sp.
ATAGTCGTAATAGCCAAAATTATAAGATTTCGAAAAAGCTGAAAGTCGGGTGAAAAAAACGGTCGGAAGGACCCGGCGAAAAAAGTCAATGATTAACAATATTTACGAGATTCCGATTATACTTTCGTTGATTATTAGCTCTCGGACTAAGGGCCTGATGCATGCCCGCTACTCGGAAACGAGCTCTTTGCGTCGTCTTTCAAATACGTACGTTGTGAAAAGAACCTCAATTTCGGACCAGCTTCTAATCTCGGCGCACGCATGGCTTCAGGTCAATTCCTGATTTTTCTCAATAACGATATTGAGCTTTTGCCAGGCTGGTATGAACCTCTCCTCCGTGATTTCAGCATCTACCCCGACATTGCCGCCACAGGCCCCATTCTCCTCTATCCTGCACAAGAACCCTTTGGTCATACCGTGCAACACCTTGGCATTTTCGTCAGCCCCGACTACAAGGTGGGTCATCTCTATGAAGGGATATCAGCTCAATCCCCCCTTGTCGGCCAAAGACGGTTTTTCCAGGCCATCACAGCTGCCTGTATGGTTATGCGGCGAGACCTCTTCCTTGACGTAGGATTATTTGACGAACACTACGTCAATGGCCTTGAAGATGTAGATCTCTGCGCCCGACTTTTCGCTCGCGGGTTGCGCATGACAGTTAATCCTGAGGCACGCATCATTCATCACACAAGCCAGACACGTGGCCAATATGTGCACGATCAGGACAATACCGACTATTTCCGCGCGCACAGCCAGCATCTGCTTTTTCCCGACTGGTACATACACTGCGCCAATGACGGGCTCAACCTTTGCCTCGACCCATTCCTCAGCTCCTGGCGCTGTGTTTTGCCAAAGGAAAAACAACAAGTCCTCGATAGCAGGGCTGAGCAGGCTTCTTTTGATGAACTGCGTAATCTCCTCATCACATTTCCCCACTGGGAAAAAGGCTGGCACAAACTCATCGCCAAAGCCACTTGTTTCTCCGTACAAGCGCATCTTCGATCCTTGCTGGTCAAATTCTTCTACACGCCGCTCCGTCTACCGGGATGCCTGCAAGCTCAACAACAAGACAATTGCACAAAATGCGCTCTCTGATCTTCTCTCCTTCTGCTGCCCCTGGGAGAAATATCGCCTCCAGGCAAGAAATAGACGTTCTCTCTGGCAAAAGATCAAGGGCATGGAGCCGTATGTCGCAGAGTATACTGCCTGGCTTACCAAGGAAGAACAGTATCAAAAAACTGCCTATGAGCCATTTCTTGAGCAGTTTTGGGAGATAGCAAGGTTGCTGCGTCCCCTTGCTCCCGACCAGGTTTGGGCCTACACGCTCTGGCAGCACAATGTTGAAAAGCCTCGACGCAAATCCTTGCTGGCAGCACACGCCCCTGACGCCCCAGGTATCTCTCTTCTCATGCCGCTTACCAATGCGGATGCTGATGACCTTGAAACTTCGCTTGCGTCAGTTCTTGCACAAAGCTCTCCCCACTGGGAACTCTGTCTAACAGCTGCCAGTTCTCTCTCCCAGCCCATGCAAAAACTCGTTGAGAAATACGCGGCACGTGACACACGCATTCATGTGCAGTTTCTCAATGATGCGCGTGATCTCTCCACACTTGCCAATACCGCACTTGAAATGGCTCGTTTCAACTGGGTCTGCCTTCTCCATCAGGAGGATAGGCTGGCAAAAGATGCTCTTGCATGCTGCAGTCAGGCTCTTGCAGATGCCCCTGATACGCTTTTGCTTTTTACCGACGCTGTCGAGATCAATGAACGTGAATTCCCCGCAAAGCCATACTGTCAAAAAAGCACCTGGGATGAAGAGCTTTTGCGCTCAGGCGATTTTGCGGGCCTGCCTATCTTCCAAACCGCACACCTTCGCAAGATCGGAGCCTTCCGCTCTGAAGCAGGTTCTGCCCTGAAGTATGATGTCCTCCTCAGATATAGCGCCGAAAAAGCACGCAGCTCTTTTCTCCATCTTCCCTTTCTGCTCTTCCACAAACGAGCTTTGCAGGCAGATAGCGATATTCACCGTCTCGAAAGCGCACGTTGCGTTCTTGAAGAACATCTCAACAACGAGCTTCCAGGGACAACGGTCAGCATCAAGCACAGCTATTTCCAGCCACACTATCCTCACCCTGACCCCTTCCCCTCAGTGAGCCTCATTATTGATATGACAGGAGAGCAAACACTTGCCCTGCTTGAAAGCTATCTTCAGGTGATCTGCACGAAAACTGCCTACAAAAACGTCGAAATCTGCCTTCTCTACGACGCGGAGATACCGCTTGCCCAGCGTGCACGGGCAAAACGTTTAGCCGCAAGCGACCAAAGACTCAGCCTGCATGCCATGGCAAACGCAAGCCCGCAGGCAGAGCGGCTGAATTGTGCGGTCCAGGAAGCTCATGGTGAGATTCTGGGATTTCTGCGAGGTGATGTCCTTCCCCTAACAGAGGGCTGGCTTGAAGAACTTGTTTCCGTGCTCTGCCGAAAACACGTGGCAACGGTAGCTGGCAAGCTCATCTCACGGGATCAGCGAACCTTGCATGCCGGCTATCTCGTTGATGCAGAGGGCATACTCAAACCACTTTTCCACGACCTTCCACGAACGGATTCAGGCTACCTTGGCTACAATTGCCGCGCAACAAGCGTTGACGCATTGGATGGCCTCTGCCTTTTTACCAAGCGCGCCACATGGTCTCAAAACGCAGGCTTTGATGCATGCAAACAGGAAGCCTGCGTCCAGGATTTCTGTCTGCGCCTTGGCGAGACAGGTTTGCGCAATGTGTGGTGGCCATATGTGGAATTTCTTGTGCAAAAGCCGCTTCCCCCTCAAGACGATCTGAGCATGCTAAGGCCTGGACATAGCACGCTACCCAATCTTTGTATCTTGGGGTCAACCCTTTCTTTGTCCTAACTCCATACCATGGGGAGACACTTTCTCTTTTACGCCTTGGCATGATTCCCCAAGAAAGCCACAAACATCGTTGTTCCGCAAAAACATTCAGGGTAAGACAAGCGGCCAAGCTATTGGTTCACTCTTCAATACACAGAGCCCCCTTCCCTTCAGGGAGGAGGATTACGGCGCACCCTACCTTGAATTTCCTTGCCTTTTTGCCTTTCCTGCCGCAAACTCCTCTTGGACTGCCGGGCAGTGCCAGCCTGTGGAAAAAGAAGCTGAGTGTAGGGTGTTGATGTACAGCCAAACCATGCCCCACAGAGGAAATGGCAAGCTCAAGAGCGCTCACAAGAGCACGTGAGCTGCGGCAAGCGTCTTTGTGAAAAAACGGATCTTTTTGGGGCTTGCCTTTTTGAAGAGATGGACGAAAAAGCAAAGAACGTGCTTTCCTGTGCAAATGCAGTCACGCAATCACTCCACGCGAGTTTTTTTGACGCTTTTTGTGTGCCAAAACTGTCGCTCACGGCAAACGGCCTTGGCGACGCATTATTCACCATGGAAAAATCGAGGCAGCGTTTCCTCCCTTGCCCATAGGCAGGGTTTTCTGCGCTGAATTTTTTGATGACAATCCACCAAATTCGCGATGATCTGGCCAAAAGTAAGGCTACTGTCGGGACCTGGCTACAGATTCCCTCCACAGATGTTGCTGAGCTCATGGCCCGCGCGGGCTACGACTGGGTGGCCTGCGATATGGAACATGGTTCATTTGGACCAAGCATTCTCCCGGATATTTTCAGAGCCATTGAAGTCGGAGGGGCTGTGCCCTTTGCGCGACTGCCGCTTGCAGAAAAAACCTGCATCAAGGCCGCTCTGGAGGCTGGAGCCCATGGTCTGATCTTTCCCATGATCGAAAGCGCAGACCAACTCAATGAGGCCATTGATCTTGCCACCTACCCTGGACAGGACTCCTGGCGTAATGCCGGCCAGACAGCCCGCGAATATCGCGGTGTCGGCTACTGCCGGGCCAACTGTTTTGGCAAGGAATTCACCAGTTACCGGTCAAAAATCACACCTGAAATTTTCATTGTCGCCCAAATTGAGCATATCAGGGCTCTTGAACAGATCGACACCATTCTTGCCCATCCCAGACTCGATGCCATTATGGTCGGGCCCTATGACCTCTCTGGCAGCATGGGACTCACAGGACAGTTTGATCACGAAGACTTCAAAGAAGTCATGGTGCGCATTCGCAAAGCCTGCCAGAGGCGCAATGTGCCCATGGGCCTGCATATCGTCAAACCCAATCCGACAGAGCTTGCCGAGGAAATTGCCAAGGGCACCCGTTTTATTGCCTATGGCATAGATTCCGTTTTTCTCTGGAACAGTGCCGAGCGGCCAAAAGTCTAAGGCCATAGGGCTGTGAACAGTGTGCTAACAATCTGTGCAAAGCTTGGTAAGCTTACTTCATGAATAGATTCGTAAAAATCGATTGTTCCACGTGCGGCAGCTGACCATGCCCCTGAACGTCAATTTTGGACGTGTTCTCATGGGAGAACAGCGCATGACCGCGACGCGGCAATCAGTGTTAGCAAGATGGCCGAGTGTTCCACGACAGCTTGTGGAGAGCTCGCTTAGGCCCCGCACGCAAGTGTGCGGTGAAACCGGCCTTGATGAAGCAGAAAGCTCACAGCAAGCTTGCTGAAGTTTTGAGACCTTTACTCAGGTTTGCATGAGATTCGTAGAACGGAGGATCTACTTTGAACATCACAGTATTTGGCGGTTCAGGATTTCTTGGTTCCCACATCTGCGATAAGCTGACCGCTGCCGGCCATGAAGTCACCATCGTTGACCTGCATCCCTCACCCTGGCTGAGCCCCAAGCAGACCATGGTTACTGGCAATATCCTTGATGAGGAGGTCGTCAACCAGGCCGTGTCCGGTGCTGACGTTGTTTTCAACTATGCCGGCATAGCCGATATCGGCGAGGCCAATGCCCGTCCCGTGGACACAGCGCGCATCAATGTGCTTGGCAATGTCATGGTTCTCGAAGCCTGCCGCAAAGAGAAGGTCAAACGCTATGTTTTTGCCTCATCGCTCTATGTCTACGGCAAATCTGGCGGTTTCTACCGCTGCAGCAAACAGGCCTGCGAAATCTATATTGAAAACTATCAGAGCATGCATGGCCTGCCCTATACCATTCTCCGCTATGGCTCCCTCTATGGGCCCAGAGCCGATAATCGCAACGCCATCCACCGCTTTGTGCACGAAGCGCTGACGACTGGCACCATCACCTACTATGGCCAGCCCACGGCCCTGCGTGAATATGTGCATGTGGATGACGCCAGCTCTGCGACCCTCGAAATTCTCGCCCCGCAGTACGAAAACCAGAATATTATCATTTCTGGAAATCAGCCCATGCGCGTGGGTGATCTCTTCAAAATGATTGAAGAAATGCTCGGCAAAAAGCTTGAGATCTGCTTCCAAAACGATCCCAACAGCGGTCACTATCAGATCACCCCCTATGCCTTCATGCCGCGCGTCGGCAGAAAACTTGTCCCTCCGCTGACTGTGGATCTTGGTCAGGGCATTCTCAGAGTCATGGAAGAAGAGCATAAGGCCCTTCATCCTGAGCTTTCTCAGGAAGGTGGCTATCTTCTGCCCACAGACGACTAAAAAACAGGCTGCACGACAAAACCTCAACTTCCTAACGCACGAGATACACTATGAATATCATTGCCATTATTCCCGCCCGTATGGGATCAAGCCGCTATCCTGGCAAGCCCCTGGCGCTCATCCACAATGTTCCCATGGTTGGTCATGTAGCCTTTCGCACAGCCATGAGCGATATCCTCAACCAAACCTACGTAGCCACCTGCGACGAAATCATCCAAAAATACTGTGAAGACGCCGGTCTTCCCTGCATCATGACCAGTGACCAGCATGTGCGTTGCTCCACACGCACAGCCGAGGCTCTGTTGACCATTGAAAAGAACACGGGCAAACGTGTGGATATTGTTGTCATGGTTCAAGGTGATGAGCCCATGGTACAGCCTGAAATGATCAACTGCGCCGTTCAGCCCATGCTCGATGATCCCAGCATCAATGTGGTCAACCTCATGGCTGAGATGGAGACCCTTGAAGAATTTGAGGATCCCAATGAGGTCAAGGTGGTCGTGGACCGCAATAACGACGCCCTCTATTTTTCACGCGAGCCCATTCCCTCGCGCAAAAAAGGCTCAGACAAAGTGCCCATGCGCAAGCAGGTCTGCATTATTCCCTTCCGGCGCGACTATCTTTTGCGCTTCAATGAAATGGAAGAAAGCCCCCTGGAAATCTATGAATCTGTGGATATGATGCGGATTCTCGAACACGGGGAAAAAGTACGCATGGTGCCCACAGACTTCCGCACCTGGAGCGTTGATACCCCTGAAGATCTCGCCCGCGTTTCACGCCTCATGACCGGAGATCCCCTCATGCAGCGCTATGGCGGAGGTGTGCGTGGCTAAGGGACAGAGCCGGGCTTTTTCTCTCGCCCTTCGCCTGCAAAAGGCCCTGGAAGAGCTCTGGATGGCACTCTTTGCCTGGATCCCCACGCCTCTTGGCATTCTGCTCAGACTTATGTTCTGGCGCTGGCTTTTTCGGGGCTGTGGTAGTGTGCGCTTTGGAACAGGACTGACCATCACCGGATGCTCGGCTATCCGTCTTGGCAATCAGGTACGTCTGGGCCGTGGGGTTTTTCTCACGGCCAATCACGGAAGCCTCGACATTGCCGACCGTGTGGCCATCTCACCCCTTGTCCATGTCTCAGCCGATGAAGGTGAAATACGCATTGGCGCGTGCACGGCCATTGGGCCAGGTACTGTCTTGCGTGCTGCCAACCACTCCTTTGCGCGCACAGATATCCCCATTATGGATCAGGGGCACACGCGCGGCTTTATCCATATTGACGAGGACGTCTGGATTGGTGCCAACTGTGTGATAACAGCCGATGTGCACATTGGCCGAGGTGCCATTGTGGGCGCTGGCGCTGTGGTGACACGAAATGTAGCACCATTTACCATTGTTGCCGGTGTTCCTGCCAAAGTCATTGGGCAGAGGCGCGAAAATCTCCCATAACCCCTGCTCATTGTTTGTGAGGTTTGTCATGAGCCTGCGTTGTCTTGTTTTTGACTGTGACGGCGTACTGCTTGACAGTGTTCCGGCCAAGGCCGAAGCCTTTGCCCGTCTTGCCAGGCCCTACGGCAAGGATGCCGAAAAGCGCTTTGTCCAGTTTCACGAGGATCACGGCGGTGTCAGCCGTTATGAGAAATTTGCCTGGTTCTACAAAGAAATTCTCGGCAAGACCATAACGCCAGAGGACTCTCAGACCTGTGGAGACACGTTCAAAGCCTATTGCCGTGAGGAGCTCAGGCGCTGCCAGGAAATCAAAGGCGCACGCGCTGTTCTTGAAGACTGGTACGGGCGTCTGCCGCTCTATGTCTGCTCGGGAGCTCCGGAAGAGGAGCAACGGGAGATTTTAGCCGAGCATGATCTGGCCCGCTTTTTCGATGGCATTTTTGGCTCTCCGCCCAAAAAAGCCATTCTTCTGCAGAATATCCTCGCCCAGGCAGGTATCTCCCCCAAGGAAGCCTTGATGATCGGGGATGCAAGCACAGATCTTGACGCTGCCAGAGCAGCCGGAACGCATTTTTACGGTGTCGGCCAGCTCTTGCGGGGAGGAGACTATCCCTGGGCTATGGATCTTACCGAGCTCTCAGCCTATATCTCCGTCTTGCACAACACATAGCCGAAAGCGCAGCAAGGATTGTGCATGTTCAAAATGCCTCCACGCACCTGTCTCTTCTTCCTCTTGGGCATTTGTCTGGTTTTCTGCCTGTTTTGGGCGCAAAACAAGACCCAACTTGCCCCAGAAGAGCCCTCCAAACCCAGTGTCCAAGAGCCCTCCCCACCGGCTGCGCCAGAAACCGTACCAGAGGCAAAAGCAAACAAGCCCGTCACGCCGGCCAAAACGCCCAAGGCACCAGAGCCTCCTCAGGATGCCATTTCTGACATTCGGGCACGCGTAGACAAAGAGGAGACCAGAGAAGTCTCCACGTCAGAACAACGACGCGCCTCAAAAATCCTCAGTTTTGCCAATCAGGCAGATACGATTATTTCGGAAGGCTGGTTTTCTCAGGCTGACCACATAGCTTTTTTCGTACGCATTTACCTTGGCGAATGGGAACTTGCTCTTTTGCCGAAGGTCAAGATCTCGCGTGCCAGCTCCAGGCAGCGACTTCTGCCGCCAGAGGGGCTCTTTGCCGATGAACTTCGCCAAAAAATGGCCGAGCAAATCACGGTCATGACCGAACGTCTCGATGAGATGCTTGAAAACTATGGCGAGCTCACCAAGTATGTGCAGGATACAAGTGTCATCGACGAAGGGGTTCGCGGCAAACGTCTGGCCAAAAAGCTCAATGAAGGCTATGAACGCTTTTCAAAAGCGCGCAAAGCCTATTTTTCCCTCCTTGAAAGCGAAAGCCTTCCTGCCGAAGATCTTTTTCTTGCCCAAGCGCCCCTGCGCAGACAGATCATTGCTGCGCGCAGCATTTTTGATCTTTTTAGCGAGCTCTCTGAGACCCTGAGCCATGAACCCGTCAACCGTGATGAGGTTATGAGGCTGCACGAGCGTCTGCAGCTCCTTGTGAACTATGCTGAAGCGCCACCATTTAAGGACGCACCGTTAAAGGAACGTGCCTACAGAAGCTTCCTGAAAAGTGTGCACAGCTATCTTTCCGATCTGCAAGTCGGCATCTCAGAAGGCTTTTACCCGCACGTGCGCAAAGCGCTGAATGTTTCCCAAAATACCTGTCGCACCCGCTACAACGATTTTGCCCGCTATCTCAATAACGCTGAATAAAGCCTTTTGTCGAAAATGCCCCCCTGCGAGGCCAAAGGCGCAAAACGCTTTTCTGCCGCAAGCAATGGCCAATGACTCCAAGCCCGGTGACAGGCCCAACCTTTTTTCCCCCTTCCAAGGAGAGAACTCAAAGAGCCGCAATGATATTCTCATTGCGGCTCTTTGGCTGTACCTATGAAGTTTCTGCAGAAGTGTCGGCATTGACCTCATCACGGCCAGCCGCTCACAATGTGGCTGACACTGAAAGCGTTTGACATCATATTCCCCAAGTTTCGAACCAAAATCGCCAAAAAAAGTCCGCAAACCTAAGCATAGAGCTGATTTGCGGACTTTCAACTTTTTGCATTTTGTAGAATATAACGTTGCTCTCCCCTGCGTGCTTCTGAGAGCTCTTTTCGCCTGCCGGAAACAAGGTCACAAGCTGGTAATGGGCAACATTCTGAACTGCACACTCAAACGCTGAGATTGATGCCACTCAGCCGCGAAAAAGATCCATTATTATAGAGTCCAAAAGAAGACGACAATGAAGAGGTCTGCTGCGTATCCCACCAGGCTGCCATGGATTCCAGCTGCAGACGGGTGCGGGCATCCTTGGGCGACAAAGACATAAACTTGCGCGCCTGCTCAATCTGCGAAAGCGCTTCACTGCGCTGATAGTCCGAGACAATCTCACTGTTTTCGTTAAAAAATGCCTGAAGAACCTTGGTGTATTTGCTATCTGCACAATTGACGCTGACACTGTCATCACTATTGACCTTCAGCGAAAAATCGATGTTGGTATCCACGTGTGCGGCTGCAAGATGCGAGCTCAGATTGGCAAAGGTCTGCTTTTGGCTTGCAAGGATGTCTTGATAGTTCGCACTTTCCCCAAGCCCCGTCACGTTGCCTTGCCCATCGAGCGAAAAACTTATGCCACTGTCCAGAGAAAGCCCTGAAGCTTTGAGGTTGGAAGCAAGCTTCTGCAGATCCTTGTGCATATCATCGCAGACAAGCTGAGCGAGGGCCTCCACGGTCTTGTCGGCGCTGTGGCAGGTGAGATTGCCCTGTCCGTCCAGGGTATAGGTGACATTATTGGGATCCACATGCAAGGCACCCAAACCGTCTTTCACCGACTGACTAAAACGCTCCTGGACCTGATCACAGTATTCCTGAAGCCGTGAAAAGGTGACGCGGCTATCTTCTGCAAGCCCCATTTCATCCATAGCGTAGCGTGTCAGCCTGACAAGACCTGAAAGCTGATCGGCGAGGGATGAGGAGGAAGTATTCTGCATCTGCCCGGACAGGGAATTGACGAGGGAAGTTCCCGAAGACTGACGATTTTCCGTCAGTGCCGTATTCAGCTCCTGCAAATACTGCGAGGCATAACTGCCAAGACCTGTGATCGCGCTCATACTACACCTCCGGCATCAATCACGCCTAGAGAGAAACATCTACAGAACGATTCTTGGCGCGTGCGAGCATCAATGGCAGGGCTTCGGGATCAGCAGGATCATAATCAAACATCACAGCTGTGCCATAACAGGAAAAATACTTGCTGCCATCAGGGTGAAAAGCGACATTTTCATTATAGCCGATAATGGCCTGAGCGCCTTTGCTCATGGCTCGACTGGCCATGCCAAAGAATGTTTCATCGGAATCAAAGCCACGGCAGCAGACCAGACCAAGCACCTTGACGATATGACGGCCTTCAATCTGATCGGTGGTCACAACAGGGAATTTACCGGATAAAAAGACGTCGCGGGCTTCTTCGATGTTTAATCCGTGATTCTTGCTTTCACGCTTCTGATTCTTCTTATCGCTTCCAAGTAAAAAGAACATGTTGGATCTCCCTGGTTTGGTGGTACAAAAAAACAAGCTACCATAGAGATAGCAACATGTATGCCAAATCCTGAAAGGCCCCATTTCTGGGCAGTATC
>JAFXOX010000029.1 GCA_017528345.1 Desulfovibrio sp.
AAGCCGGCTGCGACAGCCTATGCCGGTCAGAATTTTGCCTCGCAGCCTGGCGTGCAAAACGCCATGCTGCAGAATCGCCTGCGTTCCTACGGCCAGGTGTAGTCGTTTCCCATCGCCAATCTTTTTCCCTGCTCTGGGGAGTTTGAGCCTTTCATCAAGGGCTCTTCTCTCTTTGCGTACAAAATTTGCCTGAAATGCTGCCAATTTTTCAGGCTTTGTACCTACACACAAGAAAAGCCCGCAGAGTTCAAAATCTGCGGGCTTTTCTTGTTGTCATCACTTTAAGGGATTATTGTTGGGCAAAGAGCGACCTTGCGGTACGCACATCCTGCTCAATCTGGGCTGCAAGTTCTCGGGGGCTGGCAAAACGGATTTCTCCACGCAGGCGTGTGAGAAAAGCCAGAGACATGGTCTTGCCATAGAGGTTACACCCAGTATCGAGAAGAAACGCCTCCACACTGAGAGGCTGATCGCCAAAGGTGGGATTATGACCGATATTGACCAGGGCATGAGCCTGGAAGCCTTCTCCCCTAGCATAGGCCGCATACACACCTTCTGCCGGCAGAAGGATATCTGATGAAGCAAGATTGGCCGTGGGAAAGCCCAGATCACTACCTCTGCCAAAACCGTGAATCACTTCTCCCTCAATTTCATACAATCGCCCGAGCAGCTGTCGGGCGCTAGCAAGATCACCGGCGGCAATGAGAGCGCGCAGGCGAGTGGAACTGACAATGTCGCCCATCTGGGTAAGGGGTGGCATTTGCTCCACGCGAAAGCCATAGTTTTGGCCAATCTTGCGCAGTTCCTCAGTATGCCCGCTGCGCCCGCGACCAAGGCAAAAATCATAGCCTGTGACAAGATAGCTCATCTTCAGATCAAGAAGATAGCTGCGTACAAATTCCTCTGGACTTTGACCTGCGACCTCTCGCGTAAAATCAAGTTCTAGGACACAGTCAACGCCAAGCAGGCCGAGGAGTTCACGCCGCTTCTGGCGCGTGGTCAAAGGGAAATGGGTTTTTTCCGGGTGGACAATGCGCCGCGGGTGCGGCCAGAAGGTCAGCACAACACTTGTCATCTGCTCTTGCTTGGCAATAGCAAGCGTTCGCACAATAAGTGACTGATGTCCTTTGTGCACACCGTCAAAATTGCCGATGGTCACCACGGAAGAACCGGGGATATTCAGGTCTTTAGGGGTATGGGCGATCTGCATGGTTGAAGTCATTGGCTAATAGCGTTGACATTCTCTCCCGACAAAATCAAGGGATGGCTACGGGAAAGCTCTCTTATAAGGCTCCTACGGCTGTGGCTGTGGAAACCGGACTTTCAGAAGAACAAAGACTCGTTTTTTTGCGCACAAGGCCCCATCACAAGAAATGGCGACAGCCAAGCCCATGCCCCATGTACACGTATTTCCACAGGCAAACACAGTTTCGCCTTCTGCCAGAGAGGACTTTGAAGCAGGATAGACAAAAAGACAAGGGATTTCCAGGTAGGTCGTATCAGCTAAAGCCACTAGGCCTCACGATTTTCAGGTTTTGAAGCGACATTGCGGCGACGTCTGTGACGCCTGCTACTTTTCCGCCTGTCATGGTTCTGTGCCTGGGGAAGCAGAGAGGGGCGAGTCAAACTTTGCCGGTGGCAGTCGTCAAGGAGCATGGCCAGCAGACAGAGTCCCTGCTCATCCTGATCTTCGCTCTCAAGACTATCCCTCGCCAATTTTTTGGCAAAGTTCAGGTATCTGTGGCAGCGCTCCTTTTCCAGCCCTGTCAGTGAACGATAGCGGCTCTCAAGCAGCGTTGACAATCTTTGGCCGACGATTTCAGCCACCTGGTCATCGTCGGGGACATCGATTTTTTGCAGCTGAATGTGATAGTAGCGGGCAATTCGTTCAAGCTCCATCTCCTCCATAACGTCGGTCAGAGAAATCACGGTACCCGCACAGCCAAGACGCCCTGTACGACCAGCCCTGTGAATATAACTTTCTCGATCTTCAGGCGGTTCATAGAGAAAAACATGGGAAAGAGCCGGAATATCAATACCTCGAGAAGCCACATCAGTTGCTACCAGATACGGCAATTCACCCTTACGAATTCGCAAGAGTACGTTTTCACGCTGATTCTGGGTAAGATCAGAAGAGAGGGCTTCTGCCTGATACCCAAAACCTTTGAGAACCTGGGTCAAAAAGGCCACATTGGCCTTGGTATTACAGAAAATAATGGCCGAAGCGGGATTTTCTGATTCAAGCAGGCGGATCAAGGCCCTGTCCTTATCCATACGCTGAACATGGCAGAAACAGTGGTGCACATCGGCCACATGCACTTCCTTATGGGAAAGGGAGAGCATATCGGGCTGCGTCATGAATTCACTGGCAAGCTGCACCACATGGGGAGGAAAGGTGGCAGAAAGCAGCGTCGTATGCAGATGTTTCTCCGGCAGATATCGCTGCAGCTCTTTCATGTCAGGATAAAAACCGATGGAGAGCATGCGGTCGGCCTCATCAAAGACGAGCTCTGTAAGATGCTCAAAGCTGAGCGTCCTGCGCAGAAGGTGGTCCAAAATCCTGCCGGGTGTACCCACAATAATCTGGACTCCGCCCTCCAGAGACTGAGCCTGCTTTTTATAGCTCACACCGCCGTAGATGGCACAAACCTCAAGACCCGTACCGGAGCAGAGTCTTTGCGCCTCGTGTTCAACCTGAACGGCCAGTTCGCGTGTAGGCACGAGAATGAGCAGCTGAACCTCTTTCTTACGAGGCTCAAGCAAATTCAGCATGGGCAGAAGATAGGCTCCAGTCTTACCGCTGCCGGTACGTGATTGAATCATGAGATCCCGTCTGGCCAAAAAATAGGGAATAGCCAGACTTTGCACTGGAGTAAGCGTTTGCCAGCCACAGCGCTCAAGACCTAACTTAAGCGCGCAAGGGAGGTCTTCTGTCGTAATGGGGGGCAAAGCGCTATCAGGCTCTTGAATGGTGAGTTGATCATGAAGAGGCTTGGAAGATGTCTGGGAAGATGCGACGGTATTTTCTGTCATGTCCATGGGTACGATGATGTGGTTGAAATGGCCTCAGAGGAGGTCCGTTGAAAATCATAGGCCAACGGCTTGTGCGCGTTGCAGAATATAGTCACAAGCGGCCAATCCTGCAAGCTTGCGGCACAAAAAAGCCCCCCTCTGGCAAGAGGAGGGCAAAACTTGCCTGCAGCGAGTGTGGTGGAGATTAGGCCATACCCAGGAGGGCAAAAACTCTGTTGGTGTCGAGACCGCTGTGCACCGATAGCGCACTGACCGAATCATTGCCGATCATTTGAATAGTTTCCTGCATCAACCCTTCCACTTCCTCATCGGTCATTTCAGGAAGACTGGAAAGATTGACAATATCCTGAGGAGCTACGGGAGCCGAGCCGCTGTGCCCTTCGCTTTCAGGCAGGTAAAGTTCCGTCAGATAGGCATTGTCGATGCTTGAGATATGCATATGATCCTCCACCGCAGGGTAAAATGTGTTCAGGAAAAATCTCTGAGCATTTTAATGCAATGATTGTGCCAAAAAAAAGAAAGTACCCGTTTTGCGACCTTTGGGGTCCATCTGCCAAAAAAATGCCAAAGGACTGGGCCGCAGCACCAGTCCTTTGGCAAAAACGTGACAGAAAAAGCGCAAATGCTTAGCTTTCCTGCTTGACCTTGGACTTGGTCATGGCCAGACCAATGCCTTCGAAGAGTTCGAAAATGGAGAAGCCATACCAGAGGGTGTAAATGATATAGAAAATAAGCATACAGGCAAGCAGCAGAATGTGATCTTTGACGTGCACGGGCTCCACGCCAAAGAAATTGTGGCCAGGCTCAATGGCGCGACGGATGACTTGGTCAAGCACCTTGGCTTCGCCGATCATACCCTTTTTCTGCAATTCCTTGATAGAGGGAGAAAGCACATACCACCAGGCCGAGGAAACATCGAGCGCCTTGGCGCCAGCATATTTTTCGGAAACGGCCTTGTCGTTATTGTTGTAGAGATTTTCGCTGTCATCCACAGCAGAGCTCAAAAGAGCTGCCAGATCGCCCTTGAAGCTGACCTGGGCACCGTCGGCCTTGGCCTCAATGCCGGCCTTCTGCAGCACGCTGACAGCAAGCGCCGCTTTTTCAGGCTTCTTGAGCTTGACAGAAACCTCTACGTTCTTGCCCTGAACGCTCTTCACCTGCTCACGCACGGCTGGGATAAAGTTGGAAGAACCCTTTGAGAGCTCATTAAAGACGTTATCAGCAAACTGCAGTCCTGTAAGGGGTTTGCCGTGCTCGTCGTGGAAAATAGGAGATAAAAGCACGCAGAAGACCACGAGGAAGGTCACAATCATCAGACTTCCGCGCAGGAAGGCTTTCTTTTCGTGAATGAGCATGACTAGGCCTCCCCTCTGAGTTTGCCAAGATTGACAAAGAATTTGCTGAAGACCCAGAAGCCGAAGAAGGCCACAACGCCCCAGAAGACATAATTGCCGACCTGCTCAATGGCGTTGACAACAGCAGGATTCCAGTTGAGCACTTCCATTTCCACGAGCTTCTTAGGCAGAACCGAGACGCGGTTAATAAAACCGGCAATAATGGACATGGCGTAGAAACCGCGGATATGCACACCCTTGACGACCTTGGTGGTCAGGGCGCCGATCTGAATGCCAAGAAGGGAGCCAAGAAGCATGCCAATGGCCAGAGTATAAAACACGTAGCCGTAAATGGCATACTGACCCACAGCGGCAAAACCGGCAGTAAAGATGATCTGGAGAATGTCAGTACCTACCGTCGTCATGGAGGAGACGCCAAAGACGTACACAAACATCGGGAAGGTGACAAAGCCGCCGCCCACGCCCATGATGGCCGCCAAAAGACCAACGATGACACCGCCCGCAGCCACGATCCAGCCGGAAATACGGCGACCGCCGGGGACCAAGTCCTCATCAAAAGTGATCATGGGCGGAACGCTCAGGCTCTGCATCTTGACAGAAAGACCGGTCAGACCGGCATTGGCGCTCTGAGTGGTCTGGGTCTGGGCAGAGCTGCCACGTGTGGCACGCAAAAAGTCAAAGAGCGCGTAAAAGCCCAGAAAGCCCAGAAGCAATGCGTAGATGGTGCTGATAAAGAGCTCAGAAAGCAGCGGGTCTTTATTATAGAGGCCTTTGTTAATGAAGCCACCGATAAAGGTGCCGGCAATGGAGCCCACAAGGAAGGCAATGGCCAGCTTAGCGGAAACATTACCCAGTTTTTTGTGGATTGTCGTTCCCATAATGGCCTTGGCAAAGATGTGGAAAAGGTCAGTACCCACTGCCAGAATACCTTTAACACCCACAGCCATCAGAGCCGGCGTAATAATAAAACCACCACCGGCGCCAATGCAGCCGGTAATCAGGCCGGCAGCCAGACCAACGGCAATGGACGCAAGAAAAATGGTGCTCGTATAAAAGGCCGGAGCATAGGCTGCTTTACCACCAAGCATCTCATGGCCATCGGCAAAGGCTTCCACGAGACAGCCGGCGAGCACAGGTACAGCCAGTGCTAAAAGGATCAGCAGTTTTTTACGGTTCTTCAGGATCGAGGTTGACACCTCAAGATCCCATTTCGCGTATGCTTGAGAACCGGCAAGGAGAAACTGATAGACCTGCCTCCCAAGATTCATAAGACCTCCCAACAACAAAAAAGGATGAAAAGGCAAGTAGCCAGGTGAATGATAGTCTTTGCAAACTGCCGAAGAATGAGAGGTGTATGACAGTTGCAAAAAAAGCAAAAAAACAATCATTGCCTGAATCAGGCTTTTTTTCCATAGCACGAAGTGCGGTTTTTTGCCATACCCCACTGGGCTATTTACGCTTGAGGTGTTCAGCCTGTCCGAAGATGACCAGTTCCATCCAGTCTATGGCAAAAGCCAGACAAGCCTCGTCGCCTTCAAGGCTATCTTCCATAATCATGGCCTTACGATTTGCGTCGAGCTCAAGATGAGCAAAAATGCGCATTTTCTCAATCATCTGACGGAAAGAGGTAAGATGAAAGAGGCAAAGACGGCTCATTGCCTGCAGACGCTGATCCAGAGGTTTACCACTGGCCTGAACAAGACTCATCAGGCGCATATACTGGTCATTGGAATTGTTATAGGGAGCAAGCCCCTGATTGGCGAACCATTCTGCAGGCGTACGCTGACTTCCTTCATCAAAGCCATGACAGTGTTCCTCATGCACGAGGAAAAAACGCTCTGCAACTCCCTCAGCTGTCAACTTGGTGCCTCGTCCCAAAGGATAAGCCCGACAGGCGCTTGGCCTATTCTCATAGACCTGGCAGCCTACCGGGCTGACAAAGGGACAGGGTTCGCCGGGCTCTCTGTTCATCTTCAGAGTATGCATGGCAAAACCCGTTTCCTCAATAATCTGCATATCTGTATACGTCGTCAAAAATTCCTGGCTTGGCATGCCAAGGTGCCGACACAGACGCATGATATCATAGGGGGTCAGCGGAAGGGTGAGCTCAGCACAACACTGATTGAAACACGGGACCTGCGGATGACAGTCAAAACAAAAGCGCTCGTTTGCCTTGATTTCAGGCAGATTTTCCATGAATTCACGTTTATCGTCTCGGCTCAATTCTTCCATGTTCAATCCTTCAAATGACTTTATTCAGACCGTATTCGATGATGCCTTCAGCTCCTGCGGCACAAAGCCTGGGTATGAGATCACGCACCAGATTGACATCAACGACAGTTTCCACAGACAGCCACTGTTCGATACGCAACGGGGAGACTGTGGGAGAATTGAGTGCCGGCAACATTTCCAGGATCGTCTCCAGGCGGTCTGCCGGCGCATTCATTTTAATGGCCACCAGGGACTGGGCCTTGAGGGCTCCCTGCAGCAAAAGATCTATCTGCTCGATTTTGCGTCGTTTTTCCGGCGTATTCCAGACACGTTCATTGGTAATGAGAACAGGGCTTGAGGCCATGACCTGGTCAATGATGCGGAGGCCCTGAGCGCGTATAGTTGAGCCAGTTTCGGTTACCTCGACGATACCGTCGGCCAGGCCTTCCACGATTTTGGCCTCTGTGGCTCCCCAGGAATAAAAAACGTCACAGGCAATACCCTGACGGTCAAAATACCCCTTGGTCATATTGATCAGCTCTGTGGCGATGCGCTTGCCTCGCAGATCTTCAGCCTTGGTATAGGGCGAATCCTGGGCAACGGCCAGCACCCAGCGACTGGGCTGCATGGAAACCTTGGCATAAATCAAACGCGAGACCTGACGTACTTTTGCGTCCACGCCACGTTCCACCAACCAGTCTTCGCCGGTAATGCCACAGTCCATGATGCCGTCCTGCACATAGCTGCCGATTTCCTGCACGCGGCAAATGGAAACGGCGATTTCCGGATCATTGATTTCGGGAAAATAGTTGCGGCTGTGCCTGCGGATTTTCCAGCCGGCGCGCTCAAAAAGGCTGATAGTTGTTTCTTCCAGCGAACCTTTGGGGATGGCGAGCTTGAGTAGGGGTTGTGTCATGGCGTTTGCAGCGTCTGCTGTCTCATAAATGGGTTAGGAGTGATAAACGAGCTTGGGATCAAAGACCTCTGGAGAACAGAAGGAAAGGCACTGGTCTCTAAGCTCACGGTAAAAACAGGATCTACGGCCTGTGTGACAGGCAGCACCTCCCTGCTGCTCAACAAGAAGCAGGATGGTATCGTTGTCACAGTCCAAACGTATGGAGAGAACTTTCTGAATATGGCCTGAGCTCTCGCCTTTGTGCCAGATTTTCTGACGACTGCGGCTAAAATAGTGCGCTTCTCCACTGGCCAGCGTCAGTTTCCACGCTTCCTCGTTCATATAGGCCAGCATGAGGACCTCTTTGTCCGTGGCATCCTGGACAATGGCCGGAATAAGACCTTTGCCAAAGTCTGGCGTAAAATCACTGGAGAGATCAGGGGAGGAATCAGACATAGTGGACTCAATGTAAATGTGAAAAAAAGGACAAGAGGACCGAAAATGAGCCAAGAATGACTGCTTATATTCCACAGAAAGGGAAGTTGCAAGGGCAGAAGCCATTTTTGGGCTGTCTCAAAGAGGATTCCTGCTTCCTCTGCTTGACAGTATGGGCAACGGCAGGTAACGCTAAAAGGGTTGGCCTGATTGTGCAAGAGAACGGTTCAGGCTTTTTCTGGCGTGCGCGGTCTTTCCCGACACTCCGCAGCCACAACCTCAACATCTACGGGAGGGCCTGGAGTCTCAGCTCAGTGCTGGGTCCAGCGCAGATGCATGAAAGATCTTGAACAACAGCTTGCACTGATCAAGCGCGGTGTGGTTGAACTCATTGACGAGGAAGAACTCAAAAAGAAACTCGAACGCGGGACACCTCTGCGTGTAAAAGTGGGCTTTGATCCCACTGCGCCCGACCTGCATCTTGGCCACACGGTGGTTATGCAGAAAATGCGGCATTTTCAGCAGCTTGGTCACACGGTGATTTTTTTGATTGGGGATTTTACCGGCCGCATCGGAGATCCCAGTGGACGTTCTGAAACCCGGCCTCCGCTCACCGAAGAACAGGTTTTGGCCAATGCCGAAACCTATAAGAAACAAGTCTTTAAAATTCTCGATCCCCAAAAAACCCTTGTTGAATTCAATTCACACTGGCTTTCCAAGCTTGATGCCGCTGGTTTTATCAAACTCGCTTCGTGTTATACCGTGGCCAGAATGATGGAGCGCGACGATTTTGAAAAGCGTTACCGTGAACAGCGCCCCATTTCCATTCATGAATTTATTTACCCGCTCTGCCAGGGCTACGATTCTGTCAGTCTGCAGGCTGACGTGGAAATGGGCGGTACGGATCAAAAATTCAATCTGCTCATGGGCCGCACGCTGCAGGGACATTACGGTCAGGAGGGTCAGTGCATTCTGACCATGCCACTGCTTGAAGGCCTTGACGGTGTCCGTAAGATGTCCAAATCCTACGGCAACTATATCGGCATTGATGAAACGCCCCAGGTAATGTTCGGAAAATTCATGAGCATTTCAGATGAGCTGATGTGGCGCTACTATGAATTGCTCTCAGAAAAAAGCCTTGAAGACATTGAAAACATGAAGCGTGGCGTGGAGACAGGCGAAGTTCATCCCAAGACCTGCAAGGAAGAGCTCGCACAGGAGATCATCAGCCGCTATCACGGAGAAGACGAAGCCAAGGCCGCACGGCAAAACTTTGCCAGTGTCTTTGCCTCCGGCGGTGTGCCTGATGATATCCAGGAGTGGACATGTCGCGAAGGTGAGGCGTCAACACCGTTGGCCTTTCTTGAAGCTGCAGGCCTTGTCAAGAGCCGGGGTGAAGCCCGCAGACTCATTAAATCCGGGTCCCTGAGCGTTGACGGCGAGCGCTGCATGGATGCTCAGACAGCTTTTAGCAAGGGTGAATACGTAATCCGTCTCGGAAAAAAGCGTTTTCTCAAATTGATTGTGCAGGCTTAGGCAGACGTTTTTTCTGCTCTGTGCCATAGTTTCCTTTGCCGGGCGGATTGCCGCAAAAAGAGAAAAACAGCGTTTTCTCTTTTTGCGCTCTCCGCTACGAAAATGGCAAAGATCAAGGACATTGCGAAGATATCTGTGTCCTTTGGCCCGTAAAGAAGAGGAGCCGGGTTGTCATGAACGAAGATTTGCTTGCCTGGCGTAAGCCTATGGAAGAAGGTCAACTGCAAGAAGATACATACAGCCAGGCGCTCAAAGCTTTTCTTCTGGAAGAACGCGACACCGGGGCCTGGCTCGCCAGTGCCCTGGCGCAGGGCCATACCGAAGAAGCCTGCCAAAAAATTCATCAACTGAAAGAGAAAGCTGCTGTACTCAAGGCCAAAGCCTTGTGTACAGCAGCTTTCTCTCTTGAAATGGGTCTCAAGGGTGGGGCTGATCCCACAGCCATCCTAGCACATTTTGATGCTATTCTCATGGATACGCTGCTTGCCATGTCCGCCTATTTGAACCGGTGAACTCAAAAACGCAGCGACTGGGGCAAAATACAGAATCGGCCAGGACTTCCTGGAACAAGCCTGCCGACATATTTTCCCAGTTTAAGGGCCCTGGCTGCGTTGACAGTGAGCATACGGATAAGTGCTTCGCCAGGGATTCCTTGCTGCTCGTGCAAAAAAACCGCCTCCTGGCAAACGTCAAGGTCAGTATTGGAAGTCAGTCCGTCAGTGCCCAAACAAAGCAAGAGATTTTCCGCTATCAGGGTTTTCACCTCGATGGCACCCACGTTGAGATGGTGATTGGAACGGGGGCACAGACAAAGCGATGCGCCGAGAGCGGCCATGACCTGCGCTTCCTGGCGGTCGAGCTGCACGCCGTGGACGGCAAGGGTTTCGGCATCCATCAGATCAAGGGCACAGGCATAGGCCAGGGGACGTTTGCCAGGCGCCAGCCAGTTTGTTGGCAGTACAGACTGCCGGAATATCTCAAAGAGTCTGCCTCGGCCCTGGGTGAGCATCTCCGTTTCTTCAGGGGATTCAGCAAGATGTATACTAAAAATGCGGGAATGCTTGCGGCAAAATTTTTTGGCCTGCACAAGCTTGTGAGCCGATGTGGAATAAAGAGCATGTCCTGCAAGTGCTGAGTGTGTGGCAAGATTCGGCTGTTCCTGAAGATCACGGCGCACAAACGGCGGCCAGGGATTGTCAGCAGCCATCTCACTCTCAGTAAAGCCAAAGCATTCACAGAAGTGGCTGATACCAAGGCCTTCCTTTTCTGCCTGCTGATCTGTTAAAGCAAGCAGATGATCAGCCGAGCCGGCAATATTGCCAAGATGAGCCGTGCCACAGTCAGCAAGGCCCTGACAAGCCCGCCTGACAGCATCTTCAAGAGTCTTTTGCTCCACCTGACCGCGTGGAAGAAGTGGAATCAAACTTTGCAACCAGGGTGTAAAGCCCTGCCCCCAGCAGGTTTTGCTCTCAAGATAAGACAGATCAAGATGGCAATGGGCATTGATGGTGCCAGGAATGACACAGACAGGGCCAAGATCTGTCAGAGGGCAGTCATTGGGCAGAGAAACATCTCGTGCCTTGCCTAGGGCTACGACCTTGCCAGCATGAATGAGGAGCACGGCATTGTCGATGCCTTTGAGACGGGCAAAAAGCTGAGAGCCACGCGCAGGCCGTTCATCGGCCAGGGGCAAAATGGTGCGGGCTTTAACCGCAAAGGTTTCGTGTTCTTGCATCTAGATGAGATTAAGCAGCATCTTGCCGGCCACAAAAAGCAGAAAAACAGCAAAGCACTGCTTAAGCCTGGCTGTGGGCAGTGAATGAGAAAGCCGAGCTCCCAGCGGTGCTGTACAGAAGCTCGCACAGGCAAGACCAATGAGCGCATAGAGGTGAACAAAACCCAGGGTACCGGCAGGAAGATTGGGCGTATTCATGCCACCCAAGATATAGCCAAGGGTTCCTGCCAGGGCGATGGGGAAACCAATGGCTGCGGATGTGCCCACAGCCTCATGCATGGGCACATTGCAAAATGTCATGAAGGGGACAGATAGGGTCCCTCCGCCAATACCCACAAAACTTGAGACCAGGCCAATAACGCCTCCAACGGAGCTTGTTCCCACAAAGCCTGGCATTTCTCGGCCGGCCTTAGGCTGATAGCGGGAAATCATCTTAATGGCCACAATAATCAGAAAACAGATGAAAAAGAGTTTGAGGAAAAGCGTGGGCATGTGACTGGCCACCAGACTGCCGGCAAAGGTACCAAGGAGAATGCCCGGAGTAATATTTTTGACAATCTCCCAGTGCACAGCACCGCGTTTGTGATGAGCACGGGCGCTGGAGATCGAGGTGATGACAATACTGGCCAGAGATGTGCCCAGTGCGAGATGCTGACAGAGTTCTGGCGGAATATTCTGCGTCGGAAAAATCACGAGAAGCATGGGCACAATGACAATGCCCCCGCCGACGCCCAACAGGCCGGCGAGAATTCCGGCCACAGCACCACAAAGCAGATAAACAAGTAGCGAAGTGAGCATGGACGCTCCTAGTAGTACGAATTCGAGGGATTGCCAAAAAAGATGATCAAGGCTCCTTTACAAGGCGTTTGGCGAGGTCGCGCTTTGGGATTTTCCCCTTTAACGACCACATGAGCATTACCACATCTGTGCTCAAGTCGAGCAAACTTGACCTTGATCACATACACAGTCGGCCAAAATACTCCATGCAAACTGTACTTGTCCAGTTCTGAGCTGTTCCGGCAATGCAGAAGTGTTACCTATCACAGGACATATTTTCCCTGTGCCATAAGGCTTGTTTTCCGCAAAGCGCCGATTTTCCTGGTTCACATTTTGTGACGGCTGCCGTACACTTATCGGGCAAGGTCGGAGTCTTCACAGACATGGATCCGTGAGATCATTTTTTTGCAAATTCAGGACAGACAAAAAGCTTCAACACTGCCTCTTTTTCGCGGACACAGGTGTTGTGCTGCCGTCTGGGTAGGTGGCAGACCTCTTTTGAGATGTGAAAGGCAATATCATCGTTTCGGCAATGCTTGAGATCAAGTTGTTGTATGCTCATGTTGAGCACACGGAAAAGCAGCTCAAAAAATGAGACCTCAAGCTAACCCCAAAAAAATCAATGATTATTCAATGTGACAAAAAACAGAGACGCTTTTTTGGCGACAATTTGCGTGTGAACTCAGCAAGAGTTTCTACCCGTCTTGCAAGCATTCCTTATGGATTTAGGTTGACGATATCCGCTTTTCAGCGGAATTTTTTTTCTTTTGATCGGGGACAAAGGCATGAGTACAGATAGTCGCTATCTTTGGCAGCATAAGGATCTGCTCGGCACTTCACAGCTGAGTGTGGCTGATGTTTATCACCTGCTCGATCTGGCACGCAGTTTTCAGGAAATCAACCGGCGCCCGGTGCGCAAGGTGCCGACACTGCAGGGACGCACCATCATTCTCTTTTTTGTGGAAAACAGTACACGCACCAAGACATCTTTTGATGTGGCCGGCAAACGCCTTTCGGCCGACACCCATGCCCTCTCCCAGGCCGGTAGCAGTCTGAACAAAGGAGAAAGTCTCCTGGATACCGGTCTTACCCTGCAGGCTATGAATCCAGATGTCATTGTTGTCAGACATTCCAGCAGTGGCGCTGCGGCGTTTTTGGCCAATCAGCTGAGCTGCGGTGTGGTCAATGCCGGCGATGGTTGGCATGCCCATCCCACCCAGGCGCTGCTTGACTGCTATAGCCTGCGTACAGCCTGGGATGGGGCCTTTGAAGGCAAGAAACTGTTAATCTTAGGGGATATTGCCCACAGCCGTGTAGCCCGCTCCAATGTCCAGCTGCTGCATAGGCTGGGAGTTGATGTTCGCCTCTGTGCTCCACGGACGCTTTTGCCTGCAGGAGTAGAAAAGTGGCCCGTCACTGTCTATGGAGACCTGACGAATGCCGTAGAGGGTGTGGATGCGGTGATGTGTCTAAGACTCCAGCTTGAGCGACAGCAAGCCGGCCTTCTGCCTGATCTTTCAGAGTATTCTCGCCGTTTTTGCCTGAATCCTCAGCACCTTGAACATGCCAGTGCCGCCGTTAAGGTTCTGCATCCGGGTCCTCTGAACCGTGGACTTGAAATTTCCGATGTCGTGGCTGATTCTCCGGCAAGCCTTATTCTCGATCAGGTCTCAGCCGGCGTGGCAGTACGCATGGCGGTTTTGTATCTGCTCGCCACCCGTAAGTGAGGGAATTCCCATGTATCTGTGCATAAAAAATGCTCTGCATCTTGAAGCTCTAGTTGATCTGGTCATCGAAGACGAACACATTGTGACCATGGTGCCGGCCGGCCATCAGCCGCAGCCAGAAAACTGCGAAATATTTGACGCAGGCGGTCTTGTGCTTATGCCCAGCTTCATCGATGCCCATGCGCATCTACGTGAGCCAGGCTTTGAATACAAAGAAACCATTGCCACAGGATTGCATGCGGCGGCCCATGGCGGGTTTGGCGCTGTCATGTGCATGGCCAATACCCGTCCAGTCAATGATACTGCTGCTGTCACCAATCTGATGCTCAGTCAGGCCCAAAAAAGTCATCCTCACGGGCCCAGACTTTATCCCATAGCCGCCGCCACCAAAAATCTCGAAGGTCGTGAGCTTGCGCCCATGGCCGAGCTTAAGGAAGCCGGCTGTGTGGCCGTCTCCAATGATGGCAGACCCATCCAGAGCACAGAAATCATGCGACGAGTCATGGAATATGCCGCAGATTTTTCTCTGACAGTCATTGACCACTGTGAGGATCCAACCCTTGCCGATCACTGGGTCATGAATGAGGGAGAAATCAGCGGTCTGCTCGGCGTCAAAGGACAGCCTGCCGTGGGAGAGGCCCTACAGGCAGCCCGCGATATCATGCTCGCAGAATATCTGCACTTACCTGTGCATATTGCTCACGTATCCAGTGCGCTGACCGTAGACATCATAGCCTGGGGCAAAGCTCGCGGCATAAGCGTAACAGCTGAAACCTGTCCGCATTATCTGCTTCTCGATGATAGTGCTCTTGAAGGCTATAACAGTCAGTGCAAGGTAAGCCCACCTTTACGCACCAAGAAAGATCGCGACGCTCTGATCAAAGCCGTTGCCGACGGCACCATTGATATTCTTGTCACAGATCATGCCCCTCATGCTCTGCATGAGAAAATGACCGCTCTGGACCAAGCGCTTGTTGGTTTTTCAGGGCTTGATCTTGCGGTAACGCTGACCTGGGGGCTCGTCAAAGAACATCTTCTGCCAGAGGATGCGCTCCACAGGCTCTGGGCCAGAAGGCCAGGCGAAATTTTCCACCTGCCCACAAATGGTTTTGCACCGGGTGATCCTGCTGATTTCTTCCTTTTTGATCCTCATGAAAACTGGGTGCCCTCAGAACAGAACCTTTACTCCAAAGGCAAGAATACGCCATTTTTAGGACAGGAGCTGTCCGGCCGGGTCAAGCATCACTGGCTGCACGGCAAGATGATTTTCTAGGAGGTTGCCATGGTCGTGCGCGAACCTGTAGCCATTGGCCGTTTTTACCCGCAGAACAGAGAACAGGTGGAGGCCGCCCTTGCCAGCTATAGACAGACAGGTCCTGAAAAATACCCGCTTGCTCCTGTGCAGGAAGCTGCCTGGGCCCTGCTTCTGCCCCATGCAGGCTATGTCTACTGCGGCAATGTTATCGCCGCCACCCTGGCAGGAATTGAGCTTGCTGATATCCTTCTGATCTTCTGTCCCAACCATACAGGCCGGGGCAGAGCTTTAAGCGTATGGCCTGACGGAGTCTGGAAGACACCGCTTGGTGACGTACCTGTGGCAACTGAGCTCTGTTTACAACTTACCGGTCAGCATTCCTTTACCGCTGACTATGCGGCCCATGAGGGAGAGCACGCCATAGAAGTGCTTCTGCCCTTCCTTTGTGCAGCTCGGAAGACCTTCCCAAGCATTGTACCGGTCTGTGTGGGCACGCAGGATGCGGTCTTTCTCAAACAGGCAGGCAGTGAACTTGCTTCCTTTTTACAGGGTCTTGAAGCTCGCAATCTCTCTTATCATGTCATTATCAGCTCTGACATGAACCATTTTGAAAACCATACGGTCTGCCTTGCCAAAGATGAGCTTGCTCTGGAAAAGATTGCGGCAGCTGACAGCGATGGCTTACTCCACGTCTGCCGGGAATCCTCCATTACTATGTGCGGTGTGGCACCCTGCGCCCTCGTCATGAATGCAGCAAGCCATATGGGCACATTGCACAGCCAGCTTGTGGCACATACAAGCTCAGCAGAGGCGTCGGGTAATTTCAGGCAGACTGTGGGTTATGCCGGTCTGCGTTTCTATCTGGAACGCCAATAATACCTTCCAGGGAAGATCTCCTTATCAATAAAAGAGCCGCCAGCTGGCGGCTCTTTTATTGATAAGGACGTCACGAGTGCCGTTTCTTCTTCCTGGAAGAAGCTTTCGCTTTCTGTCGTGCTCCACGACGATCCTTCTTTTTTGAGGAAACCTTGCGGTTTGAGCTGGCAGCTTTTCTGCCTTTGAGATGATGCTTTCGCCCCTTAAGTCCTGAGGAAACATACCCATAGAGAGCTACAGCCTCGTGCGCGTTTTTATGCAGGTCGAGCTGATAGCTCTCAAAAGGCAGATGGCTTAAGGCATCAAGGACAGTGGGCTCTTTCTGGGCACACACGAGAAAACCGGCATCAAGCATGCGACAGGCCTCAACCCCTCTGTGTAAGGGATCTGGCGCGCCCAGAATGACCGCCAGAAGACGGTGGTTCCCACGCTGAGCTGTAAAAATCATATTATAGCCTGATGCCCGAACCCACCCTGTTTTCAAACCATCACAGCCGGGATACTGATTGAGCAAGGGGTTTTTATTCCACGAGACATAGTTCAGATGCTTGAGAACACGGGTATTATGCAAGCTCAGCGCCCAGGGATACCGTTGCAAATAGGCTCTGGCTAAAATGAGCATATCGCGCGCTGTCGTGTACTGTCCCTGCATGGGCAGACCATTCGGTGTACAAAACCACGTATCATGCATTCCAAGGCGTTGCGCCTTGTCATTCATGGCTTGCACAAAAGCCTCGTTGCTTCCGCCGACAAATTCTGCCACAGCATAGCTCGCATCATTGCCCGAGGAAACGGCCATACCCAGCAAAAGTTCTCCGAGGCGAATTTCTTCTCCTGCTCTAATGCCCATGCGCGAGCCGCCCTCACTGGCCGCTTTCTTACTGACCAGAACGGGGCTATCAAAGCGCAGATGCCCTTGAGAAATCTGATCCAAAGCAAGAAACATACTCATGATCTTCGTCAAAGAGGCCGGCTGGATTCTGGCGTCGGCATTCTGTTCAAAAAGCACAGTATTGGTTGTCAGATCGTAAAGAATAGCGGAATTGACACCAAGGCCCTGTTCTTCAGGCTCTTTGACGTCCTCTGCCAGCTCGGCTGCAAGAGCCGGGGTTGGAACAAGGATAGTCAGCAGCAGAAAAAAAAGTAATGATCGCATAGCCTCTCACTGACAACATAGTGCAAACGGGGATCTTCTACCTATGCTCAACGCAAGACAGAGCTTGTGCTGCAAGCGCTGTCTTGCGAGAAGACAATATCAAATCCTGTCACAGTAGACATTTTCCATGAACTCTTCCATGGCGGCATCGGCCTGGCTAATGAAATCTTTGAGTGGAAAGCGTTTTTCACAGTCCGGACAACGCATAAACACTTCATGACAAGAACGGGCAATGTGCAGAGGTGTCTGACAGTGTGGACACAGTAGTGTCGTTGGACAGTCACGAGGGGCTGAATAGAACATAGCGCATTTCCCCGAAAAAATGTTCAAAAAATTCAAGACTTCTTGCTTCAAAAAAAAGACTTTGTCAATCTCTGCCATCTTCCTGTCACAAGAGCTGAAAAACGAAGGTTTGAGGGATAGGGAGCGAGGTCGTGCAGAATTTGCTTTTTAGACGCTCCTGTGGCAAAAATTCACCATATACCGGCTTTGTCGGGGGCGTTTTGCCTGATAAGGATGCACGATGTTTAGCCCCATATTTTCCATCATAGGACGTTTCCTGGCCTGTTTTGGCGTATGCCTGCTTGTGAGCAGCCTTTCCGGATGCGATCAACAGCAAGTCAAAGCACATAAAAAAATACGAGACGTTTCTGTGCTGAAGGTTCGCACGGAAAAGGTTTCGCTGACTGCAGAGCTTTCCGGCCGTGTCAGTGCCTTTCGCAAGGCCGAAGTACGGCCACAGGTGGGCGGTATTCTGCAGAAACAGCTCTTTTCCGAAGGATCTTTAGTGCGTGAGGGTCAGTCCCTCTATAAAATTGACCCTGCGACCTATGAGGCAGAAGTCGCCAGTGCCAAAGCGGCTCTCGCCAGAGCCCGTGCAGTACTCACACAGTGCGAGCTGCGCAGAAGCCGCAGACGGGCTCTGCTGAGTTCCCATGCTGTCAGTCAGCAGGCTGTGGAAGATGCTGAGGCTGAGTATCTTCAGGCCAAAGCGGATGTTGAGGTCTGTAAAGCGGCGCTGCTGACTGCGGAAATCAGATTGCGCTATACTGACGTGCTTGCCCCTATTACCGGACGCATTGGCAAATCACATATGACGCAGGGCGCACTGGTCACGGCAAATCAGCCGGAACCGCTGGCTGTCATTCAGCAGCTAGATCCAGTCTATGTAGATATGACGCGTTCAAGCCTTGATCTTCTCCGTGTGCGAGACCGTAATCTGAGCGGGCAGATCAAGCAGGACAAACCAGGACAGACCAGTGTCCGCATCGCTTTAGATGACAGTCACACCTATCCTCTGGAAGGAAAGCTGCAGTTCGCTGATATTTCCGTCGATGAAAGTACGGGCATGGTGCTTTTGCGCGCGGTTTTCCCCAATCCTCAGGGAACGCTTCTGCCAGGTCTCTATGTGCAGGCCTTTGTCCATGAGGGTGTTGAGGAAAAGGCCATTCTTGTGCCAGAAAGCTGTGTTTTACGTTCTGCACGCGGTCAAACCAGTGTTTTTGTGGTTGATGCTGAGAACAAGGTTAATCAGCGCACAGTGCGGGTTGCCGAACGCAGTGGGCACAACGTCATTATTTCCGAAGGACTGTCTGAAGGCGAGCTGCTTATTGTGGACGGTCTTCGTCAGTTGAAGGAGGGGGATCTGGTGCAAACGCATCCGGTGAACCCAGGACAAGCCATGAAAAAGCGTTAGCCTATGTCCCATTTTTTTATTGACCGTCCGGTTTTTGCCAGTGTTATCGCCATTCTGATCGTCATGGTGGGCATGCTCTCAGGTCTTACGATGCCTGTGGCTCAATTCCCGCACATGACCCCGCCCAGCATTTCCCTGATCGTCGACTACAGCGGTGCCTCAGCGCGCACCATGCAAGACTCCATTGCCCAAGTCATCGAGCAACGGATGACCGGCCTTGACGATCTGCTGTATATTTCCACCACGAGCAGCTCTGAAGGTCGCATGCGCATGCGTCTGACCTTTGCCCCTGAAGTCGACCCAGACATGGCTCAGATGCAGGTACAAAATCGCTTGCAGCTCGCCCTCCCCCTCTTGCCCGAATCGGTAAAAAATCAGGGCATCCGCGTCCGCAAGATTTCCGACACTTTTCTGAATTTCTATGCTTTTCTCGACACCACGGGGCGTCTTCCTGCTGAAGAAATTGGCGATTTTGTGGCCTCCGTCCTGCTTGATCCCCTCTGCCGGGTTGACGGGGTTGGTGATGCCACGCTTTTTGGCTCGCCCTATGCCATGCGTATCTGGCTTGACCCCCATAAGCTCAGATCCTTTTCTCTGACACCCAGCGATGTGGTGGAAGCCGTAAAATCGCAGAATGAGCAGATTTCCGTGGGACAGATTGGGGGCTTACCGGCAAGTCCCGGCCAGGAAATCAATATCACGCTCATTTCACGCTCCAAGCTTGAAACCATTGATCAGTTTGCCTCTATTGTAGTGCATGTCAATGAAGATGGTTCTGTTGTGAAGGTTCGTGATGTCGCTCGTGTGGAAATGGGGCTTCAGACCTATATCCTCACAGCCCGCTATAATGGCAAGCCGGCAGTTTCTGTCGGTATTCAACTGGCTGAAGGGGCGAATGCCGTAGAAACTGCAGACCGTGTACAAGCATACATGGAACGCATGCAGCATTTCTTCCCACCAGGTCTGACCTGTCAGATTTCCTTTGACTCAGTGCCTTTTGTGCGTCAGTCGATCCACAATGTGCTGCGCACACTATGCGAGGCCATTATCCTTGTCGCCGCAGTCATGCTGCTCTTTATCCAAAATTGGCGTGCAACCCTTATTCCCACCCTTGCTGTTCCCATTGTCCTCACAGGAACCATAGCCATCATGGCGGCCCTAGGTTCATCCATCAACACCCTAAGCATGTTTGGCCTGGTTCTGGCCATCGGGCTTCTTGTGGATGATGCCATTGTGGTCGTTGAAAATACCGAGCGTATTATCCGCACAGAACATCTTGACCCCCATGCCGCAATCATCAAGTCAATGCAGCAAATCACAGGGGCTTTGATCGGCGTGGCCGTCGTCCTAAGCGCAGTTTTTCTGCCTATGGTCTTTTTCTCGGGAATCACTGGAGCCATCTACCGAGAATTCGCGCTAACCATCATTGCATCCATGCTGCTTTCGGTTTTTGTGGCAATTGTCATTACCCCGCCGCTCTGTTCCAAGCTCTTGCTCGAACACCACGAGCACGGTCATGAACTGCATTTTTTCCAGCAGTTTAACCGACTTTTTGACGCCTGTTCGCAAAAATTTTTACATATCGAACAGATCTGGCTCAGCCACAAGGGCAAGGTCATACTCGGCTATTTGTTGCTCAGCGTTGTCACCATTCTTGCCCTCAAAAATATGCCGACCTCCTTTTTGCCCGTGGAAGATCAGGGACGCCTGCACTATACCATTTTTATGCCGCCCGGAGGCACACGCGAAACATCCTTGGCTATCGTCAAAGAAGTGGAAGATTTTTTTCTTCAGGAAGAGGCCGAGAACATTGTTTCCGTTTCCAGTACTCTTGGTCTTGGCCCCTATGGCAGTCTCGGACAGAATGTCATTTCAGGCTATGTCAAACTCAAGCTCTGGGATGAACGGCCTTTGGACGAGCAGAATGCCAGTGCCATTGTCGCAAGAGCAAGGGAACGTTTCTTGGACCATGCTGGCGCCCGCATAGTCTTTTATATGCCCCCGCAGGTCTCGGGACTTGGCCTTTCTTCAGGTATTTCCATGCAGCTCGAAGATCAGGGTGGGCTTGGTTATGAGGCCTTAATTGCCGCTCGCGAGGAATTACTGAAACGCGGCCGCCAAAGCCCGCTGCTTTTTAATCTGCGAACGTCTTCCCTCGAAGATGTCAATCAGCTGCGACTGGACATCGATGACCACAAGGTCGGCGTCTACAGCCTGAATTCTGATCAGGTCAACCGCGATTTGACGGCCGCTCTGGGTGGCGATTACGTGAACGACTTTGTGGACAGGGGACGTGTCAAGCGTGTCTATGTTCAAGGTGACGCCCCCTTTCGCATGAATATCGAAGATCTGCGGCACTGGTATTTCAGAAATAGCAAAGGCCGCATGGTGCCTCTAGACGCCTTTGCCAAGCTCAGCTGGACCTATGGTCCTCGACAGTTGGAGCGCTTTAACGGCGTTCAGTCAACGATTATTGAAACATCACCGGCTCCTGGGGTGAGCTCCGGAACAGCTATGGATGAACTGGAACGCCTCGTAGGAGAACTGCCCCATGGCATTGGTCTCGAATGGACTGGTTTGAGTTATCAGGAAAAATCGGCAAGTGGACGCACAGGACTGCTTTATGCACTTTCCATTCTCACAGTCTTTCTCTGTCTTGCAGCCCTTTATGAAAGCTGGGTTATTCCCTTTGCCGTTATTCTCGTAGTGCCTGTGGGCGTGCTTGGCGCTGTGGCGCTCAGCAGCATGCGGGGGCTTTATAACGATATCTATTTCCAAGTGGGCATGCTTTCCGTCATCGGCCTTTCTGCCAAAAACGCCATTCTCATTGTTGAATTTGCGCGCTCACTGGCCCATGGCGGCAAAAGCTTTCGCGAAGCAGCTATTGAAGCCGCACGGCTGCGGCTGCGTCCCATTATCATGACCTCCATGGCTTTTTTACTCGGCGTTTTGCCGCTCGCTTTAAGTCATGGTGCCGGAGCCAACAGTCAGCATGCCATCGGAACAGGTATTATTGGTGGCACTCTGCTTGCCACCTGTCTCGGAACATTCTTTATTCCCGTTTTCTTTGTAAGTATTTGCGAACTCTTTGGGCGAAAAAAACAGCAAAAGCACAGCAGTTCCTGAGCAGACAGCTGCGTTTTGAAGCTTGCAGGACAGAGTTTTCCGTTAGGTTTCTGCCTTCCCTGAGTATCCAGTTCATAAGTGAAGCTTTTGCCAAGAGAGCTGCTGCGACAACATTTCCCCAAATGGCACGCAAGCGCAAAAAGGAAACGCTAGAGCTCTTTGGGAAAGCCTCATTGGTACACGTTTTTCCTCCCCAAATCGGGGCAGAAGAGGCAAAAAAAATCGCCATGGCGAATCGTCATGGCGATTTTTTTTGCCGATTTTGCATCTGGGGAAGTACGCTAGGCACAGCACCAAGATCAAACGGGTGTTCCTAGCACAGGCTCCTTGATATCCGTTATCTCACAGAAGCATGAGTGCCTTCTATGCTAACATACCTGAAAAGCCTTTATGCCAGGCCCTGTTTGTTTTTCTCGAGCATTACCTGGGATATATGTCCCTTGAGAAGCTCCATGGCTTGCACGCGTGTGGGAATATGCCCTTGACAGACTTTGTTCTGCCGGCTGTTTTCAGGGCAATAGCCAAGCTGCACGCAGTTGGGTCCTGCGCCCTCAAAGAGATCAGGCGCCGCTTTTTTGCATAGACGAAGCATTTTCCAAGCAAGATCCCGAATCTCATGCTGGGCATTCCGACAGCAGCGTATGGCAAACCAGTCAAGAAGGGCATGGGCGTTCATACCGATAATGGCCTTAAATTCAGTGGCTTGCGGCTTGAGATACCGCAAATCCTCTTCGGGAAGCCCCTGGGCAAGACCGGCATCGTACCATTGACTGGTCAGCTCAGCCAGATCTCTCCCGGAAAGAGTAGCTTTATGACCGTCAGGCAGGGTGAGCTCAGCGGCAAAATCAGCTATCGCTCGAGGATAGACCACAGAGAACTGCCGTCTGCCGCCCAGTTCTGCACGACCGGATTTAATGAGATAGGAAGCAAGTCGCTTGCGTACAAGCTGTGTTTCGGTCACGCGCGAATATCCAGCCACGCCAAAGAGAAAATAGTCAAACTCCAACGCGGCTCTGTGGCCACTTTGGAGGATGTTCTGCACAATTTTTTTGGAGTAGGGGGAAGCCACAATATCGTCCAAGGAGCGTTCGCTCGCCACAAAACGGGCGGCGATATCTGTGTAGATACGTCCTCCTCCGGCAATAAGCACAACCTGCCCCTGCTGGGTGAAGTGTTCTTGCAGCATGACTATCCTTTGTTTGAAATGTGTTGATACTTACTTTGAGAAATCGCTTCCTTTTTTCTACCACAAGGCAAAGTCGAGTCCAAGGCATGCTTTTTGGACCTATATAATCAGGAATGGTCTAGTCTGAATAAAACACTTTACTTATAAGAGATATTTGACTATCGTCAATTATCCTAGTGCAGCTGGGATGCGGGTGCCAGAGAGGCATCCGTGGCACGCAAGTGCGATTCCTCAAGTTGCCTCTGTGCCTGGTCAGCACGGGGGCAACTTTTTTGTCTTGTTGCCAGCGTAGCGGTCTCCCGTTGTAAGCTGTCAATAAATTTTGCAATATGGTATTGACACAACCTCCTTTATATGTGAACTTTCAAGTATTCTTTATTCTACCTACTTTTTTTCCGCATATTATGTGAAAGTTCCGCCGGCGTTCTTGACAACCTGCCAAATTGCGGGAGGTGTAGCGACTTCAGAGTGAAAAGACCTTTTTTCGACCAAAAGCCGTGTCCGCTCATACGCATTCACTAACACTCATTTTTGCGCTCCACACAAGCCCAAAGCGAGCGTTTTGCATGAACGCTATGCAGCAGCATCTTGGGTCGAAATGACAAAATGTCGGAGGCTGTGCATCGCGTTGCACGGAAGGAGCTCATTATTTCGTGATCTTACGCAGTGTTCTTCCAGACCATTTCTGACATGCTGACGGGTTTTCCCTGTCACGAGGATATTTTATGCCCAACATCACGCTGAGGAGCGCATGCGCCTTCTGCTGTAGTCTCCTCCTATTGGTATTGTTTGCCACGTCTTCCCAGAGTGCTGAGGGTGACGAGATGTTGACGGTCTCCTTCCCCGTCATCGACAAGCCCTCTTTGCCCAAAGTGGTATTTAATCACACAAAACATGTGAACTATGTGGATGAACATGGCAGTGACTGCTCACGTTGCCACAGAGTGACCAAACAAGGTCTGTCCACGGCTGCTTTTGATGTCCGCCTGCAAAAAGCAGGTGATCAGGTAAAGTATCTGCACACAGCCTGTACAGACTGCCACAGCCAGAGCGGTCGGGGCCCGGCTTTGGTGCAATGTCGTGCCTGCCATGCCGAGGCCGCCTCGCTTGGAGCGAACAACAAGTAACTCTGCTTTGAGGAGAAGAACGCTCATGTTGCAAACACTTTCAGGCCCATGTTTTGTGGCTTCTTTGCTAATTTTTTTCGTTGGTCTCCTAGGGCGAGCGGTGTGGTATGTGCGTGGTCTTGACTGGCGACTGGAACGCGTCGCCTATGGCTATCACAAAGACCGTTCAATACCCGGAGCGATCAATTCCATTGCCAAATGGCTTCTGCCTGGCGGCACAGCTGGCTGGCGTGCTCAGCCCGTGGCCATGCTAGCTTTTTTTCTTCTGCATTTTGGTGCGGTCCTCATTCCGCTCTTTCTGCTAGGCCATACCGTTCTGCTTGAGCAGACCACAGGGATTTGCTTACCATCACTGCCTCCAAACGTGGCTGACATCCTCTGCATTGCCAGTTTGTCAGGTATCGCCCTTCTGGTGCTTCGCCGTCTCTTTTCGCCGACGTTACGCCAGCTGAATACCTGGAAAGATTGGTTCGTTCTCCTGTTGACCTTTTTGCCCTTTTTCACGGGACTCATGGCCAAGTTTGACGTCAATGCCTATGACACGTGGATTCTCTTACATGTCATTACCGGCGAACTCTTCCTGGTGCTCGCCCCGTTCACCAAGCTTGCGCATATTGTTCTGTTCTTCATGTCCCGGGCTCAGTTGGGTATGGATTATGCCATTAAGCGTGGCGGTCGTGCCCGCGGAGGTTCCTTCCCCTGGTAAGGGCAAACCGCCTTTTTGGCTTTTTGCAAGGAGTTCGTCATGTCCCAAATTTTGTGTTCTCCGGCTCCCTTGACCACCAAAGAAGCAATTCATGAGCTGTTGGCGGATAAAGGCGGTGCCGAATACTATAAGCAGATGCGTCAGCTCAAGGTCAACCAGGATGCGCTGGCCTATGACTTACAATCGACCTGTAAATCGCGTACGCGTACATGGCTGAATATCTGTGCCCATTGCGGTATGTGCGCTGACAGCTGCTTTTTCTATAAAACGAACAATAATGACCCGAAGCAGATTCCCTCCTATAAGATTCAATCCACACTGGGAGAACTGCTCAGACGTAATGGCCGTGTAGATGCTGAATTCATGATGCACTGCATGGATGTAGCCTGGGGCCAGTGCACCTGCTGTAACCGCTGTGGTATGTACTGCCCGCATGGCATTGATACGGGCGTGATGTTCAGTTATCTGCGTGGCATTCTCTTCAAACAAGGTTTTACGCCTTGGGAGATGAAAATCGGTTCTGGTATGCACCGTGTCTACGGAGCCCAGATGGATGTCACCGAAGAGGACTGGGTCGATACCTGCGAATGGATGTGCGACGAAAACTCAGAAGAATGGCCCGGCCTTGAGATTCCTGTGGAAAAGGTCGGTGCAGATGTCATGTATATCTGTAATGCCCGTGAGCCCAAGCATTATCCTGAAGATCTCGCTCAGGCAGCCATTCTCTTCCATGTGACCGGCACCAACTGGACGGTTCCCAGAGTGGGTTGGGAAAATACGTCTCTGACCATGTTTGCCGGTGATTTTGAAGGTTGCGCTATGAATCTCAAGCGCATCTACGATGCCGTGGAACGTCTCAAGCCTAAGGTCGTGGTTGGAACTGAATGTGGCCACGCCCACAGAGCTACAGTGGTTGAAGGTCCTTACTGGGCTGGACGTGAGAGCGGTGATCCGCCGGTGCCCTTTATGCACTATGTGGAATGGGTTGCCCATGTTTTGCGCACAGGCAAGCTCAAGATCAATCCCGAGAAAAAGCTGAAAATGCCCTGTACCCTACAGGATGCCTGCAACTATGTGCGCAATGACGGTCTTGGCCGTTATACACGTGAAATCATGAGCTATATAGCCGAAGATTTCCGTGAAATGGATCCCCACAATGAGCATAATTTCTGCTGCGGTGGTGGTGGCGGCATGAACGGCATTGGCCGTTACCGCAAGGAGCGCAATGTCGGGCTAAAAAACAAGCTTGACCAGATCCGTGCCACAGGAGCCGAAATGGTCGTTACTCCCTGTCACAACTGCTGGGATGCTATCCGTGACATGATGGAGGTCTACGACGAGCACAATATCAAGTGGAGTTTCCTCAAGCCTTTACTCATCAATATGATGGAGATTCCCCCGAATATTGAACATGTGGAATCGTAAACGTTAGCGTTTTTTCCGCCCAATACCAACAAAGGCCGTGCCCATCGTGACTCGGCCTTTGTTGTCTAACGGACACGCGACCAATTGCAACCGCAAGTCCAAAAAGTTCTATAGCTAAACACATTTTTTCGTGCTAAAGCCTTGCAACATATGACTTTTTGCCAGAGGGTCACTCATAAAATACAAAAAAGCACTAGATCATATAAGATCGCAATGGTATACTATAGAGAGCCCTAAAATAGGGATATATAGTTCCAAAGCTCTCAGTCTGTTTCCCGCAGCAGAGACCCTTTTGAAACTGTCAGGTATAGGCAAGAGACCATCAGATCAGAGTGTCAAGAAACCAGGATGGAAATGGAGGCAGCGTATCCTCCCCGCTCGGGGCTTTCACGCTGAAAAAAGATGAAGCTTTCAGCCAAAACAAGATATGCGGCACGCATTCTGTATTGCATGGCCCAGAATGAAAAAAATCCAGTGTCTTCAAGCGCGCTCTCGACTAAAACAGGTATCAGCGCTCAATTTATCGAGCAGATCCTACGCAAGCTTCGTCTTGCCGGTATTACGGACAGTGTGCGCGGAGCCAAGGGGGGGCATATTCTTCTGCGAAAGCCTGAGGAGCTGTCCTTTGCTACGATTCTGGACGTCATGGAGGGAGGCATGGAACTCTCCATGTGCATCAATACGCCGGAATCGTGCGATCGCTGCCAGGATTGTGTCATGCACGATGCACTGGGTGATCTTCAGGCTTCTTTGAATAAGACCCTTGATGCTGTCACTCTTCAGGACATTCTGAAACTTTCCCGAGACCGGTCCTGTTAACCAAAGCTCTGTCGAAATGTTGACGGGTTGTCTTCCAAAAGGCTTTTGATCAGGCTTTGAGACCATTGGAACAAATTTTGCTTTGTTTCTCACGACGCCTCAATTGCGTCGAAGCAAAGCAAAGTGAGGAAAGTATGACACCTGTCATTTGGTTACTTGGCCTGTCTGGCAGCGGCAAGACGACACTGGGATCCTTATTGCGGCTTTACCTGCAATCTCAGGATTATGACGCCGAATTTGTGGATGCTGACCGATTTCGCATTCAACATGGTTTCCATGGTTTCAGCCGGGAAGACCGCATTCAGAATATTGATGCCATGCGCGACTATGTGCTTGAGTTGCACGATCAGGGCAAGGTCTGTGTGGTTTCGGCTATCACACCCTATGCCTGTATGCGCCAGCTCAACCGTGAATGCATCCCTCTCTACAAAGAAGTCTGGGTACGCTGTGGGATAGAAACATTGACCCAAAGAGATACTAAGGGCTTTTACGCACGCGCCTCTCAAGGCAAAATTGCCAATTTCACCGGTATTTCCGATGCCTTTGATGAGCCGAGCTCGGCTGATCTGATTATTGATACCGATAAGCACGATCTTTCCGACTGCTATGTGGCGTTGCGAGATCTTGCCTGGGAGGCATTGCAGGAAGGAGAACGCTGGACTTCCTATTTCTCTCTGCTGAATGGATCTCTGCCCGAAGTCCGCGTTGTTGGTGCGTCTCTTCTTTAGCGGCGCAGGGATGCAGGCAAGGCAAAATAGATTCTGGCAAGCCAGTCGAAGCAGTTGCCTGGCAAAAAGCTTGCCAGGAAGAAAAGACGATGCTTGAGACTCGGGTGCGGGATGCGTTGCAAAAGCGATCTTGCCTCATCTGACTGATTGTGATGCCAGAGATCAATGGCTTTCTGAAAAGTTGCCCGTTGTGTGAGCAGACCGACCAGATCCCCATAGTCCTTGTCATAGCCTGGATAAAGCTTGCGCTGCTTTTGCAAAATATAAAGCGTTTCATCGGCAAACTGGCCGAAATGTTTAAACGTTGTATTGCCAGAGTGGATGCGCCAGTACGTCAACGCCTCATCCACATAGTCCAGTTTCCAGTCATGGGCGATGCGATAGAAAACATCTGCCTCTTCACAGACATTCAAAGTTTCATCAAACCATCCGCCAGTCCAGGCGCGAGCTTCTTCCCCTAAGGTTTTCAGAGCTTCACGCCTGATAACAGCCGAGGACATGGAAATCCACTGCCGCTGCATAAGTTGCGCAAAGACCATGCCCCTCGCCGGACTGCTTCCCGCAAAAACCCGACCCAATACCTTCTTGCCATCAAACAGTATCGTATCGGTGCAGACAAGACCAATGCGGCTGTCCTGCCTGAAACAGGCGACCTGTTTGCCCAGTTTTTCTGGCCGCCAGAGATCGTCGCAGTCAAGAAAGGCAATGAACTCTCCCCGAGCTTCTCGAATGGCGAGGTTTCTGGCCGCCCCCAGAGGCACAGGTGTCTCCCCGCGCACATAGCGGATTTTTTCGCCATAACTTTTGGCAATAGAGGGGCTTGCGTCTGTTGAAGCATTGTCAAAAAAAATGACTTCAAAGTCCGTAAACGTCTGGGCCATAAGACTGTCCAGCGCTTCAGCGAGATCCTTGCTACTATTGCGGCAGTTCATGATCACGGAAACGCAGGGAACCTTGCTTTGGGAAGTGTCGGGCATGCGGAGTGTCCTTGCAGACCTAGGCTGAAAGCGCTTTTTTAATGACAGCGCAGACTTCTTCAATATCCTGACAGCTCAATGCCGGATGCAGGGGAAGTGTAAGGATTTCGGAGAACAACTGCTCTGTGACCGGAAGAGAGGGCTTGCCGTGGCCAAAAAAACTGTGCAGATGATTGGGCTTGTAATGAAGACCTGTGGCAATACCACGTTCTTCTAAGGCTTTGCGCACGAGCTCTTTTTTGCCGTTGAGAACGCGCACAACCTGAATATGCGGAACAATAAAATCCTTGGGGTCGGTCTCAAGTAAGGCTATGCCTTCCTGTTTGACCAGGCGCTGAGCATAGACGGAAGCTCTGAGTGTCCTTTTGGGCAGAAATTCCTTCGGAAAACGTTTGAGCTGACTGCGACCAATGGCCGCCATGATATTGCTCATATGGTAACGCCAGCCCTGACGTTTGACATCGGCATCCCAGGAACGACCTCCGGAAAAACGCTTCGCCGTATCCCCTTCCACCGAAAGCAGACGGGCATCTGCCGCAAGTCTGGCGCTTTCCTCGTCAAAGCAGACAAGACAACCACCTTCACCACAGGTAATATTTTTAATGCCATCAAAGCTGAAGCACACAATATCACCGAAGCTGCCAATACGTTTACCGTGATGACGACAGCCAAAGGCATGAGCCGCATCTTCGACAACGCGCAGACCGTTTTCCTTGGCAAAATTGTAAACTTCATGCAAATGCCAGGGATTGCTGGCGTAATCCACGAACATCACAGCTATGGTGTTTTCGGTGATGCGTGCCCGGGCATCTTCCAGATCAAGCGTGCCAGTGTTGGCCAGCACATCGCAGGCTACAGGTTTACAACCGGCCGCGGAGATGGCCTGAAAAGAAGCCACAAAGGTCAATGAAGGGACAAGAATCTCCGGCGTTCCGCTTGTCTTGCGCGAGCAGGCCCGAATGGCATCGCATGCCAGGTGGAGCGCCGCCGTGCCGGAATTGGTGGTAATCACCTGCTCTCTCTCAACTTCGAGAAAAGCTGCGAGATCTTCTTCAAACAGTTTCGTTTCCGAGCCCATACCAAGGTAACCGTCTTCCAAAAGAACACGGCTGACCGCTTTGGCTTCTTCTTGTCCCACGATGGAACGGGAAAGACGCATTGTCATTATCTCTTTTCAGCGCAAAACCCCGACCTCTACCATTGCTGTTTTCAATTGAACAGGCCAGAGAGGAAACGCTGCCTCCTATGTTTTCCTTCAGAGTTGGACCTCACATCCAAAGCCTGCTGAAAAACGGTCTTGCTACCGGTCTCCACAGGCAGGTTCTGGCATCATGGCACGCGCTTGTGCCCGAGCCTCACCACACGCTGACACGGCCTGCCTTAGTACCAGTATGTTTTTCACCACTAATACGCAGGAACGTTTTGGTTGGCCAAGTATCTCCTGTCAAGCAGCACTCGACTTTCATCGGCACAAACAAAAATACGCCTTCTTGCATGAGCGAGCAAGAAGGCGTTTTCACGACTATGAAGAAAAACGTAGCTAATTGTCCATTTGGTTCTCTTCACGCAAAAGATTGGCGAGATCGAGAAGAATAAGCAATCGGTCATTGAGCTTACCAACACCTTTGATGTATTCCGAGCCAATGCCTGCCACAACAGGCGGAGCCGCTTCAATTGTGCTTGAAGGCAGACGAAGCACTTCACTCACAGCGTCAACGAGAATGCCGATAACCTTCTGCCCCAGATCGACGACAACGATTCGCGTGTCTGCATCGGGTTCCACCTGCGGCTTATTGAAACGTGTACGCATATTAACCACTGGGATAACTTTGCCGCGAAGATTAATGACGCCTTCAATAAAAAAGGGCGCACGCGGAACCATGGTGATCTGCAGCATACGGTTAATTTCTTGTACCGACAAAATATCAACACCGAACTCTTCGTCGCCGATACGGAATGTCACGAGTTGAATTTCATCATCGTGCTTCGAATCATTGAGTGTTTCGTCATAGTCGCTCATGAAAACCTCCCAAACAGGCAGATAGTGCTGTCTGCAACACTCCCTCTATCGGCAGTTTGAAAAATTACTTGAGAGGGCAGGCTGCGTTGTGTTGCTGGTCAGCCTTGCCAGCGCTAACTCAGGATTGTGGCGGGTGCTTGGCACAAGGCTCGGAGCTGCTTTCAGCCAATCTTGAGCAAAGAGAGAATTTTCGTAAGCGGAATGGCTTGCTCCACACAGTCGGCAAGGCGATCAAGGCTTTTATGCCGTGCATAGGGATTGCTATCGGCTGCCGGCAGCCCCGCATCAGCCCGCAGGCTGTTGCACAATGCCTGACGGAAGCTGTCACTGTCAAAAATACCGTGCAGATAGGTTCCCCAGATCCGCACATGCCCCTTGCTGTCTCTCACGCCATAGCCCAAGGGTGAACCATCGTCAGCTCGCAGGACTGTGGTTAGAAGATGTTCTTGCACAGTGCTTTTTCCGTGGTGAATCTCGTAGCCAAAGACTGGAAGCTCTATCGAGCTCAAAGCTTTTGTACTGAACCCCTGGCGTCTACACAAGGTTTTGCGTGAAGAAAGTTTCGTTATAAGAGGTATAAGCCCCAAGCCCAAGCACCGTCCCTTTCCTTCAAGACCCAGTGGATCGTCAAGCTCTTTGCCGAGCATCTGGAAACCACCGCAAATGCCAATAAGCATGCCCTGACCGTACTTCAGGGCAGTATGTGCATAGCGTTGAATAGCCGTATCAAGGCCAGTGCGCCTCAAATACTCCAAATCTTCAGAGGTATTGCGTGTTCCAGGCAAAATCAGGCAATGGGGCGTGGCAAAATCTTGAGGCTGCTGAATCAGACGTATGCGAACATCTTTTTCCTGTGACAGAGCGTCAAAATCTGTAGCGTTACTTACATGTGGAAGATCAAGAATAGCGAGATCGAGAACGTGGGCATACGAGGGGGGAGGAGCTGATGTATAGCGCTCGCCACGCTTAAGACTCACAGAATCTTCATCTGGCAGGTTAAGGTCATCAATCCAGGGCACTACGCCAAGAAATGGACGCCGGCTTTTCTGCTGGATGCTCTTGATAGCCGGGGCAAGAAGACTTTTGTCACCACGAAATTTATTGAGAATAAAACCTCGCACGAGCTTTTGCTCATCAGGGGTAAGCAATTGCATGGTACCAAGCAAGGCGGCAAAAGCGCCTCCTCGATCAATATCAGCACAAAGCAGGACCTGGGCCTTGGCAAAACGGGCCATACGCATGTTGACTATGTCATGCCTGCGTAGGTTGATTTCTGCAGGGCTTCCCGCGCCTTCAAGGACAACGACATCTGCTTCCGCGCTTAGGTCACGGTAGGCGTTTTGAATAACTGTCCACAGGTCATAGTGGAAATATTGAAAATCTTTGGTTCGCAGCATACCTGAGGGCTTGCCGAGAAGCAGAAGCTGCGAGCCCAGACCACTCACGGGTTTGAGCAAAACAGGATTCATGCGCACATCGGGCTCCAGAAAACAAGCTTCAGCCTGTAAAGCCTGGGCACGCCCCATTTCGCCTCCCTGGCGTGTCACAAAGGAATTGAGTGACATATTTTGGGCCTTAAAGGGCACTGTGCGCAGCCCTGCCCTGGCCAACATGCGACAAAAAGCGGCAGCAAGCAGGCTTTTGCCGGCATTGGAACAGGTCCCTTGCAGCATCAGGGCTTTGACTTTGTGGGAAGTGGCTGTATGCATGGCTGAAAAGAGGCTCCCGAAACCTCAAGATTAGCCAAAAACTCCGCTTGAGGCTGAGCAGAGCTGCCCTAGCTATTATTTGCTTTGTGGCAGTTGTCAAGTCAGAAGAAAATATGTATGATAAAACTAAAGAATTTCTCTGAAAGTGCACCCTAAAGAATTCTTTTTTTTTGACGTAAAGAGCAATGCGTCCGATCAATGGCCAGCAATGAACGTATTTACCCGCAGGCCATGTTGCTTCAAAAGGCGCGTTCTCTGCGAATGACCGAACAATGCGGAAGCCCTGATGTATTTACTTATCGGCCTGATCATAGTTATCGCTTCTGTAGCTGGTGGCTACACCATGTCACACGGTGACTGGGGCGTGCTGCTGCAGCCTGCAGAATTGATAATTATTCTGGGCAGTGGTATGGGGGCTTTTTTTGCCGGCCAGACGAAATATACCTTCAGTCTTATTGTCAAAAGTCTCAAGCATCTTTTTGCCGATCCCGGCTCCAGTAAATCCAAATACCTCGACACTCTGGCTTTGCTTTATGCGCTGTTCAGCAAGATGCACCGCGATGGCGTCATTTCCATTGAAAGTGACGTTGAAAAGCCAGATTCCAGCCCAATTTTCACCAAATATCCCAATATTGCCAAAAACGGCGTGGTCATCAATTTTATCAGTGACACTCTGCGTGTTTACCTGACAACTGGTGACCCGGCCGATATTGATAGCCTGATGAAAGTGGACATGCATACCATTGACGAAGAAGGTATGCTGCCAGCTCACGGTATTTCCCATATGGCTGAATCTCTGCCTGGCATGGGTATCGTGGCTTGCGTTATCGGCGTTGTCATCACCATGGGTAAGATCAATGAACCACCTGAGGTTCTGGGTCACCACATTGCGGCGGCCATGGTCGGAACCTTTCTCGGTATTCTTGCCTGTTATGGTGTCTTTGGTCCAATGGGCTCAAAGCTGGAAAACTACGTCAATGAAGAGCATTTCTATCTCAACTCCATTAAGGAAGCCGTAGCTGCCGCCATTCGTGGAGCAACACCGCTGATTGCTGTAGAATATGGACGTCGTGCTATTCCCTATCCTTTTCGCCCCCTTTTCTCTGAAATGGAAGAAAAGCTTAAGAGCGGTTAGGATGTTTTCTGATTATCTATGTTTAGGAGGCCATGATGGGAGGCGCATGGAAAGTAGCCTATGCTGACTTTGTGACAGCCATGATGGCTTTTTTTCTTTTGATGTGGATTTTGAACATGGTGCCACCTGAAACCAAAGCGGGCCTCGCCGCCTACTTTAGTGGAGAGCGTAATTTTGACTCAAGTTCCACATCCCCCATTTCCAATAATCCCTTCATCCAGAATACGGATAAAATCGATAGCCGTGACATCAAAATCAATGAGACAGAGCGGTCTCATTACGCCATAGCGCAAAAATTGAAGATGATCATGGCCGATGCCATTCCTCAAAATGCGTCAGGTATCAGCGCCGACGATCTTGGGGTGCAGTTGCGGGTAAATTCAGACGCACTGTTTCAAAGAGGCTCAATTAAGATCATGCCAGAAGCCGAAAAAGTTTTTAAGGCTGTTCTTGGCATTATGAATGAGTATAATCTCTACCTTGTGGTGCGCGGACACGCCGATAGCGACGAGGCTGCGCCCCCCTATCCCTCAGCATGGGAACTTTCTGGTGCGAGAGCGGCTACAGTGCTCCACTATCTTGCCGACCATCACATCAAACCAAGCCGTTTGCGTGGTGTGGCCTATGGTGATACAAGACCCCTCAAGCCAGGTTTTGACGAGGCGAGTAAAGCAGCCAATCGCAGAGTAGAGTTTTTCTTTCATCGTCCAGAAGTCATGTCATATAGTGTTGTCTATTAAGCACTTATTATGCGTCCGTAGCTCAGTTGGATAGAGCGTTGGCCTCCGGAGCCAAAGGCCGTGAGTTCGAATCTCGCCGGGCGCACCAGAAAATCCAATAAAATGGGGCAGTTAGATGTAGTGTCTAGCTGCCCCTTTTGTCTTTTGAAAAATGGCCTAGTGTTGGATTTGTTGGACGAGTAGAAAAAAATTTCTGTAACCTGTTGAAATATCAGAACTTATTGATCCAAAGGGATCTACGCCGTCCTTTTTCCTAGCAGGAAAACGGCCGGTTTTTTGGATGCGTTGGACCGTAATCAACTAACCGAAATAACTCACTTTTCAGGAATGGGTCAAAATGCCGTTCTACTTTCAAAAAAACAAACGACATTGATATTGGATCGGAAAAGGTGCGTACTCCGGGCATTCCAGAGGGGTACAGCCTATAGCCCTTGTAGTGAGAGGCCGGTTTGTCGGATGAGCATGTCAGAAATCCGATGAAGGGTGGCATCGGCTGTGAGCTTTGGATTTTCCAAATGAAAATCCAACCCGGTTGGACGTTTCTTTGGATAACTGTAGCAGGTGGAACAAAACGGCTGTTGCGTCACCCATGCTGCTGGGGGAATGTACGGATCTTCTTGCCTAACCATGCGTCTAACAGCCCTCTCTAATTTACCCTAAAAAAACTAGGGTTGAGACCGATAAGAGAGCTGCACACAAGTAAAACGGGTTAATTACTCTTGGCACTATCAAATGGGGGGGGCTAAATGCGTTTTTCCATGACGACAAAAAGCATTTTGATTCTTGCAGGGAGCGTCATTATTGGGGCGATGGGTATTTTTCTCACCTCTCGGCACTATGTGCATGATGGGTTTGAGGCGTCTCTAGAAGCACAGCTGCAGAATCTTCATAAGGTTGTTGACGACAAATACGCTGATATTCTTGATCGCTTCAAAAGTTTTGGCCCTCTTCTGGCCCTTTCAGAAGAAGCTCAAGAAGCTTTTCTTTCAGGTGATTTCAGAGCCTTGAGAACCTTTGCGCAGCACGCAAGGGAAGAAACCAATGCAGGGTTCGTGACACTGACAGATGCAAAAGGGACCGTCATTGCCCGAGCTTCGAGCGACAAAAAAGGTGATTCTATTGCCACCAATGCGCTTGTTTCCGTTGCCATGCGTGGTCAGGTCAAAGCAGACCTTGTCCACATGCAAAACAATGGTTTGTCTATTGGCTGTGCGACACCTGTTATGAAAGATGGCAAAATTCTCGGGACCATTCTTTTTGGGGATGGTTTTCGTACTCATGCCTTTGTTGATGGCTTAAAAAAGAGCACTGGGCTTGAAGTGACCGTTTTTGAAGGCGATACCCGTGCTTCAACGACAATACAGAATAATGGGCAAAGAGCGGTAGGCACACGAGTCAATAATCCAGATGTCGTCTCTTCTGTCTTGAACGGTGGAAGAACGTATCTGCAGACAGCTACGATCTTTGGTGCCAGCTATAAGACGATGTATTGGCCCCTTAAAAATCAGGATGGGGGTACAATCGGAATGTTCTTCATCGGAACCAGTATGGAAAAGATGGAAGCAACCATTGGGAACATCGTCTTTGCCTGTCTTGTGGCCACTGCCATTATTGCTGGTATTCTCAGTCTTCTTGGTGCTTTTTTCTTCCGTTCTATGGTTTTACCCCTAAAGCAGACAGTCAACTATGCCAAAGAAGTTTCTGAAGGCAATATTGATGCGCACCTTTTTGCTCGTGAAAGAAAAGACGAAGTCGGAGATCTCATAGGGGCACTTCGACACATGATCGAAACCCTCAAAGCTAAAATTTCCGAAGCTCATGACGCTATGGAGACTGCTGAAGAAAAGACGAAGCAGGCGGAAGAAGCAACACGACAAGCTAAAGAAGCCGCCAAAAAAGCTGAACTTGCCAAGACTGAAGGCATGCACGCAGCAGCTAATCAGCTGGAGGGCATGATCAACGCCTTATCAGCGGCAGCCAATGAACTGTCTGCTCAGATAGAGGAGTCTGACAAAGTAGCATCTGAATCTTCAAGTCGTTTAGCTGAAGCAGCGACAGCGATGAATGAGATGAATGCCACAGTCCAAGAAGTTGCTCACAATGCTTCTTCAGCGGCATCAGTCTCTGCGGAAACCAGACAAAACGCAGAGAAAGGGCAGAGAATTCTTGATGATGCGTTAGACAGTATCAATCAGGTGCAAAAAGTCTCTTTGGAGCTTCAAGAAGACATGGGACAGCTACACGGTCATACCCAAAGCATCAGCCAGATTATGAGAGTGATTACAGATATTGCCGATCAGACAAATCTGCTTGCCTTAAACGCGGCCATTGAAGCTGCAAGAGCAGGTGAAGCCGGACGTGGTTTTGCCGTTGTTGCCGATGAGGTAAGGAAGCTGGCAGAAAAGACTATGGCTTCTACTAACGATGTTTCCAACGCCATTTCAGCTATTCAGAGTAGTGCCCAAAAGAGTGTTGACAAGATGGGCGAGGCTCTGGCAGCCGTGGATCAGGCAACAACCCTTGCCAAACAATCAGGAGAAGCTTTGCAGCAAATCGTCGGTAATGTTGAAGAAACAGCTGATCAGGTGCGCGCTATTGCAACGGCTGCTGAAGAACAATCTGCAGCCAGTGAAGAAATCAACCAATCAGTTACCGCCGTGAATGCCATGTCTGGGCAGACAGCAACAGCTATGGATGAAGCTACAAAAGCTATTTCTGATATGGCTCTGCAAACTGAATCCCTGGCAAATTTGGTTGAAAAGATGAAAAGTGAATAAGCAACAATATCTATAAAATAAAAAAAGGCAGAACATTTTTAGATGCTCTGCCTTTTTACTTTCTAACGATGTAATGGTATTATTTCTAACATAAAAATATATTGTAACTTGCTGACTGACAACCAATTATCATACATAATTCAAAAAGAAAAATAATTGTCTGCGGTGAAAGTGATTATTGAAGAGATTAAGTAAACAGAAATTCTGAGCAGGAGAGCTAAAGGTGACGTTATCAGGAGCATCGTCAGTGCTGCCGTTTAACTTCACGAAATTTCGTACAAATATAGGTGTTCATCTCACCCCCTAACCAAAGGAGATGAACATGCGTGGGTATCCCCTTACTGATGAGGACCGCCGCTTCATTCTTGATTTTTCCGTCATGATCGGAGCTACCAGTGACGCTATCGAGAGCCTGCGTTTCCAGAAGACGAGTCCTGACTATGCACGCGGGTATCTGGAGTGTCTTAGTAAAAATGGCGATGACAGGATGGTTCTCTTGGCCTACTTTCTTCTGTCACTGCTAACGGCGAAGGGTTCAGCAGCCGAGTAAATAAGACAAAGGCGACTTTCACACGAAGGTCGCCTTTTTATTCAGGGCATCCCCGTCATCAGGTTCAGCCAGCAGAGAAAAAGACACGGATTGCTTATCCGCAGTATTCTCTGTAAAATAAGGGAAATCGAAACTTTTTGCCTACTCTTATAGCTTGGCAAGTGCATCGTCAGCCACATTTCCCGAAAACGGCAGGTTAGCGTATTGTACAGACGTTGACTGCAAGAAAGCTCTAGCTCTACCCTTTTACGACAAAAACATTCTGGTCGTACTGAAGTGAAAAGCCTACACTTCAGGCATGGAAAACTTCAAACGCTCTTTAGTCAAGCAAACCCTCTTTTTGCCCGAAAAGGTAGATAAGGTTCGGCATTGGCTCACGGAAAAGGCCGGCTCAACGCTTTCAGCATTTGCTTCCTTCGTCTGCAAACAGTTCGATTTTGAACGAGATCACCGGCTTCGACCTCGACGCCGATGCGGCTGCAGCGTTCACCTACCAGGGACGGCAGGGGCGCTCCTATGTTTTCTCTCCGAAGAGAACGTGTGTCTTGTAAATGTGTAGCTGGCCGAGCTGGAGGGGGCTGTAAGAAGTACTGCAGTGCGGCACACCCTGGGCGCACAGTGCCGAAATACAAGCAATGCGCATGAGCGCAAGATATAGAGGAGTCGGTATGCGTTTTTCCAATGTTTTCAGTGAATTTACTGAAAAATGCGGCCTCGGAGCGCCTGTTCAGGCGGATGGCGAAAAAACCCTGTTGTTTGACGGCATCCATGTCGTGACCTTTCAGTGCAACAAGGAAGACCATTCCGTCATCCTGTCGAGCGAAATCTGTGATGCAGCCCAACTTGCAGAAGACGAATGGGAAATGCTCCTGGAAGCCTCCCTGTTGGGCGCCCAGACAGGTGGAGCAGCCTTCGCTGTCTCACGCAAGCTGGGCAAGGTCGTTCTCTGGAAGAGGCATGACGACGCATTCGAGGACGTGGTAGCCCTTGAAAAGGCCGTAAACACTTTCCTTGCGGCGGTTATCACCTGGAGTGGAAGGTTGGCTTCCAGCTCAAACATTCAGGTGTACGCCTGAAAGAAACAACGATAAGAAAATACTATGAGCCAGCTATCGAACATACAACCTGACCGGATCGTCCAACAGGAACTTTTGAGCCGTGGCATCGACGCCAAGACTGGCGTCTTCGGCGAGCACAAGGTGCAGTTCGGTACGGGACTGCCCATCAGTCTGGACAAGATAACGGTACCGTCCCTGCCATACGCCGGTTTTTTTAAAGCGACTAAGATTGCCAGAGGAAAAGAAGGCATAGTGCGGTCCTCAGTCGATTTGCTTATGCAGCTGACTGTGCCTAGCAACAAGCTTGACGCAGGCAAAATTCTCAGCCTTTTAAAGGCGGGTCAGACACATTTTGAACGTCTGAATGCCCTCGGCCAGCTTACGCAGGCGCAGAAGGACGACTCCATGTGGATGTTCACCAAGTCGGTTGAGAACCTCTCCAATGCCGATTTGGCCGCTGTGTATCAGAGCTTTACCTCGGCCGAGATAGATCTGTTGCAGACGGCCTTGCAGCGGGAGGGGCAAATCAATCCCGATGCCAGCGACGCACGCATGGCCGCCTCTCGTCTTTTCGATTTACAGGCGCTGGTTCTCAAGGAGGTCAGCAACCGATCCGCCGTGGGCCTTTTGGAAGACCTCAAGGCCAATAATCCCAACGATGAGGAGCTGAAGCACATAGCGCAGACCAAAAGCCTGTCCGAACAGTGGGGCACTGTGGATAACGGTCCACGCATTGCGCAGGGTGGCCCAAGCGATTTGGAAGGCCTCTTCAACGTCGCGATGGACAAGAATGATTGGGATAACATCCTCAAGGAGGATGCAGCCAACGAGGACCCTGCGCCAAGCATCTCCCAACCCAAACATGACATTTCCGCCGCCAATCTGCTGACCCTGGTGGAAGTGGCAGCGCAAAGCTCAACCGTACGTGAAAAGACTGCCGTGGCGCAGGCTGCAAAGCTTGATCGGCGGAACCTGCAAGGTGTTTCCGTCAAGGAAATGGCTGATATTATGCGTCAGTCGGAGCTGACCTACAATCTGATGCCCGAAGTGCTGGTAAAGCACATCCTCACGAATCCTGACAAGCCCATCAGCAACATCTTTCACCTGGCTGAGCAGGGTCTGAAGCCCAAGGGCGACGCCTACCTTGCCCAGCGAGACGCTGCGGAAAAGACGCTTTTTCCCGAGCTCAAGGGGCACGCCCCCAGGCCTGACGAGCGTCCCGTGTACGGCGCCCTGAACATTGGGAAGCGTCCCATAGGTGCGGTGCGTGATGATGTCTACGGCAGCGCGGCCATCGTGTTCAAGCCTTCTGTGGCAAAGCGCGCCACCTACATCGCTGATGACACCTTTTTCTCGCCGCCCTACCGCATCACCGAGGAGCGCAAGCAAAACTTTTACAGCCTCATGGGTGACGCGAACCTGCCGCAAAGCCTCGTGACGGTCCTCAGGAACCCCGAGTCCAACGAACGCAAGGAATTGGAGCAGTATTTCGATGCCTTGGCTGTGGATCCCATCGGCACCATAGGCAATTTCAACAAGCTGACCAACGGCATTGGGCGTTACCTGGAGCAGAACGAGAACGACAAAAATTTTTTTATCGCGCTCATGATCCAGTGCTTTGCGGACAAGGACGCCACGCGTACCAAGATGGCCACCTACGACAACCTTGAATCCCTGATCACAAATATGGGAGACTTCAACGGCAACGCGCTTGCCAACGCCGCCATGCAAAAGCGGGTAGGCGGAGATTCAGGCGTCAAGCTCGTGGGCGCACAGTACATCGAGGCACAGATACAGGGACCCGTTGTGCCCAGCCGGGACATCGCCGAAATACGCATCAGCATAAACGATTTGCCACAAGACATGGACCCGGTTCAGGCCCGGCAACTCCTGGAAAATTTCGGCAGGAAAAACAACATCAAGATTACTATTTTTGAAGACTACAATGCGGGAATGGCTTCCACAGCAGAGTATAGCATCCTTGTCGCAGAGGAGACATTCAATGCGCAGCATATGGACAGGCAGGCCGTAGAGCAATTGACGCAGGACTACCTGGACAATTTCGATAGCTACATGCAGCAGAATATGAAGATGAGTCCTGAAATGCGGGATCTGCCCCCGGATACCCTGCACCTGCAGGGAGAGGCGCTCAGGCTGGCCAAGGACAAGTTCCTGAACAACCTGCACAGGCTCATGTCGCAGCCGCGCATTGGCAACAATCCAGAACGCATAGTCGGACAATCGTTTGCATTGGCCATGGTCGATATGGATCTGTTCACGAGGACTACGATTTTGCATAAGCATCTCGCAAATCTTCCCTTCGCGGGCGATACACAGAAGGCCGCTTTCGTCGAATGGATTTCCAGCTCCACATCGCTGCAGAACATAGAGGCCGTCCTTGCCGTGCACAAACAAGCCACGGCGCAGGCTGCGCTGTTTAGAGAGATCGCCGACGCCAATCCGCCCATGCCGCCTGAGGAGATAGTGCGGCGCATGGACGCCATCACACGAGAGACCCAGTCCACCCTCGACACAGCCAGCAAGAGCAGGAACGTTCGGCAGCGTATCAACCCGGAAGTTCTGGCCAGTAACACTGCTTACGTCACTCGGCTCATGCTGCAGAACGGCGAGCCGCAGTTGAATGCCATTGCCCTGCAGTCAGTCTTCGATGTTTTGAACAGCAAGGAAGTGCGCGACGTAACCGGACAGCTCACCATGGTAGCGACCAATCCGGAAATCGCCAAAACGGAGGACGCCCGCCGCCTTATGATCCTTGCGAGCAGCATGGAGCAGTCCGTAGGAAATATTGCGACCTACCTCAACAGGGAGTATGTGCCATCCACCTTGCAGAATATCTCCTTGCTGCCCCAGAATCTGCGTATAGTCATTAAGGAAATCGCCCCGCAGGCGGGCGCGACGATGGACGAGCTGTGTCCGGCGTATGTGCCTTTCCCAAAGCCCGCGCACCCCGAGGCCATGCCGACGAAGGAACCCCAACGCCGCAATTTCCTCGTGAAGACGCTGGATACCTATATGGCGAAAGAAAAGAAAGGCGGTGACTTCACCCACGGCCGTGGGCACATCACCCGCGCCTACATCTTTTCCAACGCCATGTGCAACATCCTTGAAGAACAGGGCGTTGACGTGGACCGCAACGCCGTTCTTTGCGGCATCACCGGCCATGACCTCGGCCGTCTGCGCCAGGGTGAGGACGAGTGGGAGGAGCAAAGCGCCCAACTCACCACGCAGGCTATGCAGAAAGAATTCGGGCAGGATTCCATGGGCGAGGACTACGAAACTGCTGTGGGCAACTGCATTCTGCGCGGCAAGACGGAAACCGTGGAGGCCATGGTGCTCAAGAGCGCGGACTCCCTTGACATCGGGCGCACGGTTGAATTCGATGAGCAGTATTTCCCCTTCCTTGGCGACAAGAACCCCAACAAGGTCGACGCCAATGAGCCTGACAAGTACACCGTGTCTTCTCCGAAAGTGAATGAGCTGCGCAGACAGCTTATGAAGGAAGCCAAGATTCTGGAGCTGATTACCGATCCCTCCACCAAGTACAGGGATGCCAGGATCCATCTCATGACACAATTCTCTCAGGGCTCGATACACGAGCAGCACTTCTTCTATGATCAGTACCAGCAGATCATGCAGGACATTCAGACTGAATACAAAGACGGCTGGGAGTTGAACTCCGATGCTTTCGTGCAGAAGATGGAGGATATCGTGCTGAACAACGCCGACCTCTTCCCCGTGCTTTCCAAGTACTACAGGAAGAATTAAGAAAAGAACAGATGAGCATGGTTCTCCGCATCATTGTCTTCTGCGCGATCCTGTTCTTGATTTGCCAGGCGGGAAAGCATAGTGCGCGCTCTGACCGTACTGACAGACAACGTGCTGGCCGGCCATGCCACCAATGTGCGTCAGATACAGCAGGGCATGAACGACGCCACGAAAATGTAGGCGGGCACCGCTTTGCCGAGCGCCTCTGCCCCCTTCGTTCAGCCGGGACGGAAAAGGCGGAAGCGGGCATGCGCATGACAGTAATTGCTCCGTAACGGGAAAAGAGGCGGCAGCCTTCGGGCCGCCGCCTCTTTCAATTCATATCCTGTTCACGCCCGCGGAGTCATGGAACAGGCACCGCGGCATATTTCAATCCAATTCGGCCACACCGTTGCGGCGGAGTGTGAAGGTAGAGAATGCTGATGTTCTATTTTCCCTGAAAGCTTACGCCAGCTCTTTGTCAGCCTCTCTCCCATTCCTCCCTCACCGATAATGAAAAGTTAGCCGACGAATTGTCACAATTGTTCGGGCACCGTCATATCCCAACGACTTCCATATCCGAAGACGTGCGCATGCGCACCGTTTCGTCCTATTCTCTATCCAAGACCTTTAACCTTGTAGGGCTTATCAGCAACCGGCTGATATTCAACAGGCGGCTGCGTAATCAGATTAGCCACTATGAAGTCCTGTGACACTACAATGACATGAACGTGCTGTTCGGCGTCATATGGAGGGATGGATGGCAAGTTCATATCCCGTATGGCATACGCATGGCTCTGGGATTGCCGACGGACAGGCTTAAAGAAGCGTTGGAGCAATTGAAGCGTCATGTTTTATAAGGTGTTTCCATGCACCACACGCAGCATTATGATTCACCCCTCGGTGGCATCACTCTGGCCAGTGATGGCAAGGCGCTCATCGGTCTTTGGTTTGACGGGCAGAAATATTTTGCCGATGCACTCGCCCATAGCCACGACGTAAGCTCCCTCCCCCCTTAGTCCGTGAGCTAATAATCAACGAAAGTATAATCGGAATCTCGTAAATATTGTTAATCATTGACTTTTTTCGCCGGGTCCTTCCGACCGTTTTTTTCACCCGACTTTCAGCTTTTTCGAAATCTTATAATTTTGGCTATTACGACTAT
>JAFXOX010000030.1 GCA_017528345.1 Desulfovibrio sp.
AGAAGGTACCGTTCAGGTTGTTAAAGACGGCGTGCTTGGCGGGGCAGAACTTGCAGGTCAGGCAGCAGTGGCCGTCAAAGACGGTGTTGCAACAGCCGCAAGTGGCGTTGTGGGCTTTGCCCAGAAGACCGCAGAAGGTACCGTTCAGGTTGTTAAAGACGGCGTGCTTGGCGGGGCAGAACTTGCAGGTCAGGCAGCAGTGGCCGTCAAAGACGGTGTTGCAACAGCCGCAAGCTTTGCCCAGAAAACGGCTGGGGATGCAGTCGGTCTTGTGAAGGACGGAGCCGCAATCGTTGGTAATGGTGCTGAAAAAGTCGCAAGTGCCGTCAAGGACGGCGCCGATATGATCTCATCTGGTATCAAGCAGGCCAAGGATTCAGGTCAGAAGCTTGCTGGCTTGGTTACAGATACAGGTCGCTCACTGTGGCAGCGTTTTTCCGGAAAGAAAGAATCATGAGTTTTTGAGGAGAAAATCATGGCACAATTGAAAGATTTTGCAATGAGTGACATCGACTGGGGAATGTCACCTGAGCAGGCGGTGACCATGTACCTTGAGTGGGGCAATAATGGGTGGAACAGGGATCATCCACCAGTGCGTACGGCAAGTGATGTTTCTCTGTACTTTGTGGTGGACAGCTGGCAGGATCCCCCGATCATTCGCCTTGTGCGCCGCAGTATGGAAAAAGCCGAGGATCTTTTTTCCATGCCCATGCCTGAAGAGCTTATGGCTGCTTACCGTGCCGAGCACGGCAACTGGCGTGGCATCAGCGAACCTGTGCCTGCCGTCAAGGATTGGCTCAAAAAACAGCTTGAGCAGCATTAACGGGGACGGAAACCCGGGATACTGGCCTTTTTTTCAAGCCAGTGGAGAAGGATGGTTGCGATGCTCACCATGCACAGATAGTAGAGCCCAACCACCAGAAAGACCTCCATGAAGCGGAAGGTATCCGAGGCAACGACCTTGCCCTCTCCCATGAGTTCCATGCAGGTGACAAGATAGGCGAGAGAACTGTATTTGATGAGATAGATGATTTCGTTGCCGCAGCCGGGCAGTGCTCGCCTGGCTGCTTGGGGAATGATGATCCAGAGGATGATCTTGAGAGGGGTAAAGCCAAGGGCCTTGGCTGCCTGAATTTGCCCTTTGCGAATGGAAAGCAGGGCTCCGCGTACATATTCGGATTGATAGGCTGAGGTGCAGATGATGAAGGAGATCAGCGCAGCCCCATATGGCTCAAAATAGATGCCAAGCTTGGGGAGCGCATAGTAGATAAACATCAGTTGAATAGCCAGGGGGACGCCACGCACAAGCGCTGTGAAGGCGTCTCCCATTTTTTTGAGGAAAGCGCTGCCATAGGTGCGAGTACAGCCAAGCACCACACCCAAGATAAAGCCGATGATTGAGGCTGGGATGATCAGGGCGAGCGAGACCATCAGACCTCGGTTGAGTGCTGGCAGAAGTTCGTCCTGAAAAAAAATGGGGTCAAAACTCATATTTGTGCAACGCTTGTTGAAAAGAAGGCGTTATTTCAGATTTTGGCTTAAGCACCAGAGAATAATGGTCTGATTTTGCAGGATTTCTCGGAAGCTTCCGTCGAGCTCAAGGAGAGCTAGACTGCCGCCGCCGGCATACTTCCTCAGGATGTTCATCGTTTTGTCGCGATGACTGAGCCAGTTTCTTTGGAGTGTCTTCACAGTCTCCTTATCCTGCGCATCCATGCGGCTGTTCAGGATTTTTTTGTAGGAGGCGTTTAAGATGGCATCAAGACGTTTGGTCTCCTTGGCTTCACATTCGCGCATACGATGCATGACGCCACCAGCCTTCTTCAGGCACTGGTCAAGGGATGAACTGTCCTGAGGATTGAGATCATCAGCCAGAGCAGGTGTGGCAAAGACACAAAACGACAGAAGCAGTAGAAGGTATTTTTTGAACATGGCATCATTACACTGTGGCAAGACTGTTGTAGAACTGTTTGGTTCGGCTTTGAGCCGTATCGCCAAGAAGCGCTTCAGGCGGCCCCTGTTCAACAATATGACCCTGCTCCATGAAAATGATTTCACTACTGATGGCCCGGATAAAGTCCATCTGATGAGTAGCCATGATCATGGTCATGCCGTGAGCAGCAAGATCACGAATGACAGCAAGCACTTCCCCCACAAGCTCTGGGTCAAGGGCCGAGGTCGGTTCGTCGAGCAAAAGCACCAGAGGATCCATGGCAAGAGCTCTGGCAAAGGCCACACGCTGTTTCTGGCCGCCTGAGAGCTGTGCAGGATAGAGATTAGCCTGGTCTGAGAGATTGACACGTGCAAGCTCCTCAATAGCGCGTTTTCTGGCCTCTTCACGTGATTTGCCGCGTACTTTGCGCAGAGCGATGGCGACATTGTCAATGGCTGTGAGATGGTCAAAGAGCTTGAAATCCTGAAAGATCATGCCAACCTTGGTACGATAGAGACAGAGCTCTTTGGCATTTTTCGTCATCACTTCGCGGCCTTCCAAAAAAATGGAGCCGGTATCGGGCACAGTTAGAACATTGATACATTGCAGAAAGGTGCTTTTGCCGGCACCTGAGGGCCCTATGAGCACCTTGAGTTCCCCCTTGTGAAGGGAGAGACTGCAGTTACTGAGAATGGTTTTGTCTCCCACTCGCAGAGAGATATCCTGCACCGTAAGAATGGCTTGATCGTTCATAGTGTCTCTCCGCCTGCCGAAGTATAGCCTGGGATGTGCAGTCGCTGTTCCAGCTTGGCCAGAAGTTTAACAATGATCAGGGTGAGGACTAAATAGACAGCACCTGCTGCGGCATAGAGCGCAAGATGCTCATGGGTGCGTGCCGCAGCAAAGGCGGTCCTGGCCATAATGTCCTGGGTGCCCAGCACAAAGCAGATGGCTGAATCCTTGAGAAGAATGGAGTACTCATTGGACCAGCCGGGAATGGAAAGCCTGAGTGCCTGGGGAATGACAATGCTTCTGATGGCCTGACCATCGCGCATGCCAAGAGCTCTGGCCGCTTGCATCTGACCGGGACGCAGGCTGAGAATGGCACCACGGAAAATCTGGGACTGATAGGCCGTGCTCGTTAAACCGAGCACAACACAGCTGATGAGAAAGGGTTTAACAGGCAGACCGAGGGCTACAAAGAGACCATAGCCGAGGAAGAGCAGGACAAGGATGGGAAAGCCTCTGAAAAACCAGATATAGACATGGACCAGCGCTCGTTGCCAGGCGTTCCCGTAGACCTGGACAATGGCCAAGCTAAGGCCCAGCACAAAGCCTATGCCAAGGGCGGCAAAGACAATGCCAAGGGTGACGAGGGATCCAGAGAGAATGGACGGCAGAGCGCCGATGACGACAGAGAGGGAATGCATGGCAGCTCGCTGACGAGGAAAAAGGGAAGGTGCCAGGCACCTTCCCAGGAAAAACTACTTGTTCATGTACTTCTTTTGCAGCTCTTTCCAGTAGGGATCGCGCATCAATTGCTTGAAGCCTTCATTGACGAGCTTGTGCAGTTCTTCGGCATCCTTGCGCATGGCGACACCGAAATTGTCGGGATCACCGTGGGTGCCCACTTTCTTGACTTTGCGGCCCTTGGAGATGGCATCATCAGCTGGCAGCTCATCCATGAAGGCCGCGTCAATGCGTCCGTTGAGCACGTCTTCAATGGCCAGTGGTGCGTTGTCATAGTAACGGAACGTAAAGGGATAGTTCTTGGCCTTCTGCTCTTTTTTCAGGGCAGCAGCTTCAGAGGTCCCGCGCTGCACGCCAAGCTGAATCTTGCTTGAGAGAATATCCTTGGGAGTCAGCTTGGAGTCTTCCTTAGTCACAAAGACGCGCCAGACCTTCCAATACGGATTGGAAAATTGCACGACTTTGGCACGTTCCTCGGTGATGCTCATGCCTGAGCAAATCATATCGATTTCACCGGCATTGAGGGCTGGAATAATGCCGTCCCAGGCCATGGGTTTATGGGAAATCGTGAAACCCATTTTCTGGGCAATCCAGTTCATGGCATCTACGTCAAAGCCGGCAGGCTGACCTGTTTTTTCATCAACATAGGCAAAGGGAGGGTAGTTGGGATCAATGCCGTTGATATAGTTTTTGGTCTGACCAAGGCTTGGGAAGAGCAGAAGCGCACAGACAAAGAAAAGAAAAATTTTTTTCATCAAATATTCAGCGTGGAAACCCTGTCATTCTTGGCAGGGAGGAAACGCTGCCTCCTTGTGGTGTGTTGTTTTTCTGGAGACGGTAACATACCGCCATCAAAAACCCCGTAAGGGGCAATGTTAGGACTTTATTCGCCTTGTCTTTGAGTCGAGAAAGGTGTTGGCTGACAGGATAGGCCAAAATAGACCTCTGGCGAAGTGAAATTGTCTCTAGCATAAGAGGCCGATTGTGACAAGGGAGCCACTTTTCCGCAAATTCCCTGCAAAAGAGCAGGAAACCAAGACGCTGTAAGCAGCTATAAAGGCGACATGTGGTCTGTGGATGTTCTTTTTCTCGCAGCTGAATCTGCCAGTTTTTCGCTATCCCTTTGTAGGGCCTATCTTGCCCCATATTTTTTGGCGAGACTCCTCGTAAGCTTAATCCTTGGGCTTGTCAGCAATAGCAGCCGAAAGTTCAGCTTCGCAGGCGATTTTACCGTCAACCATGGCGCGCGCATGCATCTTGCAAACGCCCATTTTCAGACGCAGATTGTCGCAGAAGAGGTCAAGCCTGTCTCCTGGCACCACCTGTCTGCGGAATTTGGCCGCATCCACGCCTCTGAAGAGAAAGAGTTTGCCAGTGACATCGGTTTCGCCGGCAATACCCAATATGCCGCCTGTCTGTGCCATGGCTTCAAGAATCAGTACGCCAGGCATGATGGGCAGCCCCGGGAAATGCCCCTGAAAAAATGGCTCATTATAGGTGACATTCTTATAGGCATGGATATGTGAACCTGGTACGCATTCTACAACCCGGTCAATCAGAAGGAATGGATAACGGTGGGGAAGCATCTGCAGAATGTTTTGCAGGGAAATTTCAGAGCCTGTCTGTGACATGGATTCTCCTCTGGAAAAGAAAAAAGCCTTCTGCGGAAGCAGAAGGCTTTGTACAATCATTATTTCTTCAGATCAATCTTATTGTCTTTATAGAGTTGATTGATTTCTTTGAGAACATCATCGGTGAGGTTCATAGCCGTATCGGCAAAGAGAACGCCACCCTGACCCACGTCGAGAATCAGATTGTAGCCCTTGGCTTCAGCAACTTTCTTGGAGGCGGCAAAAATGTGCGACACCATCTTCTGATTGTACTGCACCTGTTCCTGCTCGGCCTTCTGCATCAGCGTCCGGAACTTCTGATCAAGATTTTGCTTTTCACGAATGAACTCGACACGCTTCTTTTCACCGATTTTGGGATTTTTGAGCTCTTCAGCCCGTTTTTTCAGAGCTTCTCCCTGTTTTTCCAGCTTTTTCTGCTCGTCGCCATACTTCTTCTGCATATGGTCTTTGATGGCCTTGGCCATATCGCTTTCCATGACGACGGTCTGTACATCGACAATGCCGATTTTCAGCTCAGCAGCATGTAACGGGCTCCAGATGAGCAGTCCCACCATGAGCATACAGGCCAAGAATACACTACGCATGCAAAACATCCTCCGTATTGAACGGTTTTTTATGCCTGAAAAAGTGCATCTACATAGCTCCATTGGCCTGCTGTGTCAAGGAATTTTGCACAGTGTGCTTTTCGTTGAGCTTTGTGCGGTAATTAAGAATGCCTTCGGCCAATCCCTGGGCCAGCAGCTCGCGGTAGCGTGTGCTTGTCAGTCTCTTGGCTTCCAGAGGATTTGTGCAGTAGCCAAGCTCTACGAGCACTGCGGGCATCTTGGCGCCGATGAGAACATGGAAAGGCGCGGATTTGGTGCCGTTATCGCGTACTTCAAGGCCATTGCGCTTCAGACGTGAGAGCGCCGCGCGCTGAATGTCGCTGGCCAGACTGGCCGATTCATCCACCTTGGCCGTAAGCATGATCTCTGTCAGAACTTTTTGCATATCCTTGAGGCGTCGGTCACTGCCTACGTTTTCCGAGGCAGCCACACGTGCGGCTGCAGGTGTTCTTGCAAGATTCAGGAAATAGGTCTCCAGACCGTGAACATTGGCATCGTTGCAGGCATTGACATGGATAGAGATAAACAGGTCTGCACCCTGAGCGTTGGCCATGGCCGTACGCTGACTGAGGGAGATGAACTTGTCAGAGGAGCGTGAATAGATGACATTGAGACCGTTGTTGGCTAGCAGACGGCCCAGTGTTCTTGAGACGTCCATGACAATGAGCTTTTCCACGATGTTATTGTGGTAGGTGCCCGGATCCTTGCCGCCATGACCAGCATCAATAAAGACGGTCTGGACGGAAAGTCCCAGCTGTCTGGCCAGACCGCAGGCATCAAGTATGTTGGGCGTCCTGGGCTTCTTGGCAGGCTTCATTTCCTCGGCATAGTTCTGGCCGCTCTGAGTGTCCTGAGGCTTGGCGTTCTTGCTGGCATCGACCATAATGGTCAGATCGTGGCTGCCGGCTTTGCGGTTCACCTCAATGCGTCTTGCTTCGCGCAGCTCAAAGCGTAGCAGGGAACTCTTGCTGTCTACGGAGAACGCCTTGAGAAGGCTTCCCTTGATCTTCACATCCTTGAGCAGTTCTTCGGCGATTTCTGTTTTGCCAAGATCCACAAGCAGCTGCTTGCCAGCCCCCTTGCCCTGAGGCACAAGACGCGCCTTGTACTTGGTGGCTCCGGTCAGTGACAGGGTAATGCGCACATGCTGTCTGTCGGGTGAGGACCAGGTCAGTGTTTCCAGAAGGACAGTTGGTTCGGAAGAAGCCTCTCGAGTTACCTCTGCAAGGAGTCTTCTTGCTTGAGTGGCCATGTCCCCTGAGGCATAGCGCTTGAGCAGGTCGCTGAGTACCCTGCGTGCTTCTCGCTCATCGTGCAGAGGCCCAGAAAGAATGATCGCTGCCTGCAGAAGGGCGTCATCGGCCAGAGAGGAATCGGGAAAATACTGAGGCAGAGATTGGTAGATTTCCTGGGCTCCGCGATAGTCACCATTGCTGTGAGAGCACTTGGCGAGATTATGACGGCTCTTCGCGGCTAAGAAAAGCGCTGGAGCAGCAATTGAGGGATCTTTGCTCCGCTTGTGAATGGTCAGAAAATCTTCTTCGAGATTCTCCCAGGGTTGACGCCAACAGGAACGATTACTATCGGCCAGTAGATTTTCCATGCGCTTTTTGGCCTGGGCATACTTGCGTTTGGCATCACTTATGGCTTCGGCAGGTTTTGCGTCGGCTTCATTTGCCGCATGTCTTTCAGCGCGGACAACGTTCTGGGCTTCAGGCGAGACTTTGCCGTTACGTGCGGCAATCAGCGTCTTTTCCAGGGCTTTTGCGTCGGTGGCCATATCGCAGTTGGCATACTGCGTTCTGATGCGGCCAAGAAGCTTCAGCGCCTTGGCGTCGTTTCTCAGCCATGCTGCATGAATCTTGGCTGCTCTGTAAAGAGCGTCATCGGCTAGGGGGCTTGTGGGGTGCTGTGCTGTTACCTTTTCAAAACATGCAGCGGCACGCTTGGCATCACTATTGGCGCAGGAAATTCTGGCCAGGCCTTCAAGTGCCTCAGCACTGCGGAAGAGGGCTGCCGGACGATTGGGCCAGGCAGGGTCGTCATTGTAGATGGCAAGAAATTCAGAGGCGAGTTTTTCCCAGGCAGAACGATATTTGGCTTGACTGCTGCCGGAAGCAAGTTTGCCAAGATTGATTTTAGCCTGTGTATAGCGCTGTTGAGTGGGCGAAAGAGCACTGTAGCCAGTATCCTGAAACGTCAGCACGAGCAGGCAGATGACCGCGATGAAGCAGCAGGGTGGCAGAAGGACTCGTTGCAAAAGGGATCTCGTGGTAACATTCAGCGTCAATACTTTCATGACATTTCAGCAAGTCTGTCAGACAGGTCTTGCCGCCTCCTCGTGATAACGTATGGCGTGGGAATCTATCGGAATGAACCTCCCTCTTGTGTCTCAACGCAGTTTTAGGAAAAAACTTTAGGCTTTTATTGCTCGGGCCGGAGCAGAGGAAAGAGAATGACTTCGCGAATGGACGGCGCATCACACAAGAGCATGACAAGCCGGTCAATGCCGATGCCTTCGCCGGCCGCAGGCGGCATGCCATATTCCAGGGCACGCAGATAGTCTTCATCCATGCTGTGGGCTTCCTCGTCTCCGGCTTCGCGCTCATGCATTTGATCTTCAAAACGTGCCCGCTGATCCACAGGGTCATTGAGCTCAGAAAAGGCATTGGCCAGCTCACGTCCTGTGATGAAGAGCTCAAAACGGTCTGTGAGCAGGGGGTTTTCATCGTTGCGGCGGGAAAGAGGTGAAATAGCTGCCGGATAATGATAGATGAAATGTGGTTGAATGAGCTTTTCTTCCACGTCCAGATCAAAAAGCTTAGCCTGAAGTTTTTGCAGATTTTCACTTTCCGTGGCTTTTTCACCGCGCTTCTTAATGTATTCACGCACCTTGCCATAATCGTTATAGAACTCTGGCTTATGGCCTCCGATTTGTTCCAGAGAATCGTAGAAGGTCATACGCTTCCAGGTACCGGGAGTCAGATCGACCTCGGTCCCCTGATAGGTAACCTTATGGGAGCCTGTGACCTTAAGAGCAAGACGGGCAAAAAGCTCTTCGGTGAGATCCATGAGATGGGTGAAATTGGCGTAGGCCCAGTAGAACTCGCAGGTCGTGAATTCAGGGTTGTGGCGCGTGTCAATGCCTTCGTTGCGGAAACTGCGATTGAGCTCAAAGACTTTTTCAAAGCCACCCACGAGCAGACGCTTGAGATAAAGCTCGGGGGCAATGCGCATGAACAGTTGCATATCCAGCGCATTGTGATAGGTGACAAAGGGTTTGGCCTGGGCACCACCGGCTAGCGGCTGCATCATGGGAGTTTCTACTTCCATGAATCCCTTTTCTTCCATAAAGGCACGGAATTCATGGACAATGAGGCTGCGCTTGGTGAAGATCTCGCGAGTCTTGGGAGAGACGATTAGGTCGACATAACGCTGGCGGTAGCGCGTTTCCATGTCCTTGAGACCGTGGTACTTCTCGGGCAGGGTACGCATGGAGCGAGTGACGAGCCTGATCTCAGTACAGGAGATGGTCAGCTCCCCGGTCTTGGTTCGGAAGACTGAGCCAGCAATGCCGATGATGTCACCAATATCGAATTTTTTGACAATTTTATAACAGTCATCGCCCAGATTGTCCCGTGAGACATGACACTGAATACGACCACTGTGATCTTGAATGGTCATGAAGGCTGCTTTGCCGAAGGAACGCAGGGCAATGATGCGCCCGGCAATGCCGGCAACCGGCTCAGCCTCTGAGAGTGCCTCTTCATCCAAGGGATTGTAGGTATCCTGGACCCAGGATATGTCGTGCAGCTTCTGGAAGGTATTGGGAAAGAGTTTGACGCCTGCGTCGAGGAGATCACAGGCTTTATTGGCTCTGTTTTTGATAACTTCGTTGAGCTCGTCGCGCAGGGCAAAATTTTCGAGCATGGGCAGAAGATACGAAACGTAGGGCGATTTGCTCGCCAGCTTGACCTGCGGCTTTTTCTTTTTATCCCGGGGTTCCACACTAGACTCCTCAAAAGAAGACCCATTGCCGAAGACAAGGGGCCTTTAACATCATCCCCGCTCAACATCGGGGAATTCCTAGCGGAGGCAGACGGATGTCTGCAACCCTAGGCAGTACCTGCTTCAACGAGACAGCCCAGAGGAATATGCGCTTGGTTTGATGTACGCATTATCCTTCAAGGGATCTGGTAAGCTGCTAATCAACTTCTTCCCCTAGGTCTCTTAGCCGCTCTACAGGCTGACACAGCCCGCCCGTTGATCAGGAAAGGCAAAAATGTTCTCGTTAGCGCGTTTGCTCCCCTCGCCATTTCGGGCGGGGTTTGACGATGCGTCTGACTAAAGACAATACAACAAAAAAAATTTTTATGCCTTTTTGTGCTGAGCGTCAAACATTTTTGCCAGGTGGGAGCAAGCTTCTTTGGCAGACGGGACCTCGTCGTTCTGTCCAAGCCGCAAAAGCTCTTGATCGCAGGCTGATCATGCTTTGGCGTATACATTCTCTGAAGAAACTGAAAAAATTCTTGAAAGGATACGTATTTTAGGTCATACTCGCCAAATGTCTTTTGAACTCTTTGTGGCCTCACGCTACCTCTTTGCCAAGCGTAAACAGGCCTTCATCTACGTCATCTCTGTGATGGCCGTTCTGGGCGTTGCTCTGGGCGTTGCAGCCCTGGTCATTGTCCTGGGTGTCTATAACGGCATGACCACGGACATGCGAGATAAGATCCTTGGTGCCAATGCTCATGGTGTGGTCCTCAGCTATCAGCAGCAGGCTTTTGGACATAATCCTGACCTGGCAGAGCGTATCAAGGCTGTGCCCGGTATCACTGGAGCCACGGCCTTTATTTATTCCGAAGGCATGATTTCCACGCCCGGCAATAATGCCAAAGGTATTGTGGTGCGTGGTATTGACACGGATACGGCCCCTTCTGTCATTTCCATGCTGCGCAAGCTTAAGGAAGGAAGTCTAGAGAATCTTGTGGCCCAAGGCGAGCGTGGTATCATCGTGGGGGCAGAGCTGGCCAAAAGGCTGCGTATAGAGGTCGGCAGTCGTGTCAATCTTCTCTCCCCCTCGGGACAGAAAAGTGCGGCGGGCTATACGCCGCAAGTTCAGGCTTTTATTGTAGCCGGTATTTTTAAGACCGGGATGTTTGAGTACGACACTTCCCTCGCTTTTGTGACCCTTGCCGCCGCCCGCAAAGTCATGGGGCTTCCTGAAAATTTTCTTTCAGGCTTTGAATTCACCGTGAAAGATGTTTTTGGCGTAGATGAGATCGCGGCTCGCCTCACAGACAGTCTTGAGGCGCCTTTTTATGTGCGTACTTGGACGGAAATGAATGCCAATCTTTTTGCTGCGCTTAAGCTTGAAAAGATTGGTATGTTTATTCTTCTAGCCATGGTTGTTCTTATTGGTTCTTTTTCCATCGTGGCAACGCTTGTCATGCTCGTCATGGAAAAAACCAAGGATATTGCCATTATGATGTCCATGGGGGCAACCCCTGGCATGATCCGCAAAATTTTTATGCTGCAGGGGACGATCATTGGCTTTGTAGGAACAATTCTGGGCTATGCCCTTGGGCTAGGCGTGGGGTATCTGCTTAAGCATTACCAGTTCATTAAACTGCCGGAAAATGTCTATACCCTTGATCATTTGCCTATCATTATTACGGTACAGGATGTTCTGATTATCGGGGCAAGCGCCATGCTGCTCTGTTTTCTGGCCACATTGTACCCCTCGCGGCAGGCGGCGCATCTCGTGCCCACCGAAGCCTTGCGCTATGAGTGAGCAATATGACAGCACTCTACGAATTCTGTAACGTCAGCCGCAGTTTTCAGACACCCAATGAAAATCTTGAAATTCTGCGGGATCTCTCTTTTCGCGTGGAGAATGGAGAGGCTTTGGCCATTGTTGGTGCGAGCGGCTCAGGCAAATCAACGCTTTTACATCTTATGGGTGCACTGGATAGTCCGACGTCCGGGGACATTTTTTTTGACGGTGCCAATCTGGCACAGATGAGCCCAAGTGAGCGTGCCCATTTTCGCAACAGCGAGCTTGGTTTTGTTTTTCAGTTCCACCACCTGCTGCCGGAATTTTCCGCAGAGGAAAACGTAGCCATGCCCCGGCTGATTGCCGGGAAACCGCTTGGTGAAGTTCTGCCCAAGGCTCGTGATCTGCTGGAACGGGTGGGTTTATCCGGGCGTATGCAGGTGAAAATTTCAACACTCTCCGGTGGTGAGAGGCAGCGTGTGGCTATTGCCCGTGCGCTGCTTGTCGAACCAAGGGTCGTTTTGGCAGATGAACCCACAGGCAATCTCGATGCCTCCACCGGTACTCAGATTGAGGATTTGCTCTTGGAATTGAACCGGGAAATGGGCACGACTCTTGTTATTGTTACCCATAACCTGCAGCTTGCCGCCCGCATGGACAGGTGTCTGGAACTGGGCGGAGGGTTTTTGACACAGCTGCATCTTGAACGGGCGCCTGCCTGAGGATGCAGCGGTTTTTTTGAGGTAGATTAGGTCTGTGCGGGCTTTATTTGCTGGCTGGCGCAGAAATATAGTTTTTGGTGCGAGGCAACGGCTGAACAAACCCAAATGAGATGACTTTTTGGAGGCGGCGTTTTCTTCCCAGCCAAGGTCTGGGATTGCCGAATAGTTTGATGAAACAAGCCTTTCTGAAATTCAGTGTACGGACGATGCTTTTGGCAGTGTGCCTGGTTCTCCTTGGCGCTGCAGACAGCTATGCTGTGGGCAAACGTGTTCTGGTCCTGCCTTTTCAGGCAGTAGCCGGACCTGAGATGCCCAATGCCTCCCGGGCTATTCCTGAGCAGATCATCAGTCAGCTTAAGGCCAGAAATTTTGAAGTTGTGCCCATGAGCCAATCTGAGCAGCTCTTGAGGTCGAGCAAGACTCCGACCATTGATCTGGCCAGAGCCAGGGCCATGGGGCAGGAGGCTGCTGCAGATCTCGTCATCTATGGCTCCTTTAATCAGCTGGGCCAGGGCTTTTCTATGGAAACGCGTCTTGTACCTGTGCATGAGGGAAGTCCTTTGCCGGTTGGTTTCGAACGCAATTCTTTAGTCGCTCTGAATGAATGTACCTCAGCTCTTGCCAGCCGTGTCCAGGATGTGCTCAACGTTGGGAAGTCGGCTTCTCAGCCCAAGGCGCAATCACCCATTGGCGTGCAGGATTTTGTACCCATGGGTAAGATGAATCCTGCTCTTGGCGGTATCCAGGATATACAAATCCGCGGCATGAACGTCATGGATCCCGATACGGTGCTCATGCGCCTGACCATTAGAAAAGGGGACACCCCTGATGCCAATGCCATTAACGAGGAAGTCAAACGCGTCTGGGAAATGGGCTATTTCAGCGATGTACAGGCCTCCATGGAAGGGCGGACGCTGGTCTTTACTGTGGTTGAAAAACCCAGAATCGACAAGATCCGTGTGGAGGGCACTGACGATCTTGATGAGGACGATGTCTTAGGTGCCATGGGCACCAAGACCGGCACTGTTCTCAATGAGCAGATGATTGCCGACGATATGCAGAAGATTGCCGAGCTTTATCATAAGGAAGGGTATTATCTGGCCAAGGTGGATTATCACCTGGAAAACCGCCCTCAGGCGCGCGGTGCAGTTTTGATTGTCAATGTCAAGGAAGGCAATAAGCTCTACATCAAAGAGGTCAACGTCGAAGGCCTCAAGGAGATTTCGCGCGGCGACCTGGATAAATATATGGCGCTTAAGCCGCGTGGCATTTTTTCCTTCTTCACTGGCACCGGTGTGCTTAAAGATGAATACCTTGAGCGCGATACTAATGCCATTGCTGCTTTTGGTCTTAATGAGGGATTTGTCGACATTCAGGTCTCAGCTCCCGAAGTGAGCTATAAGGATGACGGTATTTATGTCAATTTCATGGTGCATGAAGGCCCCCGCTACAACGTGCGTTCCGTGAGCTTTGGCGGTGACGTCATTGAAAAGGAAGAGGAAATGGTCAAGGTCGTGGAAATGGATTCTGTGGCCGAAAAGAAAGGCCATTTCTCCATTTCTGTGATGCAGGAAGACTCCAAGAAACTCACAGAGTACTATACCAATTTTGGTTATGCTTTTGCTGAAGTTGACACCCGCGTGAACAAGGCTGATGACGGCAGCTCCCAGGTAGACATTGAATACTTTATCACCAAGAAACAGCGAGTCTTTATCCGTCGTCTGACCGTTGAGGGCAATGTCAAAACACGTGACAATGTCATTTTACGTGAAATGCGTCTTGGTGACGGCGATATGTACGACGGAGCCAAGTTGCGCCGTTCAACCGAACGTCTAAACCGTCTGCGCTATTTCTCAGCAGTGGAGACAGAGCTTGTGCCCACAGGCAATGACGATGAGGTGGATCTCAAGGTCAAGGTTAAAGAGAGCAATACTGGGGCACTGATGGGCGGCATCGGGTATTCTACCTACTATGATGTAGGTGTGACGGCCTCCATTATGGAGCGCAACCTTTTTGGTCGCGGCTACTGGCTGCAGCTGCAGGGCTTCTTCTCCTGGCGTATTACCACGGGTGTCCTTTCCTTCACCAACCCACGGCTCTATGATACCGATCTCTCTGTGGGCAATGATCTGTATTACACTCGCCAATACTGGGATAACTTCAAGAAGGAAACCATCGGTGACACTATCCGTGTAGCTTATCCTATCGGAGAATACACCACAGTTGGTGCCGCCTATAGGCTTGAACGCTACTATCTTTCTGACGTCTACAGTGGTGCATCTCCCTATATCCGCAAATACAAGGGAATCAACTGGACAAGTGCGCTCTCAGCCCGCATCACCCGTGATACTACAGACAATCGCGAGCGTCCCACCAAGGGTACCATTACTCGCCTCTGGTCTGAGTACGGTGGCAATATTCTGGGCGGCACAGACAATTTCTTCAAGATTGTGGGCGACTGGCAGGGTTTTGCTTCCATCAATCCTGAACACACCTTCCATGTGCGTACACGTTTAGGTGCTGTCTTTGAAAATTCCGAAGACGAAATCCCTGTCTTTGAACGGTTCTGGGTCGGCGGCATGGACACTATCCGCGGCTATTCCTATTCTGACCTATCACCGAGAGACTATAAGTACAATAGTGACCAGATTGGTGGTGACCGCATGGGCATCCTTAATCTGGAATATATCTGGATGTTCCAGAAGGATATGGGACTTGCCCTTGTGCCATTCTTTGATGCCGGTTTCAATATCGACAGCAAGACCATGGCCCAGGATTTCGAGAAGTATTGGGCCGCATCAGCCGGCCTGGAGCTGAGATGGCGTTCCCCCATGGGTGATCTGCGTATTGCCTACGGTATCCCTCTCATTCAGGACTATGACGGCGAAATGGAAAATGGGCGTTTAGAATTCAGTATGGGGCAGTTCTTTTAGACGCTTTGTCTGAAAGTACGTTTTGTAGATCAGTTTTCTCCTCAAAAAAAAGAACACTGTGTACAGTGTTCTTTTTTTTGAGGGCCAGCTTTGTTGATCCTGGATTTTACGCTTTAAGCTCAGGGTGCGCGTTTGTGAAGTTCTTTTGAGCATTTTGGGCATCGAGCAACGCAAAAAGCACAGCGATGGCCTGATCTTCTGTGATGCCGTCTGAGCGCGCCAAAATGGTTGAACGGTCGATGGCTGCGCTGATTAACTTGTAGCCCAGGCTTGGCTCCACTACAGGCAGCATGGAATAGACGAGCCCCTCAAAAATGCAGTAGGGTTCATTGCGGAAAAGGACGTAGTAGACTGTTCCTTCGAAAGGATTCATCCCCGGTTTGCAGATGTCTTCAAATGTTGGAACTGCTGAACGGTTTGTTTTGGAAATTTGCTTCCAATTGTCCCGGTTGACGCTAGCTTCAGAGGATTGCACAGCGAATTCCTTTAGCTCGGGGTGTGGAAAAAAACTCTGCGAATACATGCTGTGAGAAGAAGAAATCTTTACAAAAAACTTAGGACAAATTTTATCTGAGGACAAGTCCTTTGTAGAGAATAAAAAAGTGAAATGCAAATTCTTTTTTATTTAGAATTTTTCTATTTTTTTCGAGAAAAATTAAAAATTCATAAAGTATATTCTCCTAAGTTTCTCTAGGAAAGACCCGCTGGCTTGTTAAATCTGAATAAGGAGTGACTGTGAAAGCTTTATGCCTGAAATGTATGCTGCTTGCTTTGGTGTTTTGTTGTTGCATGAAGGGAACGACGTATGCCCAAGAGCGTGAAAAGGTCCTGCTTGACAGTGATATGGTAGAAGCCTTTGACGACGGCTTTGCCATGCTTTTGCTCGCCAAATCTCCAAAAATTGACCTTGTTGGCGTAACAACGCTTTCAGGTAATTCTTGGGTAGAGCAGGGTACAGCTTGGGCTCTGCGTCAGTTGGAGGATGCAGGCAAAACATCCGTGCCCGTGGCTGCCGGCCTTGAATACCCACTCAGACCAAATCGTCACGACCTTTTTGAACTCGAACGTAAGTTCCTCGGACGTGGTCATGATCTTTGGACCGGGTCTTTTGGCCTTAAGAAACCGGCAAGCTGGCAAGAGGCCTATGAAAAAAGTTATGGGAGCAAGCCGAGCATCAAGCCTGTGGACAAACACGCCGTCAATTTCATTATTGATACCATTCGCGCCAACCCAGGTAAGATAACGATTGCTGCCATTGGACCCTGTGGCAATCTCGCCATGGCCATACGGATGGCTCCTGATATTGTTCCGCTGATTAAGCGCGTGGTCTACATGGGCGGATCTTTCTTCCAGCCCGGTAATACCACGCCGGCTGCTGAGTTCAACTGGTATTTTGATCCTGAGGCTGCACGCATTGTTGTGCGCAGTCCTATCAAGGAGCAGATTGTTCTTGGGCTAGACGTCTGCGAGAAAGTTGTTTTTAAGCGGGAACACTATGACAGACTTTTGAAGAGTATGGGCAATCACCCGATGCGCAACATGCTGCGTAATTCCTTTGCTGGACAGTCTTTTGAAAAGAATCCGGCTTTCACGTTTTATGTTTGGGATGTGCTTGTTTCTGCAGTGATCATCGACCCAAGTTTGATCACTGAGTCTGTGGAATGCTATATTGATGTTAATGACCAGTTCGGCACTTCCTACGGGCAATCTCTGGCATATCCTGAACTTGCGCCCCTTGGTGCCCAGAAGGCACGCGTCGTCACAGCCGTGGACGCTGAGCGTTTCTGGCAGATGCTCAATGCCCCGGAACTTTGGCAACAGAAATAGCACGATCGATGATAGCCTGATCTTTCGGCAAAAACACAAAGAACCCCTGAGTATTCGGGGGTTCTTTGTTTGTGGATGAAGACGAACATTTTTGAGAGGTTACTGGTGTTAGGCTCACTCAAAAAATTTGAGCTGTGTGTAGGCTGTTTCATTACCCGTGTTACAGGCTTTGCGATAACATTCTTTTGCAGCTTCAAGATTATAGGGAAAGTATGTCCCTGTCTCATAGAGATGCCCGAGTCGATACCAGGCAAATGATGAATTACTAGAATAAATGTAATATGTTTGTTGCTTATTTTCTTCACTATCTATTGTTATTTTAATTCTTTCGATATCAAATGTAGAAATGGTAAGTTTTCTTTGTTTGTGTGTAGCTTTGAGATACCAACTGACAGATTTTGATATATTTTTTTCTCCACACATTCCTAATTCATAATATAGGCCGAGAAATGATTGGGCTATAATGGAGTCCTGCTCGGCAGCAAGTTTAAGGCATGTAACTCCATATTGTATATTTTTAGAAATATCATAACCATTAATAAGTGAAATTCCTAGTATCTCAAGGGCATATCTGTCACCTTCTGCAGCTGCCTTTTTTAGCCAGAAATATTTTTTTTCAGTATTAATTTGTATACCTTTACATATCTTACCATGATATCGACCTGTAGAGTATATATTAAAAAGCTCTACCATTGAGAAAACATCACCACCTTGTGCAGAAGAAATTAATAAATTTAAACCTTTATTAATATCTATAGGTATGTATTTTCCGGTAAGATAGTATTCAGCTAAAAATCCTTTTGAAAAAATATGTCCTTGATCTGCAGCCTTCTGGTGCCACTTAATTGATTTTTTTCTATCCATTGGCACTCCAATGGCTTGATCGTAGCACATAGCAAGATTGTATTGTGAAGGAATATCTCCAAGATCTGCAGCTTTTTTTAACCAATACACATATTTAGTAAGATCTCTTTCAACATCATCGGTCCCAAAAAAATATATTAAAGAAAGGCTTGTATAGCATTAAGATCACCAGTTTCGCCGTTATTTATTAATTCATATATATCTTTAGGTATGTATAGATCATTCATTATTATCCTCCAAAAATTGTTGTATTATATGAGTATAATAATGTAAAGTGAAAAATTGCTATAGCACAGAAAAAATACAAAATGAGCGTCTCTGTGTCAATAAAAAATACAAGATTATAAAGATATAAGTATACTTAATGAATAAAAAACGCTTTTGATTTGTAGGAAAAATAAGGGGTTAGTGTATACTTGTCGAGAAAATTTTGGGGATGTACCTGGGCGGCTCAAGCTTTGGGAAAATTGGTGGGGGTAAGGTAGGGAGGATAAAAAGTAATGGGAGCGTTAGTCAGGGATGCTGTCGGCGTGCGGCTATCCTTGCGAGATGCTTTTTGGGGAATGCTGCTGAAAGGTATTATGGAGGGAGAAGAGAAGATGCGTGCAATTCCCGGCAAGGTTTTTTGTGACGAGTGATCAGTTGGCGCAGCTTGCTCCTACGGTGCTGTCTGAGGGTGCGCCACGAAGGTGCTTAACTCATCGTTCGAAAAATGCCAAAAATACAAAAAAATCAGGCTTCTAGGGGAAGTCGTACTACCCAAAGAAGCCTGATTAAACTTGTGATGGTACCGAGGGGGGATACCATAAGCACCTTCTAAACTATTGATATCATTGAAAAAAAATTGCGGATACAAGGGAAAATACCGTTCATCATACCGTCAAAAAAATTTTTTGCGTGATTTATGATTGACATGCCAGAGGCATTGCCGAGCGATTCCCTAATATAACCGATTTTGTTTCGGTATACAATTGAAAGGCCAGAGGCGACAACGGAAACAACGGCCGTGGAACTGCTGCTTGGGCCTTCCTTTTTCTTGGCCTGCGAGAACAACGGATGGCCAGAGGCGACAACGGAAACAACGGCAGTGGAACTGCTGCTTGGGCCTTCCTTTTTCTTGGCCTGCGAGAACAACGGATGGCCAGAGGCGACAAC
>JAFXOX010000031.1 GCA_017528345.1 Desulfovibrio sp.
TCTTGAGCGTGAGCTGAACAAATGGATCAGCCAGTATGTGACGGAGATGGACAATCCCGATCCCACAACGCGCAGCAAGCGTCCTTTGCGCATGGCGCAGATCACGGTGAACGACGTTGAGGGCGATCCCGGCTGGTATTCAGTGTCGCTTCTGGCTCGGCCCCACTTCAAGTACATGGGGGCAAGCTTTACCCTCTCCCTTGTGGGCAAACTCGATAAACAATAACAGCGACAGGCGCAATGGTTGCGGCCATTGCGCCTGCAAGCATAACCAGATTACCGGATTTTCTGGACAAGGTGTCTCTGTGCCAGCTTTTGTGAAAATGGTGTTTTTTCTCGTTCTCTTTACCTGTCTTGTCTCGGCCTGTGCGGACAAGCAGCCCAAAGAGACAGAGCCAGCCAAGACAGCTTCTCAACTAAAGACAGCTGAGGCGCCTGACTACCATGTCCCTGCGCCCAAGGTCTTTGGCATTTCCTTGGATATGCCACCCTCTCAGATTGCAAACCGCCTGATGGAGCTTGGCTATGAGCGCACAAGCTGGGAGCTTGATGCGCCCTATAGCAAGCAGACCTATGTTCTCCCCGATACCAAGGCAACCTTTCAGCACGTTGAGCTACGCACCTGCAATCATCCCTTCAGCAATGCCTCACTGACCGTTTCCGGGCAAGACGCAGACCATTTCTATCAAGCGGTGCGCGAGCGCTTTGGCTTTGGGATCAGCGAATGGGAAATGAATGAAAAGTCTGATTACAAGCGTGGCACATATACGCGCCAGTTTGCCAAAAAGGTCTGGGCAACCCTGCGTTCAACGCCCCAGGGCGCAACATTTTCCCTGGAAGCACGAGATGTCTTAGCCCAGTGCCAAAAAGCTCTCGTCAAGGATATGGACGAATTCAAAAAATCCGAACAGGACGCTGTGAAGGCCCAACGCCTTCGCCAGAGAGAAACGTTTTGATCTCATTGAGGCTAGCACGTGGACAAATATTACCGGCAGGAGATTGAACGGCTGCGAAAAGGGGCAGGAGAATTTGCCCGTCGCTATCCCGCGATTGCGCCCATGCTTCTGGAAGAGAGCGGCGACCCAGATGTGGAGCGCATTCTCGAAGGGACAGCCTGGCTCTGTGCCAAAATCCACCAGCGTCTCGATCATACCGCCCCCAATCTCATCCAATCCCTTCTGCGGCTGATCTTTCCCCAGGCCATTCTACCAGTGCCTTCCGTGACCCTCATGCGTTTTACGCCTCTGCCAGGCTTTACGGAAGTCATCGATGTCCCGGCAGGCACTCAAATTGCCTCAAATCCTGTGGATGGCATCCCCTGCATTTTCAGCACAATCCAGGATCTCCGTGTCCTGCCCATGGCTCTGACGTCTCTCAGCCAGGTCGCACAATCCACAACCCAGACAACGCTGACCCTCACACTGCAAGGCCGAGCCCCCCTGCGCTCTTTCCTGGATGACAGCCTGACCTTTTTCCTTACCGGCAGCTATGCCCAGGCCTCGGCCCGCCTCATGGCGCTGCTCACGCGCTGCACAGGCTGCGAACTCAGCATGGGCAGCCAACGCGTCCAACTTTCGCCCAAGGCCATCAGCCACGCGGACCTGCCGCTGACAGACATGCGTCTTGCCAGTAAGCGCAGAATCAATCGCAGTTACATGGAGCTTTTGCGCTATTTCCATTTTCCCGAACAGCTCCTTGCCCTGCGCGTCCAGGGGCTTAGGAGACTTCAGCCCACAGCCGAAGATAAGGAATTGCGCCTGACTTTTCACCTCACAGGCACATCCGATCAGCTGCCGACATTTCCCGAGGGCTCCTTTGCTCTGAATGTTACCCCTGCTGCCAATATTTTCCGAGTCCCTGCCGAGCCTCTGGTCATTGACCACACAAGGGAGGAATATATCATCCGGCCCCAGGACGGCCTGCAACGCTTTTTGGAAATTCTCAATGTGGAAAACTCCATGGTCCTTTTCCCAGGGGGCCAAACCATGAGCTGCCGCCCCTATGAGTCTTATGACACGACAAGCCGTGGTGTTCTCTACAGCCTCCGCTACCAGCGCTCCGAACAGGACGGCAGCATTGAGCATCTGCTCATGCCGCTCTATCGTCTTGAAAAGCAGGAAAATGTACCGAGCCGCTGCACGCTCTCCATGGAGCTGCTCTGCTGCAATCATTCTCTGCCTGCAAGTCTGCAGGCAGGCGACATCTGTCGTGCCACAGATTCTTCGCCTGCGCAGGCTGAATTTACCAATATCACAGCCCCGGCCAAAATGTTGCCTCGCCACGCCGATGAAAATCTGCAATGGCGTTTTTTGTCGTTTATGAACGCCAATCTCCTCTCGCTCGCTTCAGCCGAAGCCCTGCGTTCACTTCTGGAGCTCTATCTGCCTGAAGAGCAATCGGCACCGGAACTTGCTGTTGCCAATCAAAAACGCGTACAGGCCATCACGCACTTTTCCTCGCACGCTGAGGAGCGCCTCTTCCGCGGCAGACTTTTGCGCGGGCGCCTGCTTAATCTGACGCTGGATCCGGCGGGCTTTGAGTCAGATGGCGATCTCTTTGTATTTGCCAATTCCCTTGAGCGTTTTTTTGCCCAGTATGCCAATATCAACACCTATTCCCGCCTGCATCTGACCGTTGCCGGCACGGGCTGGAGTCATCAATGGCCACCCAGACTCGGCGAGAAACAATTGATCTGATTGCCCAGATCCTGGCCGAGCCCAAAAACTTTTCGCTCGGGCAGGTCCTTCGCCTTCTTGGCTATTTTCACGCCAAAACACCTGAAGAACTGCAGGCCTTCCTTGAAGCCAATGTCAGCATTCGACCCTGGCTTTCTCTGGCCTTTCCCTCAACGGAAATCACTGATATCCGCAGAGATGCGGACAAGCATTTTGCCATTACCTCCACAAGCTTTGGCCTTTACAGCACCATGGGGCCGCTTCCCACCCTCTACACCGAGGAGCTCCTGGAAGAGGCACGCAATGATGAAAGCGTTTCACGCGATTTTCTGGACATTCTAAACAATCACCTGGCGCATCTGCGCTATGCCGCACACCAGCACCATCGTCTGGAATATCGAAGCATAGAGCAAGCAAGCCGTGGCATGAGACATCTCCAGTTCTGTCTCATGGGACAGGCACAAGCCGAGCTTGATGACAAAGAGCTTCCCAGGGTTCACCTGACAGAGATCCTTGCCCGCAAAACCAGATCGGCAGCTCAGCTTGAGAAGTATCTGAGTTATATCCTTGATCGCAGTGACGTGCGCATTGAGCAGTGTGTGGAGCGCATAGCAAGCATTCCCAGAGATCAGCGCTGCCGACTGGGACAAGCCAATGCAAGCCTGGGAGAGGACTGCGTGCTTGGGCAATGTCTTTGCGACAGTACTGGTCGATTCCGCATCCACCTCATGGCGGTTGAACCAGAGATGATGCGTACGTTTCTTCCCAAGCAGCCAGGTCACACAGAGCTTGCCCGGCATCTGCAACGTTTTCTCTATGCCCCTCTCGACTATGAGCTCTGTCTGCACCCGGCAACACACAAGCAGCCTGTGCGTCCCCTGGGGCAGGACAGTGCCATGGGTTTTTATCTTGGCACACCGAAGACCTGTCTGCCAGTGCGTGTGTTTTGGAAAGAGGTACAGTCAGCATAAATGCCGCAGATCATTGCTCCCTCAAGAAATGGCGGACTGTGCTCAGCACCCCATTGTGGGACTTCCTGCCGAAAAGGCCGTGATAGCCTCCTAGGAACACTGCTCGAAGAATCTCTTTTTCTTGATCTTCAACAGGCCGCAGCAGATACCTGGCAAGTTTTTAAAGCAATATTTTTTGAAAACACTCGAAAAGTTGGTGAAATAGATATCATTACCGTCAACACTGAAGGTGAAGCATTATTATTTAAAGTAAAACATACAAAAAAGCCAACAAAAAGTATGACAAATAGATTAACAAATGAAAAAATACTAAACGTATTACGTAGTAATAATATTAATCCTATTGGAAAATTTCTTATTGCAGATATTGAAAATAATGATATATTGAATAATTTCGACATTATTTCAGCTCAACAATTCATGAAAGATCTTTGGAAAAATGGCAGTACTGTATTATCAAATCTACAAAACAGGAAAACAACAGGTAGTTTACTCGCTTCATAAATATGTTCGTTATGACGACAATAAGTTCGTAAAATTATTTTCACACACAAAAAAGCTAAAGACAACGATTCTTTCTCACAAAGATGAGAAGACTCTCAGCATAGCAGGAGTGGAACGTGTATACCAGCACGCCCTTTTGGGAGCACGGCGCTTTTTTGCAGCCCCAGCATTTTCAGCTTAACCATCTGCAGCAGCTTCACGGGCTTGCGCAAGGGCTTGCCCTGGTCCACCCGTGGCTATGGGGCGTACGCAAGCTTGTCATCAACGAAGAGGCTCTTGGCAACGATCTCTTTGAAGTGGTCAATCTTGAACTGCTTTTGCCTTCAGGAGCCTGGGCTTTGGTGCCGGACAATGCCCATCTTGCGCCGCGCGCTTTCCGCGAGGCCTGGACCAATCCGGAAAGCCCGCTGCAGGTCAGTCTGGGCATTTCACCTGTTCGCGAACAGGGCGGCAATGTCGTGCGTCTGGAAGACCCCACACAGGCACCTGAACAGTACCGTTTTCTGGCAGCGCTCAATCCTGATCTTGTGCCGGATCTCTATGGAGACGGGCCAGAGGCTGAAGTGTACACGCTCCGATATAATCTGCGTCTCTGTTTTGGTCAGGATGAAGGCCGCGATTTGTGGAAAATGCCCCTGGCGCGCCTTGTCCTTGACGGTGAGCGCGTCCATCTGGACACGCGTTTTGCCCCTCCCTGTGTGGATATCAATGCCGTGCCGGTCCTCCACAGACTTGTGCGTGATGTGCGCGACAGCCTTGTCTCCCGCAGCAAGCTCCTGGAAGAATACAAAATCGTGGCAGGCGATGCCGGTCTTTCCGATGTTTCCTCCCTGCACGGTATCACCCTCTTCAGCATTTTAGGCGTGCTCAGCCGCAACGCCCCGGAGCTTGAGAGTTTTTTGCAGGCGCCGTCCATCCACCCCTGGCCTGTCTACAGAGCACTTTGCAGACTTGTGGGTGAACTTTCTGTCTTTTCAGCCAACCTCTCCCCGCTTGGAGAAACACCGCAGGGTGAACGGGCACTGCCGCCCTATGACCACGAGCATCTCTATGCATGCTTCAGCAGCGCCTGCACCATTATCTCCCGCCTTGTGGACACCCTCGTTGTGGGGCCGGCCTTTACCTTCATGCTCGATCCCCTTCCGGGCACGCCGCTCCTCGGGACGGTCATGCCCCAGAGTGCGCGCGGCAATATGTACTCCTACTGGCTTCTGCTGCGCACAAGTCAGCGCGAGGGTCTGGCTGCCCGTGTCCAGACCATGGGGAAACTTGCCCCTTCAGCCGATATGCAGGGTATCATTGGCCAGGCGCTTCCCGGCATTCGACTCCTCTATACCGAGCAGCCGCCGGCAGGGCTTCCCCGCCGCAATGACACCCTTTATTTTATGATTGATCAAAACGACCCGCTCTGGCAAAAAGTTTTGCAACAGGGCGAAGTGGCTTTCATGCTTGCCAACCGCCCCGATGACATGCTGGCCCAACTGACAGTGATTCAGAGGTAAATCATGCTCCTTACGGAACGTTTTGCGCCGCTCATGGCCCAGGCCCTGCACTGTGCAGAAAGCGCCGAGGGTCTCGCGCTTTCCCTTGATGAGATCCAAAAGCGCCTGCTCAGCCTCGCAGAAGAAGAACGCAGTCAGATATGGGAAGGGAAGAGTATCCTCCATGATGACAGCGCCAAAAACGACCTCGATGATGCACGCTTTGCCGTCTACGCCTGGGTGGATGAGAAAATGCTCAATGCGCAGCGCGCCGATGCTTCAGCCTGGATGCCACTTTCCCTGCAATGCCACTATTTTTCCACAACTGAAGCTGGTCAGCAGTTTTTCGCACGTCTGACTGTCCTCCTTGACAGACTGTGTCTTGCCCGGGAAGATGCCGAAAATACTCTTGATCTTGCCATGCGCCTTGAGCTTGCCCAAAACCTTGCCAAAGAGCAGGATGGCATGGAGCTTCTGCGCGTCTTTGCCCTCTGCCTGCTCTACGGCTTCCGCGGCAGACTCTTTGGACAGGAGGAACTTTTGCAGCGTGTGCGCAAAGCCTGTCTGCCCCTTGTGCGCAGACCGCAAGTCTCCCCCGCCTTCAAGCCTTTGGCTGACAAGCCCAAACGAACAGGCTTTGCCTACTATCTGGAACGCACCGCCTACGTGCTTGTGCCCGTCCTCTGCTGTGCCCTCTTCTGGCTCTATTGTGCCAATCTTCTCGCACATATTCCTGGCAAAGGATTGTAAGCTGTATGAAGGTTTTGCTGAAACTCTGTAAAGGCCTGGCCTGGCTCGTCCTGATTCTGGTGCTTTTGGCGGCGTTCACACTCCTTGCGTGGTGGATGCAATGGCCGCTGATCACAGGCGCTGTGATTTTCCTTGTGCTTTTAGGGCTCTTTCTGACCTTTTTCGGCCTGCGCGCCCTCTACCGCTGGCATGACAAGAGCCGTTTTGTCCACAAGGTGATGGACGAACAGGCAAGTATGGAGAAAGCTCAGGCTGTAAGCCTTGGACGTCTTTCCGATGCCTGGCGGCAGGGCATGGCAATGCTCGCCTCATCTCCGCACCGTTTCCATGAACACCTTGAGTTCAGCCAGCCCTGGTTTGTCGTCTATGACGCCACAGGCGCCAGCTCGGGTATTTTTTCACCCCTTGGCGAGACGCTTCCCAAAGAGAACTCCTCTCCGCTTTTCTGGCATTTTCTCTCTTCCTCCGTTCTTCTCCACGTTGTCGAAAAAGAGACTTCAGCCGCTGACTGGCAGGAGCTGTTAACCACACTTGCCCAAAAACGCCGCAATCTGCCTCTGCGCGGCATGGTGCTCTTACTCTCAGCGCAGGATATCTCCCAACGCTCACCTGAGGAGCTTGCCAACCTTGGCCGCGTGCTCCGCAGCCATGTGCAGCAGCTGCAGCTTTCCCTCAACCGCAGCTATTCCGTCTATGTACTCGTGGAAGGCATAGATTCGCTCCCCGGCATGGCAGATATTCTCTCCATCGTGCCAACTGAGGATTTTGATACGGTTTTAGGCCAGACTGAGGATGATGCCTCAAACGCCAAGGATGCCGCAGATCTCGCCTGCAGGCGGCTTGAAGTCTTGCTTGCCCAGACCGCAGCCGATGGCCGCCCCCCTCGCGCAGACATGCTTGAGGCTCTGCGCTCACTGCGTGCTCTCGCAGATAAGCTTCATACCCTGCTTGAACAGGTCTCCCGCGACGTGGCCCATCAGATCCAAAGCCCCTTTGCCGGCATCGCCTTCTGCCAGGGTTCTGCAAGCAATCTCCAGCGCCCGGCCTTTCTCACAGGACTGCTCTCCTATATTCTGCCAAACCAGGCCCATTCGCAGCCTCTGACACGCGGCCTGCCCTTTCTGGCCAGTACCCGCACCTGTGTCTTTGCCGCCTGGCTTTTGCTGACTCTTGGTTTCTGCGCGCTGCTTGGTGTCAATGTTCTCTACCAGAATCAGGCCCTCACCGAAGACATTCCCAATACTGCAGCTATTGTCCACGATAAAGAGCTGGACACACTCTACCAGCAGATGCTCTTCATCAAGCATCTGGAAAAAGCGAGAGATGCCTGGTATCTGCCGACTTTTGGTCAAGACGCCATTTCTCGCGTCATCCAAAGCCAGCGTTCCAGCTTTACCGACAAGGTCTACACCAAGGTCCTTATGCCGCTTCTTGCCTCCTACCAAAGCCGTTTACAAGCCACGCCCTACAACCACGAAGAGGGGCAGCACATCCAGCGGGAGCTGATGTGGCTGACGGCAGTTACCTCAGATCGCATCAGGGGAAAGGATATGCGAAAGGAGCTGACCCGGCCCTTCCCCATGTCATCAGGCAACAGCGAACAGTGGGATCCTGTGACAGGCAGGCTTATCGTCAATGCCATCTACTGGCTTTCGGAAGGCGGGCAGCTGGAAGCCTTCTCCCAGGAAATGCACGCCTTATTGGACCAAAGCCTGACTCGCCAGGGAAACCGTGTGGAAGAGGATATTCTCTTAGATATCAATACACGCTATCCTGCGGCCAAGGTCTGCCTTTCGCAGTTCTGGCCGCATCTGAGCAGCGCTGATCCCAATAATGTCTGTGTTGAACCCGCCTATACAGCCACAGGCTATAAAGCCTTCAAAGATTCGTTAAAGGATCTGGAAGCGCTGGACGACAAGGGCCACTCCATCGTCCACGCCACCGCAGTCTTTCGCAGTGACTATTTCCGCCGCTATGCCGATCTCTGGATGAATTTCTCCAAGGCCTTTTCCCGCATCCGCGCCTCCATGCAGGAAGGTGATGTTTTTGTCTCCTATACGGATATCTCCAAAATTGACGACATGCCGCATTATCGCGCCATGCAGCTGCTCGCCGATCAATTGGTACCGCTGAAGGATGCCGGCAAAGACACCCCCCTCTGGCTTGCCAAATGTCAGCTGATGGATGTGCTCGTCGATATTGCAAGCTATGAGCACAACGATGATGCCACAAGCCGCATCCGGGCCCTGCTGTCGCTCGTGACATCGGCGCCTGAACTCATGCAAAGGTTGCGCGCCGAGACCAAGGACGCCAAACACGCACGCCAGATGTTTGAGGTTGCCGAAAGCATCAAGCGCTATTTTGATGATACACTGGCCCTGCTGCAGGTGGTGGCAAGTCCCGAAAAGTCCTATACGTTGGCCAAATCCTGGTTTGGCGGCAGCATTATGGCCATCCAGAGTTCCGATACAGCGGGGAAAAATGGGGAGAAAAAGGGCAGCGACACAGAAGATCTCTTCGCCAACGCCCAAAAGCAGCTGGCGGTGATTGAAACGGCCTTCAAAGCCAATGGTCCCAATCCCATGCTCAATCTCGTGCCGGGTATGCTCGATTTCATCGCCCAGGGCGTCACTGTGCAGGCGGCCAAAGTGCTACAGGAGGCCTGGGAAAACGAGGTACTTGGCAGTGCCACAGCCCTCTACAGGCAGGACAATGTCACGGGACTTTTCGGCGACAAAGGTATTGTGCAGACTTTTGTGTCAACGCGTCTCAAGCCCTTCCTCATTCGACGGGACAAAATTCTGGCTCCCGCCAAGTGGGGCAATATCGAGTTTCCCTTCACCACAGACGGACTCCATGTCCTCTCTCAGGCTGAAATGATCGCAGCTCAGCCGCCTGAGGACACCTATTATGTGCAGCTGCGCTCACAGCCAACGCTCGTCAATGTGGATGCCCGTGAACGCGTCGACGCAACCACCCTCACCCTGCAGTGCCAGGACAAGACCTATACGCTCCTCAACCGCAATTATCCGCGTGAGGAAAAATTCCAGTATACGGTCAAACAGTGTGGGCCAACGTCACTCGAAATAAGCTTTCCGTCCTTTACGCTGAAAAAAACCTATGAGACCTTCACAGATTTCCTGAAGGATTTTCAGTACGGTGAGCGTGAATTTGGCGAAGAGGACTTTGACGTAAGCGACAAAATGGAAAATGCCGGTGTACACAGTGTCACCGTGCGCATTTTGCCGGACAATGTGGCCAATGTTCTGCAAAAGGAAGGCCACGAGCCTCCTTCCCTGCCTGACCGGCTGACCTATGTGTGGTGACCCATGAGCTCACAACGTTCTCTTTATCGCGTGCTGCTGCTGATCTGGCTTGTTCTGGTGCTAGGCATGGGTTGTGTGCTGCACATGAACACCAAAAGCCAAAATTCGGGAAGCCTCTTTGCCTTTCTCTTTACAAGTCCCCAAAATCCGCAGGCACTGCCCCCTGTGGTTGTAGCACCGCAACCCATGCCTATCCCGGCCCCTGTTGCGGCCAAGGAAGAAGCCAAGCCCAAGCCAGAGGCAAGCTGGGTTCCCCTGCAACGCGGCAAAAAACCAGGCAAAGGCGCTCTGACCAAACCTCAGGTCACAACACTGGCCAATGGCGATGTGGAAGTGCGCTTTACCTGTCCAGATGCCCCGGGAAACTATCGGCAATTTCATCCGGTGAATATTGATTCTCTGGCCATTGATCTCATGGGCCCATGGGGCAAGGGATTGCTCTTTGACAAACGACCGGACAAAGGTGTGCTCAAGCGTGTGCAGATGGCTGACCACAGGGAATGGGTGCGTGTCACAGGCATCGCCCGCAATACATCAGACACGCTGACAGCCAGGGTGGAATATGCCCCAACCTTGCGGAGTCTGCGTGTTATCTTTACCAGGGAGCAGTAAGCATGGCTGGCCTGCGTTTTCTGCAACGCCTTCGGCAGATGCAGAGAGACCCTGAACGGCGCCTTGCCCCGTCACCAGAGGAGGTTCTCAACTCCGTCACAGACTATGTGAGCAAGATTTTGAATACCCGCAAGGGCAGCACCGTCATTGATGAGGATTTCGGCATTCCTGATTTCACCAGTGCCGGTCTGGCCTTTTCCCAGGAGGACATGCCCAGGGTGGAGGCGGAAATTGCCGCTTTTATTGAACGCTGTGAGCCGCGCCTGAAAAATGTTGAAGTGCACTTTACCCCGGACACAGGAACCCCACTGCAAATGGTCTTTTCCCTCACAGGTGAGCTGCGCTTTGGCGGCAACGAAATTTTCCCCGTCCATCTCGTCACACGCGTTGATCCATTGGGCAAAGTAACCGTTTCCAAATAGCCCCTCGTTATCGGCACTATGACCCAGGCAACATATTTTGCCGACAGTTCTCAGTGGTTTGCCTGTTCTATTTGGAGAATATATGAAACACAAAAGATTCCATCGCCGTGTATCCACGTTTGTTATGGCTTTGCTTGCCGCAGGCTGTTTGCACACAGGCTCGGCACAGGCCTCCTCCACAATGACCTCCATAGCGCCAAATGGGTATTCCTTTATGGAGTTTCTCTTTGCCGACAAAGGGGAGCAGTTTCGAAAAGACGATAAACCCGCGACCTGGAATCTGAGCTCGGCGCAAAAACGGGATGTGGTTCGCGCAGGCAATCTCTGGGCCGAGATTTTTGCCGATGGCGCCAAAAATACACAGCCCGTCCAATGCACTGTCTCAACGTACAACGTCGAAGATAATGCTGAATGTGGCAGCAATGAACTCAATAAGCAAGATGCCATCACGATGTCTCAGGTACAGGCTGAGATCATCCAGGGAATTCATCACAAAAATGCGGGTTATATGGATATTGGCCTCCTCAAAGACAGCAAAAACGGCCTGCCCTATTCACAAATACCCTACAATAACGACTTTATTGGAAGCATCTATCATGAGATCGGCCATGCTCTGGGTTTGATCACCTTAGCAGATACCTCCTTCAATCCTTCAAAGAATAATACCAAACAAATTTCGGTCTTTGCTTCGCATCTTCAGGACAAGTACGGCACAAAATTTGTTCCGAATATAACTTTTACCCAAACGGATCCTGGTAAAGCTGGTACAGGCGTCATGTACGTGGGGAAAAATGCGCAAAGCGGTGTCACTTTCCACGGCAAGCATGTGCAGGAGGTCATGGGTAGCGACGCAGGTATGCCTGTCAATGGCTATGAGATCAAAAAGGGCCAAAAAGAACCCGTGCTCGACCTGGCACACCTTGAGCTGGAACGCTCGCTCATGAGCCACCAGTCATACCGCAACTATAATACCTTCATGGAAGCAGAATTGGCCCTTCTGCAGGACATAGGCTACACCATTGACCGCAAAAAGTTCTTTGGCAAGACCATTTTTGGGGACAATCAGGTTGTGGTCAATACCGATGGCTACTTTGCCCGTGCTGACAATGCCTCCATTGAAGGCAAAGCCAATACCGCAACTCTGGGCGTTGGTCTGCATATCTATGGCAAACACAATGATGTCACCCAGGCCAAGGACCTCCTGGCAGACGGCGAGGCTGGAACAGGTATCCGTGTTGACGGTTCGGACAATATTCTGCGTCTGAACAAGGATATCACGGTCTCTGGCAGTGGCCTCAACGGCTCAGGCCTCATTGTGGCCTATGGCAAAAATCATCAGATCATCAGCCAGGGCAATCTCCTGGCGCAGGGAAAAATGGGTGTTGCCGCCCGTTTTTCTTTTGGCCACAATCTTATTGGCGACCACTCAGAATACCGAGGATCCTATATTCTCACGGAAAATGGCAAAAACAAAGATCTGTTTGCGCAGGATCGTGATGAAAACGGCTATCTCTACAATCTTGACGGGCCGCTCGTGAAGCAGTTTGACGTGAGCGGAAAGATTGCCGGCACCGATGCCGCCATTGCCATCGATAGCAGTGCCTTTGTGCAGAATATCAATATTCTCAAGGGTGCCCGCGTGCAGGGCAATATTCTTTCCTTCTGGGATCCCACAAGTACGCTTGTCCAGTACAATGGCGATACCAACGACCTGCACACCAATCTGACCTTTGGCTACACACCAAATAGCGACGGCTCAGCCTCCACAAGCGTGGCTCAAGATTTTTCCATGACCCTTGCCGGTAATATCAGCGGCAAGCAAAGCCTTGATATGAAGGTTGCCGGCGGTAAACTAGATGTCCAGGGAACCGTTGACGTCTATTCGCTGGAAAATAACGGCCACCTTACCCTGAGCAAAAACGACAAAGCAGGCGCTGTGGCCAATGTCAGCTCGACCTTTACGAACACAGGCGACGCTACCCTTGAAACGAGCTTTTTCCCTGACGGCAGTCTCACCAAAATCTCGGCTCAGTCTGCGAACCTGGCCGGCACATGGGCCCTCAGGCCGGCAAAAGGCTTTTATGCGAGCGGCAAAACCATCAATGTGACGGATTCGCCAGTGGATGCGGCAACAACTGGCTGGTTCACGTCTTTCGCCCTTGGCAAAGTCCTCTCCCCAACGCTCACCTTTGCGCTCACCCGCACAGACCAGGCAAGTGTCGCTGCCAGTCGTGCCGCCAATGCCTACAGCCGCTTTGCGGCCAATAGCAGCGATGCCGAGCTTGGCCGGGCCCTTGTGGGGGTTGCCGATGAAGCCCGCGGGGACATGCAAACGCTTTTTGCCAATCTTGACTGGTCTGACACCTCTGTCATTCGCTCAGCCCTCACACGCCTTGGCTCTGAAGCCTATGATGTGCAGGCACGAGCTTCGCTCAATCAGCAGTCTGAACTCAACGGCATGCTCATGCAGCATATGCTGCGCTATGCCCAAAGGCCCCTTGGCACCGTCAATGCCTCTGCCGCAAGCGGCATGGGGGCTCCAAGAAGCGGCCAGTGGACAGCTTGGGCCTCATTTTTTGGTTCGACCTCCTCACAGGGCGATCACAATGATCAGGCCGGCTGGCACAGCCAGGGCGTCGGCTTCCTTGGCGGCGCCGATCTCAGCTATGAGAGCGGTCTCACCCTTGGCCTGCATCTTGGTTTTGCCGGCAGACATACCACTGTCGACGGCAACCACGAGGGCAAGATTTGGAGCAATAGTGCCTTCTTCGGCGCACAGGCCCTCTTTGCCCCGGAGAACTGGGATGGTTTCTATGTGACCGGCCAGACCAGAATTGGTCTTGAAAATAACGTCATGGAACGCACGGTGGCCATCGGCGAGTATCTGCGCCGCAATGAAAGCCGTTGGACATCGCCTGTGGGCTCACTGCTACTGGGATTTGGCAAAGACTTTACCTTTGACCTTGAGCAGTCTGTGCTCAGAGCAGGCCCCCTGGTCTGGTTTGAATATGCCTGCATGCATCGCCCGGAAATTTCCGAGTCTGACGGCAAAGCCACACGTCTCAATCTCGATGCCATGACCTATGAATCCCTGCAAAGCGCCCTGGGCGCCCACGTCAGCTTCGAAAAGAGCTTTGACAATGGCTCAAGTCTCTCTTTGGAAGGACTGGCAGCCTGGCGGCATGAATTGTCCGAAGGGACCATGCGTACCGATGCGTCTTTCCGCTCCTACAGTGGGCATAGCTTCTCCTCGGAAACAGATCCTGCAGGACGCGATGCCCTGCTCTTACAGGGAAGTGTCCAGCTGAAGCACAAAAGCGGCTTCTTTGCTGAAGTCAGCCTTGGCGGTGAGGCCTTCCGGACAGCCTCATCAGCTCTCAATGGCAATGTGCGCTTTGGTCTCGAATTCTAGAAAAAACACGATTCAGGCTGTTAGCGCAATGACGCCAATCTTCTCTTAGCGACAAAAAGATGCGCAAACAGCCTTGAAAATGACATACTGTTTTTCCAACTGCTTGGAAAATCTGACTGGTCAGACACACAGAAAGCCCTCCGCGAAAATCGGAGGGCTTTCTGTTACAAATTTATGATAGCATTTTGACTATTATTGCGTATCTTTCTTTTCCCAATCAGCGATTACAAGGGTTATATATCCACCACCAGAACAATTCCAACTATAATATAGAAAATAACAGTAGTCATCAGAAATTCTTTCCGCAGCATATTTTGTTTTTTCAGCTTCCACATATGTATAGTGCATTTTTTCCAATAAAATTGATTACTTTAGTTTGATATTATTTTTGCACGACGAATATAATTAATTTTTTCTACTAATGGCGTATGAAAAGTAAACGTTGTTTTATCATAAAAGTCATGCACCACTGGCAAATCTTAGTGCTTACCCGTATTAACTACTTATTCGTCTAATTATTCATAACAAACGTATAATACATATATTTTAAATTTTTACTCGTTTTAATATTTATATAATATTTCCCATACCAGTTATAATGAGTCAATGCTTTCCCAAAATAATTTAAAACATTATTAATATTAGAATAATATTTATCATATGGAACCATAGCATACCAATATTTCCACCCGTATTTTGCTACGCCATTTGCAACACTATCAATAGCATCTTTAGGCTTTTCTTCTGTTATACCAAAGTATTGTCTTTTCGTACTAAAATGTTCAGGAGAACAATAGAAATAGTTACTATCAATACTATCTTGTAGTGTATTAATTTCAAATGCTGTATCCCAAGAGTGTGTTTTATCCATGATCTCTCGTGGAGCATTAAAATAATAATATGTAGTATATGATTTTCCATTATTATCACTAAATGAATTTCTGTTAAAAGTTAGATCTACAAAATATTCATTTTCACCAATTTTTATAGTATTCCACATATGAGTATCACCAAAAGCAAATCCTCGCATTATCCCTACTTCCAATCCGGCCATCCTTCCAAGCATATAAAATGCATCACTATGAGCCTGACAATTTCCAGAATGATTAAGAAAAACACCTAATGCAGATATATCACGTAAAGTATGCTGATTTCGCGAAAAATAAATGTACTTAAAACGAGTTGAAGATATTATTTTATCGTGGATAAGCTGCTCTTTAACTAAATCACTTTCAATGCTTTCAAGCTCCTCAATAAAAGGAAGTACTATTGAATATACTCTTTTCTCATCATTTGTCAGTTGTGAGGTATCTCCAGATTCATAAGCATCAGCTATTCTTAGTCCTGGGTAATAATACACAACAAATATAACTTTTTGTAAGTTATTATCACTCGATACAATACAATAGTCCCATCTGTATGCATTTATCGTTAATATTTTCTGACCAAAATGTACACCAATATTTGGATTAATTCCAAAACCATTAGTGAATTTTAGAGGAATAATATTCATTCTTTCCTCTATGCACTCGTCCAAGTAGACAGCAAAATCACGTGCATTTTTTAGTTCTGGAATATCATCCCAATCAATTTCATTATTAAATACTCTAATATCATTATTTAAATATGAACCACTTATAAATACTGATTTATTAGCATTAACTATATTGTAATGAAAAAACATAAGTACAAATATAAAAATAAATAAACATTCTTTTATTTTACTGTTCTTTGCCATAAAACCATCCATTTATATATCACTTTTTATAAATAACAAATACAGCCACTGTACATTCATAATGATAAAGACAACAGTCCAAATACGTGTCCATTCTGTGCCACGAGGCATGCCGTTCAAGATGGAACACAAAGCGATGCTCAGCGCTCTATCTGCCGTACCTATGGAAAGCACTTCGGTGATACAGAACATTGATCCTCAAGACTGACACGCTCTACCAGGCAAGCAAAATTTTTGGCGGCAATGATTGGACAGAAGCTGCAACCCAGGTCAAAACGCCGGAAAGGGGCTCATCCGGCACTTTCAAAGCCACGATGTGTATGATAGATACTCTGTAGAAAAACGAGGAAGCGTTTACGGCGACCACTCACATCGCCCAGCAAAAATCCTCCGCCTCTATTTTCGGTTTTCCCTTCACCAAGATGAGTCACATTTGCACTTGGTCGTCAATTCACCACGAACTGCAACAACATGGAGTGCAAGAGCATGTTTGAAAAAATACTCATTCCCGTCAGTCCCGACCCCAATGAACGCTCCGAAAAGACGTTCGATGTTCTCCGTAAACTCAACCCCAAGGAAATCGTCTTCCTGCATATTCTCCCGCCTGTTCCCAAGATCATCGGGGGAGAAGATCGGAAAAAGCTCTCCGACGAGGAAGGCAAGGATGCTTCTGATATCTTCAAAGAGCTCAATGATTTTGCTTCAAGCCTCAATATTTCCTACAAGGACCTGGTCGAGCACGGAGCGCCTGATGCTGTCATTGTCCAGGTGGCTGAGCGTGAAAAGACGGATTTAATCATCATGGTGAGCTCGGGACGCGACAGCATCTCGGAGATGCTCATTGGCTCCTATACCGAACGGGTGCTGAGAAACACGCAGACAATGCTTTTGGTGATTAAATAAAGCCATTGAAGACTTTGCCGACATTCACCAGAAAACGCTCAAAGCGGCAAAAAAAGAGTGCTTCATGGAGTTTATGCGGATGAAGCTAACGATCCTTGGAGATCATCTGCCAATTCTCTCATGACCAACATTTTCCGTCTTCCACCGGTAACACAAGACCATAAGGCGCAACGGCCCCACATCTTGAAACGGGTGAGACACGCTGAGGCGTGAGAGAAGATCTGTTTCTGCGATGGCAGGAGGGACATTTCTCAAGAAACCAGTAATGCCTGGTTTGGGTCATGGGAAGTATCATAAGCGCTTCACTCCTCAAAGAGCCGCTGTGCTATCGCACTGTGGCTCTTTATTTCTTTCTGGCCAAGCATCAAAAAAAGTTCACAGAACACATCTCCGGAGGCAAAGTGCCTCCATTCTCTGAGCCCGCCTTGAAGGTGTGATTTGACGTTTCGCCGGGAGCTTAGTCTCAGCCCCGCAGACAAGGCCTAAAGACACGCCAAAGGGGTCTCTGAAGCCTTCCGTCAACTTGTATGCACCTTGCGATGGACGCTATTGTACGGATTTACCCTCAGTACAGCATGAGAAAAGTGTCCCTGGCGTTTTACACCTGCACGCCTGCAGGTAAGCAATGCTGTTATGCCAGATCGCCGTTTCAGGACTACAGGCCTGCTCGACAATCTCCAGGCGTGCTGTTGATATGTGAACAAACGGACGTTAGAGCGTTTAACGGCCTCACATTGCTGGCTTTCGCTGTCTCGATCAGAGGATATGACATGTCTAGCGCTTGGGCGTTGTGACGTATCTCTTCCTCAAGGGCCTGAATCTGAGTCTTACTGAACTCGCAATCTCTTGCTTTTAGACAAAAAGGCTAAGAGGCATTTGCCCCTTTGATGACGTCTCTCGCCGCCTCTCCCGACTGGCACATAAGCGGTGACAATCGCATTGTTAGACAGTCTTTGTGCTGGGACATTAACCGCCTAATCGACTCATAAGGTGAGGATATACTTTGCATGAGGTCGTAGACAATCACCTACAGGGGTGATTATTTTTCGAGCAAGCTCATGTACTCTAGAATGAGTATACAAGAGCATGAAGAAAAACGGTAAGCGCTCATATGTGTGCAGAAGAAGGGAGGGGCACTGCCCCCCCTTTCTTCATAGCTGGGTGTCATTGCAAGTTCCGGTAGCGTGCAAAAGGAGCTTCAATGACCGGGGGGCTTGCGCTCAATGCCCTACACCCATGCGCTGCACGGGATCCAGATGGCCTTGTATCCAGGAGGTTTGCTGGCGCATCGACGTGCGGCAGCTCGGCAAGCTTGAGGAGCAGCTGGCAAAGCAGCTACTGCACGCAGGAAGCTACTGAGCACATACCTTGGCAAAAGCTGTTGGCTTGTACCATGGCTGACAAAGAAGCAGAGCTGACAAAGTGCCTGCAGGAAAAAAAGCGGTAGTATGAACTGCCCCAAAAAAAGAAGGCCAGAGAGAACATTCTCCCTGGCCTTCATGAAGTATCTCAAACAGGATCACCAGTATTCAGCTGTCCCGTTTCTGCGCAGCTTGATATTGGAGATGTTCATGAGGTTGAAATCCTCATAAATGGTTTCGTTGCCCTTATCATCGACCACACGCAGATCCCACAGTTTTACGCCCTTGAAGCTGCGATCAAAGGTGATGGTGACCTTTCCGCCCTGTCCCAGGCAATACTTGTCGTTTTCCAGCAGATCTTCCTGCCAGTCACGGGCATTGTCAGGCGAAATATAAATGTCGCAGACAGGTCGTCCTGATTCATTAATCAGGGTAAAATCCTGTGCACCAGCCTGACAGACCCCATACGAGGCCAAAAGCAACGTAAGGGTGAGAACAAGTTTTTTCATCTCTTTTCTCCAGGTTTGACAAGCCGCCCAATGCGGTCCTTTTCGAATATGTTCTTGCATCTTTGGTCAGAGGTATTGCGTAAACACAGAAGCCATTGCTGCACGATGCTTACGATATGCGATCAACCGACAGATACACTTTCCCTAGCACAACTGCTGTACGCACAGCAATACCATTGACCGACGCAATTTTTTTGTCTGCTTGAGAACAGGATGCTGAGGCTTTTTTGGCACGCCTGAAAGGACCATAGACAACCCAAGCTCTATCTCTCCGACTTTGGCAGACGCTTTTCCAAAAAATCCAAAAAGCGGGTTTTGCCTTCACGGTAGCCTTTGGGGAACATGCCATAGCCGCTTGCACTGATACTTCTGCCGTCGGCAAACGCCACGTTCAAGCCAAAGCCCGTTGCATCAAGCACATTGCGGGCATTGCCCGTGAAGCCATCCCAGTCAGAAAGACTACGCAGGATATCGGCAAGCTCCTTTTCCTCAGCCTCACTCAAGGGGACATCGCCCTCCACACTTCCGCCCAACGTGCGCATGATATGCACCCGCACCCCTTCGCGATCAAGACGCCGGTACAGCTTATAGGAAGGCTCCATGCGCATGCCGTTTTCAGCAAAGCTGAACTCTTTGAGTCCCCACGCAGGGATTGCGCAACACGCCTGCCAACGCTTGGCAAGGGGAGCAAGTTTTTCGCGCAAAGCCTCGGTGAAGGCCGCAAAGCCCTTGGGCATATGCTCCTGGTCAGCCATAACCAGCAGAGGTTGCCGTGTGCTGAAGGCCACTTCAAAATAGAGCGGCATTTTTCCAGCCTCATAGCGTCCATAACCTGAGCCGTGCCAGGCCTCAGCCCCATAGGTATCAAGTAAGCTCCGCAGATCCTTAAGAAGCGAAGGATCTGTATAGAACTCAACGTTGATCTCACCACGACGTATGACACAGACGCGTACCCGCCCTTCCTCAAGGCCAACAGACCAATAGCCACCTGCAGGTCTGTCGTTCAAGGTCAGATGCTGCAGCGTCTTGGGCACAGACGCATAGAGTTTGGGCAAAAGTTCCTTGAAATAGGTACACAACCTGGCCTCACAGGCCAGACGAGGCGTATCCCGCCCCTTGTCAGAGCCGTAGACGCGCTTGCGCTGTGATCTTGGCTCTTTGACAGCAAGGAGCACTTCCCATTCGCACTGATCCTTACGACGCGTACCCCGATTCTCATCGCCGGTTGCGCCAGGCCAGGAATCCGGGTCCATGGAGCGCAGAAGATCTGAAATCTCCTGGAAGATTTTGACATCCACAGGCCCTGTGTAGATCAATGAGGGCATATTTCCGGTCAGGCTGACGTTCAGACGAGACTGGGTCAGTTCAAGATGGATGCTCTGCGCCATGACAGGCGCAAGCTGCTCCCCCCATTCGCTGTGATAGGCCGCATAGCTAACAGAACCTTCAGGCCAGCTTGGAAAAGCTTCTGCCTTTCCAGACAGAGCGAGTATGGCGGCCAAAATCAGACCTGGGATCTGCATGGAAACACTCCCTTGAGGTCGCAAAAACGTAGAGAATGGCCGAAAACATCGGGGAAAACGATGAAAAAGCGCAAAAAGACACGTCAGGGTTGCCACAAGATCTTTGCCTCTAGGGCTCAACGCGCTCCACACCAGAAATGGTCACAGAATCGGCGCCAAGGTGAATGAGCGCACGCATGGGCGCTGCTGTATAGAGATCATCTCTGAAGATCAGCCCTTTTGTCTCATGGTGGATGGGAAAGGGCACAATGGCAGAACAGAGTTCCGGCTTGAGATGCTCATAGCCGGCAACCACGGCAAGATAGCGGGCCTTTTCCACACGGTCGGATGTGACATTCTGGGATTTGCCAGGCTGAATGCGAAAGGAGCGGCTCGAACGAGCTTTGGCCGGCTCAAGCTGGCAGTTCAAAAGCTGGTCAATGCCCGACGCTGTGGCGGCCAGGGCCTGAAAGGTTGTGGGATCGTCCAATTGATAGACGCAGACTGTCAGCCCCAAAGGTTTATCGCCTTCGTGGTTGAGATCACTGGCTGCCTCAATACGATAACTGATGCCGCCGGTCTGCTGATTCCAGGTCACAGAGGCCGGATCACCTGACGGCTGCGGAGGCGGTGGCAAAGGCGCCTGGCTGGGCTTGCCGCAGGCCATCAAAAACAAGGCGAGCACCGTGATGACGCTTCTTCGCAACTGCTTATACAATGTCCACCTTCGCTTGTGCTGCGAGACTGTTCATGCCCATGGTATTGCCGTTATTGTGCTTGGTTGGCGCACCCTGGGAAACGGCGGCCTTGCCCTCTAGCTTGACCTTGAAGGAGCCGTTGATGAACTCTCCCTTGCCGATGAATTTTCCGGAAACCACGCCTCCGGCCGTACCAGGCTCATCGCCATTGGACATAGTGGTCTGGCTCTTCACATGCAAGGCCGGAGATCCGTCAATAAAGACTTTGGAGCAGGCTTTATTGGGCGGAACCATACTGCACTGAAAAACATTAATATAGGGGATAGGCACAGTGCCTGCCGGCGACGGCGTCTTGCAGACGTCTGGAGTGGTACTTGTACAGACGCCTCCTTTGCGGGTGAGCGCAAACATGACTAACCAACCTTAATGTGTTTAGCGTCAAGCACAACCTGCTCTTTGGCACGCAGATCGGCATGCTCGGCGCGCAGGCGAAAACTTGTTGCCACCTTCTGACGGACACGGTCAGCTTCAAACTTTGCCAGACCCTGTACCCGCTCGTCAAGACTCTCATAGACGGCTTTGCGCCGCACAGCCCGCTCAATCAGGCTGCGCACAAAGCTGCGCACAACCGTAAAGCCTTGCATGAGAATCTGCCCACTCAGCACCAAAAAACGCGCGCTGAGGCTCACAGACTGCCCTGTGAGCCTGATCTCTTGCCCCTGAAGACGCAAGCTCTCAGCCTCAAACTCCGTTTCAGCGGTTTTGATCCGTAAGGCGTGTGTTTCAAGGTTTGTATTCTTTGGCAAACGCAAGCAGGCCTCCTCGCCGCCATTTCGGCGCAGGACAGAGAGCACCCAGGCAGAGCCATCGTCGAGCAAAACAAAGAGGACCGTATCATGCACCTGCGGGGCCAGAAGACAGCTTTCGGCACGCATGGCAGAGACCAGACCGGCTTGACCAACAATAAGCACAACGTCAGCATCCACTGATCGAACTGTGCCTGCGTGGAGAGCATTGTGCAGATGCTGTTGAAGCTGTGGGCGCAGCATACTATCTCCTTCTTCTGCAAAGCGGACAAAAGCGTAGCGTAAAAAGACTATCTTGCCATCCGGCGTTAGAGACCTTGTGGAATGCGGAACTGTTCGGCTTTAAGCCTTGCGGGATCTGTGCCACGAATAGTTGAAAGATTGGCTGAGGCAAATGAGGCGCGCGATCGATCCACAGCGTGGAGATTGGCAAGATGAAGATTTGCCCGGTCAAAACAGGCATGGTCAACCGCAAGATGTGAGAGATCAGCCATACTGAGGTCGCAGGCACGAAAATCTGCCCCATTGGCCACAGCCCCGTGCAAATCGGCCATGACAAGACGCACACCCGCAAAATGCGCAAGCGTGAGATCGGCTTCATCCAAAAAGGCAGAGGCAAGATCAGATCCTGTAAAATCACAATTGGTGAGCTTGGAAGCGCTAAAGCCTGCCTGCGAAAGGTTACAGTTGAGAAAGCGTGAACCTGAAAAATCCCCGTTGCAGGCCACACATTGCGGAAGCGTACTCTCCTGCCAGAGCATGCCGCATCCTGCACAGTTTTGCAAAAAAAGCTCTGAGCCTGAAGAGCGGCTCATCTCAAGCCCTGTCAGATCACAGCCAAGACATTGGGTCTGGGTGAGATCGGCCTCAAGAAACGGCGGAAGATGGGAAAGCTCCAGAAGTGTTGCCTGTACAAGGCTGACGGAAGGCCAGGAAACATCTTCAAACACACAGGCCTGCAGCAGCGCCTGCTCAAGACTGGCAAAGGCCAAAGAAACATGGGAAAGATGGCTCCGCACAAAGGAGGCGAAGGAAAGCTTGGCCTTGGCCAAGGTGACCTCAGTAAGATGCGCTTCATCAAAGACGCAGTCTGAGAGTTGGGCCAAACTCATGTCACAGCGTGTGACAGAAGCCCCAGTAAAGTCGCTGCCTTCCAGGTCACAGCCGGAAAAGTTGCAGTCTGTAAGGGTTTTGCCCGCAAAGTCCAAGGCGCCAAGCTTTTGTCCGGAAAAGTCGATACCTGTGAGGGAGGTCTCCTCCTCTTCTCTCTGCACAGGCTCCTGCACGTCATCAAAGGTGCTCATGATCTTGCTGCCTCCCGAGCGGCTCGGATAGTTGCTGTGCAGTCGGCGCCGTCAAAGATGGTGGCGGGATTGGTGCGAATGCGTGCGAGATCAACGCCGTAGAGATTGCTCAAAGCCAGGTTGGTCGCCTCAAGAGCCGCTTCCCGCAAGGATCCCTCATAAAGATTCACGCCGCGCATGTCAGCGCCATTGAGCCGCGAGCGGGAAAAATCGGCCTGTCTGAGATCTGCCCCCTTCCAGATAGCTCCCGTAAAATCGCTGTCGCTGAAAGCCGCCTCCGGCGCCTGGCAGCCAGCAAATGTGGCCTTATAGCCTTGTACAAGCGACCACTGCGCCCCGCGCAGGGAAGTACCCGCAAAGTCAGCGCCGCCCACATCACTTCCCTCGCAAAACGTTGAGGCATCAAGTGTTGCCCCCGTAAAGGTTGCCTGCAGAAGCTTGCAGCCATGCACATCGCATCCCTGCATCACAGCACGCGAAAAATCAGCGCGGGGAAAGAGGCAGTATTCAAGGCGAGCACGCGAAAAAACAGCACCAGCGGCTTTGAGATTTTCGCCCTGTGCCTGCCGAAAAAGCGAATCTGTGAAATTTGCCTGGGTGAGGTCGGCAGCATCAAGCTCTGCCTGGCTAAAGTCGCAGTCTTGAGCCTCAAGCTGCACACAAAGGCTTGCCTTAAGCTTTGCGCGGGTAAAATCAGCCTCCGTGGCTTTGGCATGGCTCATATTGGCAAAAGAGAGATCACATTCCACAAAGGAGGCAGAGGAGAGATCAGCCCCCTCGACATTGGCGTAGGCGAGGCAAGCGCCGTCAAAACGCGTCTCGCGCAGGATGCATCCCTGCAAATCGGTGTGCTGCAAGTCCTGCCCTGAAAGATCAAGGCCTGAGAGATCAAGGCCTGCGAGATTGCGCGAAGCTAAGCTTGCACCTGTTGCAAGCCAGACAAGCACCTGCTCTCTCAGCGTAGATGGAGTCTCCTCCGTGGGCGCTTCCTCCTCGGAAGCTTGCTCAGGCTCAGCACTTTCCGGCTCAGGCTCTGCTTCGGGCGCCGCTTCTGGGCGAAGTTCCGGAATCTCGACGCTCACCCCTTTCAGCGCGGCTTGCATCTTGGCCATGGGTTCGCGCACAGACCCTGCAGGAAAGCCAGCCGCCTGCTCAAGTTTGGCCGCAAAGGCTTCCATACCGGAAGGATCTGCCGGCATTTCGTTCTCCAAAACCTCCAAAAACTTCGTCGCCTGATCCGGACGTAAGCCCGCATTGACAAGACTTTGCGCAGGCGTTGGCATAGCTTTCTGCATATTTTCCAAAAGCGAGGTAGATTCCGGGCCATTGAGGAGAAAACTGGCACGCATGCCTTCCAAAACAGAGGGACTCGGCCTGACAAGCGCCGCAAAAGAGCTCAGATAGCTTTCAACCATGGCTGGCCACTCTTCTGGCGTGCGACAAAGGGCAGGATCCGGCAGGGGAAGGTCTATGGCGGCATTGACGTTTTTGATCTGCGCCTCACTGACGCCTGACCTGCGCAAGACGTCATTGAGCTCTGGGCTTTTCTCCGTCATTTTTTGCTCAAACGCCGAGAACTCCTCTGCCATCACGTTCAGCCGCTGTCTCGTCTCCGCAAGCTGCGCCTCTGTGAGCGGCGCAAATCCTGCCTCAACAAGCGCCTGATTGATCTCAGGCACATTCTCCTGCAGGGTTTTAGAGAAGCCCCCCTGAAAATCTGTGGGAGGAAGCGTAGTTGCCTGGGCCAAGTCGCCAAGTTCTTCGGCTAAAGAATCATCGGCAGCTGCGGCCGCCCCCATCTCTTCCAAACGCTCCTCGCCAGCTATGGCACCTGTTTCCACAGGCACAAGCAGTGGCACAGCCTCCTGCTCGCTCTCTTCTTCTGAATCGGCCACTGCTTCTGAAGACTGTGTGGCAAGATGGTCTTCCGGAAGCTCCACACGCACAGCCTCAATATCCGAGCCGCTCTCATCACAACACGCTACCAACGCATGCCAGAGAATCAAGCCTGTAAGCTGATTGGGGAAAAACCAAAGCGTATCGGGGTTGACGGCATGGGTAAGCCACTGACCTTTGCGTTGCACAAAAAGCGCAAGATCTGTGCGCGGAAGACACCCTGCAATGCGCTCTTCACGGGGATGGAGACTTGTCAAAAGATAGCGCTCTCCTCCGTGGATCCCGGAAGCCAAGCGCTGACAGGGCTGCGAGAGATTATACAACGCGAAGGAAAAATCATCAGGGGCCCCTGGCCAGCGTGTCAAAAGCCACGTTTGGTCGTAGGTGCCCATCGCACGCATGCGGCAGGGCCAGTCCCCGCGCGGCCCGGGACAGGCCGGAGTGCCAAAGGGGCTTGCGGCATCGGTCACAGGTGCTCGCTCAACCTGGGTCACGGCTCGACCATGAGGATTTTCCTCAGCAGACCCCCAGGTCTTATCCCAGGAAAGCGGCAGAGATGCCATCGCCTCCGGTACCTCAACAAGAAGCCTGCGCGCGCTTGTGCCAACCTGCATATCAACCACAAGCTTCCGATTTTCGCTGCCCAAAGGCACACAGGCATGACCTGCCAAAAGCCATTCAGCCTCCTGCTTGGGTACCCCCATATCCATGACACTTCCCTGAGGCAGAGCCTTCATGGCACTTGCCCAGGCCATCTCAGGCGCAACAGGTTTTCCTGAAAGCAGATCAAAACCAAGACCAAAGGTCATGGCCTGATAGAGATTGCCCTGCCAGTCCAAAGGCTGGGAGCTCAAGCTTAGTATCTCAGGAATTGCGTCTGTGTTCATGGCCATTGCCACACTCCTAGATTTCTCCAAAAACCTTGAGTTTGGCCCTAACAAGAGCATTGGACGCTTTCTGCTTCAGCGCGACGGCTTTGCTTTTGCTGTCATCGGCCTTGATATCGGCATCAGACAGTTTTTCAAGCTTCTTTTCGAGCTGATCAATTTGCTGCGACTGCTGCTGCATGGCTTGGGCAACCTGCCTTGCAGCTTGCGCTATGGTGCTCTGCAGGGCAGCCACCGCTCCTCCTGTAATTTTGATGGCGCCTCCGTTGAGATTGAGGACTGATGCCGAGATCTCTGAGTCCTCAATTGTGACCTTACCGATTTGGGTTTTACTTTTGGGGGTGAGGATAATATCGTCCGTAAGATCGAGCTTTGCGCCCTTGCTGCTTTTGACACCTATGGTTCCGTCCTTGGCTATCGTGAAGAGATTGTCCTTGACCTTGAGGGCAAAGGTATCATCCTCAAGAGCCATGAGATGCACATCCCCTTTCTCAAGAGACACCTTGTCCTTGGACATACGCAAAAGGGCATTTTTTGCTGTGGGATTTCCCGCCCGCAGCTCAATGACGCCATCATCGCCTGTGCTGAGCACGCAGGCATCCTTGTAAAGCGTAAATTTTCCCGTGCCGTCCAGAGTCTCAAGGTAATGGAGATTGGCGCGTTTATGCGAGATGGACGCTTTTTCGAGAATGTGGCTAGCTTCATGGTGCAAGACATGCGTGTGCACGGAGACGAATTTCGAATCACGGGGAACGCTCCCTCCCCTCGGCAATGACCAGGAGGCAATACCAGCCTCATTGAGATAGTTCTTCTTCTGGGAAATGCCCCAGGTGCCGGCAGCTTCAAGTTCTGTCTTGGTATCCAGGTAGATGCCCGTCTGTGAATGCAGTGACGTTGTCCCCATGGCGTTGAGATTGATATTCTTGTCCGGCGAGGCAAGACCAACGCCGCCATGCTCCTTCTCCTGGCCGCCAAGAAAACAGAGTTGAGTCACAATGGCCGTGACCTCAGGCAGAATATCCTTGGCAGCTGAAACCATGGCCTTGCGCTGCGTTTCGGCTTTGGCATACTTATAGTACGAAGCGCTGTCCTCATTGTAGAGGACATCGTAGTCTTTCTGAAGGTTTGTCAGTTGGGCCTGTTTTTGGGCAGCTTTCGCGGCATCGCCAGTCTCCAAGGCATCGGCAATGTCCTTGGCCAGCTGTTTGGTTGTCTTTGTGTAGGCTGCTTTGCGCGAATCATCATCTGTTGGCTTCGTAGCTCCTGCCTTCTCAAGATCATCATTCATCTTGGTCTCGGCCTCAGACTTGGCATCCACAGATTCCTTCACAGAATCAACCGTTTCTGCGGTAAACTGGGCAGCACGACCCACAAGCCAGGTGAGAATCAACGCAATCATCTTGCCTGTACCAGGCCAGATCTGCAGCATTGATGCGGACTTATTCTCACCGCCTGACAGAGCCGCACCGTAATGGTTGGTCGGAGCCATCCAGGTACGTACCGTGGCAAGGAGATTGGTCAGCGTCAGACCGGCCGTTTTGGTGACATCGCTTGCCCATTTATAGGCTTCGGACTTTGACTGCTTATTGTCCTTGGCGGCTTTGGTCGCAAGCGAATCAAAGACACCTGCAATGCCGTTTTGCAAAGCCGATGTCAGGGCAGAAAGCACAATGGTCATTTGCATGGAAGCTGCCGACTGCACCTTGCAGCCTGTGACAAGCGTTTTGGCCATATTGGCAACTTCGGTGCCGGCAATGGAGGTGATGCCAACGCCTAAATCCTTATGCTCAGTGGTGGAGCCCAGGGAGCCCGCGGTCATGGTCAGCCCCAGACCTGAGGGCGTCTGCAGGGAGATACCCTGATGGGTATCGGTATCATTGATGGTGATCTGATTACCGCCCGGACTGCGTATACCACTGATATTGGCGTTACCAGAGCCTGTGATCGCCCCTGTTTCACCATTGGGGAGCGCTCCGGTAATCACAGGTCTGTCCGGATTGCCATCCACAAAGGCCACCGTCACTTCCGCGCCCGGCAGAAGCGGAAAGCTTATACCGTTATCTTTGCCCACCTGCTGGCCTGCCATACGCACCCAGCAGGAGGCATTGCCACGACTGCGCCCGGAAATGTCAAAGGGAAAAAGCAGTTTATAGCGTCCATATTCATCAAGTTCTGCGCGCGCACCGCTCCCGGCCCCGTCCACAAAGGCCCTGATCACGCCGGAAATACGGGCGCGCGGAGCCTTACGGGCTGGTCTGTAGGGAATATCTGAGGGAATACAGGTGAAACTGTTCCGGTAGAAGAGATGGTCCTTGACATCGTGCAGGGAAATGCCAAGCCCCAGATTGATAAAGGCCTCCTGACTGCCCTCGTGGGTGATCTCGGTGACCATATACTCACGATTGAAGGCGTCACTGTAGTGTTGCTCAAGACGAAAGACGACACCTGGCCGCAGCACAGGCACAGCCCCTGCCCCTGTATAGATACGGCTGCGACAAATGAGCTCTTCGGCGCGGATTTTGGCAATGCGTGTGGCTTCAGCGTCACTTGCCACATGTTCATCGGCCAGATAGACATCGCCAAGACCCTGTTTCGAGACATTGGCCATACCAACCACAGGCCTGGTCGGTTTTTTCCAGTCATAGCTGCGCACAATGACACGCCTAGGAAGTGGTGTCTGAGAAAGCGTAAAGGAAGTGATCACCTCATCACGCTTTTCGCCTTCGAGACCTGTTGCCGGCGAATAGACGACACGAGCTTTGGCCGTTTCGTGCGACTGCGGCGCATCGGCAAAAATGATTTTGTCCCCGTCGGGGGCAAAATAAAAATAGGCCCCCTGCTCCTCCAGGCGCCAGAGAATATAGTCGTAGACGCTTTCTCCGTACTGCATGGCAAATTCCGGCTTGGGATAATCCCTGCGCATCAGCCGAAACTCATGGGCAAAGGTGAAGAATTTCTGACTTTGCAGCAGCTCGGCTGTCACTTCCTGGAGGGACTTGCCAAGGAAAATAGCGCTTTGACAAAGCTGTGTCAGCTTCCAGAAGGCCGGACGCAGTTCTACCGTATAATACGTATAGCCATTATAATGGCCGCCCTGCTCTATACGCGTGGGAAAGCCCCTGAAGACAGCATCCGGCGCATCTTTGCGATGAATACTGAAGGCTGCTGAGGCCCCAAGCACCTTGCTAAAGTCTATGCTGCTTGTACTCACAAGCTCAAGGGTAAAACTGAAAAGGCAGTTCAAGCCCTCAGTACCGTGAAAGCGCAGCACATGAAATGTGTCCTCAGGCAAGCCATTGGAGATAAAGCGGAATAATTCCGTATAACGGCTGTCAGCCATGGCAGGGTCTCCAAAATCGGGAAAGCTTGCAGGCAGTGTCTCGCAAGCTCTTGTGGGGGAGAAATCGTGTGGGGGAAAAAACAGGCAAAAAACGCGGTCTAGTTCAGACTCAGAGTATAGAGCTCGGCCTCATCTGTGTCGGGAAAGGGGCCAAAGGAAAGACAATCCGGAAGACCACTCACACGCACATAGTAGGAAACGCACGCTTTCAGCTCATTTTTCACGCCCCAGCCCTCCAAGGCAATACCGCGCGCCTCACACTTCACACCCTGAATCGGATAATGCAATGTACATTTTTCCGGAATGGTGCCGGCCATGCCCACCCCGTGGGCTGTGGGCACGCCCTGATCACTGCCGAGAGCTCCCGAAGCGAAAAAGGCGCCCTGCCAGACATCATCCACGGGCCCAAGCTCAAACCAAAGACCGAGTTTACCCAAAGCATGCGGCTTCAGCCGATAGTTCAGCTTGTGCGGGAGAACCGTATTGGCCCGCACAGCTGCCTTGGCACCAAGGCCGTTTTTGACCATTTCCGCATCCTGCAGGGGTGTGGGAAGCTCTGAAGGATTGGGGGCAGATCCTGCCGGTGAAATGAGTATAGGAAAGCCCGCTCCACACTCCGCCTGAACGGCAAGAGCTGTCAGTGCAAGACTGATGCGCAGCTCACGTTGTGTGAAGTCGCTGCCGGCAATCACCCAGGCCTGACAGTTGACAAGTTCCCTGGCAACACTCCCAAAGGTCATGGCCTCAGGCGTAGCGTCCCAGAAATGAGCCTGAACATCGAGGCCTGAGCGGCTAAGCTCCTGACCCAGGACCTGTGCTAAACCCTGATTTTCCTCAAGCAGGCTCAGCAAAACACGTTTTTTTCCGGCCATGACGAACTCCTAGGCAACATGCGTGGTAAACATGCCGTCTTCACCAACAGCAAGTGTGACAGAAGAGGGCATGGCATTGTCTGACATATGCTCAAGGATACTGTGGGCAAGACTTGGCAGGACAGATCCTGAGAGGATGTACTGAATATTGCGGGCACCGGTTTCGGTTTCCGTGCAGCGGGCCACAATCTGATCAATGACGTCACGGCTCCAGGAGAGCTCCATCCCCTTGTTTTCCTTGAGTCTGCGGGCAAGCCCCTGCAGCTTGAGCTCGGTAATCTGCCCCATGGCCGACGCTTCAAGACTTCTGTAGGGCACAATGGTCATGCGCGCGAGAAGAGCCGGCCGAAAATGCTCGGAAAGTACCGGGCGGATGACATTGAGGACAGTACCCATGTCGACCTCTGCCTCGCCCGCTGTCATTTCCTGAATAATGTCGGAAGCAAGATTGGAGGTGAGCATGATAATGGTGTTTTTAAAACTCACTTCCTTGCCCTCACCATCGGTCAAAATGCCCTTGTCAAAGACCTGATAGAAGAGATTGAGCACGTCAATGTGGGCTTTTTCCGCCTCATCGAGCAGGACTACCGTATAGGGCCTTCTGCGCACAGCCTCCGTGAGCATACCGCCTTCCCCATAGCCAACATAGCCCGGAGGCGAACCAATAAGACGCGAAACCGTGTGTTTTTCCTGAAATTCGCTCATATTGATAGTCACAACAGAGCTTTCATCACCAAAGAGCAGATCAGCCAGTGCCAGGCCGGTCTCCGTCTTGCCAACTCCCGATGGACCCACAAGCAAAAAGACCCCAAGAGGTTGATCCGGTGCCCGCAAACCGGCACTGGCCTCCTGAATGCCCCGGCTAATGGCCGCAAGCGCCATGGATTGGCCCTGCACACGCCGTGCAAGCAGACGATCCAGGTCCTTGACAACCGCCGCCTGCTCCTGCGCCATGCGGCCAACCGGAATCCCTGTCCAGTCAGCCACAACCTGGGCCACGACATCGGCCGTCACCTCGATATGGACAAGGCTGCCGTTTTCCCGCACACGCTCAAGATGGGCCCGAGCCTCGGTAAAGGCGGCTTCACAGGCGGCAGGATCAGCAGAGGCCATCGCATCGGCTTCCTCAGAAAGGGTAGCATCAGAAAGATTGTGACACGCAAACATCTGCTCGCGCTTGGCTATGAGATCAAGAGCTGCCTCTCGCTCGGTCTGCCAGGCCGCATGCAGGCTTTGCGCCTCTTCCTTCAGGCTTGCAATGGTTTCGGTGAGTTGGGCCATACGTTCACTGTCAACAGGAAGAGCATTGGCCTGATCGCGCTCAAGCCCACGCAGTTCACGCTCCAAGGCCTGCATGGCACGCTCTTTGTCTTCAAGACTGGCCGGTTTTGCCGAAAGGCTGACCTTGACACGGGCGCAGGCCGTATCCAGAAGGTCAATGGCCTTATCCGGCAAAAAACGCCCCGTAATATAACGGTGAGCGAGATTTGCGCAGGCGTCAATGGCGTCGTCGCGAATGAGGACCTTATGGGCTTTTTCGTAGCTAGCACGAATGCCCCGCAAAATGAGCGCTGCTGTTTCCACGGAAGGCTCGTCAAGGGCAACGAGCTGAAAACGGCGGGCCAGGGCCGGATCCTTTTCAAAATACTTCTTATACTCTTTCCAGGTGGTGGCAGCGCAGGTGCGGATCTCGCCTCTGGCAAGGGCTGGCTTCATAAGATTGGCCGCATCAGAGCCCCCGGCAGCCCCCCCGGCTCCGACCAGCATATGTGCTTCGTCGATGAAAAGGATAATGGGGGCAGGGCTCGCCTTGATTTCGTCAAGCACCCCTTTCAAACGGCGCTCAAATTCCCCCTTCATGCCGGCACCGGCCTCCAAAAGGCCCATATCTAGGGAAAGCAATGTGACACCGGATAAGACATCAGGCACATCCCCTTCCACAATACGCAGCGCAAGCCCTTCAAGCACGGCTGTTTTGCCAACACCCGGCTCACCGACAAGGATGGGATTATTCTTGCGGCGGCGCGCCAAAATATCCACCATCTGTCGGATTTCCTCATCACGTCCAAAGACCGGGTCGATCTTGCCATCCCTGGCCTTGGCCGTGAAATCTTCACAGAATTTGGCAATGAAGCTCTCGCCTCCCCCCCCTACGGAAGCGAGCGAACTCTCTGTGGCAGATGTCGCCTGGGCAACGGCACATTTTTCCTCAGAAGCCTGCACAAGGCTTGCAAAGTCGCGCAAAAGATCATCACGACTGACACTGGCAAAGACATCCGCATAGCTTCCCTGGGCATAGATGGCCGGTTTACGCAAGAAGGCTAACAGAACAGCACCTGAACGAATCTGGGAAAGGCCAAGATCCACAGAGGCGATCAACCAGGCATTCTCCAAAAGCTCAATGAGCAGCGGCGAAAAGACCGGACGACCGGAATTCCCCGAGCGAAAATCATCCAGTGTGGCATCCAGAAGACGCGTCACTTTGGAAAGATCAATGCCAAAACGTTCCAGCGCAAGTGGGATATCGCTTCTCGCATCGCCAAGGCAGGCCAGGAGAAAATGCTCTATGGTCACCTCGTAATGCGTGCGCGTCACAGCCTGTCCGGCAGCTGTGGTCAGAGCCTGCGTCGCAAAGCCATTGCATTTGTCCAGCAGCGCTTTCAAATCGACTCCGGTCATCTCAAGCCTCCATGGGCAAACAATGGCGTCCCGGCCTGAGCCAGGACGCCACATCTCTTCGTAAGTCTAGGCTTTCCAGTTATCTACGTATTCGATATTGCCGTCATTATAGGTCCAGGTGATTTTGGAATAGGTGAAGGAGACCTCTTCCATATCCTGGTAGGGTTTATTGTCAGGTAAAAAGGTCAGTGGCGTTTTGTGTTTCATCTGCACCACAATGGCCTGCTCCATCTTCACGGTATAGTATTTCTCCTCAGTGCCGTCTTCCTTGATGCGGTAGAAATCCAGCGTCACATCGCACTGCTCACCGGTGCAGCAGGCTTTATAGAGTTTAGGAGAAGCCACATCCACGGCTTTCGTGATGGTGTAGGGATGATGAATGCGCTGACCTGTGGGCAGGCCGGTATGCGTGTCCTTGGGGATCTCCACAAAATGCTCGGAGCCGTAGACAAGAATCTTGTCTTTCTTATCACCACCCTGAGGGCAGCTGCCCTTGATATCACCCTGATTCTTCCCTTTCACAGCCATGTACGCAGTTAATGCCATGATATCCTCCAGATAGTTAATATGGTCTTCTGCCGTACAGATCCCTGCACGACCATGCTCCAACAAAGCTTATTGTTTATCGAGTTTGCCCACAAGGGAGAGGGTAAAGCTTGCCCCCATGTACTTGAAGTGGGGCCGAGCCAGAAGCGACACAGAATACCAGCCGGGATCGCCCTCAACGTCGTTCACCGTGATCTGCGCCATGCGCAAAGGACGCTTGCTGCGCGTTGTGGGATCGGGATTGTCCATCTCCGTCACATACTGGCTGATCCATTTGTTCAGCTCACGCTCAAGA